>CBFHUR010000006.1:0-117699 GCA_965658895.1 Binatia bacterium
CGCGGGGTGCGAACCCCGCCGGTGCTCGCTGGCCTTCCGGCGGAGCGGCGCAGGGCGCTGCAGGGACTCCCGGGAACGCCGGCTGGGAGACGCCTCAGGCGGTGGCGCCGGCCGCGCCGGTCGCGGCACCATTGGGCATCGACTTGCGAGGGGATCTGGCGCGTGGCCCCGATCAGGCCGAATATCGTAGCGGGCTCGAGGCCTACCAGCGAGGGGATTATCCAAGCTCGGTGCAGTCCTTGCGGAATTTCGTCAGTCGTAATCGCGCGAGTGCCCTGGCGCCCTATGCTCACTACTGGATCGGTGAGGCGTATTTTTCTCAGGGGAAGTACTACGAGGCGATCCTGGCATACAATGAAATCCCGACCAGTTGGCCGCAGAATGATCGAGTGCCGGCAGCCAAGCTGAGACAGGCTGAGGCGTTTGCGGCCTCGGGGGATCTTCAGGATGCCCGGATCTATCTCAAGGAGCTGATCGAGAAGTATCCCGGTACCCCGGAGGCGGCCGAAGCGCAGCAGAGATTACGCTCCCTCTGACGGTGGGCTTCTCCGGGCGGATTTTGTTACCCATCCAGTCCGACTCGTTATGCGGATTTTGCGCCATCAAAGAGACAAGGGCTTTCGCGCGCCAGTCGTGGCGCTGGGGAACTTCGACGGGCTCCATCAGGGGCACAAGGCGATCCTTGCTCGGACCATCGCTCTGGCGGAGGAAACGGGCGGAGAGCCTGTTGTCTTTACGTTCTACCCGCATCCGATTTCCGTGGTTGCACCGGAGCGGGCTCCAGCCCAGATCACGAGTCTGGCCGAGCGGATGCGGGGGCTGAGAGATCTCGGCGCTGCAGGGGTCGTTCTGCAACGCTTCACGCGTTCGTTCGCCGCGATCGAGGCGGAGGCGTTTCTCCGCGACGTGATTGTGGGCGAGCTGGGTGCCTCCGGAATCGTGGCGGGGTTTGATGTGACTTTCGGCCATGGGCGGCTGGGTACACCCGAACTATTGGAGAGTATGGGTCCTGAACTCGGCCTGCGTGTCGGGATTGTATCGCCGGTGGCTGCGCCATCGGGAAAAGTCAGCTCCAGCGCGATCCGTCGAGCATTGGCCGCTGGCGACGTGGCCGAAGCCGGGCGGCTGTTGGGTCGTCTGCATCGCGTTTTCGGAACGGTGCGCGAAGGTGACCGTCGCGGCGCCACGATTGGATTTCCGACGGCCAATATTCTGCCCTTCGGCGGCCTTTTGCCGCCGGATGGGGTGTATGCCGTTCGGGTGCGGCTGGCTGGTTCGGAGGAGTCTTTGCCGGCTGTGGCAAACCTCGGAACGAATCCAACCTTTGGTGGAGTGGGGCGCCGTCTCGAGGTCCACCTCTTCGACTTCGATCGCGATTTATACGGCACCTCGATCGAGGTCGGGTTTGCACATCGGCTGCGCGGCGAGATCCGCTTTCCGTCGGTGGCAGATCTGGTGGCACAGATCGAGGCCGACGCAGCGCAGGCGCGCGATCTTTTGCGCGATCGCTCGTGAGCGCCGACAAAACTGCGGGCGAGACGGTTCGCTGCGTGGTCGGGCTGGAGGGTGCCGGGCAGAGGTTGGATCGCTTTCTCGCGATGCAGAGCTTCCTGCCCACGCGTTCGCGGATTGCCTTCCTGATTCGTGGAGGTCACGTTTCGGTCGACGGCGTCGCTCGCAAGACCAGCTATCCCGTGAGTGTCGGGAACGTCGTGGAAATCTTTCTGCCTCCGGAAGAGCCCTCGTGGGTGGAACCGGAAGACCTGCCGTTGGAGGTGCTTTTCGAGGACGAGGCAATGGTCGTGATCGCAAAACCGGCCGGCATGGCCTCTCATCCGGCCCCCGGCACGCGACACGGGACGCTGGTGGCCGCATTGCTGCACCGCTGGTCTCTGGGGGATGGCTGGCCGGATCCGCAGAGGCCGGGCATCGTCCATCGACTAGACAAGGATACCACCGGGGTGATGGTGGTCGCGAAAACGCCCGAAGCCTTGCAGGGACTTGCTCTGCAATTCCAGGCCCGAAGTGTTCGGAAATCCTATTTGGCCATTGTGCGTGGTGTGCCTCGCCAACCTTCGGGCGTGGTCGATCTGCCGATTGGCCGGGACCCTCGAAATCGCAAGCGGATGCAGGCCGAAAGCGGCCAGAAGCGATCGGCGGTGACGCCCTGGGAGGTCGAGGAGCGCCTCGGCGGAGGCCGGCCGATGGCGGCTGTGGTCGTGTGCCGTCCTCGGACAGGACGTACCCATCAGATCCGCGTTCATATGGCGAGCCTCGGTCATCCCCTGGTCGGGGATGAACTCTATGGGTCGCGACGCGTGCCGACGGGAGCTTCGGGCCTGGCGCGGAGTGCCTTGCTGGAGTTCCCGCGCCACGCCCTGCATGCCTCCCGGCTGGAGATCAACCATCCGGTCAGCGATCAGCCTCTCTGTTTCGAGGCCCCC
Source organism: Binatia bacterium (assembly GCA_965658895.1). Lineage (GTDB taxonomy): Bacteria > Desulfobacterota > Binatia > UBA12015 > UBA12015 > UBA12015. Next base: position 2,445 of record CBFHUR010000006.1, read on the forward strand.
TTGCCCGATGACATGCAGGGGCTGATCGAGTTGCTGCGCTAGGTTGGCTAGAGCGTGACCGAGAGTCCGACGTTGAAATAGAAGCTGTTGGGTTGCGTGTCTTCAGCGGGCTGGTTGTTGTAATCGTCGGTGACCTGAATCTTGAAATCAAGAAATGAGATGACCGGGATCGTGTAGGTCAGGCGAGCCTGAAGCAGGTAGTTGTTGGCGAAGTCGCTCAAGGCAGGCAGGTACTCGACGCTTGCGGCAAGCGTGCTGTCGAGAGGAAGGTCCCACTCCCCGTTCAGGCCAAGTGTGAGGGCGGCGTACTCGTTACGCTCGTCGTTGAAGTAGCTCTCGTAGACCCAGCCGAAACCCGCCTTGCCGCTGAGTCGACCGCCGTCGGTGTCGATGAAATCCCAACCGGCGCCCGCGTTGGGCTGCGCCCGCAGGCTCAGTCGCTGGATCGCGTTGTAGGTGGCCTGCATGTCGCCGAAGACAAAAAGGCGATCCCAAACCGTATAGCGGAGATTCAGGGTGCCGATGGCCTCGTCTAGGTTCGTCTGCTTGGCCTCGCCGTCGGCTTTCTGGGTCCCGTAGCGGTAGCTGACGCCCATCTTGAGCTCGGAGTCGTCGGATTTGCGTCGCGCGGACGCACCAAAAAGGATTTGCGTCGTGTCGGTCGTCGACTGGGAGGTCGACGCGGAGAGGTCCAGTGATGCGCTCCAGAATCGGAGGTTGTCGCGGGACCATCTGTCAAAAGCGCCGTCGGCTGGCCCGCCAAGAGTGACGATTTCGTCAAGCGGAACCTCGACGGTCTCCTGGTTTTCCGTGCGTACAGCCAGATTTCCCTCGCGGATGCCCACCACGGTGCCGCTGACGCTGTCGTCGTCCCCATAGACCACCAGTCGGGGCTCCTCGGTGGTCAGGTTTTTCAGTTCGTCAGTGCCAATCGCAACGCTGCTGTCGGTTCCGGCGATGTCGAAGTTCGCGGTATCGCCAACAATGTCCACCAATTCCCCTTGCAGGGCAGAGGTGCCGGCCTCGAGTGTGTCGGCAGCATGAGCCGGACGGAGGGTGAAGAGCGCGGATGCAGCCAGGCTGAGCAGGAGCACAAGCCGCGCGGCGAGCGGAACGAAATTCTGGGAACGGATCGATTTCATCCATCGAGTCGAACGCGATCAGCTGGCCGGTGTCAAGCGCGAAGGGCGCAGCAGCTCGTCCCAGTTTCGGCCCACTTCGGTTTGATCTTCGGCAAGACTCATCATAAGAACCGGCTCTGCGCGAGCGTCGCTGATCCCCTTTCGGGGAAATCGGTTCGCGCAGATTCCCACACCACTCCGATCGCCCCCTTATCATTCTACGGCATCTTCGCTTGCCGGCTTCTACAGGAAACTAAATCGGTTCAATCAGATGAGTCCAAGACGAACTGCTTCGAAACGCGCGGAAACCAAACTGGAAGAGGCCCCGGCAGAGGCACCCGTCGCTGTGGTGGATGTGGAAAACGAGCCCGAGATGGCCGCTTCCGCCGATGCACCGCCGCCGATTCACCTTTCGGACCTCAAGGGTCGGGATATTCAGGAGTTGGCCGGGATGGCTCGCTCGGTTGACGCCGAGGGAGCCTCGACGATGCGCCGCCAGGAGCTGATTTTTGCGATCCTGCAGGCCCAGACCGCAAGTCAGGGTCTGATCCACGGAGATGGCGTCCTTGAAGTTCTGCCTGACGGGTTCGGCTTCCTGCGTTCGCCGGATTACAGCTATCTGGCCGGGCCGGATGATATCTATGTTTCGCCTTCGCAGGTAAAGCGCTTTGATCTGCGGACCGGGGACGTTGTTTCCGGCCAGATTCGCTCGCCGAAGGACGACGAGCGCTATTTCGCGTTGCTGAAACTCGACGAGATCAATTACGACCCCCCGGCGGAGTCCCGCCAGAAGGTTCTGTTTGATAATCTGACGCCGCTGTATCCGGATCAGGCGATTCAATTGGAATGCGGGGCAGAGGAGCCGACCGGGCGGGTCCTGGATTTGATGGTGCCGATCGGCAGGGGGCAGCGAGCTCTGGTGGTGGCGCCCCCGCGCACCGGCAAGACCATGATGTTGCAGAATATTGCACGCGGGATCACGGCAAATCATCCCGAGATCGATCTGATTGTCCTGCTGGTTGACGAACGCCCGGAAGAAGTGACCGATATGCAGCGATCGGTGGCTGGTGAGGTGGTCAGTTCGACGTTTGACGAACCGCCAGCGCGCCATGTCCAGGTGGCTGAAATGGTCATCGAAAAGGCGAAGCGTCTGGTGGAGCATGGCCGCGACGTGGTGATTTTACTCGATTCGGTGACCCGGCTGGCCAGGGCCTACAACACGGTGGCACCCTCGTCCGGGAAGGTTCTGTCGGGCGGCGTGGACTCCAATGCTCTGCATAAGCCCAAGAAATTCTTCGGAGCTGCTCGAAATATCGAGGACGGCGGTTCGCTGACCATCATCGGGACGGCATTGGTCGAGACCGGCAGTCGGATGGATGAAGTGATCTTCGAGGAGTTCAAGGGAACCGGCAATATGGAGGTTCACCTGGACCGTCGGCTGGTCGAAAAACGGGTTTTCCCGGCGATCGACGTAAACCGGTCCGGAACTCGGAAGGAAGAACTGCTGCTGGGGGATGAGGTTCAGGGGCGGGTGGCGATCCTCCGCCGCCTTCTCTCGCAGCTCAATTCGGTGGAAGCCATGGAGTTTCTGCTCGACAAGCTCGCAGAAACGCCCACCAACGAGGAATTCATCGCGGGAATGAACCGCTAGCGCCCGGATCGGCAGGGAAAACGCCCGATCCGCGCGCGATCCCGCATTGCGGGGGTAGCGGCCCTTTGCTACCCAAATCGGACCGGCCCCCGGATAAGGGGCGTTTTTCGCCTGCCCGATGGCCGGATCTGACGGAGATAGTATGCCAGAGCCCACAATGAAGCAGCTCCTGGAGGCCGGAGTCCATTTCGGTCACCAGACAAGTCGATGGAACCCGAAGATGAAGAGATACATCTTTGGTGCGCGCAACGGGATTTATATCATCGACTTGCAGCAGACCGTTCGCATGTTCCGCGAGGTCTATGGGCAGGTGCGAGAGCTTGCCGCCTCGGGAGGAACCCTTCTCTTCGTCGGCACGAAAAAGCAGGCGCAGGAGCCGATCAAGGAAGAAGCTCTGCGCAGCGAGATGTATTTCGTGAACAACCGCTGGTTGGGCGGCATGCTGACCAACTTCCCGACCATCAAGGCGTCCATCGACCGTCTGCGCAAGCTCGAGGATATGTTGGCCGACCCGACGACCGTCGAGGTCTACACCAAAAAGGAAATCCTCGGACTCGAGCGCGAACGCGAGAAGCTGGAACTGTCGCTCGGCGGGATCAAGGAGATGCGCAAGCTCCCCGATGCCTTGTTTGTCATTGACCCCAAGCGCGAGGAAATTGCGGTCAAGGAAGCCAACAAGCTGGGGATCCCCGTGATTGCGGTGGTGGACACCAACTGTGATCCGGAAGTTATCGACTACAAGGTTCCCGGAAACGACGACGCCATTCGCGCGATTCGACTGTTCTGCTCTTCGATTGCGGACGCGGCCCTCGAGGGCAAGGCGGAACTCGAAGAAAAGATTGCCGCCGGTAATGACGGCGACACCGACGCGCCGGCCGCCCCTTCGATCGAAGAGGAATTGGCCGCCAGCGAAGAACAGGCTCCCTCAGTTTAGCTCGCTGCCACGCACGTCGTGGCAGTCCAAGACCCCAGGAATACAGAAGTGGCGATTACAGCGGCTCAAGTGAAGTCTCTGCGCGATAAAACCGGCGCAGGAATGATGGATTGCAAGAATGCCTTGACCGACAGCGGCGGGGATATCGACGCGGCTCTCAAGCAATTGCGGGAAAAGGGCCTTGCGACGGCTGCCAAGAGGGCGGGACGTACCGCGGCCGAAGGTATGGTCGTGGCGGATCTGGTCTCTTCCGGCGAAGGCGTATTGCTGGAGCTGAATTGCGAGACGGATTTTGTGGCCAAAACTCCTGGATTTCTGGATCTGGCCACCCGACTGACCTCGGTTCTGCCGGGCAACGAGGCTGTCGAGGGCGTGCAGGAAGCCGAGAACGTCGGGCTTGCCGCGATGTCGGTGGAGGGCAAGACCGTCGCCGACAGCATCGCTGACGGCATTGCCTCGATGGGCGAGAACGTTTTGGTGCGCCGCGTCGCACGATTCTCTCCGGGTGATGGCACAGGTGCGGTAGGCGGTTATGTCCATGGTGGCGGCAAGATTGGCGTGCTTGTGGAGGCCTCGACTGACGCGACAGGAGATCAGGCTGCCGAAGTGGTCGCCGTGCTCAAGGATGTGGCGATGCAGGTGGCGGCGGCCAACCCCCAATGGTGCACCCGGGAGGACGTCCCGGCCGAGGATCTGGGGCGCGAAAAGGAAATTTTCGCCAATCAGGCGGCTCAGAGCGGCAAGCCCGAACACGTGGTCGAAAAGATCGTTCAGGGCAAGATCGAGAAGTTCTATCAGCAAGAATGTTTGATCGATCAGGAGTATATTCGCGACGGGCAGTTGACGATTGCCAAACTTCTTGATCAGGAAGCTAAGAGGATCGGTACTTCGATCCAATTGAAACGGTTTGCCCGACTGCAATTGGGTGAAGCGTCCAACGACAGCTGAAAGAGCCTTTATGCCTGAGGGAACTGCCTACCGCCGAATACTGCTGAAACTCAGTGGCGAGGCGTTGGCCAGTGGCGGCGACGATAGCATTGACGACGCGCGCCTGACCCAGTTTGCCCGAGAGATCCGGGATGTGCACGAGCTAGGTGCCCAGATCTCGGTCGTGATCGGCGGCGGGAATATCTTTCGCGGCGGGCGGGGCCAGACCCATGGGATCGAACGCGCTACGCGCGATTATATGGGAATGCTGGCCACCATCATGAACGCTCTGGCGCTGCAGGCGGCGGTCGAGGCCCAGGGGGTCAAGTCCCGGGTTCTGTCAGCCCTGGAAATCAAGGAAGTTGCCGAGCCCTATATCCGGCGCCGTGCCACCCGGCATCTCGAGAAGGACCGGGTCGTCATTTTTGCTGCCGGGACGGGTAATCCCTTTTTCACCACGGATACGGCCGCGAGTCTCAGGGCGGTCGAGATCGGCGCGGATATTCTGATGAAGGCAACCCGCGTGGACGGCGTTTATGACGCCGACCCGGAACAAAACCCCTCGGCAAAGCGCTTTTCGGAGTTGACCTACCTGGAAGTCTTGAGCCAGAAATTGGGGGTGATGGATTCAACCGCAATTTCTCTCTGCATGGAGAACGCGCTTCCGGTATTGGTATTCAACATGCTGGACGAGGGAAATCTGGTGCGCGCCGCTCGGGGCGAGGCGATCGGTACGATCGTGCGGGGGGTAGACCCTTGATCGAGGATATCGTCGAAACTTTGGAGCTTGAAATCGAGGGCACCGAGGAAGCGCTTCAACGCGAGTTCGCCCGGGTGCGAACGGGTCGGGCCACCACCGGTCTTCTCGACGGGATATTGGCCGACTATTATGGGGCGCAGACGCCGCTGAATCAGATGGCCACCATCAATGCGCCCGAGGCCCGCCTGCTCGTGGTCACGCCTTTCGACAAGCAGGCGATCGGTGCGATCGAGAAGGCAATCAAGGTCGCAGACCTGGGCTTGAACCCGATCAATGATGGCAAGATTGTTCGGATCCCCATTCCGGAATTGACCGAGGAGCGGCGTCGCGACCTGGTGCGCCAGGTCAAGAAGGTCACCGAGGATTTCCGCATCTCGATTCGAGGCCATCGCCGCGATGCCAACGAGATGGTCAAGGACTTGCTGAAGCAGAAAGAGATTGCAGAGGACGATTCGCGGGCGGCACAGGACAAGGTCCAGGCACTCACGGATGATGGCATTTCCCGTATCGACAAGGCTTTGAAGTTGAAAGAAGCCGAGATCATGGAAGTCTGAGGCGGGTATGACGGTGAGCAACTCGGCACGGTCCAAGCTTTTGTTGCGTGGCGTCGATCCGGAACGGATCCCGCGCCATGTCGCTATTATCATGGATGGCAATGGTCGTTGGGCAACCGCCAGGGGCTATGACCGGCTCTACGGGCACCAACGCGGCAAGACTTCGGTCAAGGCGATTGTCGAATTCGCGCGGCAAATCGGAATCGAGTACCTCTCGCTCTACGCCTTTTCGACCGAGAATTGGCAACGGCCCGGCGCCGAGGTTTCCGGCTTGATGCGACTTCTGAAGCGTTACGCGACAACCGAACTCGATCGCATGATGAAAAACGGTGTTCGCCTGCGCGTGATCGGTAATATGCGCAAGTTGCCGCGCGACGTTCGCGACGCCTTGCGCACGACGATCGAAGCGACCAGGAAGAATCGGGAACTCACGGTGATGCTTGCGCTGTCCTACAGCGCTCGCGAAGAGATTGCGTCTGCCGCACGCGCCTTGGCCCGTCGGGTCAAGCGCGGGGATATTGAACCCGAAGAGATCACCGAGGATACAGTTGCCCAGAGTTTGGGTACGGCCGGCATCCCCGATCCGGATTTATTGATTCGCACCAGCGGTGAGGTGCGTCTGTCGAACTTCCTGCTCTGGCAGGTCGCATACACGGAGATCTACATCACCGAGACGTTGTGGCCGGACTTTCGTGAACCCGATTTCATGGAGGCCCTGCGTCAATTTCAGGTGCGAGAGCGCCGGTTCGGAAAGGTGGAAGGGGAGGCTCCTGGCGATGGCGATAAAGCCGAAGCAGAGGCTCTCTCCCTGACGGCCCGGCGGGCGCGATTGCGTGCTGCGCACTAGGCTCGCGACCGCCGCGGTAGCGATCCCGGCTCTCATCTGGCTTGTATTTGCCGCCCCCATCGGGCTGTTTGCCGGTATTATCGTGGCCGTGACGGCGGTCGGTCTGGGTGAGTTTGTTTCGATGGCCTTTCCCGGCCAGGCTCGGCCTCAGGGATACGCGGTGATCTCGGGACTCGCCTTTTCGGCTGTGGTGGTTTTGCATCGGGCGGATGCTGTCTCGCTCGTTTTGGTGGTGTCGATCATCGCGGGACTGCTGTTGGCGCTCACGGCCAGCGATCTCGAGTCCGGGATCCGGCAGGCGGCACATGGTTTCCTGGCGGCGACCTACGTCGGTTTCCTGTTGCCCCATACCGTCAACCTGCGGATTCTTCCTGGCGGAGACCGCTGGGTTTTTCTTGCCATCGCATGTTCGATGGCAGCGGACACAGGGGGTTATTTTACCGGGCGTCTGGTCGGGAGAACGCCTCTGGCACCGCGGATCAGTCCCAACAAGACCGTTGAAGGAGCGATCGGAGGGGTTGTTGGCAGCAGCATTCTCGCGGCCGCCGTGCTTTTTCTCCTGCCTCCTCCCGGGTATACTTTGGAAATGGCGATGATTGCGGGACCCTTTATCGGTGTGGTCTCGCAGGCGGGTGATCTCATCGAATCGATGTTCAAGCGCGTTTATGGCGCCAAGGACTCGGGATGGGTCATTCCGGGCCACGGGGGAGTTCTGGATCGTATCGATAGTCTGGTTTTACCCCTGGTCTTCACCTATTATTTAGGAGCAGGTGTTATTTTTTGAGTTCGGGGCTTTGGAGTAAATGGTAACAAGTATTCTGGCAGCAATCCTCGTGCTGGGGCTTTTGGTCACCGTGCACGAACTGGGCCATTTCCTGGCGGCGAAGCGTCTGGGCGTAGGCGTGATACGCTTTTCGATCGGCTTTGGTCCCGTGCTGTTTTCCCGCACGGTGGCGGGTACCGAATATGCCATCTCGGCCATCCCGCTGGGTGGCTACGTCAAGATGATCGGCGAAGCCGAGGACGGACTGCAGGGCGGCGAGGAGAGCGCAGACGAGAGCGCAGGCGAGAGCGCAGAGGAGCAACCGGTCGTGGCTGCAACGCGCGATGACTCCTTTGCGGACAAGCCGGCATGGGCCCGTGCCACGATTCTTCTGGCCGGCCCTGGCTTCAATCTGCTTTTTGCCTGGCTCCTCTACGCACTTCTCTTTGCCACGGGCGTACCGGTTTTGACTTCGGTGATCGGTGAGGTGAAAGAGGGCATGCCGGCTGCGGCCGCTGGATTGGTCAGCGGCGACCGTGTGGTCGCTGTCGACGGCAAGCCGGTCAGTGAATGGGAGGAGTTCGCCCACGCGATTCGTGCCAGCGATGGTCGGTCGGTTGAGTTGCAGGTGGAGCCCGCGTCCGGAGACGGAACAAGGCGCACCGTACAGCTGCAACCCGAGGCGATGGAGGGCAAGACAATTTTTGGCGAACCGATCCCGACCTGGGTGATCGGCGTTGGTGCCGCCGGGCAGGTGATTACCGAGCGCAGCGGTCTGTTTGAAGCGATCGGGAATGGTTTTACCAAGACCGTAGAGACCTGCCGTCTGCTTCTGGTGACATTTGTCAAATTGTTTCAGAGGGTAGTGCCGGCCTCGAGCGTGGGCGGGCCGATCATGATCCTGCAGGCAGCGGGGCAGCAGGCAGAACAAGGTCTGCAGGCATTGGTCGCCTTCATGGCTCTGCTGAGTATCAATCTGGGCATTGTCAATCTGCTTCCCATCCCGGTGCTTGACGGCGGACAGTTGATGTTTCTCGGGATCGAGGCAGTGATTCGTCGCCCTCTGGGTGATCGAGCTCGCTTGTTTGCCCAGCAGGTCGGACTGTTCCTGCTCTTGTCGCTTATGGGCTTCGCTTTCTACAACGATATTTCCCGTCTGATTTTCTCCTGAAGATGATCCTGCTCGGTATCGACACGGCGACTTCGACCGGCGGAGTGGGGATTGTGGAGGCCAATGCTTCGAGCACGAGAGTCCTCGCTGATGATTCCCGCGTCGCGGGAAGAACCCACGGGGCCCGGATTCTCGAACAGATGGATGCAGCTCTGGAAGCGGCCCGGCTCGATCTTGCGTCGGTCGATGCCTTTGCGGTGGCCAACGGACCGGGATCGTTTACCGGGTTGCGCGTCGGGATGGCGACGGCGAAATCCCTGGCCTGGTCGTGCGGGCGTCCGATTGTGGGCGTGCCGACGCTTGAGGCCTGGGCCTCCCGTGCCCTGGGTCAAAAGGATCAAGGTGATGGCGCCGCAGGCCACGCGGTGGCGGTGGTCCTCGACGCCCGCAAGGGGGAAGTCTACCGAGCGGCTTTCGGGGCGGACGGGGCAGGGCTGAAGCGACTGCTGCCCGAGGCCGTCGAGTCGCCGGATGCCTGCGTGACCGCGCTGACCCGGCTTCAAGGGGACGCGTCATCACTGACCCTGCTGGGCGATGGTGCCAAACGCTATGCGGAGAGCTTTGATGCCTTGAGGGACGCCGAGCGGATCTCGATGGATTCCCTTCCGCCCGCGGGGAGTGCGGTGGCGGCGCTGGCCGCTCCGCGCGCGTTGGCTGGCGATTTTGATGATGCCCGCCGACTGACGCCCGCCTATGTGCGCGCCTCGGAAGCCGAGCTTTCGCTGGCTCGCCGATAAAATCGTATTAACGGATTGATCCACGTTTTCGATCGGCGTATTCTTGTTTCAGACCCGGTTGGGTCCGATAGATATCACAGGAAATTCACGGCGCCGGGCGCCGGAGGAGTGTCAATGGAGCAGCGAGAACAGCAAGCCATTCAGTCACTTTTGGATCAGGACTTCGAGCTTCGAAAGGCTTTTCGGCAGCATGCCGACCTCGAGAAGCAAATCGAGTCTTTTAACGGTCGACCGGCGCTGACCTCATCGGATCAAACCCTGCGCAAGACCCTGCAGAAGCGCAAGCTGGCCGGCATGGACCGCATGATGGCAATTGTGGCCCGCTATACCGGATCGACCGGGGCTCTGAAGACCAGCTAGCGTCGTCCCGCCAGGGACTCTTCCGAGCCTTCAGGGATGGCAAAGCTGAGCTTCTGGCGGTGGCCGATCGAGTCCGGGATCTGTGCTCCACGGAGAATTTACGGGAGCATCTGGCCCATCAGAGGCAATCTCCGCGGTTTTGACCCGCCGGAGGAGTGGATTTTACGATTGTGGCTACGAAAGTTGGCTTTCGACGAGCCGTCGTAGTGGATCTATCCACCTCCAATAGCTAAATGCAGGCCCATGCGGCACATCATATCTGTGCTCGTGGAGAACGAGTTTGGGGTTCTCGCCAAGGTTTCCGGTCTCTTTTCGGGACGCGGCTTCAATATTGAAAGCCTGTGCGTCGCCGAGACAAGCGACCCGACAATCTCGCGGATCACCCTGATGACCACGGGCGATGACAACGTTCTTCAGCAGGTCACCAAGCAGCTCAACAAGCAGGTGAACGTTGTAAAGGTCAGCGACCACCGAGAGGGCAGCTCCATCGAACGCGAGCTGATCCTGGTCAAGGTGGCGGCGGACAAGACCACCCGGAGCGACGTTCTGGGCGTGGTGAACATCTTCCGCGGGAAAGTCGTGGATGTCGCGGCTGAGTCCTACGTGGTGGAGGTCACCGGTACACAGGATAAAATCGAGGCTCTTTTGAGACTTCTCGAGCCCTACGGGGTTCTGGAGATCGTCAGAACTGGTGTCGTGGCCCTGCGCCGCGGAGCGGACGTTCTGGCACACGCTCCGCGGGAAGTCGCCCCCGAAGTGGATCAGGACGGGGAACATGAGGGTCGTATTCAGCGAGATGGCTCGGAAGCCGATTTCGTCTAGGGAGTAAAGCGCAATGGCATTGAACGTCTACACCGACAAGGACGCGAGTCTTGATTTGATCCGAGGCCGCAAGGTCGCGGTATTGGGCTATGGCTCGCAGGGGCACGCACATGCGCTGAACTTGCACGAGAGCGGCGTGGAGGTCTGCGTGGGGCTTCGTCCCGACAGCGCCTCGCGCAGCAAGGCTGAAGGTGCCGGTCTGAAGGTTCTCGACACAGCCGAGGCTGCAAAATGGGCCGACACCGTCATGGTGCTCCTGCCCGACGAGATGCAGCAGGAATCTTTTGAAAACGAAATTGCAGCCGGTCTCGAAGAGGGGAACTCCCTGGCCTTTGGCCACGGCTTCAACTTTCATTTTGAAAAGATCGTGCCTCCTGCCGGAGTGAATGTCTTCATGGTTGCGCCCAAGGGGCCTGGCCATCTCGTGCGCAGCGAGTATCAGGGCGGGCGCGGTGTCCCTTGCCTGATTGCGATCGGTCAGGACCCGTCTGGAGATACCCGCGACGTTGCTTTGGCCTACGCCAGCGCCATCGGCGGCGGGCGAGCGGCCATCATCGAGACCACGTTCCGCGAAGAGACGGAAACCGACCTTTTCGGCGAGCAAGCAGTGCTCTGCGGTGGTCTTACCGAATTGGTGCGCGCGGGCTACGAGACGCTCGTGGACGCTGGATACGATCCCGACATGGCCTACTTCGAGTGCCTTCATGAGGTGAAGTTGATTGTCGATCTGATGTACGAGGGCGGTATCGCGAATATGCGCTACTCGATCAGCAATACGGCCGAATATGGGGATCTGACTCGGGGCAAGCGTGTGATCGGCACCGAGGCGCGCAAGGCGATGAAAGAGATTCTGAGCGAGATTCAGGAGGGCAAGTTTGCCGACGAGTGGCTCACCGAGCACCGCTGTGGCCAGCCGCATTTCCGCGAACTTCGCAAGGAAGGCGAGCATCATCCGATCGAGGAGGTCGGGGCTCGTCTCCGGGGGTTGATGCCCTGGATGAAGTCCGATCGCCTCGTGGACAAGTCGAAGAATTAGGTCTGTCTTGGGTCCCGATGGTGATATCGGCAGGCTGATCGCGCCGGATGGCAAGGCCTCGGTCGCTGGCTTTCTGGCAACCGGTGCGTTGGCCACAGTACTCGCCCTCTCGGGATCGCCGTGGTGGTGGGTGCTGGCGGTGCCGGCACTCGTACTCGGACTCTTCCTGCTCTGGTTTTTTCGGGATCCGGCACGCAACCCTCCCGGTGGTCCGGAATCTGTGGTCTCTCCGGCCGATGGTCGAGTTCTGCAGGTCGAGACCGGGGTTGAGGATGGACGGTTTTTCTCCGGTTCGGGAACCCGAGTGTGCATCTTCATGTCACCGGTGGACGTTCATGTGAACCGGAACCCGGTTGACGGTGAGGTCGAGGCGGTTCGCTACCATGCGGGGAAGTATTTTGCGGCATATTCCGAAAAGGCCTCGCTGGACAATGAACAAAATGCGGTGATCATGCGGACCCCGAATGGCCGCAGGGTCGGCTATGTTCAGATCGCGGGCTTTCTTGCCCGTCGAATCGTCTGCAATCTGGCTGCTGGCGATGCCTGTGTCCGGGGCGACCGGATGGGGATGATCAAACTGGGTTCCCGGGTTGACATTTTCGTGCCGGGGGCATTTACACTGGAAGTGGAAACAGGAGACCGGGTACTCGCTGGCGAGACGGTCCTGGGTCAATTGAATGACGGGGCGGGGGAATAAGAAAGTGCGGCCGATCCGCGGGAGCGGAGACTTTGGCTCGGCTATGCCTCGAGGGGTGTATATTCTCCCCAATCTCTTCACCACGGCGAGCATTTTCATCGGGTTCTACGCCATCCTGTCGGCCAGCCAGGGGCATTTCTTCCGGGCGGCCGTCTGCATCGTGGTGGCCCATATTTGTGATGGCATCGATGGCCGCATCGCGCGGCTGACCAATACCACCAGCGCTTTTGGCGTCCAATATGACTCGCTGGCCGATCTCGTGGCCTTCGGTGTGTCGCCGGCCATCCTGATCTATTATTGGGCACTCCAGCCTTTTGGCGCCTGGGGTTGGCTGGCAGCCTCGCTCTTTGTGGTATGTGGCGCGCTCCGGTTGGCCCGTTTCAATGCACAGGCGGCGGTTTCGGCATCGCGCGATTTCATCGGACTACCGATCCCGGCAGCCGCGGACCTGCTGGCGGCCACAGTGCTCCTGTACGATTATTTCGACGTTCCGGCCGATTCGAGTCGCTACGTGCTGGTTCCGATTCTGGTATACTCATTGGCATTGCTGATGGTGAGCAACGTGCCCTATTACAGCTTCAAGGACATTAACGTTCGATCGAGACAGCCTTTTTCGATGCTCGTTGCCGCGGTGATTTTGGTCATGCTGATCATCGCCGAACCGCAGGTGATGCTCTTTGGCGGAATGTTGATCTACGGGATCTCGGGCCCTGTAAAGGGCGTGATTGGCTGGCTGCGCGAAGATACGCAGGACGGTGATGGAGCGGCCGCGGAAGATGCCGAAAAACGTGTATCCGACGGGAGATCGAGCGGCGATTAGGGGGTGGGGTGATCACGCTGGATAAGGCTGGCTTATCGTGATCGCCTATTTGCTATTCTTGATTCTAACTTTTAAAACGGGTTGAGTTTCAGGGACTTTTTTTGAACTCAGAGGTGATTGAGTGAATTCCGAATACGGATTCGAGATCGGGATGCCCACGGCGGCGTCCACGTACTCCGGGCAGATTGACTGGCTGATGGGCGTTCTGCACGTCGCCATGATTGGTATGTTCCTCATTTGGGGCGTTTATTTTGTTTATTGCCTCATCGCCTATCGGGCGCGTCCCGGTGGGCAAGCGACATACCACCAGACAGGGGAGAAAGCCTCGTTCATTCCCGATGGCATTGTCCTCGCTTTTGAGCTCTGGTTGATCCTCGGCTTCGGTATTCCGATCTGGAACGAATTGAAGCAGGAAACGCCGCCAGTGCAGGAATCTCTCGAAGTGGTTCTGGTCGCGCAGCAATTCGCCTGGAATTTCCAGTACGCCGGACCGGACGGCGTTTTTGGTAAACGCGACGTCGCGCAGGTATCCGCGTCCAACCCGATTGGCCTGGATGAGTCGGACCCCGCCGCGAAGGATGATTTCATCACCATCAACAACCTCTATGTTCCGGTGAACAAGGCGGTGATTTTGCGAATGACGTCCAAGGACGTGATTCACGATTTTCAGGTGACGAACTTCCGCAACAAGCAGGATATTCTCCCGGGTTCGATGCAGACTCTCTGGTTCGAGCCTGACCAGACTGGCAAGTACGAGATTGGTTGCGCCCAGCTTTGCGGCGTCGGCCATACCCAGATGGTCGGTAATGTCTGGGTGGAGACCCCGGAAGACTATAAAGAGTGGGAACGTGAGCAGATCGAAGAAGCGATGGCCGAGGCTGACGCGGATGGATCTGACTCGGCACAGTCCTGATGGACCGGTATCCACGGAGTAAAAGTTTATGAGCGACCACGGTCACGCAGAGCCGACCACCTTCTGGCGGAAGTATGTATTTTCCGTCGATCACAAGGTGATCGGGATTCAATATCTGATTACATCTTTCCTCTTTTTGCTGGTGGGCTTCTGCATGATGATGCTGATGCGCTACCAACTGGCGATGCCCAGTCCGGGGGACGATTTCGATCCTGAAAATCTGGGCATGCTCCGCGGAGCTGTCGCCTGGTTGTTCGGTGAGAACTTGATGCCCTACGGCTTCATGTCCCCCGACTTCTACAACCAATTAGGGGCCATGCACGGTACCGTGATGATCTTCCTCGGCGTCGTGCCGCTGGGCGTTGCGGCCTTTGGAAACTACGTGCTGCCGATCCAGATCGGCGCCGATGATATGGCGTTCCCCCGCATGAACATGATGTCCTACTGGGTCTATCTGGTGGGTGGCATCGTGATGATGTCGGCATTTCTGGCTCCGGGAGGTGCTGCTCAGTCGGGCTGGACTTCCTATGCGCCGTTATCTGTCGTCGCACCGCCGGGTCAGACGATCTGGCTGATTGCGATGGTGATCATCATTACGTCCTCGTTGCTGGGGTCGATCAACTTTATCGTTACGGCCGTGAACATGCGGGCCAAGGGGATGACTTTTGGTCGCCTGCCGATTTTTTGTTGGGCGCAGTTGGTGACGGCGGTTCTGTTGTTGCTGGCATTCCCGGTGCTCGAGGCTGGTGCAATCTTCCAGCTGCTCGATCGGGTCGCCGGTACGAGTTTCTACATCCCCAAGGACATGATTTACGGAGCTACTGTGTTCCCGGCAGCCGGTGGCGGAAGCCCGCTTCTCTGGCAGCATCTGTTCTGGTTCCTGGCCCACCCCGAGGTCTATGTCCTCTTGCTGCCGGCGATGGGCGTCGTTTGTGAGATCATTGCGACCAACACCCGCAAGCCTATTTTCGGATACAAGGAGATCGTCGGTTCGATGATCTTGATCGGTGCTCTGAGCTTCGTTGTCTGGGCGCACCATATGTTCGTGTCCGGGATGAGGACGAGTCTGGCAAACCTCTTTGTGACCACGACGCTGACGATCTCGGTGCCATCGGTCGCGATTCTGACCTGTATGTTGTTGAGCCTCCGCGGCGCGCAGATTCGGTACAATACACCGATGCTCTTCGCGCTCGCTTTCTTGCCGATGTTCGGCATCGGCGGTTTGACCGGGCTGCCTCTGGGCTTTGCCCCGACGGATTTGTACCTGCACGACACCTATTATGTCATCGGTCACTTCCATTATGTCGTTGCACCGGGCTCTCTGGCCGCGTTGATGGGGGCTACGTATTTCTGGTTCCCCAAGATGTTCGGTCGCCGCATGAACGAGAAGCTGGGCAAGGTTCACTTCTGGATGACCATTATCCCGATGAACTTCGTATTCTTCCCGATGCTCTTCCAGGGCATGTGGGGGATGCAGCGTCGTCTCGCGGATCCCACCCTGCAATGGCACAACCTTCCTGTGCAGGGCTGGAACTACGTGATTTCGATTGCGGCTCTGGTCCTGTTCATTGGTCAGATCCCGTTTATCTTCAACTTCTTCTACAGCATCTGGAAGGGCGAGGAAGTGGGCGAAAACCCATGGGAGGCAACGACGCTGGAATGGTCGTGTCCGTCGCCTCCGCCTCATGGAAACTTCCCTGCGCCGCCGCAGGTCTACCGCGGCCCGTATGAGTATAGCGTCCCGGGTCGTCAAACCGACTTCTGGCGCCAGGACGAGATAGCCTGAACCGGCTGGAAACGAATAGGAGAACCATCGTGAGCAGCCACGCACCTGCAGACACAGCATCCGGCATCTCGAATGCCAAACTCGGAATTTGGAGCTTTTTGGCCTCGGAGGTCATGCTCTTCGGCGGACTTTTGAGCGCCTATGTCATCCTGAATACGGGATCGGCCCATATGGTGACACCGCCGCGCTCCATGATGGGTGTGCCTCTGGCGACCTTGAACACCTTCGTCCTGATCTCAAGTTCGGTGGCGATGGTTCTGGCGCTCGCGGCGATCAAGCAGGACAATGTCGAGCGGTTCAAGCAATGGATGTATTGCGTGATCGGTGGGGCCGGCGTGTTCCTGATGATCAAGGCCTACGAGTACAACCATAAATGGCACGAGGGGATCACGATCTCGAGCAATCTCTTCGGCTCGTTCTACTATACGCTTACAGGACTTCACGCGATCCATATCATCGGCGGAGTGGGAGTCCTTCTCTATATTCTGTACGAGGGCGCCAAGGGCCGCTACGGATCCGATAATTATGAGCGGGTTGAGTGTGTTGGCCTCTACTGGCACTTTGTGGATCTGGTCTGGGTGATCTTGTTCCCGATCCTCTATTTGCTCTGAGAAAGCGGTGTGACGACTATGAGCGACGAACACGATAACGAAGTCCGCACGTACCTGATGGTTTTTGCGAGTCTTGCGGTTCTGACTCTGATGACCGTCGGTGTTGCCTATCTGAACCTGCCGGGTTCCATGGGTGTGATTATCGCCATTCTGATTGCCGTGACCAAGGCGACACTGATCGGAGCGTTCTTCATGCACCTTCGGGATGAAGGGAAATTCATCAATTTCTCTCTCGGGGTATGTCTGATGCTGGTTTTGGTTTTGTTGGTATTCGTGATGCCGGATCTCGGCTTGGTCGAAGAAGAGTTGGCCAGCATCCAGAATCGGGAAATCGATGCTCACGCACACTATACCGGCCTGCAGGGCGATGGTGGCGCGGCCGAAGGCGGGCATTAAGCGATGAAGAAGATACGGGTCTCGGCGATTTTGCTGGCCTTGGTGGGTGCGTTTCAGCTTCTGGCACCTTCGGCAGTGCGAGCCTGCTTCGTCTGCTTTGGCGGCGAGGACAACGATTGGACTGGAGCTTTTGTTTCGGGGACCGCGGTGATGCTCGGTTTACCTCCAGCGATTATTCTGGGTGCGAGCTTTGTGATTTATCGATCGGTCAAGCGGACCGAAGCGCTGCGCGCCGCGGAAGACGAAGCCGAGCAAGGGTCAACTCCCGACGTTTGAAGCCTGACGCCTGTACCTCGGCCACAACGGCAACAAGGCTGGGGATCTCTACGGGCACCCAGAGACCCTGACGGGCCGGGTCTTCAAGGCGCACCCCTTCAGGGCGTCAATGTCCGCACGTCGCCACGTAGACGCAGCATCGCCTCGGCGTCGCGCATGTCGTAGACCCCGCGGATCTTGGCGTCTCCGTCAACCAGGACAAAGTACTGGCTGTGAATGATCTCGTCATCACCCAGTTCGCGATTTCCCTCCACCAGGGGCAGCAGGAAGCCTTCGCTGGCCAGTCGCCATATCTCGGGTTTTTCGCCGGTCAGGAAATGCCAGCGTTCCCGGTTCGCGCCGACTCGGTCGGCATAGCTTGCGAGGACTTCCGGCGTATCCCGTTCGGGGTCGACGCTGATGGAGACGAATTGCAGATCCTCCACGGAACGGGTCTCGTTTTCCAGACGGTTCATCGCGGCAGTCATGCGCGGGCAAATCGCCGCACAATGCGTGAAAATCAGGTCCACGACGTAAGGGCTTCCTTGGAGATCTTCATCGGAAAAAGGCTCCCCGGAGGTATCGACCAGCGTGAAGGGTGGCACGTCGGCAATGAAGGGAAGCGGCTCTCGGGTTCGTCCGTTCAGCAGGGCGGCAATCACTGCCAGCCCGGCGATCGAGACCAGTCCACCAATAATCAGATAACCACTGCGCGAAGGGTTCATGCGAGCTCCGGGTCGAGCGGGGCGGAGGCCATTCGTGTGGCTGCCACAAAGGCCGCTACCGCGAAACCGCAAGTCAGGGCGACGGATACCGCCAGAGAGGGCAGTGCGGAATCGGGGCCGATGGAACTTGGGTCCAGGGTCCATCGGATCGAGGCCATTCCGTACGTGAGCGGGTTGAGTCGCATGAGAAACTCCATCCAGGG
This sequence comes from Binatia bacterium, assembly GCA_965658895.1. Classification (GTDB taxonomy): domain Bacteria; phylum Desulfobacterota; class Binatia; order UBA12015; family UBA12015; genus UBA12015. Next base: position 20,534 of record CBFHUR010000006.1, read on the forward strand.
CGAAGCCCCGGCCGCCGGGAAAAAGGCTCCGGAAAGAAGCCACATCGGAATCAGGAGGAGATTCATCACCGCATGGAACCCCTGCGTGGACTCCATTTTCCAGGCGATCATGAACCCGAGGGTGGTCAGGCTTACCGCGATGACCGCCAGCATGCCGATCGCCCCGAGAAGGCCGCCCAGAGTGGGCGAAAGCCCGGCAAGGGGAGCGGCCAGCAGCAGGAGTAGTGCCTGTCCGAGCGCCAACGTGCTTCCGCCAAGCACCTTGCCCAGCACGATGGCCGAGCGCGGCACCGGCGCGACGAGCACCGCTTGCAGGAAGCCCTCCTTGCGATCTTCGATCACCGAGATCGTCGAGAAAATAGCCGTGAAAAGGACCACGAGAACGATTGTTCCGGGGAAGAAGTATTCCGCGTAGCCAAGGCTGTCGATTCCTTCAGAGGCCTGAAACGACCCTGCGAATCCCGAGCCCAGGACCAGCCAAAACAGAATGGGGGTCGCCAGAGCACCGACGATTCGGCTGCGCTGCCGATAGAAACGAACGATTTCTCGCTGCCACAGGGTGGTGATTGCCAGAGCCACAGATTCTACCTAGCTCAGCTGGCGTCGCGTTCCCAGAGTCGATGTCCCGTCTTCTGGATGAAAACATCCTCCAGAGTGGGTTTGCCCACGCTGACGGCCTCGATCCGGCCAGGGAAGGCCTCGAAGAGCTCCGGGACGAATTCCGGACCGCCCGCGCGACGCAGCCGGAGAGTGCCATCCACGATTTCGGCCGTCTGCCCGAAACGGGTCTGAATGTCGCCGGCCAATTCGGCGAGATCGGCCCCTCGAATGGTGACCACATCCCCCCCGATTTCCTCGCGTAATGCTTCCGGCGTATCGAGTGCGACCGCCTTGCCCTTGTCGAGGAAGAGAAGGCGATCGCAGCGATCCGCATCCTCCATCAGGTGTGTGGTGATCAGAACACTCAGGCCGTCTTGCTCGCGGGCCCGCTCCAGGTAGCTCCATAGGTCCAGGCGGGCGCCGGGGTCGAGCCCTGTGGTTGGTTCGTCGAGCAGGACCAGGCTGGGCCGGTGCATCAATCCCTTGGCCAGGTCGATGCGTCGCATCAGTCCGCCCGAGAGATTGCGAACGAGTTCATCTTCGCGGTCGGCAAGATTGACCTGTTCCAGCATCTCGTCGATCCGTGTCTCGAGGGCGTGCCCGCTGATTCCATATAGCCTGCCCTGATGGCGCATATTTTCACGCACCGTAAGTTGCAGATCCAGGCTGGGGGCCTGAAAGACCACTCCGATTGACCGTCGGACCGCGTGGCTGTCGGTGGTTACCGAATGGTCAGCGATCAGTGCTTCGCCCGCGTCTGGTTGAAGCAGGGAAGAGAGGATTCGGAACAGCGTCGTTTTCCCGCCTCCGTTGGGGCCGAGAAGACCGAAGATCTCGCCTGAAGACATCCCGAAGGAGAGGTCGCGCAGGGCTGGTGTCTCGCCATAGCTGTGGGTCAATTGGCGAACTTCCAGAATTGTTTTGCTTCCGTCTGCCATCTCTAGTTTTCCAGTGCTTTGGTGGCACCGAGGAGCAACAGCACCAGCGGCAGGTAGAGGACCGAGACTCGCAGCAGAATTCGCGCGGCCTTCTCGTCGCGAACATACGCCGTATAGGTCGCGGAGCCCAGAAATATCAGTCCGAGGATGAGAGCCCCCCAGAAATAGGTAGGTGTCGACATCCCGAGGATCGAGGGCAGGAGGCTTACGGGCAGCAACGCCAGACTGTAGAGAAGCATTTGTCGAGCCGTGGCCGAGCCACCTGCATCGCGTACCGGCAGCATCGGCTGCAGGCCTTTTTCGTAATCCTCCCGATAGATCCAGGCGATCGCGAGAAAATGAGGCATTTGCCAGAGAAAGAGAATGCCGAACAGGACCCAGGCTTCGATGGAGAGCTGGTTGGTGGCAGCGGTCCAGCCCATCATGGGCGGGATGGCTCCGGGGACTGCACCGATCACCGTACAAAGCGAATTGACGCGCTTGAGGGGCGTATAGACGGCCACGTAGAGCAGGAGGGTGAGGATGCCGAGCTCGGCGGTAAGGCGGTTGGCTGCGGCCGCAAGAAGTACGGCCCCGGCAATCGAGATGAGCACGCCGAAGGCAGCCGCATGGCGGCGTTCCATTCGTCCGGCAGGCAGCGGCCGTTGTCGGGTGCGATTCATCAGGGCATCGGTTCGGACCTCGAAAACCTGGTTGAGGCAACTCGCGCCGGCGGCAATCAAAGCCGTCCCCAAAAGAGTCGACCAGAAGGGAAGGAATTCGACCGAGGGGGCTCCGAGCCAGAATCCGGCAGCCGTCGTCACCAGGACCATCAGCGTGATCCGAGGCTTGATCAGCTCGATCAGGTCGCTGACAAGGGTCTGTGCGGGTTGGATTGCTTCCCCACGGAGTGTTTGGGCTTCCATCGCTCAAGACCCCTCGATGGAGCGCGTATGCTCTATCGTGGCGGCTGGCACAGCCCCGGGTCTCTCGAAAGGACCCTGTTGCCAGATCATCAAGGCAATCGCCGTTACCAGAGCCGCCGGGACCAGAGTCCAGACGATTTCGGCGTGAATGGCCTCGGTGTTTTCTGCATTTGCCCGGCGCCGTTGGCGCAGCAGGCTGAAGAGAATCTGGATCTGCACCGCAAAAAACACAATGCCGCAAATCCAGAAGATCTTAGTTTGCAAGGGGTTCTCCCCGAAGCGGGGGATCTGGCCGAGTGGATACGGCCAGATCCCCGGTCACGGATTTTCAGGAAGCCGCGTAGGTGAAGTCCAATGTGGCACTGCCGTCGGCAGCAACCGTAACGGTGCCTTCCTTGGTACCCAGCTTCTCCTGCCAGGCTTCAACCGTGTAGGTGCCGGCAGGCAGACCATCGATGCTGAAGGTCCCGTCAGGGGCCGTCACGGTGAAGAAGGGGTGAGTCATGACGGCGAGGTAGCCACTCATCCAGGGGTGCACGTCGCATTTGACGGCGAAAAGACTCTCTTCTTCGCCAAAAGAAGTATCTTTCTTCTTCACGAACTTCGGCATGGCGAAGTTGAACCCGGCGTTGATCTTGGGCATGCCGTGCACGTTGTGGAGGGTCTTGTCGCTGTTGAGGAAACGCACGGGCTGGCCGACCATCACGCCGGTGACGTGAGGCTCGTAGAGGCAGCCCTTCTGGTCGATGACGGCAGCTTCCGTCGGTGCTTCGAACTTCTGGCCTTCGAGGCCGGATTTGACGAAAATAAAGACGTTGGAGAGGCCGCCATTTTCGTCAACGATGACCTCCTCCGAGAGGACAGCGGCGTTGTGCTGCTTTGCGCATTGGGGGTCTGCATCCATGCGGAGCTTCTTGCGCTTGGGCGCGTCCCCCTCCAGCGTTACCTTGCCTTCTACCTTGCCGGCCGCGAGTACGGCCTGCGGCAGCGCCAGAGCGCCGGCAATCGCGGCAAGACTGAAGATTCCGAGAGCTTTTCCGAACGTGGTCTTCACAATGATCCTTCCGATTTGGCGTGCCGGCTTGTGCGACACATTTGCTGCGGCCCCTATCTGCCAGATGGCAAGTCGGAGCGGTTCATTCTTTTTTTCCTGCGCCCCTGCCGAAGGTTTCGGCGAGGCGCGGATCACTCTTTTGGCTACCAGACGAGCGCGGGTGGTACAATTTGTCGCATCTCCCGGTCATCTTGACTATCGGCTGGTCGGCCCGTACTTCGTTGCAGGCGGCTAACTGCCGATTTTCATTGCTGAACTGATCTCTTTTCCAGTTTGAGACGTTCCTGAGGGAAGCGCAAGCCGTCAGAGTTGAGGAAACGATCGAATCGGCGAATTCGGGCGAGATCCCGGGCCTGAAGGCAAGCTGGGCGATCGTCCGGAAATAGATTAGCGAGGCCGGCGATCCTGTCCGTGCAAGACCGCGGGTGGAAAGCGTTGGAATGGTCCGGTCGGATTGACGTCGACCCGCCGGGCCCGGAACCTGAGGAGAGAGAATTGAGCGCCAAGATTGCAGTATTTCCCGGTGACGGAATTGGACCCGAGGTGACCCGAGAGACGGTGGCCTGCCTTCGCAAGCTGGATGAGACCGCAGGCATCGGTTTCGAGTTTGAAGATGCCCTGCTTGGTGGGTGCGCGATCGATGAACTCGGGGTTCCTCTTCCGCCGGAAACCGTTGCTCTGGCCAAGCGATCGGACGCCTGTTTGCTGGGTGCCGTCGGTGGTCCGAAATGGGACGATCCGCGCGCCAAGGTGCGCCCCGAGCAGGCGTTACTCGGCATCCGCAAGGAGTTGGAGCTTTTTGCAAATCTTCGTCCCGTCACCATCAACGAGGCTCTTCTCGACGCCTCGACCCTCAAGCCGGACGTCGTGCGCGGCGTCGACCTGCTGGTCATTCGGGAGCTGACTGGCGGGATTTATTTCGGCGAGCCGAGTGAGCGCCGGGACGGGCCTGCGGGGCGCGAGGCGGTCGATACTCTATTCTACACCGAGGGCGAGGTCCGTCGGGTCGTTGAGGTGGCTTTTGATCTGGCCCGCAAGCGGCGGGGGAAGGTGACCTCGGTGGACAAGGCCAACGTCCTGTCGAGCTCGCGTCTCTGGCGCGAGGTCGCTCATGAGGTGGCGGCTGAAAACAAGGACGTCGATTACGAGGACCTTCTGGTGGATGCCATGGCCATGCACTTGATTCGACGCCCGCGGGACTTCGATGTGGTGGTCACCGAGAATCTCTTTGGGGACATCCTCACGGACGAAGCAGCGATGCTGCCCGGATCGATGGGTTTGTTGCCCTCGGCGTCTCTCGGGACGAGGCGTGGGGAAGTTGAGGTCGGCGGAGAGGCCCGCCCGACGATCTTCGGTCTCTATGAGCCGATTCATGGCAGTGCGCCGGATATCGCAGGCAAGGGTCTGGCAAACCCGCTGGCCGCCATTCTCTCGGCAGCGATGATGCTGCGCTTCTCCCTGGCGCAGGATGAGGCGGCGGCTCGACTTGAGGGTGCTGTGGACGCCGTGCTTGCCGCGGGACTGCGAACAGCAGATATGGCCGCCGACGGGCAAGAGGCTGTCTCGACCGAGGCCATGGGTCGAGCCGTCTGCGAGCAGCTCGGCTGAGACGACTGTGGCATCGATATACATCATCGGGGGGGGGGACGAGCTGACGGCGGAGGTCCTCGCTGAATTGATGGCGCGAGGGCACGATCCGGAGGCTTTGCGACTGCTGAATGACGGTGCAGCAGCCGGAGAGTTCGTTGCCGTCGGTGAGGCGCGTTTTCGCATCGAAGTCGCCAAGGAGGGGGCGCTCGAGGATGCGGAAGCGGCGATCTTCCTTGGAGACGGCATGCTCGCCAAGGAGTTCCTGCCGATGCTCGCGGATCGGGGGACTCTGGTGGTGGATGCCAGTCCTTATGCCCGTCGGATGGGCTTGGGTACCTTGGTGGTGCCCGAGGTCAACGGGGAGCTTCTCGGTGCCGAGGAGCGCTCCCAGCTTTTTGCATTTCCGATGCCGGCTACGGTCGGCTTGTCGATTGCGTTGGCACCTCTTCATGCCCTTGCCGCGATTCGACGTGTTGTGACGACGGTGTTCGAGCCAGCCTCGCAAAGGGGCGTGGCCGGAATCGAGATGCTCTCGAAGCAATCTGTCGCGATGGTGTCGGGTGAGGGGGTCGACCGAGAGAAATATCCCGAGACCTTTGCCTTCAATGTTCGCCCACAGGCGGCCGGTTCCGAAGGCGAGGGATGGGCTTTTGATGAGAGGATGGTCTCTCAGGAAATCGAGGCGTTGTTTCCCCAGCCTGCCTTTGATGTCTTTACGACGATTGCTCGCGTCCCGGTATTCGTGGGAGCGGCACAGTCGCTATGGGTAGAATTCGAGAACAACGTATCGCTCGAAAGCGTCCAGGAGGCTCTCCGCGGCGCGCCCAGTATCTTGCTGGGGGGCGATGAGCTTCCCGAGGCTATGGACGAAGATGCTCGTGCCGTCCTCCTCGATCAGCAGGCAGGCCCTCTCGACGTTGCGGGTTCCAGCGCGGTGCATGTCGGACGCTTGCGGCTCGACCCGCGTCGCTCGGATTGTCTCGGGATGTGGATTGCGTTCGATGATCTCCGCAAAGGTGTCGCCCTGGGCGTCGTCAGCGTCTTTGAACGAGCCTGGGGCCGCTTTGACGCGGAGTATTGAGGTTCATGCGCTGGCGTGCAGAGGTGGCGTACGACGGCACGGATTTTCTGGGCTGGCAGACGCAGAGCGGGAATGGTCGGACCGTCCAGGAGGAACTGGAGCGCTGCCTCTCCACGGTGTTGCGAGAAACGATTCGGGTGGAGGCCGCTGGTCGCACCGATACGGGGGTGCACGCGCGGGGACAGGTCATTGCGTTTGATCTCGGTAGCGACATTCCGGACGTGGCCCGGGCGCTGTATTCGTTGAATTCGGTACTTCCGAGCGAGGTTCAGGTGGCCGATCTTCGCGAAGCCAGCGCGGATTTCGACCCGCGTCGACAGGCGGTGCGGCGGACCTATAACTACAGAATCTGGAACGCCGCCTTTCCATCGCCGTTTGAGGTCCGTACCTCATGGCATGTGCGTGAGTCCCTGGACCTCGACAAGATGCGGCAGGCAGCCCTGGCGCTGCCTGGGCGACATGATTTCTTCAGTTTCCAGAGCGCGGATAATATTGATCGGCCGAGCGTACGCCATCTCTTTGCGGCAAGCCTGCGCGAAGAGTTGCCGCTCGTGGAGATCGAGATTGCCGCGAATGCGTTCTGCCGCGGGATGGTACGAAATTTGGTCGGGCAGTTGGTGGCGATCGGTCGGGGGCGCGCGCCGGTCGGGTCCATGGCCGAGCTTCTGGGCCGCCGGGACCGAAGTCAGGCTGCTCCGTCAGCGCCGGCACAGGGTCTGTTTCTCGAGAGTGTGGAGTACCCATGAAAGTCGATATCAGCTGCCGGAAATGTGGTGAGCGCAAGAGGATGCCGATCGGCACACCGGCGCCGGGCACCAGCCTCGAAGACCATCTGCATTTGTTGCGCGAGAGGCTGACGCACCGACCGAGTTTTGAATGTTTCGGGGGGCATTTGGAGCTGCGTCCACCGGTTCCCGACTTCTGGGAAGTACACTGGGATACCGTCGGCGAGTAGGAGGCTCTCAGCCCAGCGCCTCGCGAAGGTCGGCCAGCAGATCATCGACATCCTCGAGGCCGACGGCGACACGAACCAGATTTTCCTTGATGCCGATCGCCAGACGCTCCTCCGGGCTGAGTTCGAAAAAGCTCATCAACGCCGGTTGCTCGATCAGGGACTCGGCACCACCCAACGAGGGTGCGATCTGAAAAATTTGGGTCTTGTCGATCATCGCGGACGTCTCATCGAGGTCGCCTGCGAATTCAAAGCTGATCACACCGCCAAATCCCGTCATCTGACGGGCGGCGATCTCGTGGTTTTCGTGTCCCGGCAGGCCGCAATAGTAGGCCTTGGCGACGCGGGGATGTTCCTCAAGCATGGTGGCCACGCGCATCGCGGTTTCGTTCTGCTGGGCCACGCGAATCGGCAATGTCTTCAGCCCACGAATCAGCAGATACGCGGCATGTGGATCCAGGACTCCCCCCAGAACTCCCTGGCATTCGCGGACCGCGTCGATCAGGGGTTCGGCGCCGAGGATCACGCCTGCGAGGATATCGTTGTGACCTGCGAGATATTTGGTCGCCGAATGGAGTACCAGGTCGATGCCATGGTCAAGCGGTCTCTGGTTGATCGGTGTGGCGAAGGTGGAGTCGATGATCGAAATCAATCCGTGCTTCCTGGCGATCTCGGCAAGCCGATCGAGGTCCACTACCTTGAGGTAGGGATTCGTTGGTGTCTCGCTGATCAGGATGCGTGTGCTTCCGGGCCGAATGGCCTCTTCGAGGGCCTGGTAGTCGCCGGTGGGCACGATGGAGACGTCGACTCCGAATTTGCCCAGAGTCCCCTTGCAGAATTGGCGGGTCCGGCGGTAGCAATCATCGGTCATCACCACATGTTGACCTTGTCGGAGAATTGCCAGCAGCGTCGTGGTAATCGCCGACATGCCGGAGGAAAAAGCGAGTCCTGCCTCCGCGCCTTCCAGCGCCGCGCACTTCTGCTCGGCGACGTGCTGGGTGGGATTGCCGTAGCGTCCGTATTCTTCCCGGGTCGTCTGTCCCGACATATGCTCGACCAATTCGGCAGTGTCGCGGAAGACATAGGTGGAGGTCTGGACGATTGGCGTGGTCAGGGAATTGCCGTTTTTGCGGCTCGCCTCGCCTCCGTGGACTGCCTGGGTCGCGACACTGCGGCGAAGCGATTTATGTGCGCCGGATTTGCTCATGCGATACCTCTGGCTGTCTGGCTGTTCTTGCTTCGACGATCGAGTTCGCGCAGGAGTGCATCCCGGATGATTCCCGGGTCGTTGGCCAACTCAAGCGGGCGGTTGGCCCATTTCCCGTGGATGTCCGGAAGTTTTCCGGCGTGGTAATCCGCTTTCTGGTCGGCGAATTTCAAGCCGTGCGCGGTCGAAATGACGACAACTCGTTGATCCTTGGTGATTTCGCCCCGCTTTGCGAGTCGGACCAACGCGGCCAGCGCGACACCCGTATGGGGGCAGTTGAACATGCCCGTGCGGTCGGCCCAGGCGGCCGTGTCGGCGAGCTCTTCTTCGGTGGCCTGCTCGACGATGCCGTCAAAGTCCCGCAGCGCTCGCACGGCTTTTCGGTAGCTGACCGGGTTGCCGATCCGAATGGCGCTGGCGAGGGTCTCGCGGGCCTCCACGGGCTCCAGCTCTCCAAGACCCTTTTGGTAGGCAAGGTACAGCGGGTTGGCGGCCTCGGCTTGCGCGACGACAATCCGCGGGCGCTTGTCGATCATGCCCAGCTTCTCCATGAGAAGAAGGCCCTTGCCCAGTGCGCTGACATTGCCGAGGTTGCCCCCGGGGATGATGATCCAGTCAGGGACCTCCCAGTTGAATTGCTGAACGATCTCCATGCCGACCGTCTTTTGGCCCTCGACCCGAAGGGAGTTCATTGAGTTGGCGAGATAGATCTCCTCGCGGGTGGTGAGCTCCTGGACCGTGCGCATGCAACCGTCGAAGTCCGTGTCGAGCGCGAGTACGACAGCGCCATTGGCGATGGGCTGGACGAGCTGCGCGAGAGAGACCTTGTTGCGCGGCAGAAGGACCACCGCGGGAATATCCGCCGCGGCACAATAGGCCGCCAGTGCCGCCGAGGTATCACCGGTCGAGGCACAGGCAACAGCAGGGATGTCGATGCCGCGCTCGCGCATTTCCTTGACGACGCTGACCAGGACAGTCATGCCCAGATCCTTGAAGGACCCGGTATGGGAATTGCCACATTGTTTTACCCAGAGATCGGGGATGCCGATCTCCTCACCGAACCTCTCGGCCCAGAACAGATTCGAGCCACCCTCGTACATGCTGACGACGTTGTCGTCGGAGATCTGGGGCAGCACCATTTCCTTGCGCGACCAGACCCCGGATCCATAGGGCCATTGCGTGGAGCGCAGCCGATGATCAAAGGTTTTTTTCCAGGTCTCGGGAGATTGTCTGGCAAGAACGGTCTCGTCGTGAACGACCTCCAGCAGTTCCCCGCATTCGCGACAGCGGTAGACCACTTCGAATACGTCGTATTTGGCCCCACAGTTCGGAGCAATGCATTGGAACCAACAGCGGTGTTTCATGACGTGTCAGTCTAGCATTCCCCCCGACGCGTTAAAGGCAGGAATTTTCTACGAATTTGGAGCGCTTTCGCGGGGTTTCCCGAGATTTGCACGGGTCAGTTCGGCGATTTCAGGGTTGCTTCCAGTTCCTGAGCACTGGTGATGGTGGCGAGTAGAGGCAGAACGTTGCGAATCGACCACTCGTGCCATTCGTTGGGAAAAGAGGCGCAACAATCCTCGGCGACCCAGCACTCGAGTCCGCGGTTGAGTGAGGCGCGCACGAGGCCCTCGACAGCAAGCGTGGTCGAGATCCCGGTGACGATCAACTGATCGCGGCGCAGCCGTGCCAGAATCTCGTAGAGCGCCGTTCCGTGGGATCCGTCGACCGAGAGAGTTCGCTCGAGAACAAAATCTTCGGGTTTCGGCGCAACGGTCTCATGCGTTTGGGCTCCCCAGGTGCCTTCCATCAGGGTCGGGCCCCGTTTTTCGGCGATTTGGTAGATTCGAGCCCGGGGGTGAGGCACGTCCGTCCGGTTGGCGACGTTGATATAGAAAACCGGGATCTCGATTTGTCGGGCCTTGTCGAGAAGGCTGGCCACCCGGGGCAGGAGCTCCCTCTGCTGGACCTGTCCGGCCAGCGCCGCGCCGAGGCCTTTTTGGGAGACCAGAGATTCATGGACCATGTCGTTCTGCAGCTCGATGACGAGAACCGCGCAACGGTCGACTTCCGGAATCAACTCCATGCGGCAGGATCGCAATTTGCGGGATCGCTGTCGAGCGCTTCGGGAGGCAGGTCCGAAAGGATCGGCAATTCCCGCCGGGCAGCGTTCGCAGAGCCCGCCATAGCGTCGTACACTATCCCCATGGGCTGGTCGCGTAACAGGCGTCCGCGGAGGCTTTTTCTGTGGATCGTGATCCTGCTGATAGCGGGTGGCGCCTATCTGGATTTTCGGGTCCGTCGAGGTTTCGAGGATGCCGGGTGGGTTGGCTCCGTGCGGTTCTGGGCGGCCCCGGTAGTGGTCAAGGCCGGAGCGCCACTGGGGCCTCGCGGTTTGGCCCGGATTCTGGCCGATCACGCCTATGTCGAGGTGGATGCTGATGAAATGAGCCCCGGCGAGTTTTCGATGCGCGACGAGTTCGTGGAGGTATTTCTTCGGCCCGGCCCGCAGCCGACTCGATTCGCCGAGCGACCGGCCCGACTCCTGCGATTGGTATTCCGGGGCGGGTCGCTGCGGTTGATCCGCGACGCGCGGACCGGGTCGCGATTGGCCGAAATGGCACTTGCGCCGCGCCCGGTCCCCGGAGTCCTGTCGGAACATTGGGCTCCCCGGGTCTCGGTGCGCCTCGATGAGGTGCCGCCGGTCGTGGTGGACGCATTGCTTGCGGCGGAAGATGCGCACTTCCTTGATCATCCCGGGGTGAACCTGAAGTCCATGTTGCGGGCGATGAAGGTGAACTGGGAGGCGGGCCGGATCCGGCAGGGCGGCAGCACGCTGACCCAGCAATTTGTCAAAAACCACTATTTGACTCAGGACCGAACCTTCTCGCGCAAGCTGCTCGAGATCCCGATGGCGCTGCTGCTCGAGCAGCGTTTTTCCAAGGAGCAGATCCTCGAGGCGTATATCGCCACCGTCTATCTCGGCCATGACAGGCTGGTGGGCGTGCATGGACTGGCCGAAGGGTCGCGGGTATTTCTCGGAAAACCTCTCGCCGACGCAACCGCTGCCGACGGCGCGCTGTTGGCCGGACTGATTCGAGCACCCAATATCTACTCACCGTTGCGGCATCCCGAGCGCGCCCTTCGCCGCAGGGATCAGATTCTTGCCGAGATGCGTGATCTCGGTTGGATCGATGATCGCCAATATCTGGTGGCAATCCAGACCCCGCTACCGGAACCCTTCCAGCGCCGGGCGGCGCCGGAGGCCTTCTTCATGCAAGAGGTGTTTCGCGAGATGAACGCGGCGGGATGGGCCCCCGCAGCGCTGGGGACCGGAAGCCAGGTATTCACCACGCTCAATGTGGCCTTGCAGTCGATTGTCGACGAGGAAGTTCTGAAATTCGCGCGCGGCCGGGAGGGTCTGGAGGTTGAGGTCGTGGCTCTGAACCCGGAAAACGGTGCTCTGCTCGCGTTGCAGGGAGGTAGCGATTTTCTGGCCAGTCAGTTGGACCGCAGCGCCAGACCACATTCTCCCGCTGGTTCGATCTTCAAGCCATTTTTGCTTCTGGCGGCGTTTAGTTTGCGTCCGGCAGCCTTGACGCCCGAGTCCGTTTTCGCCGATGAACCGCTCGCCCTGGAAGTGGGTGGTGTGCTGTGGGAGCCGACCAATGCTGACGGGAAGTTCCGCGGACCTGTAACCTTGCGGGAATCCCTGGCTCGATCGCTCAATTTGCCCATGGTTCGGTTGGCCCAGGACCTGGGCCTCGAGACCTTGGCGGCGTTCGCGGATGGGTTGCCTCTCTCGGAGAAACCGTTGCCGCGAGTTCCCGCTCTCGCACTGGGATCGTTTCCGGTGTCGCTTCGCGATGTGACCCGCAGTTTCGCAATGTTCTCTCAGGAGGGAAGTGCGCCCGAGATAAACGCCGTGCTGGGAATCAAGGCACCATCGGGTGCGGTGGTCTTTGCTCCGGTCGCCGAGGAGAGGATCTGGGCTGCGCCCGCAGCCGTTGCCGAAGTGCATGATCTGTTGGTGGATGTGGCTGACGAAGGGACCGCCCGTGCCCTTCAGGCTCGGGGTCTGGTGTCGGACGTCGCGGGCAAGACCGGGACCACCAACGAATCCAGGGTCGTCTGGTTTGTTGGCTACGTGCCGGATCTGCTGGTGGGGATCCGGGTTGCCTTCGACGACGGTCGTCCGCTGGGGGCGGATGCTGCCGGCCTTGCGGTGCCGCTCTGGTCGAAAATTGTGCGCCGAGCTCAGGATTCGATGGTCGCGCAGGAAGCACGGTTTTCCGGCGCTCGCATTTCTCCTGTCGAGACGGCAGAATAGGCGATGTGGACGCAGGGGGGCAATTGGAACCGTCCGAGGAAGCCGGCTGGATCTCTCGTTTGGGGTCGCGTTCGGTCGAGTTGGTGGAATTTATCGGGAGCCTGCTGCATTTTCTGGGCGAGGCCGCCCGTGCTGCCCGCCGCGGGGTGCCCGGGTCGGTTCTGGTGGCGCAGGTCTATGAGGTGGGCGCCCGCTCCCTTCCCCTTACTGCGGTAGCGGCGTTTGCCATGGGCGTTGTCATGGCGATTCAGACCATGGTTCTGCTCAAGAAGTTCGGGGTCGTGCAATACGCAGCCGTGGGCGTGGGGCTGGGGCTGACCCGCGAATTGGCGCCCGTGGTGACCGCCTTGATGGTGGCCGGACGGGCGGGTTCGGGGATCAGTGCGGAATTGGGCAGCATGAAAGTGACCCGTCAGATCGATGCATTGCGGGTGCTCGCCGTTGATCCTTATCGATATCTGGCGGCCACGCGCATTCTGGCCTGCTTGATCGCCGTTCCGTTATTGACGGCTCTTTCCGATTTTATCGGTATTTTTGGTGGGCTGGTGGTGACGACAACGCTGGGCGGCGTTCCAGTCCCCGCGTATATCGACACGACGTTATATTACGTGACGGTCGGCGATGTTCTGTCGGGCATCGCAAAGTCGGCCTTCTTCGGCTTGATCATCGGTACAGTCGCAGCACATTATGGCTTTCAAACCAGTGGCGGCACCACCGGGGTGGGCCGTGCGACCACGGCGACTGTAGTCGTTTCGTCCTTGATGATCTTCGTCAGTGACGTGATCCTTACGCAGATTCTGATGACAATGGGCTTCTGATCAAGATGGATACGGCGATCGAATTTCAGGACGTGCACAAGGCATTCGGCGACCGCGAGGTTCTGCAAGGGATTGATCTGCAGGTGCCGCGCGGACAGACAACGGTCATCCTCGGATCAAGCGGATCGGGGAAATCCGTTCTCGTCAGCACGGTGGTTGGCTTGTTGCGTCCGGACCAGGGCCGCGTTGTGGTTGGGGGAAAGAATGTGGTGGATTACGAGGGAGCAGAAGATTGGGAAGAACTCTGGCTCAAGACGGGGTTTCTTTTTCAGGGAGCGGCACTTTTTGATTCCATGACAGTGGGGGAAAATATCGCTTTCCCCCTGCGGCAGCACACGGAATTGAGCGAGGACGCGATCGAGGAGCGAGTCAGGGAGGTTCTGAGCTGGATCGAGTTGGAAGGGGCGTTCGGGAAAATGCCCAGTGAACTCTCGGGCGGGATGCAGAAAAGAGTCGGTCTGGGTCGGACGATTGTTCTGGAGCCGGAAATCGTGATTTACGATGAGCCGACCACGGGTCTGGATCCGCTCACCTCGGATACCATCAGCGATCTGATCCAACGGCTGAAGTCCGAGCGTGCGGTGACCTCGATTGTCGTGACCCACGATGTCCGTTGTGCATTTCAGGTCGCGGATCGTGCCGCGATGATCGATGAGGGGAAAATCCTTGCCGAAGGAACTCTGGAAGAGATTCGCAATTCGGCGGTTCCGAAATTGCGCTCGTTCCTCTACGGTTAGGGCAGAATTCTATGGCCAAAGTTCAGCAGCGAAGAAGAGACGTTCTGGTCGGCTTGTTTGTGCTCGCCGCACTGAGCGCGGGTCTGTTCCTGGTGGCAATTCTGGGTTCGGAGCAGGGGATCTTCCGCCCGCGATTCGAATTGCGGGCGGTTTTTGTGAACGTCAATGGTCTGCGGGCAGGCGCGCCGGTGTTTGTCGCGGGACTCAATGTTGGTTCGGTGCGATCCATCCGCTTTTCGGAACCGGACGAGTTGGCTCGGGCTCAGGAGGGGATGGCGGCGTCGTTGGTCGAAGTGGTTCTCGACGTTGAAGCGCGGTACGCGACTCAGATTCGCGCGGATTCGCGGGCGAGTGTCGGATCTGTTGGGTTGCTCGGAGACAAGTCTATCGAGATCACCGTGGGCCGACTTGACTCGCCGGAACTTCTCGATGGTGAATCCATCGAGACCGAGGAGCCCGTCGGTTTGACCGATATGATGAGCCAGGTCCAGCCGATGGCCGAGAATCTGGATCAGATCCTTGCGGACCTTGCCGTGGTTACCGGCAGTCTCTCGACGCCCGAGTCGCCATTGATGCAGGCAATCGAGAGTCTCAGCAGTGTTCTCGAAAAGGTCGATTCGGGCAAGGGGACCGCCGGGGCGATTCTCAACTCCGAAAAGATGGCTGGCAAGATCTCGAGAATTCTCGACGAGGCCAGCTCCCTGTTGGTGGAGAGCACCGCGGCGGTCGAAGAGGTTCGTATTGCTGCCGAGCAACTGCCGGCAACGATGGACTCGGTCCGCGCGGTTTCAGCGGATGTCGAAGCATTGGCCAATGCTCTGCGCGAGGGGGCCGGGCGGGTTCCCGAAATCAGCGCCAATCTTGCCGAGGCGGCCGTGAACCTGCGCGAGGCGTCGGAGTCGCTCCCTTCGATCGCGGCAACCGCGAACGTGGGCGTCCGGCAGGCGACCGAGGTCGTCGATGCGGCCAGTCGGACAATATTCCTGCGCGGACAGATGGAACCCGAGGTGGTCCGGGTCCCACAGGCCGTGGGGCAAGAATTCCCCTTGCCGGAGGCGGCCCGATGAGCAGGGCATGGGCGGTATCTTTGCTCGCAGGCCTGCTGGTCGGTTGTACCGCAGGCGGAGGTTTGTCGGGTACCAGCCTGTACCGACAGGCACGTGTCCTCGAGCAGTCGAGTCTCGAAGCTGCGCGGACCGGAGCTGTGGCGCGAGCGGCGGGACTCGAGGCACAGGCGCTCGATCTTTATCGGCGGGTGGATGCGACGCCGGAAATGGTCGCGGCGCTGAACCGACTCGGGAGTCTTCGCCTTGCCCTGGGTGAATTGAGCGCGGCACGAGCAGATTTCGCTCAGGCCTACGAATTGGCAGAAGTCTGCGGTGACCGGCCCGGCCAGGCGGCTGCAGCCAACAACCTCGGAACGTCCGCCCGCCTGAGCGGGGATCTCGTGCTCGCGGAGAGACGCTTTACCGAAGCGATTGATTCCTCGGAGGCGACGGCCGGCACTCGCGCGACGGGACTGAATAATCGAGCTTTGTTGCACTTTGCCGCGGGCCGGAATACGGCGGCACGGCGGGATCTGCTTGACGCGTTGTCCGAAGATCGCTCGGGCCGAGATTCTGCCGGGGAAGCTCTTCGGCTTCGGAACTTGGCGACGATCGACTTGCAGGAAGAAGATTGGGATGGAGCGATTGCGCAACTTGCGGGAGCCTATCGGTTGGATGTGGAACGTGAAGACAGTACGGCGATCGCCCGCGATCTCGAACTTCTTGCCGTCGCGCGCTGGTCGAAGGTGAGTCGCGGGGACAATGGCGAAGAAGGAGAAGACCGCAGCGAGCGACGACAGGCTCTCAGCGAACGGCGCCGCTCCTACGAGATCGACCGACTTCAGGGGGCCGTGAAGGACGCAGAGAGACAGCGGAGCGCGATCGAGACCTGGTGTACCCAATGGCTTGCGGTGCCCCAGCCTGTGGATTGCGCTTTTTTGCCGGAGGCACCATGAACTCCCTCGCGACCCGTCTGTCGGGCCCGGAGTTGGGAGCGGCGTTGGGAGCGGCGTTTTGAGTGCTGGCTCGAGTGCTGGCGCGAATCGCGACGCCACTCGAGGCTCGAGTGGCCGCAGGGCGAGGCGGACGCTGGATGCGGTCGTCCTTTTTTTGGCGCGCTTTGGCGAGGTGATGGGGCGGCTGGTTCTGGGCGCGGTTTATTTCCTCCTGCTGGGCCCGGTGGCGGTCTTTGTCCGTCTTTTTTCGGATCCACTGCGTCGTCGACGACCGGACGACTCCTCCTTTCTGCCTCGTCCCTCGGAGTCGGACGTTAGCCGGGAGGCCGGCCGGCAAGGCTGAGTGCGATGGTTCGTGTCCTAAACCAATTCCTCGGGGTTCTGGTGAGCCTGGCCCTGGGCTTCTTGATCTTCGAGGGGGCTCTTCGGTTTCTGGGTTGGGGACCAGCGCCACGCATTCATCGTTTTGATCCGGTGGTCGGGTGGGTGAAGTTGGCGGACACCGAGATGCACCGTCAGACCTCCGAATTCGACGTGCGCGTGCGCACGAATTCTCGTGGCCTGCGCGGCCCGGAGTCCTGGTCGTATGACCGTGCCGCGGAAACGCTCCGGATCCTGATGGTCGGCGATTCGTTTACGCTGGGATACACCGTTCCCGAGTCCGAATCGATTCCGGCACTTCTGGCGGGGAGTTTGGCGGAGCGCGGGATTGCCGCCGAGGTCCTCAATGGCGGGACTGAAGGGTGGTCGACAGACCAGGAAGTCCTGTGGCTGGCCACCGAAGGCGCCCGCTACCAGCCCGATCTGGTGATCCTCCAGATGTACGAGAACGATATCTTCTGGAATTCGCAGGACCGCTACCTCCAATACCCCAAGCCGCGGGTTCCGGACCAAGGTCAGGGGCTTTGGTTGCCGGGGCAAGATTCCGGGCGAGGCGAACTTGTCGACCCGGGACAGGAGCCCTGGATCGTGCGACATACCGCGGTCGGGAGTTTGCTCGGTCGTCTGGGCTCCGGCCCGGAGATGCCCTTGTTGCGTGAGGGATCCGGAATTCCGGCCGAGTGGGGTGTCCGGCTGCTCGGTAACGAAGTGGGACGGGGAGAGACCCGAGCGGCCTTGCGCGCTTTCGGGGCTCTTGCTCGCAACATGGAGGCAGAGGCTCTTGTCCTGATTATCCCGGACAAGGCACAGGTGGATGCCGAGGCGGAGCAGAAAATGAGGGGATTCATTGCTTCGGAGGATTACGTTCCGGGACGCCCTTATGATTTTCTCGTCACCGCGGCTCGTGAGTCGGGGCTTCGGGTAGTGGGGGGTCTTGTGCCTCTGCAGGAGGCCCGCAGCATGGGTCCGGTATATTTCACCCGGGATTGGCATACCAATGCGGCGGGGAATCAGGCACTTGCGACCGCGCTTGCCGAGCGGTTGTCGGGGCGCGATTTTCCGGCAGTTGCTTCGCGAGGCTCAGCCGGGGCTCCGTTGGAAGATGTGGTGGCGGTCCCCGAAGGCGGTCGCGGGGACGGTTCGCCGTGGATTCTGGCCGGCGTCATCTGGCTGATTCTGGGGAGCCTGTTTCGACGCCGCTTTCCGGAGCAGGGCTGGATGGGAAGCTATGGCCCTGTCGGGGCTCTGCTGCTGGGAGTTTTTGCGGTTTACACTGTCGGCGGCTGGCTGGTGGGCCTCCTGCCGGGCACCTGGCAGGGCATGGTCCCGCCGGTCCTGCTGGCGGCTTTTCTCGGCCTGGCGGGGTACTATTTACGGGGCCGGATGGCGGTCATGGCCGAGTTGTTTTTTGCGTTTGTGCGACGTGGCCATTGGTATATGCTACCGGTCATTGTAGCGCTGTTATCAGTGGGGGGCTTACTGGTTGTCGCGGCTTCTTCGCCATGGCTGGCACCCTTCATCTATACGCTTTTTTAGCCTTCGAGCGCGCTGCGTTCGGGGGCTGACAGAAATTTGGTTGCACCAGGAGGTCTTGAAGATGGAAGAGAAGCTACTGCGGATTGATATGACCAAGCTCGAAGTGAGCGACGAGCCATTTCCCGAAGAATGGAAATACGTCGGCGGTCGCGCCTTGTCCGCCAAGATCCTCCTGAAGGAGTGCGATCCGAAGTGCGACCCTCTGGGCCCCGACAATGTCGTGGTTCTGGCTCCGGGTGTGCTTTCAGGCTCGGTGGCGCCGACCTCCGGCCGGATGAGTGTCGGCGGGAAAAGTCCGCTGACGGGTGGCATCAAGGAAGCCAACTCCGGTGGACAGGCAGGCCAGAAACTGGCCCGCATGGGTTATCGTGCCGCGATTATCACAGGCAAGGCTCCCGACCCCGAGAAACGCTACAAGGTGGTCGTCGACAAGGAAGGCTATTCGATCGTGGAGGCGCCCGAGCTCAAGATGCTGCGCACCTATGCTGCCAGCGAGAAGTTGCAGGAGTCTCATTCGAAACGAGCCGTCTATCTGCTGGTCGGTCCGGCTGGCGAATTGGGGCTGTCCGGCGCCAGTGTCGCGTTGACGGATGAAGGTGCAGACCATCCTGCCCGACACGCGGCGCGCGGCGGTTTGGGTGCGGCGATGGGCGTGAAAGGGCTGAAGGCTCTGGTGGTGGATGACACCGGCAGCAAGGCTCGCATGCCGGAGGATATGGCCAGCTTCAAGGCTACGGTGAAGCGCATCACCCAGGAACACAAGGAAGGCCCGCAGATCTTCAAGACGGGGACCTCGACCACCTTGCCTGTGGCCAATATGCTCGGCACGCTGCCGACCCGCAACCGGACCCGCATGTCGTTTGAGCACTCTGATGCGCTCGACGGGGCGCGGATTCAGGAGAATTTCGAAGAGCGGGGCGGCGGGATGCATCATTGCATGACCGGTTGCATCGTGAGCTGCTCGAATGTGGTGCATGGTCCGGACGGAAAGTACGTGACCTCGGCGCTGGAGTTCGAGACGCTCGCCCTCTGTGGTTCGAACTGTGAGATCGGCGACATTGATATCGTGGCTCGCATGGACCGACTTTGCGACGAGCTGGGGCTGGATACCATCGAGACCGGAGGCGCGATCGGGATGGCGATGGAAGCCGGTCAGCTCGAGTGGGGTGACGGCGAGGGCGCGCTGGCTCTGATGGAGAAAATCGACAAGGGCGATGAACTCGCCGAGGCAGTTGGCCGAGGTGTTTGCGCCGTGGCCAAGATGTTCGACATCGAGAGAGTCCCGGCGATCCGCGGCCAGGGGATCCCGGCATGGGAGCCTCGCACGCTCAACGCGACCGGGGTTACCTACGCCACGAGTTCGATGGGCGCGGACCATACTGCCGGGCTTTTGATCATGGTGCCTGAGGGATTGTCCGAGGCGCATGCTTCCCAGGAAGCCCAGCTGGTCAATGCTCTCTGTGATTCCAGCGGGTTCTGTCAGTTCCAGCAGCCGAAGATCGACGATATTCGCGAGCTCTACGGTGCCATGTACGGCGAGGAGATCTCGTTTGAGGACGCCGCCGATATGGGCTGGCAATGTCTGCTCGACGAATGGGCTTTTGATGAGAAGGCCGGCTTCACTCGGGATCAGAATGATCTTCCGCAATGGTGTCGCGAGGAACCGGTTCCGGAGAACGGAGCTACCTTCAACGTCTCCAAGGAGGATATCCTCTCGGTCTTCGAGAGATATCCGGCCTCCGAGCACCTTCGGACCATGCGGGCCGTCGGCTAGGCGAAGATCAGGTTTTTGCGGTTCGATCCAGGTGGTCGGGGCTTTGCCCCGACCACCTTTTTTTATTCGGGAGGGACGTCCTGCTGGGCGTCGAGCATGCCGGTCATGACTTCCTGAATCGCGTTGGTGATCGCTGGAACGCCTTTGGGCATTCCTCCGTAGACGGCACCCGTTCTTGCCTCCTCGTCCTTATGCTCCACGGCATAGGTGACTGCCTCGGCCAGGTCGGTCCCGAGCTTTTCGGTGATGCCGGCCTGTGTCTGGGGCCGAGTGACGCACATATGGAGCGCATTGGGGTGTTGCTGGCCGTTGAACCGCCAGCCACGGTCCCGCATGAAGTCGTTCAGCAGGTAGATGTCGAATACCTCGGAGAAAAACGAGAAGCAGAAGCTGGGCTTCCCGACGATTTTTAGCTCGGGATGCGAGCGCACCAGATCCTGCATGGCGAAGGCCGTGGTGAAGATCTCTCGGGCGTAGCGCAGGTAGCCCTCCCTGCCGAGGCTCACCATGGAAGCCCAGGTGGCTGCCAGCACTCCGCCGGGCCGGCTCCCCGCAATTCCCGGCGAGAAATACTTTCCCCCCGACCATTCCTGCTGCATGAAGTAGAGTCCCTGGCGTAGCTCCTTGCTGCGAAAGGCGAGTACGGAAGAGCCCTTGGGGCCATATCCATATTTATGCGTGTCGGCCGAGATGGTGGTCACGCCCGGGAGTCGAAAATCGAACACGGCAATGTCGTATCCGAGCGCTTCACCCCATGGCAGGATGAAGCCGCCGAGGCATGCATCAACGTGAAGCCCGATGTCATGATCAACCGCCAGGGCCGAGAGTTCGTCGATCGCGTCGATCGTCCCATAGCCATAGTTGCAGGCGGAGCCGACCAGCAGAACGGTGTTGGCATTGATATGGTCGCGCACGAAATTCAGGTCGACCTGCGTGGTCACCGGGTCCACTGGCGCGAGGTGCACCTCGAGGCCGAAAAGGTGGGCTGCCTTGCGGAACGCGACGTGCGCCGTTTCGGGCAGGATCATCTCGGGCTTCTGGATTCCTTTTTTTGCCAGCCCCCACTCTCGGTAGGCGAGTACGGCGCTCAGGATGCTTTCCGAACCACCCGATGTGGTGGAACCGCACGCACCGGCGGTCGGGTCGCCGTGGAGCATATCGAGGGTCATGGCGATGATCTCTCCCTCGAAGCGAGTCGCGCTCGGGCAAATGTCGCGCTGCAGGATATTGACGTGAGCGTATAGGCCCGACACCTGGCTCATGAAGGCGTAGTGGTCCATGTCGCCGCAATACATCGTTCCCGAGCATTGCCCGGTCTGCCAGAACCCGTCTTCCTGCCCGGCGATCTCCTGAAGCTCCGAAAGGACCTCCTCGCGGGCACGGCCCTGTTCGGGCATGCGTCGGTTCACCGGATATTTGTCGGCGTAGGGATAATAGTCGGCCATGGTTCATTGCTCCAGGTTGTCGGTCTCGAGCTGCTGCAGCTGCTCGAATACCGGCGCGTTAACTTCGAAGGCTCGTTGCCAAGCCTCGAAAAGTCCGTCGTAGATCTTTTGATGGTTCTTATGGGGTTCGTGTGTTTCGGCAATCGGGCGGAAGGGACCGATGGCGCCCTTGTCCAGCAGGCCCAGGCGGGTGAAACCGAGGAAGGCTGCTCCTCGCGTGTTGGCATAGCGGGCATCTTGAATTCGGTGAATTGGGCGCTGCAGGATATCTGCCAGAATCGAGGCCCATGCCGGCGATCGGGCCCCCCCACCAGAGAAGGTAATTTGCTCGAAAGGTTCCTGCGTAAATTTCTCCACGTATGGTTGCATCCACCGAAGTTGGAACCCGATGCCCTCCAGAACCGATCTTAGCATCCGGGTTCGGGTCGTGCCGAGATTCATGTTGAGGAAGCCACCGCGTGCGTTCGCGGATTCTACCGGTGCCATCGCACCGCTTAGCCACGGAAGGTAGAGAAGCTTGCCGCTGCCTGCAGGCTCCCGGGCAACCGCGTCCTCGAGAGCGGCAAACGGATCCGGCGTCGTATGGTCTGCGAGGTGGTCGGCGGGATGGACCAATTCGACGAGAAAGTGCTCCAGCAGTCGTCCCCCGAGTCCACATTCTCCCATTGCCATATATTCGCCCGGGAAGGGGCTCGGCATGCTGACCGTTTGGCTTTCGATGTCGGTCATCTTGATCGGCGCGCGACCCAGAACCTGGATCGTCGTCCCGATGTTCAGTCCGCCGTGCCCGGGCCGATAGGCCCCCGAGCCGATCGTGACCGCCTGGGTGTCGTTGATCCCTCCGTATACAGGCAGATTTCGCGGCAGTCCGATCGAATCTGCGACGTCATCGCGCACGGTGCCCACCTGAGCGTCTACAGGGCGCAGAGGGGCAAGATGATCTTGCGTGATCCCGGTGAGTTCCAGCAGCTCGGGGCTCCAACGCCCGAGCGATAGATCCCGATTGTCGGTCAGCATGAGAGGAAACGCGCTACATAGATTACTGGTGATCTCCCCGCTGAATTGCAGCGTGAGGAAGTCGGCGGGTTCGAGCAGGGCGCGGGTTCGGTTCCAGACGTCGGGTCGCTCTTCTCGCAGGTAAAGAGCATGGGATAGCGAGTCGCTGCCAAATGGCGGCGCTCCGTGGATATCCAGGAAGGAAAAGAGTGCGTCGGGATTTTCCTCCAGCAGCTTCCGCGCGTGGGGGAGGCCGCGACGGGACATCCAGACCTGCATCCGGGCCGTGGGCTCCCCCTGTGCGTCAACCGGAATCAGCGAGAAAAACTGACTCGAGCATTGCACCGCTCGGATCTCGGCGGCGGCGGGTCCTGCCTTGCGCACCAGATCGCGGGCGCCATCGAGAAGTTGTGCCCAGAGCTGCACGGGGTCCTGCTCAAAGAGGCCGCCCGGCCCGGCGATGGTTTCGATAGCCTGCTCACCGCTTGCCAGTACCTTGCCCTGCAGATCCACCAATCCCAGCTTGAGATTGGTGGTCCCGAGGTCCACGGCGAGAACGCTGGGTTCAGGCATCGATCCGTGCCTTCCCCGCACGGTTGGCCCTTTGCCTGCGCATGACAGGGCCGCGGCCGAGTTTCGTTCGATTCATCCTTCTTTTTGTCCCCCTCGAATGGGCAAGACGCAAGCGTGAGAGCTCGGAACCGGACGAAAGAGTGGATTTTTCGTGGGATATAAAAAAGGGGCGCCCGATTGGGGCGCCCCTTTTTATCGTTGCGGATTTCGTCTCAGCCCAAAGCTTTGGTCAGGTGTGCACGCAATTCGACGAGTTCCGGTGGCATCGTTTCTTCGAGTTTGGCGAAGAGCTCGCTCTGGAGTTCGAGTTCGGCCTTCCACGCCTCGGCATCAATCGCGGTCAGCGCGGCCATATCATTGGCACTGACGTCAGTTCCCGCGAGATCGATGGCTCCGGGCTCCGGCACCACGCCCAAAGCGGTCTCCTGTCCACCGGTGCTGCCCGTCGCGCGATCGATGATCCATTTCAGAACGCGCATATTTTCGCCAAATCCCGGCCAGGCGAAGCCTCCGTCGCTGTCCTGACGGAACCAGTTGACCTGGAAGATTTTCGGCGGGTTCTCGATGGACTTTTCCATCGTCAGCCAATGCTTGAGGTAATTGCCCATATTGTAGCCACAGAAGGGCAACATGGCCATCGGATCGCGACGAACCACACCGACGGCCCCTGTGGCGGCTGCGGTGGTTTCACTTCCCATGGTGGCGCCGAGATAGACGCCGCGTGCCCAGGAGCCGCTCTCCATGACCAGCGGTACGGTCGTGCTGCGGCGTCCTCCGAAGATGATGGCGGAGATCGGCACGCCTTCCGGAGCATCCGCCTTGTCGGAGAGGACAGGATTGTTGCTCATCGGTGCTGTGAATCGGCTGTTGGGATGGGCGGCCTTGGTGTCCGACCCCTTTTTCCAGGGATTGCCCTGCCAGTCGGTGAGTTCCTCGGGGACATCGCCGTCCATGCCTTCCCACCAGATGTCTCCGTCGGGTGTCATGGCGACATTGGTGAAGAGAGTGTCGCGGCGGACGCATTCCAGCGCGTTGGGGTTCGACTTTTTGCTCGTGCCCGGAGCGACGCCGAAATATCCATTTTCCGGATTGATGGCCCACAGTCGTCCGTCCGGTCCGACGCGCATCCAGGCGATATCGTCGCCGACCGTCCAGATCTTCCATCCCGCGAATTCCTTGGGAGGGACCATCATTGCGAAATTGGTTTTCCCGCAGGCGCTCGGGAAAGCGGCCGCCACGTATGTGGTTTCGCCCTCGGGGCTTTCGACCCCCAGAATCAACATATGCTCGGCAAGCCAACCTTCCTGGCTGCCGAGATAGGAACCAATTCGCAGAGCCAGGCACTTCTTGCCGAGAAGGACGTTGCCGCCGTATCCGGATCCGCAGGACCAGATGGTGTTGTCTTCGGGGAAGTGACAGATGAAACGTTTCTCGGGGTCGAGGTCGAGAGTGGAGTGGAGTCCGCGGTTGAAGTCGTTGGAGTCCCCGAGTGTGGTGAGGGCCGCGGTGCCCATGCGGGTCATGATCCGCATATTCAGGACGACGTAGACGGAGTCGGTGATCTCGAGCCCGATTTTGGCCATCGGCGAGCCGACCGGACCCATCGAGTAGGGGATGACGTACATGGTTCGCCCGCGCATGGATCCGGCGAAGAGTTTGCCCAGCTTTTCGTAGGCGGCGTCCGGGGCCATCCAGTTATTGGTCGGGCCGGCATCCTTTTCTTCCTGGGAACAGATAAACGTCAGATGTTCCACGCGAGCGACATCTTTGGGATCCGAGCGGTGCAGATAGGAGTTGGGGCGCTTTTCCGCATTCAAGGGAATCAGGATGCCCTCATCGACAGCCAGCTGCGTGAGGCGCTCCCGCTCGCCCTCCGAACCGTCGACCCAGTAGACCTGATCCGGCTGGGTCATGGCGGCCATGTCCCTGACCCATTTGTCTGCGTGGGCATTGACGTTTTCGGGGCGGTTTTGCTCGTTGATTTCGCTCATGTTCAGAATGTCCTTCCAGATTGCGTGCTCGGTGGTCCGGGCCGCGACAAGTGTGGGTTATAACCAAATCTGCACGCCGGAGGCCACCCACTATTAGCGGAACTTTGCGAAATCGGGAATCGGGTCCATTTTCCCGGTAAGGCGGTTTGTTCTGGCTTCGCGGTACCGTTAGGCGGGACAAGAATGAGGGGAGTTGGTGCAGGTCGCGGGGTGCTTTTGCTGAGGATCAGCCTGCTTTTGGGGTTGATGGTTCCCGCACCGGCGGCCGCGGGTCCTATCCTCTCGTATGGTGTAACCGTCGGTGGGGGCGCTTCCGAGCGTATCGAGGCCGTGGTGGTCCCTGTGCAGGTGGAATTGGGGCTCCGGTTACCCGAACTGATCGATAAACCGCTCAGCGATGCCTCGATCCGCGCGGAATGGACCTTCAAGCTTTGGGCGAGTGCGATTCTGGGGCAGGAGAATACGGCGGAAGGGGGCCTGAATCCGATCGGCCTGCGGGTTGCCTGGGATCGGGGCCAGAGATGGGTTCCCTTTGTCGAGGTGGGACTGGGCGTCATGGGTACCGGCTTGCGGAAGGCAAAGACGGGCGGCGCCTTTCAATTTGATCAAACTGCCGGTGGTGGGGTGCAATGGTTTCTCGACCCGCGAACCGCAATCAGCCTTTCGTACCAGTACCGGCATATGTCGAACTCGCGAATTTACGACCAGAACTCGGGTCTGGATACTCATTTTGCCCTCCTGGGCCTGCATTGGTTCCCCCGACGGTTTGCAAAATAGGCCCGGGGCAGGTTTTCAAAGAGGATAGATTTGGTGCTGGATCTCGCGGTGGCCGACAGCCCGGGCGCCTGACGTGCAAGCGCGGGCCCGCGGCCCGGGGTGGCTCTAGTTTTGTGGTGAGTTCGCGAGAATCAGGCGATCCGATTCTGGTCGAATCCTCTCGGACGGCCCTCGGTGAAACCGGCACCCTGATGAGTTCGCATAGATAATGTCCCCGCAGAGGCGGCAGAGGAGAAGCAGATGAGTGATTTACGTTTCGATGGAAGAGTCGCAGTCATCACCGGTGCCGGTGGTGGTCTGGGCAAGACCTACGCGCTGGACCTGGCTTCCCGCGGTGCCAAGATCGTGGTCAATGACCTCGGTGGTTCTGCTGATGGAACCGGTGGTGGTAGCTCGATGGCCGACAAGGCCGTCGAGGAGATTCAGGCGGCCGGCGGCGAAGCCGTCGCGAACTACGATTCTGTGGCGACTCCTGAAGGCGGTGCGGCCATCATACAGACGGCCGTCGATCACTTTGGCAAATGCGATATTGTCATCAATAACGCTGGTATTCTTCGGGACAAGACGTTCGTGAAGCTGGAACCCGCGGACCTCGAAGCGGTGATCGATGTTCATCTCAAGGGAGCTTTCTATGTCTCGCAGCCGGCGTTCAAGGTGATGAAGGAAAACGGATACGGCCGTTTTCTCTTTACCTCTTCTGCCGCCGGCGTTCTGGGGAACTTTGGTCAGAGCAACTACGGTGCGGCCAAGATGGGGCTGGTCGGTTTGATGCATGTCCTTTCGGTGGAGGGCGCCAAATACGATATCAAGAGCAACGCGATTGCACCGACGGCGCGCACCCGAATGACGGAAGATCTTCTCGGACCGCTGGCCGAACACCTGCATCCCGAGACGGTCACGCCGCTGGTGACCTGGCTGGTCTCGGAGGAAAACCAGACCAGTCATGAGTTGTTTACGGTCGGTGGGGGCCGCTTTGCGCGCTTTTTCATCGGTTTGAATGAGGGTTGGTTGGCCGGCCCGGGCGCCCGCGTGAGTGCCGAAGAGGTGCGGGATCATTGGGATCAAATTCGCGACCCCGAGGGCTACGGGATCCCCGGCGGAATCGGTGACGAGATGAAGGCAATCGTCACGGCGATGAAGGGCTAGAAGCCTTTCGGTGGCCGCAGGGAGGGAGTCGTTAGGCCTGCGGCTTCGAGCAGGGGGGGGCTCTGCGGCAAGGTTTCGGGAGAGAGTGAGCTGGTAATGCGGTGGTACCAACGTCCATTGACGCATTTCGTGATCGCGGGATTGGTGCTTTTCATTGGGGAAAAGGTCTGGCTCGAGTTCACCCGCGAGCACGCTGTGGTGGACCGTGGCCCGATCGTGATTGATCTGGCTGCCCTGCGCGAGGAGCAGTCCGCTTCCCTCGGCCGTCCACTGCTTCCGGAGGAAGAACTCGGCCTGATTCGTCTCGAAATCGACACCGAGCTTCTTTATCGGGAGGCGCTGGACCGACGGCTCGACGTGGGCGATCGGGCAATCCGTGGATGGCTGATTCGCAAGATGCGGTTTGTTTCGGATGACCCGGAACTATCGGATGAAGAGCTCTATCAGCAGGCTTTGCAGCTGCAGCTTGATGAGGGTGATCAAGTGGTGCGGCGCTCGCTGGTGGAGAAAATGCGTTTATTGTCCGGCATTCTAACCCCGCCTGCGGAGCCCACGGATGCCGAGTTGCTGGCGTATATGGACGAGCAAAGCGATCTCTTTCGCGAACCTGCCCGGGTGAGTCTCGAGCACGTCTTTTTGAGCCGCGATCGGCGACCCGAGACTGTGGACGAAGATGCTCGAGAACTTCTCGCCGAGATTGGCGAGCAGGAAAATCCCGATTGGGCGCGGCTGGGGGATCCCTTTCCCCTGGGTCGAGAGTTTCAGGCGCGTTCGCAGCGCCAACTGGCTTCGTCGTTTGGGGCCAATTTTGCCAGGGAGGCCTTCGTCTTGCCGAAAGGCGAGTGGGCAGGGCCGGTCAGTTCCGCCTATGGCCAGCATCTCGTTCGGCTCACCGATCGCAGGGCTTCGCGGATGCCGGAACTCGATAGTGTTCGAAACCAGTTGCGCCACCGGCTCCTTTCCGAACGTCGCGAGGAGAGTCTGGCGGCAATGGTGGCGGAGCTGCGAGAATCCTCGCGTGGGGAGTTGTTCGTTGATTTCCCGGATGAACGTGGACGAATGGAGGCTGACGTTGTTTTCGCGCCCTAGGCTTTCGATTCTGATTCTCCTGGTCGTGGGCGTTCTGCCGGGCGCTCAGGAGTTGCGGGCTCATCCGCTCGCACCCTCGTTGCTCGAACTTACCGAGGCTTCGGGGGGCAAGGTGGACGTGCGATGGAAGGTCCCGGCACTGCGTGTTCGGGGCTCGGATGTCCAGCCGCAGTTCCCGCCGGCTTGTCGCGAAACCTCGCCGCCCACCGGGACGCCCGAGGGAGAGGCAATCGTCCTTCGATGGCAGATCGATTGCGGCCCGGCGGGTTTGGCCGGCGAGGAAGTGGGTGTGAGCGGCTTGGGGGAGGGCTCCAATGACGCGCTGCTGAGAGTTGCTCTGGCAGATGGGCGGGTATTTCAACACGTCCTGCGCAGCGAGTCCCCTTTGTGGGTGATTCCCGAAACAGGTCTCCCGGATTCCGTATTCATTGGTTATTTGCAGTTGGGCTTCGACCATATTCTGGAAGGTCTGGACCATCTCCTTTTTGTGCTGGGGCTGCTGTTTCTGGCTACCAGTCCGCGGTTGTTGCTCGAGACCGTCACGTCTTTCACCGTGGGCCATAGCGTGACGCTGGCTTTGGCGGCGCTCGGGATTGCACAAGTTCCATCACGCCCTGTCGAGGTGCTCATCGCGATCTCGATTCTGGTCCTGGCGGTGGAACTTGCTCGTGGTCCCGAGGCCCGCCCGACGCTTTTGAGACGCTTTCCCTGGGCCATGGCGTTTCTCTTCGGTCTTCTGCACGGATTGGGATTTGCGGGCGCGCTGGCCGAGATCGGATTGCCGCGGGACGATCTGCCGTTGGCCTTGCTTTCGTTCAACCTCGGGATCGAGGCCGGTCAACTCGCCTTCGTGGGCTGCATTCTGGTGGCAGGGTTTCTGCTGCGTCCCCTGCTCAGGCGGCGTCCGGCGTGGGTCGATCGAGTGCCCGCCTATGGCATCGGCTGCCTTGCGGCCTATTGGGTGCTCGAAAGGATGTTCGGTGCTTGAAGCTGCATCGGGAGACGGCGCCTAGTCCTCCAGAAGGTTGCGCGTGGTACCTTGTCGGATCCGCTCGGCCGCTTCCCGAATGCCGTCAATCGCAATTGGGGATTCGACCTGCCAACGTTCCTGGCGGAGTTGGGTGACGTGCGCCGGGGTGGGGCGGTAGTGATTGAGGTGGAAAACGTTGGCGGCATGCAGCAGCGGGGTGAGCGGCGTCCCCTGTTGCCGTAGCCGGATCTCGAGGTCGAGGTCCTCGCAAAGATGTCGGGCACCCTCCCAGCTCGCATCATAGCCGTTGACGGCTTCGACTGCGGCGCGGGGGGCACTGAAGTTGCATCCCATCAGACCCTTGCGCTTTTCGAAGAGGCGCACGATCGGGCGGGGAATCCGGATGGCGAGGTGGAAATTTTTGCGCTCTCGACGGATGAGCTGGCCGAGGTTTTTCGGTGATAGCCAGCCATCGAGCTCGCCATGGCTCACCCCGTCGGGGGATAGCGCGTCGCTCACAGCGGATCCGAGCTGGACCCGGCGTCCTTGCCAGACCGTGCGCCCGTCGGCCTCGCGGAGGTGGTCGGAGAGCCATCTTCGGTCGGGTACGCAATCTCCGTCGAGGAAGACCAGAATCTCGCCCCGGGCCACGGCGATGGCGCTGTTGACGATCGCCGCTTTCTGCACGCCGTCGCGCGGGTGCCATATATGGGAGACGTGAAAATCGGTCGTTCGATCAAACTCGGCGATCAATTCGCGCGTGGGGCTGCCGGAGCCATCGTCCGCAAAGATGACTTCCTCGATCCCCGCGGACTGTCGAAGAAGCGCTCGCTGCACCAGTTCGAGTGCCCTGGGCCTCTCGTGCGTCGTTATGATGATGGAGCATTTCATGGGGAGCCTTGCCGACGAGTTTCGAGCCTGCGGCGCCGGAATCAGTCTCTCAGGAGTTCGGGCATCCGGGAGGCAATCATCCGTCGGATGCCATCCCTCCAGGGAACCTGAGTTTCTCCCAGCAATTCCCGCATGCGCGTCAGGTCGGGCACGACGCTCTCGATGGTCTCGGTCGTGGGGTGGAACTGAGGTTCGAGTCCGGTGAGCTCACCCATATAGGCACACCATTGTTCGATACTTGTGGTCTCGGTGCCCGCCCAGTTGATGACATTCGCCGGAGTGCTGGCGATGTCGAGAAGTCCCGGTACCATTCGAACGATATCGTCTTCATGGATCAAGTTGTAGGAACTGGGGGCATCCGTGTGGACCGGGATCGCCTGTTCTGCCTGCATCATCAGCAAATGGAAGAACGGCCACCCACCCTCGTCTCCAAACGGCACATTCAGCCTGGCGATTGTGGTCGGCAGGTTCCATTCCTCGGCTCCGAACCGGGCCATCGCTTCCCCGGCGATTTTCGTGATGCTGTAGGTGGGCAACATGCGAGCGTGATTGTCGCCCAGGAAGTCACCTTCCGCGAGAGCTTCATGGCCGCGTGGTTGGTACACCCCGGTTGTCGAGCAGCAGAGGAAGGCACGGGCATTGCGGCATCGGGACATCAAATGCCCGACACCCACGGCGTTGGCGTTCAGATCCGCTTCGAAGTCCGCACTCTTGGCAACAGCGAAATGAAGGACATAGTCGACGGCATCGGGAATCTGGTCGACATCTCCGCAAGCGAGATCCGCCCGCACGCACTCCACGCCCATGTCCTCGAGGCGGGCGCGATCCTTGGGGTTTGTAAAGCGCGCCGCGCCCACGACATGATTCTCGCGGGCAAGCGCCCGGGCTACGGGCAGCCCGACCTGACTGGCCGGGCCGGTGATGACGATTCGGGCTCCCTTGATCTCCTTCAACAGTCAGACTCGTTGCAGCAAGGTCGCATTGGCGAGTCCGCCACCTTCGCACATGGATTGCAGCCCGAATTCGTGCTCGCCCCGTTCCATCTCATGAAGCAGGGTGGTCATCAATTTGGCGCCTGTGCACCCGAGCGGGTGCCCCAGAGCGATCGCGCCGCCGTTCGGGTTCAACCTTGCGGTATCGGCCTCGAGGGCACGGGCCCAGGACATCGGGACCGAAGCGAAAGCTTCGTTGATCTCGTAGGTGCCGATATCCGAGAGGCTCATCCCGGTCTTGTCGAGCAATTTTTGGGTCGCCGGGATGGGGGCCCCGAGCATGACGACAGGGTCTTCGGCCGCGAGCGTCATGGTGTGGATTCGGGCGCGGGCTGTGGCGCCGCATTTGCGCAATCCCTCTTCATTGACGATCAGAATGGCCGCCGCGCCGTCGGAAATCTGACTGGATGTTCCTGCGGTCAGGAGTTCCTTGTCGCTGAGAGGCCGCAGACCGGCCAGCACATCGGTTGTCGTATCCGCGCGAATGCCCTCGTCGGTTGCAAATTTCTCGGTCCCGCCATCTTCGGTCTGGACCTCGACGGGAACGATCTCGCGCACGAAATGTCCTTGCTTGGTGGCGGATGCGGCCCGCCGGTGGCTCTCGGCACCGAAGGCATCCAGGGATGCCCGATCGAGGCCCCACTTTTCAGCCAGGAGCTCGGCGCCATCAAACTGGCTGAACTTGATTCCCGGATAGCGTTTCTTCATGCCTTCGCCGTACGGCACACCAAAGCCGGCCTTGTAGCCGGCGATCGCATTGCCTCCCAGCGGTACCTGGCTCATGACCTCGACGCCCGCGGCGATGACGACATCGTGAACCCCCGACATTACGGCTTGTGCGGCGAAATGAACCGCCTGTTGAGAGGAGCCGCATTGACGGTCGACAGTTGTCCCGGGGACCGATTCCGGAAGGCCGCCTGCGAGAATCGCGTTCCTGGCAATATTGGCGCTCTGCGCACCTACTTGATCGACACATCCGAAAATGACGTCATCGATGATTTCGGCATCGATGCCAGTTCGTTCCACGACCTCGGCGAGAACCTTGCCGCCCAGATCGATTGGATGCCACGCCGCCAGTTTACCGCGCCGTTTGCCCGCTGCGGTGCGAACGGCTCCCACAATATACGCTTCGCCCATCGATACATTCCTCCGTTGGGGGGAGTTTGGCCTTCCAGATTGTCCGGTGCAAGCAAATCAGGGCAGTTCCCGCAGATGGGTGGCTGCTGTTTGAAAATCCTCGGTTTTACCGAGGTCGCCTTCCGGGATAGAAGCTCTGGATGCCTATCTCGGAGCAGGATTTGCTGGCGGAAAGCGCCTGGCGTCAAATCGGAAGCCGATTGGCGGATATGGAAACGCTGGTTCTGGCGGCAGATGTTCCTGCCTCGCCTCGCGATCGGGCCGAGGGTTGGCGTTATCTTTTGCGTTTTGTGGCCGCCTCGATCCGGGCGACGATCGTGGCCGGCGACCCTGATTATCCAGAATTCGGTCGCTTGATCGAGCGAGGGTTGGCCTGGGGCCTGGATAACCCGGATTGCAACTATTCCATGACTCGGGTGCGCGGTGATGCAGCCTATCGAGTGGCGGGGTATGCCGGGACGGCCCGGCATTTCGAATATCAGGTGAATACGGGGCATTTCGGCGACGGCAATGTGGGCGGTTGGGAGACGGTCTCCTCGGTGCACAAGCGCGAACTGGAAGTTGACGCGGACGGCCATTTCGAGCTCCTTCTCTCGGCCGAGGCCCAGCCGGGGAATTGGATGCCCCTCAATGAGAAAGCTTCCTTCCTGTTCCTGAGGCAGTATTTTTCGGCCTGGGAGAACGAGTCGCCGGCTCGGGTGTTCGTCGAGCGAGTCGGCGCCGACTATCCGGAGCCGGAATTGACGCCGGCGCGCCTGGCGCCTCGAATCGAGGAACTGCTCGACTGGCTCTCCAAGGGGCTTCGCGGATGGGAATCCATGAGTCGATTGATTCTGGCCACCGAGCCGAATGCGGTGACCTTGACCGAGCCGATGGAGGGCAATGCCGGCCTGCGCGGGCAGGCTTACGGACTGGGACATTTCTATTGCGAGCCCGACCAGGCCGTGATCATCGAGTTTCGGCCACCGGATTCCTGTATGTGGGGCGTGCAGCTCTGCGGTTGGTTCTGGGATAGTCTGGACTTCGCGACGCGACAATCCTCGCTGAACGACTCCCAAGCGGTGCTCGACGCCGACGGGGTCTTCCGCGGAGTCATCGCCCACGAGGACCCCGGCGTACCAAATTGGTTGGATCCGGTAGGTCGCAGCGAGGGCTCGCTGGGTGTTCGCTACCTGTTTCCCGACCAGGTGCCGCAGCCGAGCTTCCGCGTGGTTCCGGCCGACCAGATTCGCGCGGAGCTCCCGGCGGAGACACCCCAAGTGGATGCTGTGGCGCGCCGGAAAATTCTGGAGAGACGTCGGCGCTCGGTGCAATTGCGCTACGGTTACTGAATGGGTGCGAGGCCTCTGGCCTCACGCCAGCGAGCATATTTATAAAGATGCTCGAGTGCTGTCACCGCACGCCAGGATGACGGGTAGGCCAATACGCCGCGCTCGATCATGCCGGCGGCGGCCGGGTTTTCGGTTTGGCAGTCGACCAATTCAGTCGCCATCAGAATGGGTTTCCCGAACTCCTCCTCGCAATCGACGGCCAGCTTGGCGTAGCGGGCGTCTTGCCGAAAATGGAAGTCGACAATTCTCTCCAGTCCGTAATCGGGATAGAAGCGTCCGTTTTTTTCCATGAGCCCGAGATTGGATTGAATTCCGGCGCCCAGAAAAATGATGGAATCGACCTCGGGGTGGCCGGCCACCAGCCGCATGCACTCCGCGACCGTATCGCGCGTCTCGGAGCCGGCGAGGTCGGCTGGATTATTTCGACTCCATCGCGGGGGCAGTCGTTCATCGAAAGCCTCGCGAAGATCCTGAGGGATGGGCATGAGTTCGAGGTCCCGTGACTCGGTAAGCCGGTCGGCGGTGACAACGCCCCAGCCTCCGGCGGTCGTGAGGACAAAGACGTTCGGTCCCTTGGGGAGCGGGTGTGTGGCAAAGCTCGCCGCGGCTTCGAAGGCTTCCTCAAGCGAGTGTGTGCGTGTGATACCGGCTTGTTGGCACATGCCGTCGAAGACACGATCGTCGCTGGCAAGGGCCCCGGTATGCGACGCCGCTGCGCGTTGCCCCCCACTGGTGGCTCCGCCCTTGAGGACGACCAATGGTTTTTGCCGGGACATCGTCCCGGCTTTGTCGAAAAACTTCCTTCCGTCTTCGATGCCCTCGACGTAGCTCAGTCCGACGCGGGTCTCCGGGTCGGCACCGAAAAATTCCAGAAAGTCCTCGAGCCCCAGGTGGGCGCAGTTGCCGGCCGAGATGGCTCGACTGACGCCGACTCCTGTTTTATGGGCATAGTTTTGCAAAGATTGGATAAAGCCACCGGATTGGCTGGCCAGACCGATATGGCCGCGCGGCGGGTAGGGGGCGATGATCTGGGCGCACAGGTCGCTGGGTGTGGAGATGATGCCCTGACCATTTGGCCCCGCCACCAGAAGGCCCAGCTCGTCTGCGAGGCTCGCCAGCTCGGCTTCGAGTTTTTTGCCCTCTTCGCCGAGTTCTCCAAAGCCGGCTGCCGCGATGAAGGCGGCCCGGATTCCTTTTTGCGCGGAGATGCGCAGCATTTCAGGGATGGTGCGTGGGGGTGTGCAGATGAAGATCAGATCCGCCTGACCCTCCGGGAGATCCTCTAGCGAAGAGAGGGCGGGGCGCCCGAGGACCTCGATCCCCTCGCGGTTCATGAAGAAGACATTTCCCTTGTATCCCTCGCTCAGCACATTGTGGGCGGCCACGAAGCCGAATTTCCCGGGATGGTTCGAGGCGCCGGCAATAACGATGCCCTTGGGGTCAAACAGTGGCTGGAAGCGATCCTGTAAATTCTTGTTGGCGGTCATGATTTCACCTCGACCAGAGCATCTACAGCCACCGGGCTGCCTTCGGAAATGATCAACGGGTTGATATCGATCGATACGATTTCTTCGGACTCGTCGGCGATTCGGGAAAGTCCTTGGAGAATGGCAATGAGTTGTTTCCGATCGACAGCCGGTTCGCCGCGGAATTCACCAAACCAGCTCTGGTGCTCGAGGTCGTCGATCATGTCGGCCGCATCCTGCGGCGAAAGCGGTACGAGCCGGAAGGTCACGTCGGCAAGCGCTTCGGCAAAGATGCCGCCGATCCCGAGCATGACGCATTTCCCGAAAGTGGGATCCACCAGCATGCCGGCGATGAGTTCTCGTGCCCCGCTGACCATCGGGGCCACCAGAACGCCGCGCGCGCCGTCTTCGGGCCGCGCATTGGCGAGCAGCGTTTCTGTGGCCTCGGTCACGGCCTGGGCATCCCCAAGATTGAGGCGCACCAGACCGCGTTCGGTTTTATGTGCAATCGCGTCGCCGCATAGCTTTGCGACGACGGGGAAGCCGAAGCGTTCAGCCGCGGCAACCGCCTCTGATGCCGACTGGACAAGGCTTTCGGGTCCCATGGGGACTCCGGCCTCGGAAAGCCGCTGTTTGGAATCGAATTCGGAGAGCGTTCGGGTTTGCGAGCCGGACGAAGAAGTCATGCTGCAAATCTAGCCATTTGGGCCGCTGAATTCACGCCCACAGGTTCGAGAGGACCTGGACCGTCAGGAGAGTCCAGATGATCACCCCGAGGATGGTCTTGCCGAGACTGCCGGCCACGCGGCCGACCGCTGCCCCTGTAGCTGCCTTGAGCGAGGCCCCTGGTGCTCGTCCGTCAG
Organism: Binatia bacterium; assembly: GCA_965658895.1. Classification (GTDB taxonomy): domain Bacteria; phylum Desulfobacterota; class Binatia; order UBA12015; family UBA12015; genus UBA12015. The sequence continues at coordinate 56,106 of CBFHUR010000006.1, forward strand.
GTCCCGTGAGCTCCCCCACCAGGGCGCCGAGAAAGGCCCCGGCGGCGGCTCCCACAAGCGTTCCGACGATGGGAATCGGAAGCAGCCCGGTCAGCAGCACGCCGCCGACAAGACCACCGATGATCGCCCCCCACATGCCCCGCCGAGAGCCCCCTCCGGCACTCAATCCGGCAACAGAGGCCCATGTTTCCAAGGCCTCTCCGGCGATCGCGATCACCAAGGCGGCACCGAGGAACCCCCAACCGATGCTTCCCGTGCTGAGGAAGTGCATCCCGAGCGCGAGGGCCAGGAGAATCCAGTTTCCGGGCAATCCGAGGAGTCCCAGAATCAGGCAGACGACTCCGAGGAGCGAAAAAGCGATCGCGAGCAGGACTTGCAGTGCCTCCATGAGCGCGTTGTTCCGGGAAAAAGCTCCGGAAGCAACTGGAATCGTGGGGACTTTCGAGAGTGCTTGCAACGAGATTGGATATCTCATAAAACCGAATCAGATTCTCTTTTTGATCCAAGAGACCCGAAAAACATGGAGAAAACCCAAAAAACAAGGCCTTTGTCCTCGGTGGCGGCAACCAAGCAGGTGCGGAGCGAGCGCACGTTGATGCGTTTGCTCGATGCGGCCGAAGAGTTGCTCGAGGAAAAAGGTCTCGGTGCATTGTCGATCCCCGAGATCGTCCGGCGAGCTGGCTCGTCGGTGGGCGGTTTTTACGGGCGTTTCCGGGACAAGAACGAACTCCTGCGGGCCCTCGAAGAGCGTCAATTTCGCGAACTCGAGACGCGCGTCGATCAGTTGGTGGACTCGCGGCGCTGGTCGGGGGCGTCTGCGTCCGCAATTGTGACGGCGGCAACCAGCGAGTTGGTCTCGGTTGTACGCGAACGCAAGGCGGTGCTGGCCGCTTTTCTCTGGCGAGCGGCTCAGGACTCGGAAGTCCTCGAGGAGGGCCTTGCGTTCCGTGAGCAGGCAACCGTGCGGGTTCGAGAGCTGCTGCTCTCCGAATGTCGCGATGAGTTCACGCATGCGGATCCCGAACTGGCGATCGACCTGGCTGTCCAGGCCGCATTCGCCTTCATGCAGCAACATATCGTCGTGGGCGAGACCCGGAGCGGCGATCGAGTTCTCTCGGACGAAGAATTGGCTCAGGAATTGGCGCGCATGGTTTGCGCTTATGTTGGTTTCAGCAACCTGCCCGATGAGGCGACATCCCGTAGCTCGGCGCAGGAACGTTTAGGAGTGGCGAAATGAATTTCAAGCAAAAGTATCCATTACCCTTGCCGGAAAGAGGCGAGTTCGCCTCGATCAAATCGACCATGGAGACGGTCTTTGATTGGCAATACGCGATGCGCAAGCAGAACCTTCTCAATCTCTACGAGAAGGGAAAGAATCTGAACTGGAATGCCTCGGACCTGGACTGGAGCATCGACGTCGATATGGACCGCATGATGCGCGAGCGCATTGACGGCGGCTTCACCGAGATGACCAACCAGCTGATGCAGCCACCGAAGCCGTTCACGGATGAAACCGCCATGCTGTTCATGCAACACCAGCAGGCGTTCATGCTCTCGCAGTTCCTGCACGGGGAGCAGGGGGCGTTGCTCGCGACGGCCAAGATTGTCCAGACAGTCCCGAGTGCCGAGGCCAAATTCTATGCGGCCAACCAGGTTGCCGATGAGGCACGTCACGTCGAGGTCTACCATCGCTATCTGACCGAGAAGTTTGGCCTTTCCTATGAGATTCTACCGAGTCTCGAAACGCTTCTGGATGATATTATCCTCGATCCGCGTTGGGACCTTACCTTCCTCGGCATGCAGATCATGGTGGAGGGCGTCGCCCTGGCAGCTTTCTCGCTCGTTCGGATGCAACTGCCGGACGAACCGCTGATTCAGGACTTGATCACGCGCGTCATGCAGGATGAGTCCCGCCATGTGGCTTTCGGCGTGATTTCCCTCGAGGAGATTTATTCCGGCGGTCTGACCTCTACTGAAATGCGCGAGCGCGAGGACTTCGTGATTGAATCAGCGCACCTCTTGCGGGAAAGATTCCTTCTCACCCCGATGTTTGATCGTCTGGGCTGGGACAGCAAGGTCTGGACGGATTGGGCGATCAATACGCCGTTCCAAAAGGGCTTCCGGCAGATGACTTTTGCCAAGATCGTGCCGAACCTGAAGCGCCTGGGGTTGCTGACGCCCCGGGTTCGCGACGCTTTCGAAAAGATGGACTTGCTTCGTTTCGAGGATCTGAAGGATTCCGTCGAAGAGCCGGAAGCGCCACCGCCCACCGAATTGGTGGAAATGTTGAGTACCTACCTCCAGCAGTTGGATCCGGCAGCCGCGGAGACCAGCGCCGCGGGCTGATGTCGTCGGTAGCGCCATGAAAAAAGGGTCGACCCGGTGCGGGTCGACCCTTTTTTTCTACTTGGTGTAGAGCGCCTCGATTTCGGCTCGGTATTTTTCGTGGATTCCGCGCCGTTTCAATTTGGACGTGGGGGTGAGCAGATCCGAGTCCGGCAGCCACTCTTCCCCGAGAATGGAAATACGCTTGACGCGCTCGGCGTTGTTGAACGAAGCCATGGACTGCTCCACGGCCGCCTCAAGTTCGCGGATCACGTCGGGGTTGGTGGCGAGTTCCTCGAGCTTCGCTCCGGCCATATCGTTGGCCGCAGCCCAGGCGCCGGCGGCGTCGGGGTCGAGTACGACCAGCGCCGAGACAAAGGGGCGTCCGTCGCCGATCGCACAAGCCTGACCGATGAGCGGGATCATCTTGAGAGAGGATTCCAGATTCGACGGGCTGATGTTCTTGCCTCCCGCAGTGATCAGCAATTCCTTTTTTCGGTCCACGATTCGGAGGTACCCCTGATCGTCGATCTCGCCGATGTCGCCTGAATGCAACCATTGGTCTGCGTCAAGCGCCTCGGCGGTCTTGGCCTCTTCCTTGAGATATCCCTGAAAGACATTGCCACCGCGGCAGATGACCTCCCCGTCGTCGGCAAGCCGGACTTCGCAACCCGGCACCGCCTGTCCCACGCTGCCCGCCTTGACCACCCAGGGAGAGAAGGTGATCGGGCCGCTCGATTCCGACATGCCGTAGATCTCGGCGAGCGGAACACCAAGTCCCCGGAACCAGAGCATCATTTCGGGCGGGATGGGTGCGGCGCCCGTCACGGCGAGCTTGCATTCATCCATGCCGATCAAGGCACGAACCTGCGAGAAGGCGACCTCGTCGAGGAATTTCCAGGTCTCGCGGTCCTGGTCGGTTGCTGTGCCATTGGTGATGCGCTCCTGCAGCGGCATCGCTGCTTCGATCGCATCGTTGAACTTTGCCTTGCGCTCGGGGTCGGCCGCGAGGGCGGCGTTGATGCCGGCGTACATTTTTTCCCAAATTCGCGGAACGCCGAAAAAGTAGGTGGGGCGGACTTCACGGGCATAGTCGGCGACTTGCGTGGGTTCGGGGCAAGTGGTGACCGTGCATCCAAAGGCCAGCTGCTGATAGTGGCCCACCATCCGCTCGGCGATATGTGCCATGGGGAGATACGAGACCAACTTGACCCCGCGGTAGGAGTCCCAACCGATGGTGATCCGCAGCGACTCGAGGGTCCAGCAGATGTTGTAATGACTCAGCATCACGCCTTTGGGCGGCCCGGTGGTGCCCGAGGTGTAGATCATGGTCGCGAGATCTTCGGGCCGGGCTGTTTCCGCCGCGGCTTGCAGGTCGAGAGGTTCTTCCCCGATCAGGTCCTCCCAGCTGAACTCGCCGTCCTGATGATCGCGCAAGCTGCCGAGCGATTGCAATTTGGGGAGCTTTTCTCGGACCGGCCGAAACCGCTCGAGGAAGCGATCATCCTCGACAAATGCCAATTTCGCCTCGCAATGGTTTACCAGATACTCGATCTGGCTTTCGGAAGACGAGTTGTAGATGGAAACAGGAGCGGCGCCGAGAAAATAGGCCGCTGTGTCGATGATGTGGAATTCGGGAATGTTTCGCAGCATCAATACGATACGATCGCCGCGGCCGATGCCTAATTTTGCCAGACCGGCAGCGGCCCGTGCGACCAGGTCGGCGTATTCGTCAAAGCTCCAACTCTGGAAGCTTCCGTCCTCTTTCCGCCAGCGCACGGCCTCGTCAGGCCCGCATTCCGCTACGGTGGCCAGAAAACTTTTTGCCAGCGTTTGCCCGGCTACTGTTTCGTCTATGGTCATGATTCACTCCCTCATGGCGGCCTCCGCGGCCCCCCGCTGACAGTTTTCCCTAGCGGACCAGATTGTTGGACCACAAGCCCCCGGCGATCGGGTTTGCCGACCGGCCCCGCTGGCTTTACAGTTTATCTATGGCTTTCCGCAGCGCACATCCTCTTGACCCATCGGATACGTTTCTCTCCAGGCACATCGGCCCCAGTGATGCTGATCTGGGGGAAATGCTGAAACAGCTGGGGTGTGACTCTCTCTCGGCGCTGGCGGAACGGACGGTTCCCGAGGCAATTCGTCTGAAATCGCCTCTGGTTTTGACAGAAGAGGGCGAACGGGCCCCGGGGGAAACCGAAGTTCTGGATCGTCTCCGTGGGCTCCTGTCGGAGAATCGTCCCCATCGTTCCTGCATCGGGATGGGGTACTCCGACACGATCGTGCCTCATGTGATCCTGCGGAACGTCCTCGAGAACCCGGGCTGGTACACGCAGTACACGCCATACCAGGCCGAGATCTCGCAGGGGCGGCTGGAGGCCTTGTTGAACTTTCAGACAATGGTCGCGGATCTGACAGGTCTCCCTCTGGCCAATGCCTCCCTGCTTGACGAGGCAACGGCCGCGGCCGAGGCAATGGCGATGTGTCGGGCCGCTTCGCGAGGCAAACGCGACCGGTTTCTGGTCTCGTCGGATTGTCATCCGCAGACGATCGGGGTCGTACGCACACGCGGAACCTCCATGGGCATGCGTGTCGAGGTCGCCGCGGAGACCGATTTCGCATTCGGGCCCGACGTCGCCGGGGTACTCCTGCAATATCCGAATACCAACGGTGCTCTTGTCGATCCGAGTATCGTCATTGATGCGGCTCATGAGTGTGGCGCGATGGTGGTGATGGCCGCAGATATTCTGGCGCTTACCTTGATCAAGCCCCCCGGAGAATGGGGTGCCGATATCGCTGTCGGATCGACTCAGAGATTTGGGGTCCCCCTCGGGTTTGGCGGACCACATGCGGCCTATCTTTCCACCCGCGAGGAGCATGCGCGACGTGTGCCCGGTCGATTGGTGGGCGTATCGCGCGATGCGCAGGGCAACCCGGCTTATCGCCTCGCCATTCAGACTCGGGAGCAGCATATCCGCCGCGACCGAGCCACCAGCAACATCTGCACCGCGCAGGTCCTTCTGGCGAATATTGCCGGACTCTACGCGGTCTATCACGGTCCCGAGGGCCTGGAGCGGATCGCGGGGCGGGTGCGCGGTCTGGCCAGCGCGCTGGCTGAAGGGTTGCGGGGCGCCGGCATTGCGGTCGGCGAAGAGTTGTTCTTCGATGCGCTCAAATTTAGTCCTCCGTCCGGTACGGCGGCGGATGTTCTGGCGGGGGCCTCGGCAGCAGGCTTCAACCTGCGCCAGTATGGCGATGGCGCGGTGGGGATCGCTCTCGACGAGACAACCACTCGCGAGGATGTGCAGGCATTATTGGGCGTCTTTGGCGTCGGGGAAGCCGACATTGATGCGCTTGCTGCAGCTGGCATGCAGGACCTCGGGATGTTCCGGCGGACCTCGGTATATCTGGAACATCCAGTCTTTCATTCCTATCGCGGCGAGCATGAGATGTTGCGTTATCTCCACCGGCTCGAGAGTCGGGATCTTTCGCTCAATACCAGTATGATCCCGTTGGGTTCCTGCACGATGAAGTTGAATGCGACCGTCGAGATGCTGCCGGTTACCTGGCCGGAGATCGGATCGGTTCACCCCTATGCCCCGCGCGATCAGGTGAACGGCTACCACCGGATGCTGGACCTGTTGGAGACATGGCTCGCTGAAATTACCGGATTGCCTGCAGTTTCGTTGCAGCCTAACGCTGGTTCTCAGGGGGAGTATGCGGGTCTCCTCGCGATTCGGCGTTTTCATGACGCCCATCAGGGGGAGGCGCGCGATGTTTGTCTGATTCCGGTCTCGGCGCACGGCACCAATGCGGCCACCGCGGTCATCGCCGGCTTCCGCGTGGTCGCGGTTGCTTGTGATGCGCAGGGGGATGTTGACCTCGACGACCTTTCGTCCAAGCTCGAGGCGCACGCGTCGCGGATCGGGGCGTTGATGATCACCTATCCCTCGACGCATGGCGTTTTCGAGGAGCGCATTCAGGAAATTTGCCAACGGGTCCATGATGCCGGGGGGCAGGTCTACATGGATGGCGCCAATATGAATGCTCAGGTGGGCCTGACCTCACCGGCCAGTATTGGCGCCGATGTCTGCCATCTGAATCTTCATAAGACGTTCTGCATCCCGCACGGGGGAGGTGGCCCGGGCATGGGGCCCATCGCGGCCCGGGAGCATCTGCGGCCCTTCCTTCCGGGGGATCCGGTCTCGGGCGAAGGTGGTGTCTCGGCGGCTCCCTACGGGAGTCCGAGTATCTTGCCCATCAGTTGGGTCTATATCGCGCTCATGGGTGGCGAAGGACTGACACGGGCGACGCAGGTGGCGATTCTGAATGCCAACTACATGGCCTCGCGGCTGCGTGAGGATTACGACGTCCTCTATACCGGGCCAGACGGCCGCGTAGCCCATGAGTTTATCATCGATTGTCGACCTTTCGAGAAGTCGGCCGGCGTGACGGTCGAGGATATTGCCAAGCGCCTGATCGACTACGGTTTTCACGCCCCGACCATGAGTTTCCCGGTGGCGGGCACCCTGATGATCGAACCCACCGAAAGTGAGCCGAAGGCGGAACTCGATCGGCTTTGCGATGCGCTGCTGGGGATCCGCAACGAGATCCGGCAGATCGAATCCGGCGAGTTGGACCGAGACGATAACCCCTTGAAGCACGCGCCTCATTCCGCCGCGATTGCCTCGGGTGACGATTGGGACCATAGCTATTCCCGGCAGCAGGCGGCGTGGCCGGCCGGCTGGTTGCATGACTACAAGTTCTGGCCCGCGGTGGGACGCATCGATAATGCATGGGGTGATCGGAACCTGTCGTGTACCTGTCCGCCCCTCGAGGATCTTGCCGAGCCCGAGTAGACGCGGGCGAGTCTAGAGGCGGTTGAGGCCGTCAAGAGCCGCGACCTTGTAGGCCTCGGCGAGGGTTGGGTAGTTGAATACCGTGTCGCGCAGAAATTCGACCGAGCCGCCCAGGGCCATGGCAGTCTGCCCGATGTGGATCAATTCACAAGCTCCGTCCCCGAGGATGTGCACGCCAAGGATCTCGAGGGTCTCGGCATGAAAGAGCAGCTTCAGCAGGCCCGAGGTGTCGCCGATCATGTTCCCGCGGGCCAGTTCCTCGAATCGCGCCGAGCCGACCTCATAAGGAACCTTGTCATGCGTCAGTTCCTGTTCATTCCTCCCGATCATGGAGACTTCCGGGATGGTGTAGATCCCGTAGGGCAGCAAGGGCGGTGTTTCGGCGAGTTGCCCCCCGAACATATGTGAAGTGGCCAACCGGCCCTGTTCCATCGAGGTCGAAGCGAGGGCGGGAAATCCGATGACATCACCGGCGGCATAAATGTGTGTCTGGGTGGTCCGGTAGGCAGAGTCCACCGGCAGGCGTCCCCGATCATCTGTCTCGATGCCGAGCATATCGAGCCCGAGGCTGTCGGTGTTGGCATCGCGGCCCACGGTATAGAGCAATGTGTCGCCGGTGACTCGCTTGCCGCTTTCCAGATGGGCGCTGACACGGTCCTTGCTGTCGATTTCCACGTGGGTGACCTTCTCTCCCAGTCGGAATTTCGCTTTGCGCGAACGCAGATGGAAGCATAATGCCTCAAGAATCTCGTGGTCGACAAATTCGAGAATATCCTCGCGGGCATCGACGATCGTGACCTCGGACTTCAGCGCCGTCGCCATGGAGGCATACTCGAGGCCGATCACGCCGGCACCAACGACCACCGAACTATTGCCGACCGGACTGCGCGAGTGCTGGCCGCGGACCATTTGATCAGAGTCCATTACGCGTTTCCCGTCGGTTGGAACCAGCGGGGTGTGGGCCGGCCGGGTGCCCGTTGCGATCAGGATGAAGTCTGCCGTGATCTTCTCGACGCCGTCGGAGCCATCGATATGCAAGGTATGCTCGTCGAGGAAGCGGGCGACGCCGGGAATCAGCTGCACGCGATTGCGGAGCAGTTGATCGCGGACGATTTCCTGCTCCCGGTTCACCACTTCGCGGACACGCAGAGAGAGGTCCTCCCAGGTGATCTGGTCCTGGAGGGTGTAATTCTTTCCGTAGAAGGCTCGTTGGCGAAATCCGGAGAGATAGAGGACCGCCTCGCGCAGGGTTTTGCTCGGAATCGTGCCGGTGTGCGTCGAGGCACCGCCCAGCATCACGGCGCGGTCCACGACCGCCACGCTTTTGCCCATCTTGGCAGCGTTGATCGCTCCTTTTTGCCCTGCAGGTCCGGTTCCGATTACCGCCAGATCAAAATGTCGCGCCACGTCGATCTCCTGTCAGGACGGGTTGCCGGAACGCCCCGCACGTACCTGGTTCCAGAATTCCTGTATGTCCTCAAGCGCCAGATAGAGCATCGGCACGACATACAGTGTCAATAAACTAGCTACCCCGAGGCCGAAGACGATGGAAGCCGCAAAGGGGCTGAAGACGGTGGAATAGCCGGAGAGCCCGATTGCCATGGGCGCCAGGCCCATGATGGTCGTCACTGTGGTGAGGAAAATGGGCCGGAAACGTTTCTCGCAGCCGCTCATGACGGCCTCGACCGAGCTCAGCCCGCGCTCGCGCTCCTTGTTGATGAAGTCGATCAGGACCAGGGAATCATTCACCACAATCCCCGCAAGGCCCACGATGGCATAGAGGACATACATCGAGAGGGCATAACCGCTCCATATCAGAGAGAGGAGGTAGAGGCCGAAGGTGACGCCGATGAAGGAGAAGACAATGACACTCATGACGATCGCGGGCTGGGCGTAGGAACGGAATTGCGCGGCAAGGATGGCGTAGATCGCGAGCGCGGCCAAAAGGAAGGCTCGACCCATGTCGGCGAACGCATCGTCGGTGGCCTGAAATTCGCCCCCAAAGATCAGATCGACACCGGGATAGCGGGTGGGCACATCCGCGAAAGCCTCCTGCATCAGATTGTTGACCGAAAGTGAGGTGGCGTTCTCACCGTCGACATCAGCGTAGACCACAACGGCACGCTGCGCTCCATAGTGATACAGGCGTTGATAGCCTCGCTGTAGTTCGAGGTCAGCCACGTCGCCGAGCTGGATCAGGTAGCCATCCCGAGATCGTACCTCGACATCCATGAGATCCTGAATGCTGTCGCGGTCCGTGGGTTCGAGAAGGACGCGGATGTCGATATCATCGGTTTCCTCCGGCGGCCGGAAGCTTGAGGACACCAGTCCCTCATTGGCGGCGGTAAGCGCGAAGCCGACGTCCTGAAAGGTGAGTCCGTGGAGGGATGCGCGGTTCTCGTTCAGGACCACCCTCATCTCGCGAGGCCCCAGAGGGACGTTGTCCTCGATGTTGAAGACCCCCGGCAGGCTGGCGAGCTTGAGCTTCATTTCGCCGGCGATCTGCTTGGCAATCTCGTAGTCCTCGGACTGGATCCGAATGGCTACGGGTTTGCCGATCGGTGGACCGTTTCTGGGTGGTGCAACGATCAGGCTCTCGATCTGACCCGGGTTTTCGTCACGGTAGGTTTCGAGTCGGTTCCGTACCAGACTCAGGATGCGGTCGGGGTTGGTGGTGTTCTCGGCGGTTTCGGGGAACGTGATGTAGAGAACGGCCCAGTTGACGCCCAGGACGGGGCGTTCGTCCGAGGTCATGCCCATTCCGATGTTGGTAGAGATGTCGGTGATTTCTTCGCCCAGGTCCGCCAGCGCGGTTTCGACGCCGGCAATGAGCTTGTCGGTGGAATCGAAACCGGCGTCGCGCGACGATTTGATGGTCACGAAAAGCATGTTGTAGTCGCTGGGGAAGAGGTCGACGGGCACGCGTGTGAACAAGGCGATGGCAAAGAGAAAAGCCGCGCCGCAGGTTGCCAGAAATGCTCGTCGTTCGGGAAGCAGGCGTCGCTGTGAGTTGAGATAACGCTCTCGGAACGACGCCAGGCGTGTGTCCGAAGCGGTACGGATCGCGTGGAAGCGTTGGCTCCATCGATTCCCACGAGCCGTGTCTGCCAACGAGTGCCGACTCCCCCAATCAAGGTAGTGGACGGGAAGGATCAGCAGCGCTTCGAACAGGGAGCCCATGAGGCAGACGACGACGGTTTTGGGCAAGATCGACATGAACTCGCCTGAGGTTCCCGAGATGGTCAACATCGGGATAAATGCCGCGGCGGTCGTCAGAATCGCGGCGGTTACAGGCCACATGACTTCCTCGGCGCCAGCGATAACGGCCTCGTGGATCGGTTCGCCATTCTCGACATGGCGGTAAATATTCTCGACCAGAATAATGGCATCGTCGACCAGCATCCCGCTGACCATCACGAACCCTACGAGCGAAAGCGAGTTGATGGTGATATCGAAAAACGGAAAGAGCGTAAGCGCGACGAGGAACGCAAAGGGAACGCCGACAACAGCGACCATGGCGTTGCGCAAGCCCACGGTCAGCCAAAGCAGCAGAACCACGAACAAGACCCCGAGCAACAGGTTGGAGGTCATGATGCCGATGCGATTGGCCACATAAAGCGAATCGTCAGTGGGGACGTCGATCGAGATCCCGGGGGGAAGCAGTTCCCGGTAAGAATCAAGATAGGTCGTGACCTCTGCCATCAATTGAATGACGTCATGGTCATTTTCCTTGGATATGCCGAGGAAAATCGCAGATTTCCCATTCAGGCGGGAGGCGAGACGTCGTTCCTCGAAACCTTCCTCGATCCGTGCCAGATCGCCGAGTCGGATATGGGTGCCGGCGGCGCTTTTGCCAATGATCGTGTCGGTAATCGACTCCACGGTATCGTATTGCCCGAGCCCGCGGACCGTGATCTCCCCAAGTGCCCGATTGGTAAAGCTCCCGCCCGGGAAATTGCGGTTGTTCCGGGACAAGGTGGCGCTGATCTCGGGCAGGGTGAGGTTGTATTGCAGGGCCTTTTCCCGATCCACGACGATCCGAAGCTCACGTTCGCGTTCGCCGCGTAGTTCGGCCTTCCGGACGCCGGGGATTTTCTCGATCTTTCGCTTGAGATCCTCGGACACCTGAAGCATCGCGGACTCGCCGACGCCGCCGGTGTCGGTCACGGCGATCGTGGCGATATGGTAGACCTCGGAGACCGAGATTTCGCGCAAGATCGGGCGCTCGGCATCTTCGGGCAGGTCGGGCACTCGTTCGATGGCCGATCGGAGGTCGTTGAGGGCCGACTCGGCCTCATTGTCGCTGAGCGATTCGTCCCATTCGATATTGATTTCCGACAGGCCATAGGTCGAGTAGCTCGACATATTCTTGATGCCGGAAATTCCGTCGAACTCGTCCTCGAGTTTGGCGGTGACGAGTCGCTCGACCTCGCCTGGTGATGCGCCGACCCAGGGGGTTACAACGATGGCGGTGTTGAAGGAGATGTCGGGAAAGACATCGATGGGGATTCGTTTGGCGGTCTGGAATCCCGCAACGATCAAGAGGGCAAAGGCCAGATTGATCAGGACTGGTTGTCGAACCGCGAACCGTGGCAGGCTCATGCAGGTGTCTCTGGGGCAAGGACGACCAGATCGCCGTGTCCGAGCAATCGGATATCGGAGGTGGCGATGGACTGGCCGGGGCGGAGTCCGCTGACCACCTCGTAAAGTGTTGGGCGGAAGGGGACCGGCCGAACGCGGATTGCGCTCTTGCGCAGTCGGTGGAGTTCGGACTCCGGATCCTCTTCAAGCAGGAACACGGAGTGGACCCCGAGTTCCTCGAGGACAGCCTCGCGCGGGATGGCGAGGATCTCTTGCGATCGGCTTAGTTCGAGACTGGCCTGGGCGACCATGCCCGGGCGCAAGAGAGCCTCCGGGTTCCGGATCTCGATTTCGACCGGAAATTTTCGGTTCCTCATATTGGCAGCGCCGCCGATTCGCCGCGCCGTTCCGGTGAAAGAGCGGTCGGGCATGGCTTCGAGATGGATCTTCGCCAACGCACCAGATGGCACCGAGGCGATGTCGCGGTCGCTGAGTCCGACTTCGAGGATCAAGACATCCGGGGATACAAGTTCTCCGACCTCCTGGCCGGCGCGAACGAATTCCCCGGGTTGGGGCGCGAAGGCACGCAAGACGCCCGCAAAGGGAGCGACGAGTGTACGCTTTTTCTGATCGTCGCGTGCTCGATCGAGTTGCGCGCGCGCTGCCGCCAGCGCGGCCCGCGCGACCCCCAGGCGACTTTCGGTGCTGTCGATTTCGGCCTGCGAGAGGACCTCGCGTTCGGCCAGAGAAGCGCTGCGTCGGCTTTGCGCGTCGGCCAGCGCCAGCTCGCTGGTGGTTCGGTCGACCTGTGCCTGTGCTTGGCGAACCGCTATTTCGGCGGGAACAGGGTCGATTTCCAGCAGGACGTCTCCGGCATCGACTCGATCGAAGGCCTGAGCACCTGTCCGCACCACGCGGCCGGAGCTTTCGACGGACAGGCGAACCTCTCGATCGGCCTCGAGAATCCCGGAAAGTCGTACCTCGGCATCGATGGTCTGAGGAAGGACCGATTGGCTGGTAACAGTCCGGAGCCCCTTCTGGGGCGAGGGGTCCGCGGAGTCGCTTCCATCAGGCGCGGTGGCCAGGAGATAAACGAACCCGAGGAGAAGGACCGCGGCGACGCCCAGAAGTTTGCGACGCAGCGTGTTGCGGCCTGTATTGTCGGGGTTCTGATCTGTCATGACCTCTTGGCTCTAACGGATGGCGTGACGGGAGCAATCTTTGGGCGCTGGCATCCTCCCGTGGCGGTAGGCTAGGAAGCCTTCATGAGCGACCTTCTATACGAAAAAGATGCTGGTGTTGTCACGATCACGATGAATCGTCCGGAACGGCGAAACGCGATCAGCCCCGAGATGATGGTGCGTCTCGGGGAGGCATGGGTGAACTTTCAGGCAGATGACGACTTGCGTGTGGCGATCTTGACCGGAGCCGGCAGCGAAGCCTTCTGCGTGGGAGGAGACCTGCAGCTGCTGATTCCCCTGTTTACGGGCGCCCGACAGCCGGAAAGTGAGTGGGACCAGAAGCTGATGGGAAACCTCGGATTCACCATGACTTCGCTTCTCAAGGGGTTCGAACTCTATAAACCGGTGATCTCCGCGGTCAATGGTACCGCGACCGCGGGCGGCTGCGAGATCTTGCAGGCCACCGATATTCGGATCGCTTCTACCAACGCCCGTCTGGGTCTTGCGGAGGCGAAGCGTGGTCTGGTTCCCGGCGGCGGCTCGTTGGTGCGGTTGCCTCGCCAGATTCCCTATTGCAAGGCCATGGAGATCCTTCTGCTCGGAGATTTGATCGAGGCCGAAGAGGCTTGGCGAATCGGGTTGATCAATGAGGTGGTCGCGCCTGAGGAATTGATGCCTCGGGCACGGGAAATCGCCGCGCGACTGGCTGCCAACGGGCCATTTGCTCTGCGCAAGATCAAGGAAGCGGTTTTGCGTACCAACGGTTTACCGCTCAACGAGGCGCACGATATCGAGAACCAGCTCTCGGGCGAGGTCATGGCGTCCTCGGATGCCCGCGAGGGCCCGCGAGCCTTTGTGGAGAAACGTGCGCCAAACTGGAAGGGCCGATGAGGGCGACTATTCTTCGTCGGACGCGTCGGCCTCGAAGCCGAGACTGACAGAGTTGATGCAATAGCGCTGCCCGGTGGGCCTGGGTCCGTCGGGAAAGACGTGCCCCAGATGCGAACCGCATGCGCGGCAAAGCACCTCGGTCCGAATCATGCCGTGGCTGCGGTCTTGTTCTTCTTCAATGGCTTCGTCATCGGCGGGTGCGAAGAAGCTGGGCCATCCGGACCCGGATTCGAACTTGGTTTCGGATCGGAAGAGGCGTTCACCGCAGGCCGCGCAGACATAGACTCCGGTTTCATGGTGGTCGCAGAAGTCTCCGGTAAACGCGCGCTCGGTACCTTTGTTTCGGCAGACGGCATATTGGTCCGGGGTGAGCACGGTCCGCCATTCCTGGTCAGATTTTTCGATCTTGCGGTTCATGGGTCGAGTCCTTCCTCTTCTGACAAGCCTAGGGAACTTTCTGAATTGTTCAACTCGCGCAAGACGCGCAGAAAGGTCTCCCCATATTCCGCGAGTTTTTTGGGACCGACGCCACTGATCTCGGCCAGCGCGTCGGTCGTCTCGGGGTTCTCGCTCGCCATGGCATGCAGGGTGGCATCGTTAAACACCAGATACGCGGGAATTCCCCTTTCTGCAGCAATCGCCTTGCGTCGGGCTCGCAAGGCCAGAAAGCGGGCCTCCGCCTCCGGCGCAAGGTCGGGACTGCTTCCCAGCACTGCTCGCTTCGGGCGGTTTCTGGTCGCTTCGATCAGATCGACGCCAAGACAGCGGTCGCAGGAGGTTCCGCAGTTCTCGATGGTCTCACCGAAATGTCCGACAACGGCCCGATGGCGGCATTCCTCTCGTTCCGCCATGCGGAGCATTTGGCGGACTTGACGCTTTTGGCGGTCGGCCACCTCGGGCTGGAGTTCCTGGAGCATGTACTCGGCGCTTTTCACGTCACTCCAGCCATAGAAGATAAAGCAGTCGCTGGGCGCTCCATCGCGACCGGCACGTCCGATCTCCTGATAGTAGGCCTCGACGGATCGAGGCATGTCGCGGTGGATCACAAAGCGGATGTCGGGTTTGTCGATGCCCATACCGAAAGCCACGGTGGCGACCACGACATCGATTTCGTCGCGACGGAACGCGTCCTGAACGCGGTTGCGCGTCTCGATCTCCATGCCGGCGTGGTAGGGCAAGGCGCGGATGCCCTTTCGCTCCAGAAAGGTCGTGAGGGATTCGACCGATTTACGCGTCTGGCAATAGACGATGCCCGACTCTTCGGGTCGATCGCGAACGAGAGCCAGAATCGCATCGCGAACCTTCATCTGGGGGCCTTTGGCCTTGCCGTGCAATCGCAGGTTCGGGCGGAAAAAAGAGCCGCGCACGTGGAGCGGGGCTCGCATGCCCAGCTGCTCCCCGATATCGTCGATCACCGCACGGGTTGCGGTTGCGGTCAGCGCGAGCACGGGAATACCGCCAAAGCGCGATTTCAAACCGGCAAGATTGCGGTAGGCAGGGCGGAAGTCGTGTCCCCACTGACTGATACAATGGGCTTCGTCGACGGCGACCAGCCGAATGTCGGCCCGGGTCAGTGTGTCTCCGAGCCACGCTTCGATGCCCTCGGGGGCAGCATAAACAAGTTCGTAGGCGCCATCGATCAACTTGCGGACGCGTTCGCTTCGTTCGGCCGATTCCAGGCTGGAGTTCAGAAAGGTTGCGCGTACGCCGACCGAATCCAGAGCGTCGACCTGATCCTTCATCAAGGCGATCAAGGGTGAGATGACCAAAGTGGTGCCGCCGAGGAGTCGTGCGGGGATTTGGTAGGTGAGAGATTTGCCGGCGCCCGTGGGCATGACTCCGATACAATCGCTTCCACCGAGCACGCCCTCGATCAGGGGTTCCTGTCCGGCCCGGAAATCGGAGTAGCCGAACGTCTCGGTCAACACGGATCGGGCCCGCGCGCGAGACGCTGACTCGGAGGCTGTGCGAGGGCTTTGTCGCAAGGCGTTCGCCACAACCTGCAATCGTCCGATCAGCGGCTGCGGGAAGGTATCCTTGTGGCCGGACCAGAGGGCGCGGAGCCTTGCGAGCGTGGACTGGCACGCACTGAATTCCTGGACGTCGGTCGGGTCGAGCTCAAGGACCCGTGTCTCGAGTTCTTCGACGAGGCGTTCGAGCTGGACGGTGTCGAGCGTGGTCATGGGTGATGCAGGCATGCGGAGCAAGAGGTTCGAGGATCCGCGACCGATGTGCAAGTCCCGGAGGCGTCTGGATCGGCTCCGGCACAATTTTCTGCTAGGTCTGCGAACATGTCGGAGGCGAATACTCGTCTGGATCAGAAGCTGCGGGAGAGGGTGGAGCACCACCTGGCCGGGCTGCAGCGCCGGGAGCTACCTGCTTCGGGCCTGCGACGGGCGGCGGTAGCCATTGTATTGGTTGCCGGAGATCAGGGCCAACCGGCGTTTCTTCTCACCCGGCGCGCCTCGGGTCTGGCAGACCATCCCGGTCAATTTGCCCTGCCCGGTGGTCGGATCGAACCCGGAGAGACCGCCTCGCAGGCCGCGTTGCGCGAGACCGCCGAGGAGGTGGGGCTTGTCGTGGCTGCCGATGATATTCTCGGCCAGCTGGATGACTACCAGACCCGTTCCGGATTCGTGCTGACGCCGTATGTCGCCTGGGGAGGCAAGGCCCCGGGAGTTCATGCCAATCCCGAGGAGGTCGCCGTTGTGTACCGGGTGCCGCTGACCGATCTGGATGCCGATGCCATTCCTGTGTTGCGGAAGATTCCCGAGAGCGATCGTCCCGTGATCTCGCTGCCGCTCTGCGATACCCAGGTCCATGCCCCGACCGCCGCGGTTCTCTATCAATTTCGGGAGGTTGCCTTGCGGGGCTTGGCGACCCGTGTCGATGGCTTCGAGGAACCGGTTTGGGCATGGAAGTAGTGATGGGATGGGTCTGCAGATGGTTTTGAAACGCTTTGGGAGTTTCGTCTACCGCTGGGCTTGGCGATTTTATGAAGACGGCTGCCTGCTGCATGCGTCGGCTTTGGCGTATACAACGATGCTCTCGATCGTGCCCGTGCTGGCCCTGATGTTCGCGGCTCTCAAGGGGCTGGGTGTGGAGTCCGAACTCGAAGAGCTTCTCCTGGAGCGCTTGTCGCTCAGTCAGGAGGTCGTCACGCAGATCACGGCCTTCGTGGCGCGTGCCAATGTCGGGACTCTGGGGACGATGGGTGCGGTGGCGCTTTTTGGTTCGGCGCTCTCGGTTCTGGGGAGCGTCGAATCGAGTTTTAACCATATCTGGCGAGTCCGTGCCGGGAGGCCTCTCCTGCGCAAGATCACCGATTACGTGGCTGTCATCATTCTCGCGCCTTTTTTGATGGTGGCCGCAACGGGAGTGACCTCGTTTGTCCTGCAGCAGGATCTCATGCATGAGGCGCTCGCGCAGCCGGTCCTCGGTGAGGCGTGGCAGCAGCTGCTGCCGCTGATTCCCTACATTTGTAATGTGATCGCTGTCGGTGTCCTCTATCTGGTGATGCCGAATCGGCGACCGAGCCCCCGAGCGCTATTCGTCTCGGCCGTGTTCGCGGGAATCGCCTGGCAGCTTGTGCAGATCGCCTACGTGCGTCTTCAGGTAGGCGTGGCCAACTATAACGCGATCTACGGTGCCCTGGCGCAACTTCCTGTGACGCTTGTGTGGATGTACGTGAGCTGGGCTATCGTCCTGGCGGGTGCGGAGCTCGCTGCTTTTATGGAACTCGGCGGCGCCGAGGGGCGGGGGCGTCGCGTGAGCCGTCGTCCGTTGGCCCTGGCATTTCTGGTGGAAGCGGGTCGGCGCCAACGACTGGGGGAAGGTCCCACGGATCCGGGAAGAGTGAGTCGGCAACTGGGTGTCGACCGCGTCGATGTTTGTGAGTCCGTGGAACTACTGGAGAAAAATGGACTCGTTCTGCCTGTCGAAGGGTCAAATGGGAAGTATCTGCTGGCGCGAGACCCGGCCGCCGTCTCGCTGGCCGAGGTCTTCGTGATTTTTGCTGAAGATGGAAAACCGCTGTTCCTCGATGGTGCGATCTCCGAGGAGCTGGCACGCGAAGCCGCCGAGAGCGAGGCCTCGCTTGCCTCTCATACATTGGCCGAACTGGTGGACTCTCAGATATCGGGTGTCGAGACAGCCGAGAAGACCGATAGCGCCGCCGAGTAGGGCGCTCCGGTCTCGAAGTCAGAGACCGAGAATCTTGTCGTAACGCGCCAGACGGGTCGCGTCCCCGCTGAGAATCCGTTTTGCGTTGAACTCGACCTCAAGCATCTTCCGATTGATGTAGGCTTCGGCCAATGCGCCTTTCTCTTCCGAGGCGGCTGCCTGGAAGAGCAGCTCGGCCCCGACCATGACCGAGATGATCATGTCACAGATTCGCTTGGAGTTGAGCATCGCGTAGGAGATATCTTCCAACATGGTAGGAAGTGCATTGCCGATATCCGCGATTCCCTGATTGAGCTGGGCGACCTGCTCGGGGTGGTCGGCGCGCAGCTTCTTGAGGTCATCGACCAGGCTGGCCAGCGCGGGGTCCAGGGCACCTTTGCCCATCTCCTTGAGCGCAAAACTTGCCTGAATCTCGGAGGTGCCTTCGTAGATCGTCGTGATGATCGAATCCACGTGATAATGAGCCGCCGCGGATTCAGCCATGAATCCACTGCCTCCGTGAATCTGGATGCCACGCCGTGATACGTCGTTGGCGACTTCGGTCGAGAGGTACTTGCACAGAGGTGTGAGAAAGCGCAGCAACTGCTGGCCGGATTCGAGTTCCTTCTGCAGCGTAACGCGGTCGGTGCCGATGTCATCGCGATCGCTGGCAAGGTAGGCTTCGGTTGCTTCCATGCGGTCCGAGAGGGTCGCGGTGCGGTAGAGCAGGGCGCGAGCCCCCTCGATCTCCATGGCCATCTGGGAGAGCATGGATTTGACGAGCGGCTGCTGGATGATGGGAATTCCGAACTGGACTCGCTCGCTCGCGTGGGAACGCGCTTGTCGGTAAGCCGCCTCGGCAATGCCCAGCCCCTGAGCCGCGACGCCCAGCCGCGCGGCATTCATGAGGTCCAGCATGGCGCGGAACCCGTTGCCGCGTTCGCCGAGCAGGAATGCTTCGGCGTGATCGAATTCGACCGCGCATGTCGGGGACCCGTGCAATCCCATTTTCTCCTCGACGCGGGAGACGCTCACCGGGTTCCGGCTTCCATCGGGCAAGGTTACGGGGCAGAGCATCAGGTTGAGGCCGTTGGTGGTTCCTTTGGACTGCGCGTAGGTTTCCGCATCTCGTGCGAGAACCAGATGCACCTCGGCTCCGCCGTTGGTGATATAAATCTTGCCGCCATCGAGAAACCAGCGTCCGTCGATTTCTTCAGCCTTGGTAGTGATGCTGCCAAGGTCCGATCCGGCCTGAGGTTCGGTCAGGTCCATGCAGCCGTCGATCTCGCCGCTGGCGAAGCGTGGAAGATAGCGTTGCTTGATCTCCTCGCTTCCATATTTCTGAATATCCGAAGCGGCACCCGCCGAGAGGCCGACGATTGTCATCAAGCTGGTGTCGGCGCGCGACAGCATCTCGAGGTAGAAGATGTTGAGCAAGTTGGGGAGCCCGTAGCCGCCGTAGTCGGGACTGAGCATCATGCAGGTCAGCCCTGCGTCGCGCAGGCGGTTGTACCCCGCCACGATATGGGCCGGTTTTTCGACCGAACCATCCGTCAGGACGACCTCGTCGTGCCAGGCGGGTTTTGAATCGTTTTCGATGTCCTCACAGATATCTCCAAGTGAGGAGAGAATGGTCTTGAAAGTACCCAGTTCCTCTCCGAGGTCGAAATCCTCGGCGGATTTAAGACGGAAGAAGGTCTCCCAATCCACTCGTTTTTCGAGGAAAATAGAGATGTCTTTGTGAAAGAATTCAGAACTCATGATCCGCGCACTCCTTGGTCTACCTCGAGACTACCACGCCCGGACAGTTGAGCCACCCACTGGATGGACGCCTTGTTCGATTTTCGGCAGGCCGGTTGCCGGGTGCGGCGCTTGCCACGGAGGCCTCTGTTCCGTACCCAACGATCGGTGAAGTGGTGTTCGGCACTTTCGACCGATGACGATATCGTGAGCGCGACGCGTTCGGTCGTCGATACGGTCCACGCGGGGATGGGGCCTCAGGAGCCAAATCTGGTGCTTTTGTTCGTTTCGGATGGCCACGCCGAGCACTACGGGGAGGTCGCTGCTCTGGTGGGCGGGGAATTCCCGGCGGCGCTGATCATCGGCTGCACTGCGCGCGGCGTGATTGGCGGAGGTCTCGAGATCGAGTCCTCGGGGGCCTTGCCGGGAGTAACCTTGAACCCCTTTCATCTCGATGCTGAGGAATTGCCCGAGGCGGAACGGGCGTCGGCATTCTGGTCGCAGCGTTTTGGCGGGCTGGTGGGCGAGGATCCATGTTTCCTCGTGTTGGCGGATCCGTTCTCGATGGACGTGGAATCGATGGTGCGTGGCCTCGAAGCCGCCTTTCCCGGTGCGCCCGCGATCGGAGGTCTGGCAAGCGGGGGCGGGGCTCCTGGTGAGAATGCCTTGTATATTGGCAGCGATGTGCACCGCAGTGGTGCTGTAGGCATCGCGCTCTCGGGCAATATCCTGCTCGAGACCGTCGTTGCGCAAGGATGCCGCCCGGTTGGTCTCCCGATGTTCGTGACGCGCGCGCGAGAAAATATTCTGTTCGAGCTTGATGGAAGGCCCGCGCTGCAGGTCGCCAATGAAGTCATCGAGAGCCTTTGCGAGAGTGATCAGATGGCCGCGCATCAGGCGCTCCTGCTGGGTTTGGGTATGGGGGACGGTCAAGGGCCGTTCGGTCAGGGGGATTTCCTCATGCGGAACCTCGTTGGCAAGGACGAGCCGTCGGGGTCCCTTCTGGTCGGAGCGATGCTCGATGAAAAGCAGGTCGTGCAATTCCAGCTTCGAGATGCGACCGCGGCGCGCGAGGAGCTTCAGGCTTCGCTGTCGCAGGTCGGCGGCGGTTTTGCGGGCGCAGTCCTTCTGTCTTGCCTCGGCCGCGGTGAGGGTCTCTACGGCTGCGCAAACCATGATTCGGATCAGGTGCGCGCTCGCTGCGGAGAGATCCCGGTGGCGGGTTTCTTTGCGGAAGGGGAGGTCGGTCCGGTGGGTGGAGAAACCTTCGTCCACGGCTACACGAGTGTGATCGGATTGTTTCGGAGCCGAGACTCCGAAACGGCCTCAGTTGAGGTAACCGAGGGCTCTTAGGGACTCCTCCATCCGTTGCGGGATGGCTTGATCGTCCATCGAGTTGCCACGGTCCTTGCCGGTGAGGTCTTCTCGAATCTTGGCGCTTTCCCTCCGGTGGGCCTCGATGATTGCCTGGCGGTCGGGTGGCAGCGTGGGCTGCTTGATCGTGTGCCATTCGAACGGGTCGGTCTCGAGCGGGTAGTTGCGGGTCTCCTCGTCGGAGTAGATCGATTTCCAGCTCTGGTTCCGCGCGCCAAGAGCTCCTTTTTGATGCCACGAGAAATAGATCTCACGGTTGGGTGCGATCGCCGTGCCGAACATCGCGTCGCGGAGGCTCCGGCCCTGGCCTTGCGGGAGTCCGGGAAGTTGCAGAAGCTCCAGCAAGGTTGGAGCAACGTCGGTCAAGCTGGCACTGCCGGCAACCTCGACTCCCTCCGGAATGCCCGGCCCGCGCAGGATCAGCGGAATCCGGAGTTGTTCGTCGTGGAAGGCGAACCCGTGCCCGGGCAAGCTATGTTCGCCAAAGGATTCGCCGTGATCGGAGAGCAAGATGACCAATGTGTTCTTGCTGAGTCCCGTCTTGTCCAGTGTGTCGAGAATCTGCTCGACCAGAGAATCCGCCTCGCGGATCGTCCGATCATAGCGATCGACATGCTTCTGTTGGGGGTCGGGGACGTAGGGGAGCGGACCGCCGTTTTTCCAGTGGTTGTCGTTGCGGAACATTGCATCGAACTCGGGGCTGGAATCATAGGGGTCATGGGTTTGGTAGGTATGAAGAAACAAAAAGAATTGCTGATCGACGTTTTTTTTCAGGTACTCTTCCGCCCGGGCGAAACTCACGGGTCCCAGCTTTTCGCTGACGACGGATTGCTCGGTAAACGCGTCAAAGCCGCGCCAGAAACCGAAGAGACCCGAGACCAGCGCATTTTCGGTGATGGCATCGGTTTGATAGCCGGCGGCCTGGAGGCTCTCGGCCAGCGTGGTTACCGGGGAACCGGGTCGCAGGCGTCCGCGGACTGGCTGGGCATCGGGGTAGAGTCCGGTGAAGAGCGAGAGGTGGGAGACGTCAGTTTGCGGGAAGGTGCTGAAGACGTCGAGGAACGTTGTGCCCTCATCCATCAGGCGGTCATCAATCGCCGGTGTGGTCTGGCGTGGGTAGCCGTACCCCGACATATGATCGGCGCGCAAGGTGTCAAGGCAGATCAGCAGTACGTTGGGTTGCCGCACCTGCTGGAGCGAGCGGGTCCTGACTTCGGGCCATGCCCAAAGACCGCGCGTTGAGGGCTGGCCGTCCGGATCGGTGACGCGCAGAGAAAGCTCGCATTGCTCGCCGCCTTGCGGGACGGCGACCCGAGCGGATCGCCAGCCGGTGCCTGGCTCGGTATCGACGCGTCCCTCACCGAGAAGTGCGGTGCCTGGCCGTCCATCGCAGGCGAGATCGGCCTGGTAGCGCAGGGGCGGATCGGGCACGGCCCCCGCCGTGGGCGTAGAGCCAAAGTGGAATTGCAGTTCGGATTGCGCGGGGATCGCAAATCCATAGCTCCGGAGTTCGCTGGGGGCCGGTGTGGTCAGGAAGAGGCGCGCATTCATGAGCCCTTCCGCGCCGCGACCGCGTTCGTCTCGGATGATCACTCGGTAGCCATCCTGGTCTGGCTCGATACTCCAACCCTTTTCGATACGACGCCAGAAAACTTTATCCTGCAGCCCCTTGGCGATGTTATTGTCGCTGCTGGCCAGACCGGCAGCGAAGGTCTGGATGCTGAGATTGGCGCGCCGGATGTCGTCGGGTGCGATCTGGATGGAAAATTGCGCGACGCCGTCCTCGAGGGGGATGCCGATCTGTTCGGTATGGAGTTCTTCGCCGACCAGGCCGAGCACCGGGCGGGCGGTGGCTCCGATGATGGATCGGGCAATTGGTTGGTCCGGGTCCATCCCGAACTGTTCGGGTCCGAGTCGCTGTTCGACTTGCCACCCCGGCGGGGGCTGGCTGCAACTGGCGATCAGAGACGCCAGCGTCAGGAGTCCAATGGTGCGAATCACGGTGGCCATGTTCGGGGTCTCACGGTCGCAGGTAGAGGGTAGCTGCCGAAACACGTGTCTCCTCGCGGTTGCTTTCGAGTCTGAATTGCAGCTCGGATTCGTCGGCTTTTTGCTCGATGGCGCGGAAGGAAAGTTGTTCACCAGGACCGCTGAAGGCACGAATCTTTACGCCACGGAGCTCTCGGATCTCGGGCAGCGAGCCGTCGGGTCGAGCATAGGCCTTTCGAGTCGCATCGATCTGAGTCTGCAGCAGCAAGGTGGCTGGAAAGACCGGTTGGCGGGGAAAGTGATCTCCATAGATGATAGACTCCTCGGGAAGACGAAAGCTGCCCGCGAGGCCCTTTCCGGATTCGCCGGGCTCAAGCAGGATGGTGGGTTGGTAGTCTGCCGGCTCGATGGCCCGGCGGGGTGCGATCCCGTCGGCGCATAGTTCCTCGAAGAGCCGTTTCACGCGGTTCTTGTCGTCGAATTCTTCCATCGGCAGCAGGGGGCCGATCGCACGTTGCAGCGAGAGACAGGGGGTCCCCTCGCTACTGGCGATTCCGTGATAGGAGATTGCTTGACGCCTGATGGCGGTGATCGTCACCTGGATCTCCAGAGGTGCTCCGGGTGCCGGTACCCGCAGGACTTCCACGAGGCCGGCAGAGGCCGCTACCGGGCGATGATCGAATTCGAGTTCCGGAATTGTTGCCCAGGAGGCGAGTTGGCCTACGGCCTCGACCAGCAGGCCGAGAGGCAGTGCCTCGGCGCCAGCTCCTGGCTGGAGGACCCCCGTGGCTTGCTCTCCTGGTCGGATCGAGAGGATTTGATCAATCAGTTGGAAAGACATTTCTACAAGCCCGAAAATGCTTTACCATAAAGTGTGATGCTTTTCCGATCGGGACCTGGATGCGGCTCGTCGGAAACATTCATTCGCATATGAAATCGAACAAGAACCGACGGATTCCCTGTTTTATTCTCGCTCTGGCGCTGCTGTCCCTGCCGCAGCTTGCGCAAGCGGGCGACGAACTCGACCGGCGGGTGAAGGCGACCGGTTCGGTGCGTGTGATGGTACGGTTGGCGCTACCTGAGGCACCAGCCATGGCGTCTGCTGCAGACCGCGCGAAGGACCGTCGCGAGCGGATCGCCCGCGCCAGCAACCGCGTGGCATCTCCCCTCCGGAAACAGCGGGCGGGTGGTGTCGTGCGCCGCTTCTCGGAGGTTCCCTGGGTCGCTGTCGAGGTGGATGCCAAAGGTCTCGCCGACCTTCGGGAATCGTCTCACGTCCAATCGATGAGGCTGGATCGCCGTGAACGGATTCAATTACGAGAGTCCTCGGAACTTGTGGGCGCTTCCACCGTGCATCGTCGCGGGGTCTCGGGTCAAGGTTGGTCCATCGGGATTCTGGACACCGGAGTTGAGGCCGCGCATCCCTTTCTTGCAGGTCGCGTTCGGGGGGGTGCGTGCTTTTCGGCTGATGCCAGTTGCCCGAACGGCCAGACGACCATGATCGGGCCCGGCGCCGGCGAGCCCTGTGATTTCGGGGAGAGTTCCTGTGGTCACGGGACCCACGTTGCCGGAATCGCAGCGGGGCAGGGAGTCTCAATTGCAGGAATGGCTCCGGCGGCCGAAATCATCCCCGTCCAGATCTTCACCGAGTTCACCGGCGAGGATTGCGAGGATATGGATGAGGACCCCTGTGCGCTGGCCTACCTCTCCGACATCACCAGCGGGCTTGAGTATCTCTACTCGATTCGCAACGAGGTTCGGATCGCTGCGATCAACCTCAGCATCGGGGGCGACCTCTATTCCTCTGTGTCGGAGTGCGAGGCCGCAGATCCGCGGACCGAGATTGTCGGGTTGTTGCGCGCTGCAGGGATCGCCGTGGTCGCCGCGGCCGGCAATGAGAGTTCGACCGATTCCCTGACCACGCCGGGATGCCTCTCGGATGTCATCAGTGTCTCGTCGACCAATGACGTGGACGAGATCTCGTCGTTTTCGAACACAGCCGAATTTCTGGACTTCTTTGCGCCGGGGGCTCAGATCGTCTCATCGGTGCCCTTTGGGAACTATTCGAGCATCTGGGGTTCTTCACAAGCAGCACCCCATGTGGCGGGTGCCTATGCGTTATTATTCGAAGCCCTCGGTCAGTCGTCGCTCGAGCTGAGCAGCGAGATGCTGCGTGCTTCGGGTGAACCGATCCCGGTGAGGAATCTGCGTCGGGATATTCCCCGGCTCCAGGTTGATCGGGCTCTCGACCTGCTGGAACTGGATCGCCGCGGTACCGGTCTGCAGCAGACACCCGACGGTGAGCGGATCTTGCTGAGCAAGGATCTGGCCGGCGAGCGGTGGGCCATCGTGTTGAATCTGGGTGATGGTTCGGTTTCGGGTAACGTCTTTCTGGAAGATGGCAGTGACCCGGCCTTTGTCTCCTGCGTCGCCTCCGGGGAGGCGTCGCGGAATGGGTATCTGTCTTTCGCGTGTTCGGGAGCCTCGCAGTGTCGGTCGGGTTGCCAGCCCGAGGATTGGACGTCGCTCGGGTCGGTGACCTTACCCGAGTCCTTCTTTTCGCCGCGACCGCGGTATCCCCTGCCGGAACCGTTGGTGCAACCGGGCGGGCGCGCTTCGGACTCGCAGGCGGGTGTCCGCGAAATTCCAGGTCAGGATCGCGTTCTGGTCAGCAAGGATGCTGGCGGGAAGCGCTGGGCGATTGCCTGGAACGAGGACGGAACGGTCACGGGTAATGTCTATGATCCGGAGGGAGGTGCTCCACAATTTGTCTGGTGTTCCGACCTGGGGAACGATGGGAATCCTGACCTCGCGGCGCGAATCTTCCGATTCCGCTGCGCGGGTTCCGATCCATGCTTTGAGGGTTCCTGTCGCGCGGAGAACTGGACGGACCTCGGCGCGGTCGAGTTGCCGGGATCCTTTTTTCAGCCCTGAGCTGGTTGGGGGAGTCGCGCGCAGAATTCAGCGAGGCCTTCCTCCCAGGGAGGCAGATGGATGGGACGGGCTTTCGTCGTGATCAGGGGGGCGTAGGCGGGACGCTTTGCCGGTCGCGGGAAAGCGTCGGTGCCCACCGCTTGCAGGTCGACCTCAAGGGCTAGGAGGCGGAGCAGTTCTTTTGTGAACCCGAACCAGCTGGTCTCGCCGCTGCCGGCCAGATGCCAGGTTCCGTAGTCGCTGCGGTCGATCAGAGCCGCGATTGCCTTCGCCAGATGCGGAGCGTAAGTGGGGGACCCGACCTGATCGTCGACCACGCGGAGATTGCCACTGGCGGCCAGGCGGATCATCGTGCGGGGAAAGTTTGCGCCCTCTTCGTGGAAGACCCAAGCCGTGCGAGCGATATGGTGGCGCGGGTTAATCAGCCGGACGGCCTCTTCGCCGGCCAGCTTGCTGGCGCCGTAGACCGATGCTGGACGGGGCGTAGCGGTTTCATCGTAGGGGCTCGTGGCCGTTCCATCGAAGACATAATCGGTCGAGACATGGATGAGACCAGCCCCCAGAGCGGCGGTGGCCTCGGCAAGATTACGCGGCCCCGCGGCGTTCACGCGATAGGCCGCCGATACCTCTGTCTCGGCAGCATCAACCTGGTTCCAGGCGGCCGCGTTGATGACCCACTCGGGCCGATGACGGCCGATCACCTCGGCGGTCTGGGCATTGTCGCTGATATCGAGCATCTGCCGATTGCAGGAGATGATTTCGTGGCCGGCCAGCGCCGCCGGCAGGGAGCGGCCGAGTTGTCCGTCGGCACCGGTCACCAGAATTTTCATGGCACGCTCGTCCAAAGCTCCTGGAGAACGCTCTTCCATGCCGCAAGCGGTTTGCCGGCGCGGTCTTTCTCCGAGAGGGTGGGGTTCCCCACCGGCCATTCGACGCCGACGGCCGGGTCATTCCAGATCAGGCAGAGCTCATGGCTGGGATCATAGATATCCGAGCATTTATATTCGACTTGTGCCGAATCGCTGAGCACGCAGAAGCCATGCGCGAAGCCAACGGGGACATAGATTTGCCGAAAATTTTCCGCCGAGAGTTCGACGGAAAGCCAGCGACCAAAGGTCCGCGAGGACGGTCGGATATCGACCACGACATCGAGGATCGCGCCTTCGATGGCCCGGACGAGTTTTGCTTGTGGATGGGTGAGTTGGGCGTGGAGTCCGCGCAGTGTGCCCCGAGCGCTGCGCGAGTGGTTGTCCTGCACGAAGGTGTCCGGAATTCCCGCTTCGCGGTACCGATCGGCGTGGTAGGTCTCGACGAAAAAACCCCGGTCATCGCCGTGGACCTTGGGGTCGACCAGGAGGACGCCGGAGAGGTCTGTCGGGGAGACGTTCAACCTTCGGGCCCCTCCTGGGCCAGCATCCGGATCAGATACTGTCCGTAGGATGTTTTCGCGAGCGGCTGGGCCAATCGCTCCACATCGGAAGCCGAGATATAGCCTCGCCGCCAGGCGATCTCTTCCAGACATGCGACTTTCAGGCCCTGACGTTCCTCAATTGCCTGAATGAAGTTTCCGGCCTGCAGCAGGGCTTCGTGGGTGCCGGTGTCGAGCCAGGCGAGCCCGCGACCCATTCGTTCGACTTGAAGGTCGCCGCTGGCAAGATAGGCGCGATTGACGTCGGTGATTTCAAGCTCGCCGCGAGGCGATGGGTTGAGTCCGCGAGCAATCTCGACGATGCGGTTATCATAGAAATAGAGCCCGGTGACGGCCCACGAGGAACGGGGCTCGAGGGGTTTTTCTTCCAGCCCGATCGCACTTCCCGATCCATCAAATTCCACCACGCCGTATCGCTCAGGGTCCGAGACCCAGTAGCCGAATACGGTGGCTCCTTTCTCGCGGCTTCCGGCGCGTTGCAGCATCTCGGTAAGGCCCTGGCCGTAGAAGATATTGTCCCCGAGAGCGAGAGCCGCACGACCGCCCTGGAGGAAATCCTCTGCAATCACAAATGCCTGGGCGATACCTTCCGGGCGCTCCTGGACCGCATATTGAAGGGAAATCCCGAGGTCGGAACCATCGCCGAGCAGGCGCTGGAATGCGGGTTGCTCATGCGGTGTCGTGATGACCAGGATCTCGCGTATGGACGCCTGCATGAGCGTCGATAGCGGGTAGTAGACCATCGGTTTGTCGTAGATCGGCAGGAGCTGCTTGCTGGTCGCCCGGGTTACCGGGTGCAGGCGCGTGCCGGCGCCGCCAGCGAGCAGGATTCCGCGAATGCTTGCACTCATGATCGACTCCCCAGGCCCAGACGGGCCCGCTCGGTTGGGTCCTCCTGAACTGTGTGACACCAATCCTGATGCGCGAGGTACCAGGCAACGGTCATGCGAAAGCCTTCGTCGACCCCGACCGAAGGTCGCCACCCAAGCTCTCGGACGGCCTTGCTTCCATCGATCGCGTAGCGCCGGTCATGTCCGGGTCGGTCGGTTACAAACCGACGCAGCTCCGAGTAGCTTTTCAGTCCCCGGTCCCGGAGAGCTGCATTCTCGTGCGCGGGGCGTTGGTCTTCGAGAAGTTCGCAGATGGCGTCGACCACCTGTAAATTGGTGCGTTCGCCACCGCCCCCGAGGTTATATTTCTCGCCAGCGACACCCTTGCGGAGCACCGTGAGAATTCCATCGCAATGGTCTTCCACGTAGATCCAGTCCCGCACATTGCTGCCATCACCATAGATCGGGAGATCGGCAGCATCGACGGCGTTGAGGATCATCAAGGGGATGAGTTTCTCGGGAAATTGGTAAGGGCCGTAGTTGTTGGAGCAGTTCGTCAGGAGAGTGGGCACGCCGTAGGTGTGGAACCAGGCGCGCACCAGATGGTCGGCCGAGGCTTTGCTTGCCGCATAGGGCGAGTTTGGCGCATAGGGTGTGGTCTCGGAGAAGGCCCCTTGCGGCCCGAGACTCCCGTACACCTCGTCAGTCGAGACATGGAGGAAGCGGAAAGCATCGCGGTCTTCTCCTGTGAGCGATTCATGGAGTCGTCGTGCCGCTTCGAGCAACTGGAAGGTGCCGAGAATATTGGTGCGGAGAAACTCATCCGGACTTTCGATCGAGCGATCCACATGGGATTCTGCTGCAAAGTTGACAATCCAGCGGGGCTTTTCCTCGAGGATCAACTGGTGGGTCCGGTCAGCGTCGGCAATATCACCCTCGACAATTGTAAGACGTTGCTTGTCGAGACCTGCCAGCGAGTCTCGATGGCCTGCGTAGGTAAATTTGTCGAGGACTAGGATCCGGGCATCGGTCCGCTCGAGAGCCATGCGGACGAAGTTGACGCCGATAAATCCAGCCCCACCGGTGACGAGCATGGTTTCCATGTCGTTTTGCTTACCCGAGGTCCTCGTGGGTCGCCACCGCCGGGGAGAAGGAACGTGGCTCCCGGGTCAGGATGAGGGGGCGTGGCCCGGGCCCAGCAGGTCGAGCAGGGATTTGACGGGTTGAAATGTCTCGCGGGGGACCTCGACAAAGATCGTCGTCCATCCGGCCATCGAACCGTTCCACAGGCCTGGGTGCTCCAGCGCAAGAAGATCGCGGCCTTCGCTGGATTTTTTTGCGACGAAGACCGCCTCGGTGTCGACGAAATCACCGAGATCAAACGGCTGTCCCGCGGCATCGCGCAAGGCGCAGACCATATCGGTAGGATTGAAATGGGTGGCCTCCTCCAAGTTGCGGGTTTGCTCGGGGTCGTCGGGGTCGATCTCGGCGGTCTCCACGATCTGCCGCGAGACGCTGCCATCATGGGCGCGCACCCAGAACGGACCGCCCCCGGGGTCGCCGGTGTTGCCAACGACGCCGCAGACGCGCATCGGCCGGCCGGCTACCTCCTCGAGGAGCGCTGGCACGGGCTTGTCGAGCGCAAGGCCCAGTTCTTCGTTCAGGAAGTTCCCGGCAGCCTCCAGCACCGAGGGTTCGTTCGGGGACCTCTGGAGCTTCTCACGCCATTGCAGAGTCTCGCGCTGCAGTTGGGCGAGCAGTCCGCCCAGAATTCGTCGCCAGTGAAGGATCGGCTCGCGTCGGTCGTCCGGCACGATATTGTCGATGTTCTTGATGAAGACGAAATCCCCGTCGAGTTGGTCGAGATTGTAGAGCAGCGAGCCGTGCCCTCCCGGGCGGAAGAGGATCTCTCCGTCTCCGGTTCGGAAAAGCTCTCCGTTCGCGTCCAGCGCAATCGTGTCCGTGGAGGGCGCCTGAGTAGAGAAGCTATGTCGGAATTCAATCGCCTGTGTTTTCTGGATTGCGGGCGCGACGCGGGAAAGGGTCTGCTCAAACTGGTCCTGGTGCTGGGGGGAGACGGTGAAATGCACTCGAGCGTGGCCATCGTGGTCCGCCAGTAGCGAGCCGGCTTCACGCAGGTGTTCCTCGAAGGCCGTACGAGCGGCGTTCGGGTAGCGGTGAAATGGAAGTAAGCCCTTGGGCTGGGCTGGCAAATTCAGGGCCTGGGCGTCGAGCAACGCGTCAACCAGCGGTGCATAGTTCCCTGACCGGATCGTGGTCTCCAGTCCTGTCTCGGTTTCGTCGAGATAGCGCGCGAGGTCATCCTCGATTGCGAGGCGGTCTATCGAGGAAAACGTCGTCAGGACATCGAGGTCCTCGGGGGCGTCGGAGGACTCCAGGCTCTGCCGATCGAGCGCTCGCCCACTCGATTTGGCCTCCAGCAGGGTCTTGAACATTCGCGAAGCGGCACCGGAGGCGGGGACAAAGGAGAGATAGCGTCCCGCGAGAGCTGCTTGCGAAAACTCGCTGAGGCAGGCTTCGATCTCCTTGGGGGACAGCTTTCGAACCCCGTCCCCGACGGTCGCGGGCCGATCGAGTACCCGGTAGGTCGCGCTGCCTGCGAGGAGGTCGCGCTGCCGGGCGACCTCCTCGAGGGTCAGGCCGCGGGCTTCAATTGCGGCCTGGTCGGCCTGATCGAGATGGAGATCGTTTGGTTCACGCATCACGGGGCGAGATAGCATGTCGCTGGTTGTCGGGAAACGGCTTGGTTTTGGGAACCTGCCCGCTTAGTGTACATGCGTACCGCTGGGAAACGTGAAATGGGCAAGGCAAGCGAACAGATCGGGTTGGGTGGAGATCCGGCCAACGGAACTTCGACGCGGATTCTGGACGCCGCAGAGGGGTTGTTTGCCGATGCGGGCTTTGCCGGCGTTTCCGTGCGTGAGATCGCAGGTGCGGTCGGCCTGAATCAGGCGAGCATCTACAACCATTTCTCGAGCAAACGGGCTCTCTACGAGGCGGTGCTTGATCGGGGACTGCGTCCGCTGCAGGAGACGCTCGCAGCCGCCGCCTTGTCGCTGGATGCGCCCGATGCCGGCGGTCGGTTGCTCGAAGACCTTACCGAACAACTATGGCGTTCGCCGAATCTGCCGCGCCTGATCCAGCGCGAGATCCTCGATGATGGCGAGTATCTCGAGCGGCTGGCGGAACAGTGGCTCCGGCCGATTGTCGAGGAGGGTCGTGGGGCGATGGAGAAGTCTTCCTGGGCGTCGAGTTGGGAGAGTGATGCCGACTCGCTGATCATCCTGCTGATGTACCATGTGATCTTCGGGTACTTTTTTTCGGCGCCGCTAACCCGTCGAGTTTTGGGTGTGGAGCCTGCCAGCGAGGAGATGCGCCACCGCCAGGTCGAGTTTCTCAAGCTGGTGGCGCAGCGATTGATGGTGTCGAGCTAGCCGGCTCAGACCGAGCCTTTGACCTCGGTTTCGCGGGGGCCTGCCTCGGGGCGCTCTTCAAGTGAAACGTAATCGCGAGTGGCGGCGCCGATGTAGAGCTGCTTGGGGCGCACAATCCTCATATTCGGATCGTCGAGTGCTTCGGCCCATTGCGCGACCCAGCCCGACGTTCGTGCGATGGCAAAGAGTACCGTGAACATGTTGGTGGGGAAGCCCATCGCTTCGTAGATGATGCCCGAATAGAAATCGACGTTCGGGTACAGCTTGCGCTTGATGAAGTACTCATCTTCCAGGGCGATCCGCTCGAGTTCCAGAGCGATGTCGATGATCGGATTCTTCCCGGTGGCCTCGAAGACCTGGTAGGCGATCTGCTTGATGATTTTGGCTCGCGGGTCGTAGTTTTTGTACACACGATGGCCGAAACCCTCGAGTCGAACTTCGCCTTCCTTGACGCGCTTGATCATGTCGGGGACTCGACTGACCGAGCCGATCTCGCGCAACATGCGGACCGCGGCCTCGTTGGCTCCACCGTGGCGAGGGCCCGACAGGGCCGCGGCGGCTGCGGCAACCACCGAGTAGGGGTCGGCATGGGAGCTGCCCACTGTACGGGCAGCTGTGGCCGAACAGTTTTGTTCGTGGTCGGCGTGCAGGATGAAAAGGACGTCGAGCGCGCGTTCCAGGATCGGATCCGGTCGATACTTCAGCTCGGTCATCTTGAAGAGCATGGAGAGGAAGTTGCCGGTGTAGGAGAGTTCATTGTCCGGCAGAACATACGGCAGACCTTTGGAGTGGCGGAACGCCATCGCCGCAATCGTCGGCAGCTTGGCGATCAGGCGACGGGTCTGAATCCGTTTGGATTCGTCATCGGCAATGTCCTTGGCTTCCGGATAGAACGTGGACAAGGCGCCGATGGTTCCGATCAGGATGCCCATCGGGTGGGCGTCGTAGCGGAATCCTTCGATGAAGTCTTTCACGTTCTCATGCACGATGGTGTGCATCTTGAGGTTGTGTTCCCACATGGAGAGGTGCGTGGGTGTCGGGAGTTCGCCCTTGACGATCAGATAAGCTGTCTCGAGATAGGTTGATTTCTCGGCAAGTTGCTCGATCGGATAGCCGCGGTAGCGCAGGATGCCCTTTTCGCCATCGATGTAGCTTACGGCACTGCGGCAGGCGGCCGTGTTGGCGAGCGCGGGATCGAAGCTGACCAGTCCCGGGCTGTCGTCATCGACGCGGATCTGACCCAGATCCTCGGCTTTGATGGAATTATCGTCGATCGGCAAATCGAACTGCTTGCCGGTGCGATTGTCGGTAACGGTCAGGGTATTGGGCATCTTCATTTACTCCATGCCGAGCTTGGTGCGGCCTTCGGGCGAAATCATGTTCGGGTTCCATACGGGCGCCCAGACGATTTCGACTTCGGCTTCTTCCACACCGGGAATTGTGAGAATTTTGTAGCGAGCATCCGCCGCGATGGTGTCTCCCATCCCGCAGCCAGGCGCCGTCAGGGTCATCTTGACGTCAACCTTGTGGCGGCCCGCATCGATGGGCTGCGCACTCAGGTCATAAACAAGGCCCAGATCAACGATGTTCACGGGGATCTCGGGGTCGTAGCAGGTGCGCAGCTCCGTCCAGATCCGTTGCTCGAGTTCTTCGCCTTCGAGCGGGTCTTCACTCGAGGCAGGTGCCTCGGTGGTCTCGGCTCGCTTCTGGCCGACAGCGTCGGCATCCCGCTCGGAGATTCGGACGAGTCCCCCGTAGTCGGGGACGCTGAGCGTGTAGGAGCTGCCGAGCGCCTGGGTGATCACCGCCCGGGTCCCTTTCGGGATCAGTACGGTATGTCCGGCCGGTACCAGCACCGCCTCGCAGTCCCGCGACAATTCAATCCAATCGGTCGATTCATTCATTTGGTCTAATTCCCGAGGTTTGGCGGAGAAGAGTCCGAGTTTACAAAGGATTTTTGCGAAGCCGAGCTCTGAAAGAGCATCCGGAGCGCCGCGGACCGTCCGCAGAAGAAGTCTACCCAATCGGCGGCCCTGTTGCCACTTTCGTCCTCTGGCGGGGCCAAATTATAGACTCCTCCATAGCGATTGCGTGTGACAGGCAGCCGCTCGCGTCGAAGGTGTATTGCTCGCGGCCGTGTCGGCCGATAGTCTCTCGAAGTTCCGTTGTTTTCGTTCACTTTTCCATGGCTTCGAAATTCCAAATAACACCTGCCTCGGCTTTGGACTCGACGCGCCTCGAGCGCTGAGGGAATCCGTTCATGATCATGCTGCTCCAGTTTCTGGCCATCGTTGTGATGATGGTGCTCACCAGCCGCCTGGCGGTCGAACCTCTCAAGGGTCGCTTGATGAATATCTTCAAGCTCCTGCTGACCGTGGGCATGGTCTACCATTTGTTGTTCTGGCCTGTCAGCGATGGGGCCGGTGGTACCGTGCCGGCATGGGATCTGATGTTGGAGCTGCTGCGCAACATCGACCCCGTCGTCTTCTGGACGTTTGCGGGGATCGGTGCCGGGGTTCGATTTCTGGGAGTTTTGGCCTCGATGTATCGCTGGCGATTGGTGCTGCGGGGCCAGAAGATCGAACTTCCCTTCTGGCATATCCTCGGAGCCTTCCTGATCGGTCGTGCGATCGGATTTTTCCTGCCCAGCACGGCAGGACTCGATGGATACAAACTTTATGATGCGGCCCGATTCAGCGGCCGCACGGTTGAAGTCACGGCGGGCACGGTGCTCGAAAAGGTTCTGGGTATCACCGGGATTTTCCTCACCTATCTGGTGGCTCTTCCCTTCGGGATGTCGATTTTTGGTGAGAATGCGGTCACGGTCGCGCTGATCACAGTGCCTTTGGCGATTGCGATCATCGGTGGTCTGCTGACTCTGCTCTGGTTCCCCGGCGTGATCCAGTGGGTCATCGAGACGGTGCCTATTCCGGCAAAAGCTCAGATTGAAGGCCTGGTCCTGCGCACTTCGGCGGCCGCGGCTGCTTATCGCGACCAGAAAATGCTCGTTCTGGGGATGCTGGTGATGAGCTTTCTCTCGCATTTCTTCACCGCGGCCATGTACTTTTTCATGGCGATTGCCGTTGGTGCCGGGGCAGATGCCGTATTTTGGCCCGTCGTCTTCGGCTCCTCGATCCAGATCTTCGCGACCGTTCTTGGCCCGACCATTGGTGGCATCGGCGTGCGCGAGGCCGCCCAGGTTCTTACCCTGGGCGCTCTGCTCGGGCCGATCGTGGCGGCGGTTTCGGCGACGCTCGGATTCTGGGTGGGCGAAGTACCGACCCTCTTCGGATTCCTCTTCTGGATGGTTCGGGGTCCTGATTACCGGCCGAGTTATTGCCGTGTAGACGGCAAGCAAGTTGACTACGAAGAAACGGCCAAGATGGCCATGGAGCTCGAGACCGAAGAGGAACGCCAGGCACGCGAGGACCGCCAGGCGGCAGGCGATGTGGTTTCCGCCGCCGTTCTGGAGCAACCGACCCGACTGTTTGTGTCCAGCGGGCTTGGATTGGGTGCCGGGGTACTCTCGGGAATCTTGATCGGCACGATCGAGGCTATGGTGATTGGTGCTGGAGGCTTCGGACCGGAATCACAGGTCTTGTGGTACGGCCCGCTGCTTTACGCGGCTTTGCTCGGTGGCCTGGGGCTGCTGGGCGGCGCGGTCCTCAGCATCCTGCCGATGCAGGAGTCCGAGGTCCGTGGTTGGGTGCCGACTCTCGGCTTTGCCGCAACGCTGGTGCCGCTCGGGCTGGCGATCGTTGTCTTTCGGTTGAAGCGAGACGTCTATCTCGAGCAAATGCCTCCCCTTCCCGTGCTGCTCGGTGTGGTGGCTGGCGCGGGCGTGTTGGCGCTTGTGATTTTGATGTTCGGGCGACGGTTTTTCCAATCCGGCGCCGGACGCATCGCGCGTCCGCTGCCGGCTTTGTCGCTCTTGCTGGTCGTGATGGCGGCCGGGGCGCTGTTGGGTCCGCGGGAACCGGCGGTTGTGGTGGAAGCCCGCACCGAGGTGCCGGCGCATCTGAGGGACCGCCCGAACGTGGTCCTGGTCATCGCCGATACGCTGCGGGCGGACCATCTGGGCTCCTATGGGGATCCTCGTGGCCTGACGCCGAACCTGGATGCCATGGCGGATGAGGGCACTGTCTGGGAAGCCTTCGGGCAATCGTCGTGGACCAAGCCGTCGGTAGCGACCATCCTGACCTCGCTCTACGCATCGACGCATGGTGCGATGAGCAAACCTTCGATCTTGCCGGAAGTCACAACCGTGGCGGACGCCTTGCAGGCGGAGGGCTACGCGACGTCGGGTTTTGTTTCGAATGTCAATCTGGCGCCTTCGTTCAATTTCCAGCAGGGATTTGATGAATACACCTACTATGCGCCCGACTATTTATTTGAGGCCGAGGAGTCTTCGTCGAAGCTGATTCTCTACCAGATCCTGCGGCCGCTCTATTTCAAGGTCATGGGCTCGCAATGGGTGGAGTTGTTCTACCAGGACTCGCGCACGGTGAATGCCGATGCTCTTCCCTGGCTCGAACGGCATAAGGACGATCGGTTCTTTGCCTTGCTGCATTATATGGACCCGCATGACCCTTATTTTGCCCACCCCTACGACGGACGCGGAATCGCAAGGGTCGAGAACCAGAACCCCGACCCGGAACAAGCCGCCGAGATGCTCGAGCTCTATGCGGGTGAGATTCAGTACATGGACGAGAGTTTCGGAGATTTGATTGCCACGCTCAAGGAGCATGACATCTACGATGATACGCTGATCGTCTTTACGGCCGACCATGGCGAAGAGTTTCAGGAGCACGGTGGCTGGTGGCATGGGACGACTCTTTACGAGGAGCAGGTTGCGGTTCCGTTGATCGCCAAGTTCCCGGCGGGGTCGCTGGTGCCTGCGCGGCCTCAGGGAGTTGGTCGTTTGCTGGATATCGCCCCGACGATTCTGGCCGCTTCCGGAACCGCGATTCCGCGCGAGTGGCAGGGTGCTGATCTGGCGTTGCCGATCCCCTCTCATCGCGTGGCGTTTGCCGAGGAGGACCATGAGGGCAATATCATTACGGCCGCCCGCAATGCGCGCCTCAAGCTGATTCGAGCCAATGCAGGAAATCCCCGGGGGCTTCCGGAGCTGGAACTATTTGATCTGCAACGGGACCCCGGTGAACAGGAAAATGTGGCCCCCGATCGCCCTGTGGAGGTCGAGGATCTGGATCGCGAGGTCGTCTCGATCACGACGGGTGCTGCTCAGGAAGCAGTGGCAAACGACGGCGAGGTCGAGATGGATGATGCCACCCGGGACCGACTGCGCGCGCTCGGCTATATCGAATAGACAGCGCCGGGCTGGTCGGCCTCAGCCTTGGTTTCCGGGCCTCTGGCTTTTGCGCTAGGGTGTGGCGGTGCGTTCGTCCACTGTCCTAGCCGTTCTGCTCTTTGCGGCGTCGGCGACCTTCATGCTTCGCGAAGTGCTGCCGGCCCCGGCCTCGCTTCTGCAGACGTCCGTGCAGACGCACGATTCCGAGGGGGGTGGGGCCGAGTGGGAACTTCTCGGGCAGTTCGACCAGCAGATGGTCGTTGCCCTCGTCGCGCGCAATGCGGATCTTCTTCTCTCGGATCCCGCCGGATTGTTCGGCGTGGGCCAGTGTTTTCCCTTTCCCGCATCTTTTACGCTGGGTGAACATGCTTTCGTTGAGGGGGCGATGGCGGCGCTTCCGCTGGCACTGACCGGGGAGCCCATCCTGGCCTACAACTTCATGCTTTGGGTTGGCTATGTCCTCGCCGGCTTCAGCATGTTTCTGCTGGTTCGTCACTTCACGGGCAGCGTCGCCGCGGGCATCCTCGCCGGCTTTCTTCTGCAATGGTTCCCCAGTCGTATCATCGATGGCGGCCACCCGTTCCTGCACACGGAATTCTGGCTGGTCTTCGCCCTGCTGTTTCTCCACCGCCTTTTTGTTTTGGGACAAATCCGATCGATGTTCGGCGTGGCTTTCTTTCTGGGGATGCAGGCCCTCGGCAGCTTCTATCTGATTCTCGCAGTGATTCCGGTGGTGCTGATCTACGTGGTTTTTCTGGTCTGGACCCATCCCCGCTACCGCCTCCGGGCTCTGGCTCTCACGATGGTCGCCGGCCTGTGGGTGGCGGCGGTCGGTTTGATGGTTCTGATGCCGTATCTCCAGACCCGGCAAGAGTGGTCGCTTCTGGGCGGACGCGAGGGGATTCTCTTGCCCTTCAGTGTCTTTTTGCCGGGCTCGAGCTCGTTTCCCGGGTGGGTGTATGCCTTGCTTTTCCTGATCGGCGCGGGCGACCGGCTTCGGGGGCGTCGTGGTTCCAGGGGGGAAGATCCGCGCGCGCCGTTTCTGGTGGCGACTTTGCTGGTCCTGGTCTGCGCGACTTCCGGAATCGAGGTGCCGGGAACCTCGATTCACCTCGACTCTCCCTGGAGCTATCTGACGGGCATTGTCCCCGGTCTCGATGCGGTCCGGGCGCCGGGGATCATGGCCAATATCATGTGGGTTCCGGCCACGGTCGTGGCCGGGTACGGGGCGCTGGTCGTCTTTGAGGTTCTCGGTCGTCGGGCCGAGCATTGGGCCTTGGCGGGCCTGGTGCTCGCCGTCGCATTGATCCGATTTGTGCCGGTC
This sequence comes from Binatia bacterium, assembly GCA_965658895.1. Classification (GTDB taxonomy): domain Bacteria; phylum Desulfobacterota; class Binatia; order UBA12015; family UBA12015; genus UBA12015. Next base: position 94,493 of record CBFHUR010000006.1, read on the forward strand.
CTCTCGGAGTTCACCTATGGGGGCAGCCTGGGTGTGGAGGCGCGTGACGCGCGCCCCGGGCAAGCCGATGTTGCGTTGATCCGGGCAGCTTCTCCAGGTGCTGTCATCCACGTGCCGATGGCCAAGGAGGGCCCGGCATCCACGGGCGGGAATGCGAGCTTGCAACTCCTGCTCGGCAGCTTCTCGCCCAGTCCCTCGACCAGTTGCTACAACTCGTTTTTGTCACCCTATGCATCTCAGCTTGGTCAATTGGGGAGTCGCCTTCCGACCATGGAATCGCTGGAGGCGTTGGGCGCGATCGGGATCGACACGATCGTTGTCCACAAACTTGGGTCGGGTGGGGCGCCCCTCATGGGTAATTTTCTCGATTGGTTTCGCGCACAGATCGAGGAGTCCGCCGAGTTGCAGTCCCGGCTGAAGCTGGTGGGTGAGACAGATCGTTTGCTGGTCTATTCGTTGACGCCGCGGGGGCTGGCAAGCTCTCGTGAGTCCGCCCTCCACCGTGGCGTAGCGTGGGGAGAGCCCTGGCGGGAAGGCGAGTCGACCACGGTGCGTTTCTGGACGCGTAATCGGTCAAGTATGGTCTTTCGGGATGCCGAACCCCGAGGGTATCGCGAGGGTGCTGTCCTCTGGGTGAATGAGGACGGTGACGCCATCTCGCGGTCGCCGGTTCGCTTTCTGATGCCGCTGGCGCTGGCTCCGGGCGGCAGGATTGGTCTCGATATCGAGGTCGAGCCGCCTCCGAGTGACGGAACCCTCCTGGGATATCTGAGCCCCGCCGGGAAGCGCTGGAATGGGATGGCACTCGCTCGGGTTTGGCGAGAGCAGCCCTCGGCGTCTGCGGCGGGCTCCACGTCCGAGGGAACGGTCGGGCTCGAGGAGAGCTCCGAGGCCGTGGAAGTCTCCGAGCCCGAGGAAAGCTCCGGCGCCGATGCCGAGCGCGGCGCCGGGAGTTGAGGCAACAGGCGATAGAAGCGAGGATGGTGATATGCGCTACCAGCCAATCGAGAACTACGGGATTATCGGCAATTTGGAGACCATTGCTCTGGTGGGGCTGAATGCTTCCATCGACTTTTTCTGTTTCCCGAATTTTGATTCACCTTCCGTCTTTGGGGGGCTTCTGGACGCGGCGTCCGGGGGATGCTTCTCGGTGGAAGCCGAGCTGCCGGAGGCTCGGCATACGCAGCTCTATCTTCCCGAGACCAATGTGCTCCTGACCCGAATGCTGGCGGCTGACGGCGTGGCCGAGATCAGCGATTTCATGCCCATCGGGGAGGAGTCGGGGCGGTGCGCCCTGGTGCGTCGAATTCGCACCGTTCGAGGACGGGTTCGATTCCGGATCCGTTGCGCGCCCCGGTTCGACTACGGGCGAGCTTCCCACGATACCGACCGGACAAGCGATGGCGTGGTCTTCTCGTCGCGTGGTCCGGATGGAACAGCGCTGCGATTGCGCAGCGGCCATGCCCTGCGTGTCGAGGACGGGGCTGCGCTGCTGGAGGTCGAGCTTGCTGCGGGTGAATCCGTGCATCTGGTGCTCGATGACGCCCATGCCCCAGCGCATGGCGAGGATCTCGGGAATTGGTGTGACGCCGCCTTTGACGAAACCGTTCGGTATTGGCGGGGCTGGTCGGATCGATCGAACTATGATGGGCGCTGGCGCGAGATGGTCCAACGCTCGGCCTTGACGTTGAAGCTGCTTACCTCACGACGATACGGATCTCTGGTGGCAGCCCCCACGATGGGTTTGCCCGAAGAAGTCGGTGGCGAGCGGAATTGGGATTATCGCTATACCTGGATCCGCGATTCGGCTTTTACGGTCTATGCACTTCTTCGGCTGGGCTACACCGAGGAGGCGGGCAATTTCATGCATTGGGTCGAAGCCCGTTGTGAGGAGTTGCAGCCCGACGGTGCCCTGCAGATCATGTACGGCATTGATGGTCGGCACCGACTCGAGGAATCCGAACTCGCGCATTGGGAAGGGTACCGGGGCTCGTCGCCGGTCCGGCTGGGCAATGGCGCCTATGATCAGCTGCAGCTGGATATTTATGGCGAGCTGATCGACTCGATTTACCTCTACGACAAATACGGTACTCCGGTCTCGTTCGATTTTTGGGAGAATATCGTGCGCCTGGTGGAGTGGGTGTGCACGAACTGGCAGCGTCCGGACGAAGGCATCTGGGAGGTGCGCGGCGGTCAGCAGGAGTTTTTGTATTCTCGCCTGATGTGTTGGGTCGCAATCGATCGGGCCCTGCGGCTGGCGGAGAAGCGCTCGTTGCCGGCGCCAGTGGTGCGTTGGCGTGGCGTGCGCGACGCGATCCACCACGAGATTGTGAACCAATTCTGGTCCGAGAAGCGCTCCGCCTTCGTGCAATACAAGGGCTCGGAGACGATCGATGCGTCGTGCCTGCTGATGCCGCTGGTGCGTTTTATCAGCCCCAGGGACCCGCGCTGGCTCTCTACCCTCGATGCGGTGACAAATGATCTGGTCGATGATTCTCTGGTCTATCGGTATCGCAATGAACAGGCGGCCTCCGACGGGCTCTCCGGTTCCGAGGGGACCTTCAATATTTGCTCCTTCTGGTATGTCGAATGCCTCTGTCGAGCCGGGCAAGTGGAAAAGGCACAGCTGCTCTTCGAGAAGATGCTCGGTTACGCCAATCATCTCGGTTTGTATTCCGAAGAGTTGGGTCCCGCCGGCGAACATCTGGGGAACTTCCCGCAGGCTTTCACTCATCTGGGGTTGATCAGCGCGGCGTTCAGCTTGAATCGGAATCTTGAGGGAGGCTGGCGGCCCTGAGACGGCGGACTGCGCCGAATGTTGCAGATCCACTGTTGCGCCGGGAAGCGGTCTGGGCAAAACTCCGGGCATGTCGGATCGACCATTCAGGATTTTAGGGGTGCAGCAGATTGCTGTGGGGAGCGAGAGCAAGGACCGCCTTCGCAAGTTGTGGGTGGAGCTGTTGGGCCTGGAGGTGCAGGGCACCTTCCGTAGCGAGAAGGAAAATGTCGACGAAGACATCGCGGTGGCGGGCAAACCCCCGTTTGCGGTTGAAGTCGACCTGATGGAGCCGATTGACCCGAACTCGCGCCCCAAGGTGCATGTGCCCCCCCTGAACCATGTTGGTCTCTGGGTGGATAATCTTCTGCTGGCAGTCGAGTGGCTCGAAGGACAGGGAATGCGGTTTGCTCCGGGCGGCATCCGCAAGGGCGCCGCCGGCTTTGATGTCTGCTTTGTGCATCCGGTCGGCAATGAGTCCTCGCCCATCGGCGGCGAAGGCGTTCTGATCGAGTTGGTTCAGGCACCGCAAGAGATTATCGACTCGCTTGGCTAGGGGATCCGGGCCTACGGATTCGTTGCCTGGGTGGGTCTCGGAGGTGTTTCTTCCGGAGGCTCGGGAAGCTAGGGTTTGCGGGGCATGAGACGCCTCTGGCAAACTGTACTGCAATACCGGGCGCGGTGGATTGCTGGCTGCGCGATGCTGGTGGTGACGGCGTCGTTGGCGATGGTGATCCCGCTGCTGTTGCGGGCGGCTGTCGACCGGATTGCGGGGGACGAGACGGCCTCGGCGCTTCCGGAAGTCTCGTATTACGTGGGCTGGATTCTGGCCATTGCCGTGGTGCAGGGCTTCACGAGGACGATTTCGCGGTTTCTGATTTTCAATACCGGGCGCGATGTCGAATACGACCTGCGCAACGACTTATTTGAACATCTGGAGTCGCTGCCGCCGGAATTCTACAAGAAGCATCCTACCGGCGATCTGATGTCGCGGCTGGTCAACGATATCTCGGCTGTGCGTCTGATGCTGGGGCCGGGGATCCTGAATCTGATCAATACCCCGATCTATTACATCTACGGCCTGACGATCATGCTCTCGATTGATCCCGCCCTTACTTTGGCGGCGCTCGCGCCTTACCCACTGGCACTGCTTTTTATCAAGGCGACCACCGGGCGCATGATGGAGCGCCAGCTTCGGGTGCAGGAGGGGATTGCCTCGATGACCAATGCGATCCAGGAGCACGTCAGTGGCATTCACGTTGTGAAGGCCTATACGATGGAGGACCGCGAGCAGGAACGCTTTCAGGAAGAAAACGAATCCTTTCGGACCGCCAGTATCGACCTGGCCAGACTGCGCGGGATGATTGCCCCCGTCACGCGTCTGGTCAGCGCGTTCGGGATTCTGATCGTACTTTGGTTTGGTGGGGCAAAGGTGGCACGAGGTGCACTGCAGTTGGGCGACCTGGTTGCCTTCATGGGCTACTTGCACCTGCTGGCATGGCCCACGATGGCTTTGGGATGGATGATCTCGATCGTGCAGCGAGGCCGGGTTGCCATGGATCGTCTCGAGGAGATTTTCTCGGTGCAGTCCACCTTGCAAGTGGAGCAACCGGTCGCCGCACGCGCGCCGGCGACGGTGCGGGCCGGTGCCATCGATTTTCGTAACGTGAGTTTTGCCTACCCCGACGATCCGGAGAATCTGGTTCTGCATGATATCTCGCTTCAGGTACCCGCGGGATCGACTCTGGCGGTTGTGGGGCGGGCGGGTTCGGGCAAGAGCAGCCTGATCCAATTGATCCCGCGCCTTTTTGATACCACCGAGGGCGTGGTTCGCGTGGACGGCCGTGACCTGAGGGAATTTGATTTGGAGGCGTTGCGGGAATCGATCGCCTTCGTCCCTCAGGATCCGTTTTTGTTCTCCACCTCGATTGCCGAGAATATCGGCTTCTCTTCGCCCGAGAGCAGCGAGGGAGAAGCGGGCGAGATCCCCGAGCGCATTCGGGAAGCGGCGTCATGGGCCGCGGTGGACGGGGATGTGGGCGCCTTCCCGCATGGATATCGCACGATGGTCGGAGAGCGCGGGATTACGCTTTCCGGGGGGCAGAAGCAGCGAGTTACCCTCGCGCGGGCCTTGCTTCATGACGCCCCCATTCTGATTCTGGACGATTCGCTCTCGAGCGTGGATACGCAGACGGAAGAGGAGATCCTGAGATCATTGGGTTCCCGGCGCAAGGGTCGTACCTGCTTGATCGTGGCCCATCGCCTTTCGACCGTTCAGGATGCAGACTCGATTGTGGTTCTCGATGGGGGCCGGGTGGTCGCGCAGGGCAGGCATGAGGAGCTTTTGCGGGACTCGGTTCTCTATAGCGATCTGTTCCGCCGCCAGATTCTCGCGGAAGAATTGGAGGCGCTATGAGTGCCCCCCGAGATGATCGATCGGATCAGGGAATTCACGAGGAGGCCGACGTCCAGAAGGCGTACGATCGCGACCTGCTCTTCCGGCTATGGCCCTTCCTGAGGCCGTATCGGGGAATTTTTGCGCTTTCCCTGGTGCTTCTGCCGTTGATCTCGGCGCTGATGCTGGTTCAGCCCTACCTGATCAAGGTGGCCATCGACGAGTACGTATCCCGGGGCGATGCGGGCGGCCTGGCTCGGATCGGGATGTTCTTCATGAGCGCTCTGGTTGCCGAGTTTTGCCTCCTCTACGTGCAATACTATCTGACCATGTGGCTGGCTCAGCACGCGCTGGCCGACCTGCGTGCCAAGTTATTCGCCCATCTCGGCAGGCTGCCGCAGCGATATTTTGACCGGAATCCGGTCGGCCGTATTGTCACCCGGCTGACAACCGACGTCGATGTGCTCAACGAAGCGTTTGCCTCAGGTGGCATGACCATCTTCATGGATCTCCTCACCCTTGCGGGTATCGTCAGCGTGATGCTCTGGATCGATTGGCGCCTCGCGCTGGTAACCTTTGCTGCGGTGCCGATCCTGCTCTTTTCGATCGACTTCTTTCGCCGCAAGGCCAGGGTCACCTACCGGCTGATCCGGGAGCGGGTGGCCGGGATCAACAGCGTTCTCCAGGAGTCGATTTCCGGGATGACCGTCATTCAGCTCTTCGCTCATGAAAAGGCGAGTTTCTCGAAATTTGAAAAACAGAATCTCCTGCACCGCAATGCATACCATCGCGCCAATATTTACGAGGCATCGCTTTTCTCGGTCGTGGAGGCCGTCAGTTCGATCTCGGCAGGGTTGGTGATCTGGTACGGGTCCGGTCAGATTCTGGCTGGGGTCGTGGCCTTCGGGACTCTGGTGGCCTTTATCGAATATCTGCAGAAGTTTTTCATCCCGATTCGTGACTTCTCGGCCAAATACGCGGTCCTGCAATCTGCCATGTCGGCGGCGGAACGCATCTTTCAATTGCTCGACGAGGAGATTTCCATCGAGGGCGCTGACCACGCACGAGTCCCGAAGCCTCAGGGGTTGGATCGCGGAGCCGTCTCGTTCCGCGATGTTTCATTTGCCTATCGGGGGGATGAGAATGTTCTCGAGGAGATCTCTCTGGAGATCCTGCCTGGCGAGACGGTCGCGATCGTTGGCGCCAGTGGATCGGGAAAGACCACGCTCACCAAGCTGATCGGTCGGAGTTTCGATACAAGCCAGGGCTCGGTGCGGGTCTCGGGTATCGATGTTCGGGATTGGGATCTTCACGCTTTGCGGCGCGAAGTTGGTATCGTACTGCAGGATGCCTTCCTGTTTCGCGGGAGCGTTGGCGAGAATGTTTCCTTGGGGCGTCGGGATACATCGGATGCGGACGTTCGCGCCGCGATCGAAGCCGCGAGTCTCACGGAGTTTATCGGGGGACTGCCCGGTGGGCTTGAAGAGGGTATTCGTGAACGAGGCAACAATGTTTCCGTTGGCCAGCGTCAGCTTTTGGCATTCGCCCGCGCTCTGGCCTACGATCCGCGTATCCTGATTCTGGACGAGGCCACCTCGAGCGTGGATACCGAGACCGAGAGTCGGGTCCAGCAGGCACTCGACCATCTTCTCGCCAACCGTACCGCGATCGTGATTGCTCATCGTCTCTCGACCATCGAGAAAGCCGATCGGATTGTCGTGATGCATCATGGGCGGATCCATGAAATCGGGACTCATCACGAGCTTCTTCGCGCCGATGGTCTCTATGCGAGGCTGCACGCTCTGCAATACGTGCGCCGAGAAAGTAGCGGCGGTTCGGCTGCATGAACAGTTGGCGCGGGCTGTTGTTCTCCCTTCTCGCTTTCACTCTGGTGGGTTGCGGGGGCTGTTCGCCGCTCTATGTGCTCGAGGGCGCCGTGGTGCAGGGGCGGATCTTGCTGAGTCGCGAGCCGGTAGTACGGGTGCTGCGGGATCCGGAGCTGCCGGAGGCCCAGAGAGCGAAGCTCGAACTTCTCCTGGAAGCCCGCGCGTTTGCCGCCGGGGGAATGGGGCTCGAGGTGGGGGACGCCTATGCAAGCTACGCGGAAGTCCCTGAAGGAGCGCTTGTTTGGGTAGTATCAGCCGCGCGTCAAACACGGCTGGAGAGCTATACTTGGTGGTTCCCGATCGTGGGGAGCGTGACCTACAAGGGCTTTTTCGAGAAGTCGGATGCCGAATCGCTCGCGCGCGATCTGCAGCAGGAGGGTTGGGATACCTATATGCGGCCCTCGAGTGCGTTCTCCACGCTGGGCTGGTTCGATGATCCGATTCTCTCGAACTGGCTCCGCCGGGATGATGTGGCGCTGGTCGATCTGCTTCTCCACGAGCTCACGCACCGCAGCTTTTACCGCTCTGGTCATACTGATTTTAACGAGTCTTTTGCCAGCTGGGCAGGGCGTGCCGGCGCCTACGCCTTCTTCCGAGACCGCGACGGTGCCGAGGCGGCCAATACGCAACTGGCCTTCAAGCGGTTGCAGGAATCCTTTCAGAGTTCGGCGCGTTGGGGAGCGGAGATCGAGAAGCTCGAGAAGTTTTATCGTCAGGCCGCAAGAGAGAAATGGCCGAGAGCGAAAATTCTGGAGGAGCGGCGAGAGGTCTATCGGGTGTTCGGCGATCCCGACCGGGTAAATAATGCCGTGATTCTTGCTCGCTGGGCCTACCGGCGTGACCTCAGTGATTTTCGCTGTGCGCAGGAGGCCACTGGTGCCCCCTTGCGCGAGGTGCTGGCTTCCACCTGGAGCCAAGCTTCTGCGTCAGCCGATCCCTTTGCTGCAATCCGCTGTCAGGACGACGGTGGGCAACCGGAAGGGGCGCCAGCAGGGCGTTCGTAATCTTTCAGGGACGACGGTAGTCGCGGAGGATCCTGCTCGGCCCAGCAGGCCGCAGCCAGCTGGGATGCGGTCAGTTTTTGCTCGGCGGCCTGTTGGTGGGCGTGTGGCCATCCCATCTTCACGCCACTGAGATTTGCGCCGGCAAATTTGGTCTCGGCCAGAAAAGTGTGGCGGAGGTCGGCACCACGTAGATCCGCTCCGCGCAAGTCAGCTCCTTCAAGGTTGGCGCCGTCGAGATCGGCCTTTTGCAGATCGGCATGGCGCTCCGGGCCACCGAAGTCGGCGCCAGCGAGCTCGGCATTTGTGAGGTCGGCGCCCGCCAGCCGGATGCCGCTCAGATCGCGTCCGGTGAGGTCGATGCCCACCATGGAGGTGCCACATTGTCCCAGGAGTTCCAATTGCGCGACGGAGAGCTCTTTTTGGCGGTCTGGCTCATCGAGAAGAAAGCGTGCCTGAAGAAGCTCCATGCCTTTGCATGCGTCCGTATCTGTCGTAGGCTCGCCGAGGATTTCCCTCGGAAGCAGAACTATGAGAATCATCACGACGATGCGAAGGACCGTGGACATGCCCCCAGACTCTATGGAACCGACGCGAGCTGCAAGCGGTTCGGTCCGGGACGGAGCACGGGTGCGAGGACCTCGCCGGTGTTGAGCGCTGTGGATCGCTTATCCAGCGCCGGTGGCTTGCCCAGTGGCTTCTGCGGATCTTGCGACCGGCAGGTGCTTCTGGCTTCGGGTGAGCAATCCGGTTGGGCCTGTGTTCATTGCGAGGCCGAAATCTCGACGGTTTCCCTCGTTGCGGAAGAGGAAATCTCGACGTTGGGGTACGGAATCCTCGAAGAGCCCAAGGCAGGTTGTGCAACCGGTTGCGGAGCGGGCGGTTGCGGTGTTGGTTCTGCTCAAACCCGCCCGAGCTGACGCAGGCCCTCATAGAGGACGATCGAGACGGCATTGGCCAGGTTGAGGCTTCGGACGCCGGTCCCGGGCATGGGGATGTGCCAGAGCGGCGCGAGCTCCTCTTTCAGTTTTGGGGACAATCCTTTGGATTCGGATCCAAAGACAAGAGCATCACCCTCGGCATAGGTGGCCTCGGTGTAGCTGCGCTGTGCATGCGTACTGAACCCCCGCAGCGCGCTGGGCTGCACTTCATCGACAAAGGCCTCGAAGTTGTCATGGGTATAGAGGTCCACGAAAGGCCAATAGTCCAGACCGGCGCGCTTGAGGTAGCGGTCCTCGAGGGAAAAGCCCAATGTTCCGACCAGATGCAGCGGGCTGCCGGTGGCCGCGGCCAGCCGGGCAATCGAGCCCGTATTTTGCGGAATCTCCGGCTCGACCAGGACGATATGCATCAGTGAACGTCCGGTGAACGCAGGGGCCATCGCTCGGCACCCGGACCGGGAAGAAAGTATGCGCCGGCCTCTTCATCGGCGTGCGCGAGAAGTTCCATTTGGGGTGCACGGAGGAACCGGATGCGATGCCGACCCTCCTTGGCCTGCCCGTAGAGAACATGGTCGGGCGCCAGCGAGAGTGACCCTGCATCGAGGGGCTCTGAGGATCCATCATTCAATCCGAGTGTGAATCCGGCCGCGGGGGAGCCGTCGACCCGGACCACGACCCAGGGCGTATCCTCGATCACGACCTGCGCGCGCTCGTCCCCCATCACAATCCACCACGAACCATCGTCGCGCTGGAGGAGATGACGCGAGAAAAGCAAGGCAATCCGGGGATTCTCGATCCACTCATCGTCCGAATACCAACGCCCGTCCTTACCGAAACGGATCTCTCCGCTCTCGATCGACCAAAAACCTGCCATCGCCATAGTCACCAGCATTCCACTGCAATGGCGGGTCGGCAAGTTTGTCGAGACCTTTCGGCTTGGACGACCAGAGTATAAGAAGAGAAGTCGATGATTCCTGTTTTGTTCTCGATTGGGCCGTTTTCGATCCACACCTTTGGTGCGATGCTGGCGCTCGCCTTTCTGGCCGCCTCGGCGGTGTTGGTGCGAAATCTGGAGCGGCGTGGCCTGAACGGCGAATGGGCCGGTCCGATTACGTGGTCGGCCGTGATCGGTGGGTTGGTCGGCGCGCGATTGCTTTCGGTGATCAATAACTGGCAGCAATTCCTCGCCGATCCAGTGGGGCAGTTATTGACCGGCGCGGGTTTTGTCTTTTTCGGGGGACTCCTCGGTGGTCTGGTGGCCGTCTCGTTCTGGGTCTATCGCAATGGCGTTTCGTGGTGGTTGATCGCTGACGCCGTGGCTCCGGCGGTGATTATGGGCCAGGCGATAGGGCGCATCGGCTGTCAGTTGGCCGGCGATGGAGATTGGGGCACGCCCACCGAGCTGCCGTGGGGCATGGCATACCCGGCCGCGATCTTCGGATGGGTTCATGCTCCGGGAGTTCTGGTTCACCCCGCGCCGGTTTACGAGAGTTTGTTGTACTCGGGAATCTTTGTCGCCTTGATGCAAATGTATCGCATGCCGGAACGTTGGCGGCCCGGGGCAGTGTTGTTTGCTTTTCTGGCACTCTCCGGCCTCGCGCGCTTTGCTGTAGAAATCGTGAGAATCGAACCAAGGATCTTCCTCGGAGGTACCGAGGCCCAGTGGATCGGCGCGGTCATGGTTGTGGTCGGCCTGGTCGGTCTGGCCTACGTTCAGGGCCGTCGCGGATTGCGTTCGGCGTTGGGTGTGGTGCTTCTCGCGCTGATGACGACTTCTTGCGTAACCGGTCCGCCGACCGCACCCGATGTCCGGGCCCAGCATCTGGACGGCAAGTCCTTCCGCCTGTCGGCTCAGCGCGGGAAAGTTGTATTGCTCAATATCTTCACTACCTGGTGTCCTCCCTGCCGGGAGGAGATGCCGTCGATGCAGCGACTTGCCGACGAACTTGCCGATGAAGATTTCCTGATCGTGGGGGTGGCCGAGGACGATGGAGGGGCTCCGGTGGTCAAGGAGTTCGGGGACGAACTCGGCGTTCGATTTCCTCTGCTGACCGAACCTTCCGGTACAGTTGGGCAGACCTACAAGATCTCCGGATATCCCGAGACCTTCATCATCGATCGGCAGGGGAAGCAGTTGGCAAGGATTATCGGGCCTCTCGAATGGGATGATCCGGTCCTGGTAGCGGACCTTCGGCACCTGATCCGAACCGGGGAATGGCGTCGCGGACCGGATGGTCGACCCTAGGCGCCTTCTGGCGGCGGGCTGTCTGATTGTCCTGCTGGCCGAGCCCGCCCTCGCGAGGGTGGGCTTGCCACGCGCGGTCCAGATCGAATTACGGGTGGTGGCTCGGGAACTCGCGGTGAGTCGTCGGGCGCGATTGGTGGCCAGCCGGGCGGCCGTCCGAGCGCAGGCCGACTGGGCCGCGGCCTCTGCCGAAAATAATGCCCAGCGAGCGGAGCTGGCCGAGCGTGCCGCTCAAGCGCGACAGGTTTATCATTTCTGGCAAGCTCGCTGTGTCGCATTGGAACAACAGCGGGTGGACCTCCGCGAACGTCGCCGTGCGTGGCGTCGCAGCGGCGGTGCAATCTCACCGCGTCAGATGCCGGCGGTCGGCCTGGTGGAGGTTCCGTTTCGGGCCGATGGGACCCGCTCGGGATGGGAGGACGGAATCGGGATCCGCGTGGCTGCCGGGGATTGGGTGCGAGCCGCCGCTCCCGGCACCGTCGCCTTTTCCGGCGAACTCCCCGCCTACGGGGGCGTGGTCATTCTGGACCACGGCCTTCGTGTATTTACCGTATATGGAGGCCTCGCCGAGCCCACGATGCCGCTGGATGCTCCGGTATCGGTTGGGGCGCGCCTGGGTCAGGCGGCCCCGGACGGGGGTGGTCTGGTCTATTTCTCCGTGCGCCGTGGTCGCAAGGCGCTTGACCCCGAGGATTGGCATCGTGAGGCGGATCCGGCAGATTTGCCCGGGGAGTAGGCGCGCCTCGCTTTTATCGGTTAGAGTGTTTCCATGAGCTTTTCTGAATTCTTCGTACCGGAGGGATCTCCTTCATGATGCGCCGCTCGGGTCTTCGTCCAAGCCCGATTGCCTTCGCCTTGGGCGTGGGGATTGTCCTTGGCGCCATTTTTCTCGGTGGCGGAGGTGTGCAGCGCGTGGTGGCCGTGGATCAGGACTCCTACGACGAGTTGGAGACGTTCACCAATATTCTCACCATCGTGCAGAAGAACTACGTGGAAGAAGTGGGCACTCAGGAATTGATGGAGGGCGCTGTCAACGGGATGCTCGCTTCGCTGGACCCGCATAGTGCCTACCTGACACCCGAGCTCTACAAGGAGCTGCAGGTGGATACGAAGGGCAGCTTTGGCGGGCTCGGGATCGAGATTACCAACCGAAGTGGTGTGCTGACGGTGGTCTCTCCCATCGAAGATACTCCCGCGTTCCGCGCAGGAATCCAGCCCGGCGACCAGATCGTGAAAATCGAGGACGAGCTGACCAAGGATATGTCCCTGATGGATGCGGTCAAATTGATGCGCGGTCCACGCGGGACTGACATTACCATCTCGATTCGTCGCGAGGGATTGGCTGACTTTCTCGAAATGACCCTCACTCGGGAGAACATTCAGATCGAGAGCGTGAAATCCAAGAGTCTGGGCAATGGCTACGGCTATATCCGAATTACCCAGTTCCAGGAGCGCACGGGCCCGGCCGTGATCGAAGCCCTCGCGGCATTGAACGAAACGGCGGAAGGCGATCTTGAAGGGTTGATCCTGGATTTGCGCAACGACCCCGGTGGTTTGCTTTCTCAGGCGGTTCAGGTTTCGGACGCCTTTCTCGACTCGGGGATGATTGTCTATACCGACGGGCGCCTGGAGAATCAGAAGCAGAAGTATTTTGCGCGCAAGGCAGGGAGCCATACCGATTTTCCGATGATCGTTCTCGTCAATGGCGGGACCGCTAGTGCGGCCGAAATTGTCGCGGGTGCCCTGCAAGACCATCATCGGGCTCTGGTTCTGGGCACGGAGACCTTTGGCAAAGGGTCCGTTCAGACCATTCTGCCGCTGGATGAATTCTCGGCCTTGCGACTGACCACGGCGCGTTATTACACCCCGAGCGGAAGGTCGATCCAGGCCACGGGAGTCGTGCCGGATATTTACTTCGAAAATGAACTGCCGGCGGCCCAGAACGCGGCGACCCGCAGCGGGTCGCTGGTTCTCCGCGAGTCGAATCTTCCCAAGCACCTCCAGAGCGGGGAGCCCGATTCCGGCCAGATCGATGATGAAGCAGCGGATTCGGATGATTCGGACTCGAATGAGGATCCGGAGGCCGAGAAGCCATCCGACGAGGATGCATCGGGTGCGGCGGATTCACTGGGGCTGAAGCTGGGAGAGCCGGGCCGTGATCCTCAGTTGGATCGAGCGATCGAATTGCTCAAGAGCTGGCGCGTGTTTCGAACCATCGACGCGCAGCGGAGCTGAAGGCTCATGGGCGCTCAGCCGCCGGAGCCGGCAAAGCGCCGGGCCGTCTCGATCCGGAGGTTCGTCACCCGAATTCAAGTGGGTCTCGAGGAGTCGTTTCCCGGAAAGTTCTGGATTGAGGGGGAAGTCTCCGGCTTGAGCACCTCCCCGCAGGGGCATCTCTATTTTTCGCTGAAAGAGGAGAAGGCGCAGGTCTCCGTTGTGGTCTGGGCGAGCCGAGTGCGCGGACTGTCGGTTCAGCCAGCCGACGGAATGGCGGTAGTCGCCCGTGTGGCAAAGGTCGATTTTTATGGTCCGAGCGGGAGGCTTTCCCTGCATCTCGATGGTCTGGAGGCCTGTGGCGAGGGCCAGATCGCTCGCCGACTCGAGGCGAACCGAAAGAAGTTTCAGGCGGAGGGACTTTTTGCAGAGGAACGCAAACGGTCCTTGCCGTTTCTGCCGCGGCGTATCGGTATCGTGACGGCGCGGCAGGGCGCGGTCATTCACGATATTTGCCGAACCATCGAGCTCCGCTATCCGGAGCGTGAGATCCTTTTGCGGCCGTCCCGCGTGCAGGGTCCAGGTGCGGCGCAGGAAATTGCCGACGGGATTGATGATCTCAACCGGCACGGTGGTGTGGACGTGATGATCGTCGGCCGAGGCGGTGGTTCCGTCGAGGACCTTTGGGCTTTTAATGAGGAGGCTGTGGTGCGGGCGATTGCCCGCTCCGAGGTCCCGGTGATCTCGGCGGTCGGTCATGAATCGGATTGGTCGCTGGCGGACGCGGTAGCCGACGTACGCGCTGCGACCCCGACAGCTGCAGCCCAGATGGTGGTGCCGATCCGGACCGCACTCGAGTCGGATCTCCAAGGCCTGGGTCAGCGGTTGTCGAATGTGATTGCTGGAGGGTTGGACAGCCGCCGCAAGTTTCTGGACCACGCCGAGGTGGTTCTTCGGGATCCAGAGCGATTGGTGGCGCAGAAACGCGCAGAATTGGCGGGGGCGGCCGGCCGCTTGCGGGGGGCTCTGGTCGGATTGACGCCGGCTCGTCGCCGCCGGCTCGCATCGATCGGTCAGCAAATGAACGACCTTTTGCCCAGAACCGATTTGCATTCCTTGCGTCTCGAAGGCTTCGGCCGCCGTCTGGGGATGGGAATCGAGAGGCGACTGGAGCGCGACCGAAAGGGATTGAGTCATCTGGCCACGCAATTGCACGGCCTCTCGCCGCTGGCCGTCCTTGATCGGGGGTTTGCCTTGGTCCGGGATGCGGATGGAAGTATCGTGCGAAGCGCCTCGGAACTTCAGCCGTCGGAAGTCCTGCACTTGCGACTGGCTCGTGGAGCGGTTTCGGCACGGGTGGAAGAGGTACTCGAGACAGAAGAGGGGAATGGGGAGCAAGATGACAGCAAGGAAAGCTGAGAAGCCGGGCAGCGACCTCACGTTCGAGGAGGCGATGAGCAAGCTCGAGACAATCGTGGCACGTCTGGAGCAAGGCAATGTACCGCTCGAGGAGTCTCTGGCCTCGTTCGAGGATGGGGTTGGCCTGTTGCGTGCTCTGCATGGGCGGCTCGGTGAAGTCGAAAAACGCGTCGAGGTGCTGGTGCGAGATGCCGGTGGCGTTCTGCGTCAGGAAGACCTCGAGGTCGAGGAATGAACGCTGCGGGCCTCGAGCGTTACCTGCGGCTCCGGCGTGGAGAAGTGGATGCCGAACTTCGGACCATATTGTCTCCTCGATCGGGTCGCCCCCCAGACCTGACGCGCGCGATGCGCTATGCGGTTCTTGGTTCAGGCAAACGAATTCGTCCCATTCTGGCGCTTGCTGCGGCCGAAGCCGTCGGCGGTGCCCGAAAGCGACGTCGCGCAATGGCGGCTGGCTGTGCAGTGGAAATGATCCACGCCTATTCTCTGGCCCATGACGACCTGCCCGCGATGGACGACGATGATCTGCGCCGTGGCAAGCCATCTCTGCATCGAAAGTTTGATGAGGCCACAGCGATCCTTGCCGGGGATGCCTTGCTGACGGACGCATTTGCCGTGGCGGCCTCCGGGGCACGCCGGGCGGAGGCTGCAGGCGGACTGCAGGTCGTGGTCGAGATCGCTGAAGGCGCGGGGAGCGTCGGGATGGTGGCCGGTCAGGTTGCCGATATTGCGTCAGAGGGAAAGCGGCACCCCAGCCGTCGGCAGGTCGATGGAATTCACGCCCGGAAGACCGGCGCGCTGATTCGGGCAGCGGTTCGGGCGGGGGCGTTGGCCGCCGGGGCGACGCCGTCGGAGCTGAAGGACCTGACGCGATTTGCCGAGAGTTTTGGTTTGGCTTTCCAGATCGTTGACGACTTGCTTGATGAGACCGCGTCGGTGGCGGTTCTGGGCAAGAAGGCGGGCGGCGATCGTGCCCGGGGCAAAGCGACCTATCCCGCGATTCTGGGTCTCGAGGGGGCTCGTGCGGCCGCTGAGTGCGAACGCCAACAGGCCGTGCAGGCTTTGCGGCGGTTTGGTCGTCGAGGCCAGCCGCTGGAGGCGATCCTCGATCGTGTCTTCGCGCGAGCGGCTTGATACTCGTCTGGTCGGCCTTGGGCTCGCCGAGAGTCGGGAGCGTGCCAAGGGTTTGATTCTGGCGGGGCTGGTGCGAGTGGATGGGGAGCCCGTCGCGCAAGCGGGGTTCCGTGTTCGCGAGGAGCAGAAGATCGAGGTGAGCGGTCCGGAGCATCCGTTTGTTTCGCGTGGGGGCGTGAAGCTTGCGGGCGCGCTCGATGGATTCTCCTTTTCTGTGCGAGATCGGATTTGTTTCGATGTGGGGGCCTCCACCGGCGGGTTTACCGATTGTCTGCTCCAGCGAGGGGCCGCGACGGTGCATGCTGTTGACGTCGGCTACGGCCAGCTTGCCTGGAAATTGCGCGAGGATCCGCGGGTCCTGGTGCGAGAGCGTACCAATGTGCGCAAGATGGCCCCGGGGGTCCTGGACCCGCAACCCAGCCTCGCGGTCATCGACGCTTCGTTCATTTCCTTGCGATTGTTGCTCGCCCCGACGCTCGCGCAGCTCGGTGGCGCTCGCGAGATTATCGCCCTGGTCAAGCCGCAGTTCGAGGTCGGTCGGGAGAAGGTTGGCAAGGGGGGCGTGGTCAACGACCCGGAACTCCGTCGAGAGGCGGTCGAAAATGTGGCTCGCCACGCCGAGGGCTTGGGGCTTTCGGTCTGCGGTGTGCGGGACTCGACCCTCCCGGGGGCAAAAAAGGGCAACGTCGAGGCATTTCTCTATCTGCGATCTGTCGACAGTTGAAAGCCAGCCTCAGCCCCGGTATCTACTCCCACCGTGGGATGGTTTACGACAGAAAAAAGCGGGGTCGCTGACGAACTCGAGGCTCTCTACAACGAGTACCGTCGTCTGGAGCGTCAATTGGACGATCAGGCTGACAAGGCGCCTTACCCGCAGGATGCCATCCGGCTCAAGGCTCTTCTGGTATCGGAGGGCGAGAATGCCGCTTCGGTATCCGCCCGGCTGGCCGTTTTGGGCCGCTATGCCGAGTGGGATGCCACCGCTCGCGTTCGGGTGGGCAGTAATGCCTGGGAGCGTCTCAACGGGACTCTCGAGGACTATCGGGCGCTGATCCGGACGCTGGGCCAACTCCTGGTGCGTTGGGACGATGAGAGCCCAGAGGATGCCATTTTGGTCCGGGATCTGCGGGAACGTGCCCAGCAAGGGCGGATGGAAGTCTCGGATATGGTTTCCCGCGCCGATCCGCACGCCTTGAATTGATGGAATTCAGGGCAATTTTTCTCTTTGCCGCTCCAGACTCGGTTCGCTAAGGTTTTCCCATGGCACGCGTTACCGTTGAAGATTGTCTTGAGAAGGTTCCCAGTCGTTTCGAGCTTGTCCTGCTGGCCTCCCGGCGCGCAAAGCAGCTGCTCAAGGGCTCTCGGCCGCTGATAGACTCCTCCAACAAGGAAGTTGTCAGCGCCCTCCGCGAGATCGCAGCAGGCAAGGTGACTGCTGTTCGCTCCGAAGAGGGCTGATCAGGGTCGGTTCTCTGAAACCGCGCGACACGGATTCGAGCAAGGCCGAGGTCCCCATTCTGGATGCGGAGGTTCTTCCTCCCGATTCGGAAGATGAGCTCAAGGCAGCTGCCACGGCAGAGGAAGTCGAGGAGGCGATCCTCGTCTCCGAGGACATCTCGGACTTCCCTCCAGAGAACACCGCCGACGAAGAGCCTTCCCCCGGGGAGGTAGATGAACCGGACAAGGCCGGGACCTCAGCTGGAGAAGGGATCGTTCCGAGCGATCCCTTGCAGCAGTATCTCGCCGAGGTGCGTCGGCACCCGCTGCTCGATGCCGACGAGGAGCATGCGCTGGCGGTTCTCTGGAAGGAAGATGGCGACCGCGAGGCTGCGCGAAAACTGGTCTCCGCCAATCTCCGGCTGGTCGTGTCCATCGCGCGACGCTATGAGCGCGCGTTTCGGAATCTTCTGGATCTCGTCCAGGAGGGCAATATCGGTCTGCTCGAGGCCCTGAAGAATTTCGATCCCTACAGAGGTGTACGATTCCCGTCCTATGCCGTGTGGTGGATTCGGGCGTATGTGATCCGGTACGTGATGAATAACTGGCGGCAGGTCAAGCTCGGCACGACGCAGGCGCAAAGAAAGTTGTTCTTCAACTTGCAGAAGGAAAAGGATCGGCTCGAACGTGAGGGGTTCTCTCCCGATCCCAAATTGATTGCCGACCGACTCGCGGTGAAGCCGTCGGAGGTTATCGAGATGGATCAGCGACTTTCGGGTCGCGACCTTTCGGTGGATACGCCGGTGGGCGAGGGCGGGGAGTCCACGATGCTCGACTTTCTCGGTGCCGGCTCCCCGGATACCGAATCCAGTTTCGGTGATGCTCAGGCGCGTCATATGATTGCCAGCCGCATTCGCGAATTCGGGGAAAGTCTGGAGGGCAAGGAAGGCGAGATCTTCCACGAGCGCATGATCGCCGAGGAACCTCTGACGCTGCGGGAACTGGGCGAACGCTACGAGATCAGCCGCGAGCGAGTTCGCCAGTTGGAGGACAGGATCCGCAAGCGCCTCCGGGATTTTCTCGTGGAGGCGATCCCGGATATCGCGGACGTCGAGGTTCGTCGCTCGATCACCGATGGCGGCTCAAGCTAGCGGGGCCTGCGCGGATTCGTTCGCTGTCTTTCTCAGTCGCCCTCAGTCGTGCTCAGCAGCGCTCAGTAGCCCATGGCCGAGAGGAAGTCCTGCAATTTGCCGAACCTCATATAGGGATTGGTGCGCACTTCCTGCCCGATGGTGGAGGTGGTCTGCGGTGAGTAGTTGTGTCCGGGGAACAGGACAGTCGGCTCGGGCAGTTTCTTGAGCGTATCATTCAGCGACCGGTAGAGATCCTCGGGGTCGCTGCCCGGCAGGTCGACGCGTCCACAGGCGCCGATGAAAAGCGTGTCGCCGGAGACCAGGTGTCCGTCCACCAAAAAACATTGCGATCCAGGCGTATGGCCTGGCGTATGAAGAAATTTGATCTCGATATCGCCTGCCATGCAGGTGTCGCCGCCTTCGGTGGCGACCATGTCCGAGTCCGAGAGTTCGGCAACCTTGTGGGCGTAAGGGACCTCGCTTTTATGAAGGTGGATTTTGACCGACTTTTTGGCGATCAATTCGGCCGCGCCATCGATCTCCATGCCCATCATCGAACCGCCCATATGGTCCGGGTGGAAATGTGTCACCAGACCCGCGGTGATCTTCATATCATCAGCTTCCGCAATGTTGCAGATGGCATCGATGTCCCATGCGGCATCGATGACGACACATTCGTGCTTCTCGCGGTCGCCCACGAGGTAGGCGAAATTCTGCATCGGTCCGATTTCGATTTGTTTCAGGTAGAGTCGATCTTCAGCCATTGCTGTCCTCGCTTGGTGATTTTCCCAGCCGGAGTCCCTTTTCCCAGAGGACTTCAGGCGTTCCGGTATGATGAGAGATCCAGCGCGCCAGAACAAAGAGGAGGTCCGAGAGTCGGTTGAGATACTTCAGTACCTCGGGTTCGACTCCTTCCTCGCGATGCAGACGCAGAACGCTTCGTTCGGCGCGGCGGCAGACGGTTCTCGCCTGGTGCAGACTCGCTGCCACGCGCCCGCCTGCGGGTAGGATGAAGGATTTCAAATCTTCGAGATCCTCCTGGCAGCGGTCGATGGTGTGTTCGAGTCCGGCGACCTCGGAGCTTCCGATGGTGATCATGCCTTCCCACGTTTCGCCTGCCGGGGTCGCCAATTCGCTGCCGAGATCGAAGAGCTCGTTCTGGATCGCTTCGAGAATGGCGCCGAGTTCGCGGGCGGTCTTCTGGCCGCGGCCCGTGTCGATCTCGTCGTTCGCGGCGCGTGCGATGCCGATCACCGAATTGAGTTCGTCCACGGTGCCGTAGGCTTCCACGCGCAGCGAGTCCTTATGCGTGCTGGCCCCGCCCACGAGACGGGTTTCGCCGGCATCGCCGGTTCGTGTGTATACGCGGTTGATTCGGATTGCCATTTTCTACCTTCTCCTGATCATCAGTCGCGCCCGCATTGGGATTTCAGAATTTCAACGAGGCGGGCCGGCTCGACGGGTTTCTTGAACAGGACGCCCTCCAGGCCCTCAAGTTTGGCGCGTTTGATGATATGTTCTCGATCATAGACGAAAGCAGTCATGAGCACGACCGGGGTGCGAGGATGATGCTCCTGAATGTGCAAGAAGAGTTCGTAGCCATCCAGCCCGGGCATCACGACATCGCTTAGCACGCAATCAAAGGATTGTTTGGCGATCTGGTCGCGGGCCTCAATTCCGTCGGCGGCTGTCACGACCTCACAGCCTTCGAGTTCGAGAATGTCCTGAATCGATTGGCAGACGGCCAGATCGTCGT
Source organism: Binatia bacterium (assembly GCA_965658895.1). Taxonomy (GTDB): domain Bacteria; phylum Desulfobacterota; class Binatia; order UBA12015; family UBA12015; genus UBA12015. The sequence goes on from CBFHUR010000006.1 coordinate 114,830, forward strand.
CCGCGACCAGGACACGCAGGTTGTGTAGCGCCCCGTCTGGCTTCGGTTCGCGCGGCGTCTTTTCGGCAGCGTGGCGCTCGGTGCCGCCGATCCCCGGTCCCAGATCGGTTCTCTTGGCGCCATGGAGGTATTCGACCGTTCCGTATTCTCGGCTTCCCGCCATCTCCGATAGTCGGTTCACGATATTCTGGATTTTTTTCAGCGACGCGTTCATGGAGTCCATGCGCTCCTGCTCGACGCAGGTTTCCTTTTCGCCGGCGAGTCGTCGAATATCTTTCCCGAGCATGTCGAGGTTGTTCAGGATCGCTGCAAGAGGATTGTTCATCTCGTGGGCGACGGTCACGGCAATTTCCTGGAGCGTGGCGAGTTGGTCCTGCTTGTGAATTTCCCGCAAATCCTTGGCGAAGCCGATCGAGCCGAGTTCGCGGCCGGCGGAGTCGAAGATCAAGGTGCCCGAAATGGCGACATCCAGTTCTTCGCCCGAGCGTGTGCGCAGTCGGGTCTGGAAGTTGCGCACCTTGCCGGCGGCATCGGTTTCGGGGTCCCGCATGGCTCGCATGAGTTCGCGGGCCTCGTCGATGGAGGGATAGATAAGTTTGACAGAATTTCCCGCGACTTCTTCCGATGTGTAGCCCAGTGTCGTCCGCGCACCTTCGTTATAGAAGATGATTTCGCCGTGGCGATCGACACCGATGATGATGTCGGGAGAGTCCTCGAGCAAGCGCTCGAAGTAGATCAGTGGTAGTGTCGGCATGGCGGTTGGAGCCGTACTTTCATGCTAGGAACTTCAACGTACATGGTCAAGAAGCTGAATTCCCTTGTTCCCGCGGTATTTCTCGTCAGCTGCCTGCTGGCGACGTCGGGTTGTTATCTATTGCGATACGAGGCCGTGATGGAGACGCACCTCACCTTGATGGAGCAATATAGCACCAAATTACAATATATGGCGGATAATGGACTTCAGGTTTCGGGTGGCGATTGGGTGGAATTCGAATATCCGGGAGAGCGCGCCGAGGAATTCCATCGTATCGTCGAGGAGTCCTTTCCGGAAAGAAAATCGTTACTCGCTTTCGGAGAGACGCTGGGCCTCTACCAGGCGTTGACGGGGGATCCGGAGATCCTTCGGGGCGCGGATCCGGCAACCGAGGTCGCGGTCCGCCGCGAAGCACTCCTGGAATCCATCCGCAGGAACCGGGAACTTCTCGCGGCCGAGGGATAGGATCGAGGAGTTTGCGGGATCCCGTGCGCCGGACCGGGATCTCTAGCGCGGCGGCAGAAGCGTGACTTTCTTGTCGTCGAGACTCGCGGCCAGAAGCTGCGAAATCGTCTGGCCACTCTCGGGATGGCTCTGCTGGGGAGCGATTTCGGCCAGCGGGAGCAGGACAAAACGCCTCTGGGTCAGGCGCGGGTGGGGCAGTTTCAATTTGCGACCGTTCAGCACCACATTGTCGTAGAACAGAAGGTCCAGATCGATAATGCGGGAGCCGAACTTCTTGCCTTTCACACGGCGTCGGCCCATGGCGGTTTCGATTGCCAGCAGTTCCTTGAGCAGATCCTGGGGGCTGAGCTCGGTATCGACCTCGAAGGCCGCGTTGTAGAACCAGGTCTTGGCATCTCCGTGCGGTTCGCTCTCGTAGAGAGACGAGTTGCGCACCAAACGGGTGCCCTCCAATTCGCCAGCCTTTTCAGTACCTTCGGCGATATTTGCGCGTCGGTCTCCGAGGTTGGATCCGACTCCAATTAGAGCTCGATGGGGCATATGATTCCTTCTCCACGCCACGTATGGTCGCCGAGTTCACCCCGATCTTGCCGGCGGCCTGATCGGAAGGTGGAGAACTCGACCCGCACGCCTGTTAGCGCACTGACCGAAGAAAGCCAAATCCGGCAAGATCTACAACTGGAGGCCCAGAACGTCCTGCATGCGGTACGCCCCGGGTTCCCGTCCGGCGAGCCAATGGGCCGCCCGCAGTGCACCTGAGGCAAATGCATCGCGGCTACCAGCCTTATGCGTGAGTTCGAGGCGTTCCCCGGTCCCGAAAAAGAAAACCGTATGGTCCCCGACCACATCGCCTCCTCGCAGGGCCATCACGCCGATCTCGTCGTCGGGTCTTTCGCCGACCATGCCTTTTCGGCCGTAGACGCCCCAGTCCTCAAGATCTGCCTTGCGGCCACGCGCAGCTGCCGCCGCCAGCGTGAGAGCGGTGCCCGATGGCGCATCCTTTTTCAGTCGATGGTGCGTTTCCATCACCTCCATGTCGAAGCCGGCGCCGAGTTTTCCGGCAACCATCTCGACAACCTCGGTCAGCAGCGTGACGCCCACGCTCATATTTGTGGCTTGCAGCAAAGGAATGCGAGCCGCAATCGAGTCGAGTTCTTCCTGCTGGGCCGCATTGAATCCTGTGGTCCCCAGCACGACCGGGCATCCCTGGTCGGCGGCGACGCGCAAATGCTCGAGAGACGGTTCGGGCCAGCTGAACTCGATGAGAACGCGGCTGGCGGCAAGGGCGGCCGCTGGATCGGCGCTCACAGGAATTCCGTTGGCGGCTTCGCCGGCAAGGCTCCCGGAATCCTCGCCGATCTGTTCATGGCCGGGTGCTTCAAGGGCGCCGGCGACTTCGACGTCGGGGAGCATGGTGGCCAGGCGGATGAGGGCGCGTCCCATTCGGCCCGTAGCGCCGGAGATCACGATTGGCGTGGGTCCGCTCAAGGCGTTGCCCCGGCGCTGGCGATGCCGGCACGTTCCATCGCCCGGATCAGAACCGCACGGTTTTCGGCGGTCATCGTCATCAGAGGAAGGCGGAGTTCGTCCTGGCAAAGGCCAAGCGCGGCGACGGCGGCCTTGACCGGGATCGGATTGGTCTCGAGAAAAA
>CBFHUR010000007.1:0-111637 GCA_965658895.1 Binatia bacterium
AAAGACGCATTTTTTCTCCTCCAAGGTCCAAGAGCATAGTGCATCCGTATCCAACGGCTACCCATGCGTAAAGGGAGCCCTTTGACCCTTGACCCCCGGGAGGCCAACCCCGACAAACAAATATGGTCGAATACCTCCCGTCGCGTGCGCTCACCCCCGGAACCCCGCGGCCCCAGAACCACCCCATGCGTCAGGTGACCCGGGAGGTCGCTTTCGACAGCCCGAGCTGGACGGCGCAACGACGCCGCAAAGTCGAGCAACTCTTCGATGATCTGGCCCCCGAGTGGCACGAAAAGCATGCCGAGGACCGGCTTTTACCGCTCCGCGACGCCCTGGAGCGCGGCAAGATTCGTCCGGGTAATTGCCTTGAATTGGGCTGCGGCACCGGGCCGGCGACCGCATTGCTCGCAGAAGCCTTCGCCGAGGTGGTCGCCGTCGACCTCTCATTCGAGATGATCCGCCGCCTGCATTCGCCGACGGCCGCGCGGGTGCGCGCCGATGCCAGCTGCCTGCCCTTCCCCAAGGATTCGGCCGACTCCATTGTACTGCTCAATATGTTGCTGTTTCCCGACGAAGTCGCACGCGTCCTCAAGCCCGACGGATCGATCATCTGGGTCAACTCGCGCGCCGAGAACACGCCCATCCATCTCAGTCCGGAGGATTTCCTGGCCGCACTACCCGGACAATGGAAGGCCACAGCTTCGCGCTCCGGTGAAGGCTTGTGGGCTGTCGCGCGGCGCGACACGAACGCCAGCTAAGCGATCGCCACACAACTCGAAAATGAGGGAACTGTGCCGGCACGCGAAAATTGGCGCGTCCGGTTCGACAAGAATTCACCTCACGGGTAGCGGCCACGGCCGCTCTGCCGCATATCCGGTCACAAAGGTCTCGACACGCCCGGCATCGTCGAGCAAAACAAACGTCGGCGTACCACTGACGCCGAAGGCGAGCGTGGCCTGACGCATGGGGTCTCTGGCGATAATCTCCGGATAGCCCTCGTCCGCCTCCGCAAAAAACGCGTCGAGACGATCCGCCGACTCATCCGTGATCGCTACAATCGGGATCCCGGTGCGTTCGGACCAGGCCAGCAACTTCGGCAGCGCCGCCTTGCACGGGGCGCACCAGGTCGCCCAGAAAAACAAGAGATGCGGACCATGGCCGGCCCGGATTTCCGGCAACACCCCACGATAGGGCACCAGCGACAACGCGGGGGCCGGCTCCCCCACCGCCGGGGGCTGAGGAAGCGCGGGGAAGGCACCCGGATGGGCGCCCGGCGTCAGAACGATCTCCATGGGGATCCCTTCGCGCACAACCCGCAAGGGTCGCGCCACGCCAGCCGACTGGAACATGGTCCACTCCCGAATCTGGCGGGGTTCGAGAAATGGTTCGCCGGGAGGCCCCAGAATCAAATCCCCGACCAGCAGACCGGCCGCTTCTGCGGGGGAACCTTCATAAACATGACGGACCTGCACCGCCCCGGGCGGCAGATCGTATTTTTGTCGCGTCGGCTTGTCGACCGGGCGAAACTGGATCCCCATCCAGGCAGGCAGAACCTGACGAGCCAGAGCGATATCCCCGTCGTAGGAGGGGTATGGTTTGCGGGGCGGAAGCGGGCGACGTTTCTCGGCAGCAATCGGCAGAGCGAAATCCTCGCATGCCAGAAGTGCCGCAAAGCGCGCCTTCTCTTCGCTGCTTCCCGCAGCGCGCAGGTACTCTTCACCGGCAACCCGCACCAACAAGAATTCCAGCCGCAACAAGGCCGCCTCGCGAACCTCCATTCGCGAGGAAATATTTCGGGCGATCCCCGAGCGGGCCACAAGCGTTTCCAGGCGCTCCTCGGATCCATCCTCGGCAAACCAGCCAGGGAAGACCTCCAGAAACTCCTGCTGGAGTGCCCGCGCCTCGGCAGGTGAAAGTTTCTTTTTTGAATTCAGACGGGCGCCCAGATCCGGATGGTCCGCACCGAAGCGGCGCAGCAATGCCGACCCGGCATCCGCCCGCGCCGCGTCCCAGGCCTCGGCATGCTTGTCGAGGGGTGCGCGCACTTCGGGAAGGATTTCCAGACGCGCGCGCAGTTCCGAAAGCTGCCGCGGACTGGCCACCCCGAAGGCCAACCCGACTCGGTCCAGTTCGCGAATGGACGATTCGTATCGCTCCGGGCTCTGCCAAGCCTGGCCGAGAAGTTCGTCAACGACCTCGACCTCCTGCTGGCCGCGTGCGTCCGCGACCGCGCGCAAAAGGACTCCGTACTGCAGGTCCGACGTCCGCAGAGGCACATCGGGAGTTCGATCGGTTTGCAGGACCCGCAAATGCGCCTGCGCGAGCGGCAAACCCGCGCGCAAGCCATCGAGGAAACGCATCGAATGCCCTACCCCGGCATCCGCCCGGTGCTCGGGATAACACCCATAGGCCAACCGATCGGGCGTCGTCGAGAAATAACCACAGGTCTCCGCACCTGCGCCACGATCCATTTCCACAAAAGCGAAACCGCCCGAAAAACATTGCGACATCAGAAAGACGACACGTACGCCGGGGGGAAGCCCGGCCAGCATCTCTTCCAATTCGGCAACCGTCAGGTCCTGATTGTTCCATAACGAGATCCGATTCGACCGCGGGCCCTTCTCGCCGCGAGTCCCGTGGTCCGTGACGTAGAGAAATAAAGTCGATCCGGCAGGGAAACGAGAGGCCGTCTCTGCAAAATACGTCTCGAGGGCCGCCTTGGTCGCCGGCTCCAGCTCGTAGCCCGGAATCGAGGTGTTCCGATATCGGATCGGCTGGCGTGCAAAACGCGGATGAGTCAGCCCGGTGTTCGGACTCGAGGCGCGCGTCGCCAGATCCGGCCGCGGATCTTCTCCATCGGAGGAAAAAATCGTGATATCGGCCGGCGGCACCCCCGAGGTCTCGAGAACCTCCAGGACACCCTCGAGATGCTCGAGATGCGAGGCATAGTTCAGAGCCTTGCTCGCGCCGCCATTGAGAAGAAGAGCATGGGTGCGCGCCACGCCAACCGGCTCGTGAGAGCGCCCCGAAAAAAAACCGAACGGAGACGCGCAACCGGAGACCAACAACAAAGCGCCCAGCAAACCCGCAAGCAAAAAACGAAAGCTGTTGACGGAGGTCGCGTCGTGCAGAGATTCGATTTCAGGATCGTGCCGGCGACCCACGGCCGACCTGTCGGGCAAAAAGCTCACAGGAGAACTCTACGCCCTTCAAAGCGAAGCGACCAATGCTTTCAGCCCGAATCGACCGCCCTCAGCGGTTGCGGTCCGAAAAACAGCCGTTGATTTCCTTGACCACCTGAAAAGCTTCCGCGTAGGCCACGTGAATCTGATAGCCCCGATAGGCGCAGCGCCCCTTGACGCCTTCTACCCATAGGTCGCCATGGACCTTGACCTGCGAGGCATGGGCCAGAACGCTGTCGGATTTCTGGTCGATCGTCTCGGAGATGTCGACGTAGGATTGCGGGTTGAACCCTCCTGGCACGATGCCGCCCGGGATTGTCTGCTCATACATATAGAGCGAGCATTGGTTTTTCCGACTGGCCGAGATCACACCACGCGAAAGATTGTTATGGTCCTGGTGGGAGTCCTGATCCCATTGCGTGTAGATCATGTCGGGCCGCACATCCTTGAGGATCGCGTCGATCTGTCCCACCAGAGCACGATTGTACTCGAATTCCTCGGACTCGATGTCGAGGAAGCGAAGTTCGCCCCCGAGAATACGCGCTCCCTCGCGAGCTTCATCCCGGCGCACCTGCCCCATCGAGGGAACGGTTCCGACAACCATATCGACGGAATCACCAAAGTTGGCATGTTTGGCGATGGTTCCGCCCATACCGACTTCCATGTCGTCTGGGTGTGCACCAAATACCAGGATCCTCATCTGAACCTCCTCATGGAATAATGAACGCGGTCGCCGACCGCGTACTTAGCGGAGATCCGGGCCCGGCGAAATCACCAAATCGAATGCGCCTCTTCATCTCATCGACAAAATCAAGAAAAACAATAGCGAAATAGCACTTTTCGCACTCAGCGCCGACCGATACCGAGCATCTCGCGAACCGAGGAAAAACAAAGCGGCAAGAGAAGAACGACGAGCATGCCAGCCGAAATCAGGAGGAATTGATCGGACATTCCCTCGATCAAGCTCGAGCCGAAAAAGGAATAGATAAAGGCGCGAACCAGCCCCCCCGAGGCAAGGGCCAGAGCATAGGGCCCGACCGCGATCTTGGTCAGCCCCGAGGCCCAGAAAACCGCCGTCATCGGCCCTCCCGGATAGACCATCACCAGCAGGACCAGCCATGGTCCAAGTCTTTCGATGCGCGCTTCCATCTCGGGATAACGTGCCTTGATTTTGCGGCGCATCCCTTCGCCAGCCAAACCACGCCCCAGACCGAAGGTCAGCATCCCTGAGAAAAACAGCCCCAAAGTGCCCAGAATCGTTCCCCAGAAAACGCCGAACCCGAATCCCCCTACCGAAAGAAGAACCAGCGAGGGCAGAAACAGGAATTGGCGAAATGTCATCGCGGCGACAAAGAGAACCGGGGCCCACGCGCCCCAGCTCTGGATCCAGCCGCGCAAACCCTCAAGCGAGAGGTCGAAGTTGAATTGACCGTGGAGCCGATAGCCCAGAACGAAAGCTCCGATGACAAGGGCCCCGACGATCCAGCGAGGAACTCGACGCATTTCTCTCTCGGCCACGGGATCACCCTAGCGGTCTCCGGGACGAAATCCACGATTTACCTGCCGGAATTTCTCTTGAAAAAAATTGGCTTTCATCACTAATGTAGTCAGGGCCCGACTCGCGAGGTTGCCGATCATGAATGCATTGCTCACACGCGGTTTTGAAATTCTGAACAACTGGGGAAAACCCGTCTTCGGACTGATCTTCTGGGGAAGCGTCGGAGGCGCGCTTCTCCACGCAATGTTTCCGGAGCTCTCTCTGACAACCACGCGCACCATCGGCGGCCTGCTCGGGCTTGCCGCCGGCCTGCGTGCCAAAAAAGTTCAGGGATGGATCTGATGGCGCAAAGCCCCGACCTGAGCCTTTCGGCCGAGAGACGAATCGCAAGACGATATATCGGACGCGTCCAATGGGAGATGGTCCTTGTCGGATTGGGTCAGTTCCTTGTCTGGCTCTCGGTGTTCGTCGCCGGGACCCAGGGGCTGATCCCGCTTTGGGCAGGCTTCCCGATCGCCGTGCTCTGTTGCTGCTTTGCCTACCTTCCTTCTCACGAAGCGCAGCATGGCAACATCGCGGGTAACCACGAAAATCTGAAGTGGCTCAATGACCTCGTGGGACACGTCAGCCTGATCAATCTCTGTTTTCCGTATCGCTATCTGCAAGCCACCCATATGCGCCATCACGCATTCGCCAACGATCCCGCCAGAGACACCGACCATCGCTATGTCGGCCAGCATTGGTGGCATGCGGCCCGCGAGGTTCATCGGGACCCGCCCCGGGAAATGATGGAGTCGCATATGGCCGCGGACCCGGTCTTTGCACGAGACCTGACCGTCTCGGCTCCGATCGTGAAACTCTTCTCTCTGATCACGCTTGTCTGTGCCGTTCTCTGGCCCTTGCCGACCTTCTTTCTCTGGTGGCTGCCTCGCAAGATCGGCATGAGTTACACAACGGTATTCTTCTCATGGATGCCGCACCGGCCCGCGGATGAACTGGAACGCTACAAACTCGCCCGGTTCTGGCGCCTGCCCGGCGTGCCCCGCTACGCCGTGCAATCCATGACCCACCACGCCGTCCACCACCTCTATCCACGGATCCCGCACTGGAGCCAACCCGAGGCGCTCAAGGCTCTGCAGCCCTTTATCGAGGCCCATGAGATGCGCGGCGCGGAAATCCTGCGCGACTACCACTAGCGGCGCCTGTTTCGCGGGCGGCGCCTGTTTCGCGGGCGGAGCCTGGCAAAAAGTCATTCGAACTAAATGACGCCTCGATCTTGCAGGGCGGAAAGCCCTGCTGCATCCAGTCCCAGCAGCGCCTCATAGACCTCGGCATTGTGTTGCCCCAGCTTGGGCGCGGGGCCCGCCACCGCTCCCGGCGTTCGGCTCAGGCGAGGATAAACCCCCTGCATGCGGATCGGCCCGGCCACCGGATCGTCCACCACGACGAGGTCCTCGCGAGCATTGATGTGAGGATCCCCGGCAATCGTCTCGGCGGTAAAGGCACGGGCAAAGGGCACGTCGCCCGCAACCGCCAATTTCTCGATCTCTTCGGCTGTATGTTCCAGACACCAGGCGGCAACGATTCCATTGACCTCCTCGGCATTCTCGACACGGGCCCGCGCGGTCGCAAACCGCGGATCCGCAAGAAGATCTTCGCGGTTGATCAATTTGGCAAGCCGCGGAAAGAGTCCGTCACCGGCGGCCACCAGACTGATGTAAATGCCGTCGCTGGTCTGCCAATTATCCAGAGGAGCCGAGTTGGGCACACGATTTCCGTGTCGACCGCGGACCACGTCCAACCGGTCGTATGTCGCGATGGTATGCTCGAGGATTCGCAACACCGAGCCATAGAGCGAGAGATCAATTGTCTGGCCTTTGCCGCTGGCGCGATCGCGTTCAAACAACGCGACCAGGATCGAGAAGGCATTGAAAACGCCGGTCAGGTAATCCGAAAGCACGATGCCCGGACGCACGGGGGGCCGATCGGCTTCGCCAGTCAGATGCAACAACCCACCCATCGCGATCCCGTTGCGATCCAGTCCGGGACGGTCGCGGTAGGGCCCGGTTTGGCCGTAAACGCTGACGCGCGAGAGAATCAGCCCGGGATGAATTTCTTCCAGAACCTCCGGGCCGAGGTTCCACTTCTCCAGGGTCCCGGGCCTGAAGTTCTCGACGACAACATCAAAATGGGGGACCAGGCGCCGAAAAATCTCCTGACCTTCGGTCTTGCGCAGATCCAGCGTAATCGATTTTCGCCCGCGCCCCTCGACCGCCCACCAGAGGGAATATTCCTCGGAAAAGGGTCCGATGGCGCGCATGAAATCTCCCCCACGGGGATTTTCGATCTTGACCACCTCGGCCCCGAAATCGGCCAGCAGGCCCGCGGCGAAAGGAGCGGCAATTCGCGTCCCGATATCCAGAACGCGCAATCCCGCCAGGGGCCCCATGGCCTTGCTCATCGCGGCATCCCCAGAGCCCGCTGGGCGATGATATTGCGCTGGATCTCGCTGGTGCCCGCAAAAATACTGGCGGCGCGGTAATACATCCAGGACCGGAGCAGGCGTCCCTGCGCTACCGCGTGAGGGCCCCCGTCGAGCAAGCCGGCCGGTCCCAGCAACTCCATCATCGTGTCGTGCATGCGCTGGCTCATTTCACTCCAATACAATTTGATGAACGAGGACTCGGGGCCCAGTTGTTCGCCGCGGCGCAGACGGGTCAAGGTTCGCCAATTATTCAGCTTGGCAATCTCCACCTCGATCTTGGCCTGCGCCAATTTCTGCCGCATATCGGCATCCACCCCACGAGCACTCGCCAATCGCAACAAATCATCGAGCAACATCCGATGAATCACCAACTGGCGCGGAGACGTCCCACGCTCATGGGCAAGCGTTGTCTGGGCGATTCGCCATCCCTCACCGGGCGCACCCACAAGATGGTCCTTGGGCACGCGCACCTGGTCGAGGAAGACCTCGTTGAACTCGGTCGATCCGGTCATCTGCCGCAGGGGACGCACCTCGATACCCGGGCTGCGCATCGGCACGATCAGGTACGAGATGCCGCGGGACTTCGAAACACTTGGATCCGATCGGCCCAGCAGGATGCCGTAGTCGGCATATTGTGCCCAACTCGTCCAGACTTTCTGGCCCGTGACCACAAACGAGTCGCCATCCTCCTCGATGCGGGTGGTCAGCCCGGTGAGGTCGGAGCCAGCACCCGGCTCCGAGAACAACTGACACCAGATATCTTCGGCTGTCAGAATTCGCTGGAGAAAGCGCTCCTGTTGCGACGCGGTTCCATGCGCCATCAACGAGGGCCCTACCAGATTGACCCCGATCCGGTTGATGACCTCGGGGGCGCGTGCCGCCGCCATCTCCTCCTGAAAGATGTAGTTCTCCTCCGGCGTGGCACCGCGACCACCGTGCTGCTCGGGCCAATGCACGCCCACCCAGCGCTCACGCGCGAGCCGCCCCTGCCAATCCCGCAAAAAAGAGAACTCCTCGGCCAGCGAGGTCGGCTCCGGCCACTCGTCGGTCCCGAACCCCGGAGGAACATTCTCTCGGAGCCAGTCCCGCAGTTCTCCACGGAACCGCTCCGCAGTTTCCGAAAAACGCATTTCCATCGCGAAAATTTCTATCCCGGATTCCACCGAAATGCATACCCGGCATGCGCTGCAGCGGAACACTCGGCGAAACCGCCCCCAAATGCCCGAGAATGATCCGGAATGATCCCAAACCACCCGCCAATGGGCTGAAAACCTCTGCCGAGCCGGTTTTTTTCAACTTCCCTCCAAACCCACGGAATGACAGACTCGGGAGGCGTCCCCTGCGGAGGTTTCGCCCCCAAAAAAAAGATCGCGAACGGTGAAGCCCCGTCGTGGCCGTCGTCTTGCCATGTCAGTGAATCGAAAATTATGCGCCTGCCGCATGCTGTGGATTGCTGCATTCGTTTGTCTGCTCATGGGCACGGCGACGACGGTAGCGGCACGCGATCTGGTCGGCATTGCCGTCGAACCCGTCGGCCTGGTTCTGGAACCCGATCAAACCTACCAATACCGGGCCTTTGCCGAATTTTCGGACAATACACGGACCGAAGTCACGCCCTTTGTCACATGGCGAACATCCACCTCGGCGGTAGCCCGGATCAGCAATGAGCCCGACAGCGTCGGCATCCTCACCGCGCGTGGCCCCGGCGATGTCCGGGTCACGGCCATCTTCTATTATTTCGACGATGACAACCGCGGGAATGCGGATCTCCAAGTGGATGCGGGGCCGGTCGTCGGTCTGCGCACCAAGCCCACCACGAAATCACTGGAAGTGGGTCGGACCGAAATTTTCACGGCCCGTCTGATGTACGAGTCCGGCTATGATGTCGACATCACCGAGCGCGTGCAGTGGAGCAGCACCGCACCCTCGATTGCCTCGGTCGGCCCGCTCGAGGACGACGGCGTTCCTGTTTACGCTCGCCGGGTCGGGACCACCACGATCAACGCCTATGACCCGGAAACGGGCTGGCGCAATCTCGACGGCAATGCGCGCGTCCGCGCTCGCGTAACCCATATCGACTTCGAGGACTCCGAATATATCCTCGGGCTCAATATGCGTCTCCCGTTGCGGGTCTATGCGTATCGCGACGACGGAACGCGAACCCAGATCACCGATGACGTCCGCTTCGAGGTCGCAAACGCCGCGGTCGCTCAGGTAGCAGAGGGCAACCCGAATCCGGGGCAAATCATTCCGCTTCGCTCGGGAAGTGTTTACGTGGATGCCTTCGATGAAGAGCGCAACCTTCGAGCCAGTGCCAGCCTCGGTCGGGCGACGATTCGCGTGGAAGGCTACCTCCAGAATCTTCTGATCAACCCACTATCGGTCCGGATCGGCGACTCCCGCAATGCACGGGTTTATGGAGAACTCTCCACCGGGGCCACCACCAATGATATGCGTCGCATGGTCCAATGGCGATCCCTCAACCCGTCGATCGCATCGGTCACGAATACTTCGAGCAACCCGGGGGAGATCTCCGGGATCCGCGCCGGCACCACCACCGTGATCGCTACCGATCCGCAGACCGGAATTTCCTCCACGGCCCGCAACAACGTGATCGTCCGCCCTCCGGTGGAGCCCATCGTCAGCCTGCGCACCAAACCCACGACGAAATCTCTCGAAGTTGGTCAACAGGAACGCTTCTCTGCTCGGGGTGTCTATCTCTCTGGCGGAGATACCGATATCAGCGACCGCGTCCGGTGGAGCAGCTCGGATTCGCGAATCGCCTCGGTGGTCTCCTCGGGACCGAACGCCGGGACCGTCACCGCGCATCGGGCCGGCAGCTGCACGATAACCGCCTATGATTCGGAAACCCGCCTTGCCAATAGCGATGGTGCCACCACAGTTCGATCTGCGGTCACCCATATCGATTTCGAAAGGACCTCGTATCTTCTCGGCGACAATATGAGCTTGCCGTTGCGAGTCTATGCTTATCGTGACGACGGAACTCGATCGCAGATCACCGATGATGTGACGTTCGAAATTCAACCGGATCGCATTGTCGGGATCGCCGAAGGTGGTGACGATGCCGGACGGATCACCGCGCTTGGCCGGGGGACAGCGACGGTGGATGCAGTCGACACGAAACGGGGCCTGCGTGCCAGCGACAGCCTGGGTCCGACCTCCATCCGTGTAGAAGGCAGCCTTCGGGAGATCGTTGTCGAGCCTCTGGCCATGACGGTCGGCGAAACCCGCAACGCCCGCGTTCATGGACTCCTGAGCACCGGCACCGTGACAAGCGACCTGCGCCGGGTGGTGCAATGGGAGTCGCTCGACAGGTCACTCGCGACGGTGAGCAACGCCTCGGGCGACCGCGGATCGGTCACTGGCCTGCGGAGCGGGACCACCAGCCTCGTCGCCACCGAAGTCAGCACGGGCATTTCCTCCCTGCAAACCGACAACCTCGAGGTTCGGGGGGCAATCGAGTCCATCGAGATTGAACCGGCATCGCTGCGACTGGGCGTCGGCCTGCGCTTTCCATTGCGCGCCTATGCCAGACGCGCCGACGGAAGTCGCAGCAATATCACCAATGCGGTCGTCTGGTCGGCAGGCGATCAAGCTGCCGTCGCGATCGACGAGGCCGGATGGGTTGAGGCCCGCAGCATCGGGCAAAGTTCCATTCAGGCCTTCCATGCTCCCACCGGAATCAATTCTGACAATGGGATCCCCGGGAACGTGACTGTCGCCGGACGAGTCGAGAGCATCGAAATCAACCCCTTGCGTGTCGCCGCAGGCAGTCGCCGGAAAGCCAAAGTCTACGCCAGGCTCACTGACGGAACCGAGACCGATGATCTGCGCCCTGCTCTGGAGTGGAGCGTCTCCAATCCGGAGGTCGCTCGCGTGGGATCTGCCGATACGACGGATCTGGACCCGGGAGAAGTCGAGGGCCTGCGTGCTGGGTGGACGACTCTGGTGGCCCGAGACCCGATCAACGGTTGGACCACGCGAGGGGTCCGGAACCTGAAAGTACAGGGGCTGATCCGGGACATCACGATGGAGGCACCCGATCGAGGACTTGTTCCCCTGGGTGCCGAGGCTCGCTTCAAGGTCCGCGCGATCTACGAGGATGGCGAGAGGCTCAATATCAGCGATAAATGCGAATGGGCTTCCGATGCGCCCGAGATCGCCAGCGTTCAGAACCAATCGCCTGCCAAGGGCGTCGTTACCGGACACCGCGTGGGTCAATCCACAACGATCCGAGCGACTTGCGACGGCCTTCTGGCCAGTTTCGAGGCCGTTGTTCTCGGTGAAACCACGGGACTGCGTTTTGCAAACGATCGCTCTCGCTTCCCGGCCTATCGCAGCTACCGCTTCCGCGCTTTTGCCGAATACGAGAATGATCAGGTCATCGAGGTCACCCGAGACGCCGTATGGGTGGTCACCAATCCGGCCGTGGCCGCACTCGACCCGGAGGAACCAGGGCGTGTGAACTTCCTGGACTCGGGCACAACAATGCTTCTGGCAGCCTATGAAAACGGGTTTTTCGCGATCGTGGAGCTCGAAATCTACGGCGGCGTCGACAAGATCGAGTTCACGCCCAAAAAAGTCACGATCCGCGGTGGGTCCGGCAGACGCTTGCGTGTGACCGGCTCGATCCCCGGCCAACGCGGCGACATCGCCATGACCCGGCGGGTCACTCTGGAGTCCAGCGACGAAGCGATCGTCCGTCTCGCACCCACCGAGACAGAACCAGGCCGGATCCTCACCGGCGGCACCCCCGGGACGGCGACGATCACAGCCACTACGAGCGCCGGCATTCAGGCCACCGCCACCGTGCGGGTACGCGACGTCCTGGAATCCCTCGAGATACGGCCAAGGCAGACAGAACTGGCGAACAATGCGATCGGTCGTTTTCAGGTCATCGGCACATACCAGAACGGCAAGAGGCGCTACCTGACCCGCTACGCCGAGGTCTCCACCACCAATCCATCCATCGTGGAGATCGAAAGCAGCCGCGGGAGCTACGGGAAAATGTACGCACAGAGCACCGGCGAAGTGCAGATTCAGGCGCTGGACCCGGGCACCGGGCTTTCCTCGCCACCGATCACCATCCGGGTCAACCGCGCTCCCTGATTCGTGCGGATTCGACTTCAGATCCGCTTCCCTGCTAGCGCATAGGGAGAGGTTCATTTGCCATGAGAATATCAAGAGTGCGGGAGTGCTATCGAGGCTATTTTCGACCAGCGGCGCTGGCGATTCTGATCGCCCTGGTCGCGGGTTGCGATGGATCCCCTCCCGACCCTCTCCGATCGCTGTCCGACCTGCGCCAGAAGGTCGCAATCGGACCGACCGGCTCGTTTGGTTGGGATTGCGCGATCAACGATGAGCTCCGACCGTCTCTGGGATGCCCTCAACTGCACCAACTCCTCCACGACGTCCGGCCCTTTCCGAAAGGCGCCACCCTGGTGCCCGCGCAAGTGGGCATCCCGGGCGGCCTGGTCGGGCGCCCCATGCTCATCGAAACCCAGTTGGTGGGAAGAAGGGGCCAGAGCTGGGAGCCGCGTCAGGCATTTTATCTTCCGGCCGCACCACCGGTTCTGAATCTGGAGATCCCGCTCGAGGGCATGGTTACCGACAAGCACGCGGAGCTCCGCGTGCTCGTCAACGGCATCGAAGTCGCCGACCCGAAACAGGAATGGATAACGCAGGAGATCTCGCTCCCCGACAATGCCAGTCTGACCACAGGCCTTGGCCAGCAGAAGCCGATGGTTGCCGTCGAGCACGCCCGGACCACCTACCGCATCCGGGTGGTCGGCGATCAGTTCGACCGCACGCTGGCAGAAGGAACCTTCGCGCCACCCCCGGCAGGCTGGCAGCAGGAAACCTGGGACGTCTCGGAATTCTCGGGCAAGAAAGTCCGCTTCATCTTCGAATCTCAGAGGATGGAAGATGGAGTTTCGTTCCCGCTTTTTGGAGCTCCGCAAGTTCAGGCGCGGCAGCCTCGCGGACCGCAGCGTAACGTCATTCTGATTTCTCTGGATACACTTCGCGGAGACCATGTCGAAAAGGTGGAAGGAGGTATCGCATTGATGCCCTCGCTTGCAGCGGTGGCGAAGTCCGGCGTCTTGTTCGAGAAAGCCTTCTCGGCCTACCCCTCGACCAGCGCCGGACATATGTCTTTGTTCACCAGCGCCTACCCCGTGGTGCATCGGGTGACCTTTGCCAACCAGATCGCCCCGCGGTGGCTGACGACACTCACGGAAGTCTTTGCCGAAAACGGCTACACGACCGGCGCGGTCACCGAGAACGCCATGCTCGCCGCACACTCCGGATTTGCCCGCGGGTTTCAGAGCTACAAGGAAAACAAAGGAGTGGGAAGATGGGCGTCGGCCGGCGAGGCGGAAGCCACATTTGCCGACGGGATCGCGTGGCTAAAAGAGCACCAGGACGAGGTCTTCTTTCTCTTTCTGCACACCTATGAAGTCCATTCCCCCTACAAGCCGCCCGCGGACGTAGCCCTGCCGCCGCTGCCCCAAACCGCGTCGGCTGCCGCAAAGAAGTTACGCGACTATCAGGGAGAAACGCGGCATACCGACCGCACTCTGGAGGAGCTTTTCACCGTCTTGCGAGAACTCGATCTGGATGAGGAAACCCTGGTGATCATCACATCCGACCATGGTGAGGCCTTCGGCGAACATGGCCATATAGGACATTCCTGGAAGGTCTATGACGAGTTTCTTCACGTACCCTTGATCTTCTGGGCGCCCGGCCTGCTGCCCGCCGGCGAGCGCGTCCCCGGGCAGGTCTCTCTGGTGGACGTCGCCCCTACCGTTCTCGATCTGGTCGATCTCGCCCAACCCGCCACCATGGCTGGCAAGAGCCTCGCCCCGCGCTTTCTGGGCGAACACAACGGCCCCGACCAGAGCTACATCTATGCCGAGGCGCCCAAGGGCGGGAAAAAGACCGGTCGTGTATTTGGTGCGCGCAACGAGAAATATAAATTCATCTCGCGTGAGTTTGTTACCGAGCCGCTTGAGATCTACGACCTCGAGCAGGATCCCGGCGAGCAGAAAAATCTTGTTGGAGACCCCGAGTTGATGCAGCTGGGCCGGGAAGCGCTGGCACCCTATCGTGCCTTGAACGAGGAGACCTTGCGCCGGGACGCGGCGGGGAATCTCCCTCCGCAAACCAAAACACTCGACAGCGATATGCAGAAGAAGCTCAGGGTTCTCGGTTACGTCGACTAGTCCCTGGGGCAACACCTTTGCGGGAACGCGTGGTCCACGCCACCAAACCCACCACGAGCGGCAAGACCAGCCAGGGCCACGCCTGCCACCAGATCCCCGGTCCTTCACGAATCTCGAGACGCGCCTGAAAACGATCTCGACTACCATGGCCTACCGGCTGCATTCGCAGAATCCAGGTCCCTGTTTGGTGAAAAAAGAACGGTGCGCCCTGAAGCAGACGGTTGTCAGAAAACCCGCGGCTGGCAAGCCGCGTCTGGGTACTTCCATCCGGAGCGCGGAGCTCCAACTCGAGACGCGGCTCGAGAGCGACACCTCCGGACGGTGCCTCGAGAAGGACCCCGAGAGTACTTTCCCCCAAAACCAGACCCGGACTTTCGGCATATAGATACCAACGAACAAAACCGGCATCGCCACGCGCGACCTCGGCCCCGGGATCAGCAACCGCCAACCCCGCGAGCCCCAACCAGAACAGCAGAAAGCCGTACCGGATCGTCTGCATCAGTTGGCACCACCCGCACCAGCCAAAAGCAGCAGACCACGCATTTCCATCGGCTGAAAGGTCACCCAGACACCACAGAGAAAGATGGCAACCGCCAGGGCGGCCCAGGGCATCGCGATCCGGCCCGCCATCTGGGGATCCTCGCGAAGGCTGCCGGCGCATTGCCAGATCCTCCAGACCGAAAGCAACAGGCCCGCATCAAGCAGAAGAAGACCCAGACTCTGCAACCCGTGGGAGGCGTGACCCAGGATAAAAAGAGGCTGCTCCAGAGAAAATCCCAGATCTCGCATGCCGCGCACGGCAACAGGCCAGGCCGAATTCCAACCGCTCCCAAAATGGAAAATGAAATGCGCCGCCCACATGGACAAACCCAACGGCACCAGGGGGAAGACAAACCGGCAGGCGATCGTGCGAAGTTTCAGATCCAGCGATCCAAAACGCCGGCTGAGAAACGCTGCCGTAGCCAGCAGAACGACCGGTAATCCCATCAGCAGAAAGACCAGCAGCAACAGGCTCGCCATCTCGCGCGATACCCATGGGTAACCGCTGGCGATCGCCCTCTCCCAGCCAACGAAGGGGGTCGTCATCGCGGCTGCCGACACAAAGGCAGCGCTGATCAGAAGCATGGCCAGAGCGGCGATATCTGGTCGGCGGCTCAAGGTGCCGATCGAGGATCGAGATTCCGGCGCGACGGTTTCGCGCGCCATTGAAGTCGCGAGAATTCCGATATTGTCGTGCGGGCAGGCATGCACGCAATCAAGACAGAACGTACAATCCAGACTTCCCACCTTGCGCGGCAGGTAGAGATTCAACTCACAGCCTCGCGAAACCTCGTTACCCACCAGACAATCCCGGGTTCGACAATCGCCGCAAGCGGTTGGATTGCGCACTTCCACCGATAGCGGCGACACCATCGACTGGATAAAATGAAACTGACCGATCGGACATACCCATTTACAAAAAGGCGCGCCGCGAAACAGACCATCCACCAACAAGGCGACCAGAAAATAACCGACGATAATCCACGCCGTCCAAAACGGGCTGTCCCAAATCCCGAGAACCTCGTAGGCCAGCAGGTAGGCCGCCAGCAGGCCTACGGCGAGCCATTTCGAGCGCAATGCCCGGGGCCACCGGCGCCCCTCGGGAAGAAAGCGCCGGGCGATCTCGCGCGGCAAAAGAAATGGACAGGCGAAACAGAAAATATTCCCCGCAACCAAAAGTCCCACGACGACAAACGCCCGCCAATATGTCCAAGGAAGAACACCAGCGAGATTCCGGGCACTTTCGGGATCCCCCCACCAGCCATCAGCGACCACGAGAACCGCGAGCAAAAACATCGCCACCTGAATCAATCGCCGCACCCGCCGGGATCGCAGCATGCCACCCAAACCTGGCACCTGAAGGAGGTCGAACCGGCGACCGGCCGCACTCGCCTGCCGCATGCGTGCAAAAAGGCTCTGACGAACTGACGATTGCAGGCCCGGGCGCGCCACCAACTTCGGCGACAGGGCATCCACGACGACCGCCAGCAAGGCGGTAAGAAGAACAACCGTACCCGGCACCCACATCAGCGAGCCGGCAAGTACCTGATCCTCCAGCGCAGAGATGGAGGAGATGCGCGGCGCGTTGGCGTAGGTCTGGTAGAGCGGCGTGGAGCTGAAGGAAAAGATCGCCGAAAGAATGGAGGCCTGCACATCGGCAAGCAGCAAATAGGGCACCATCGCCAATCGCGGCCAATGCGGCTTGCTGGGCCAGGGCTGGACGACCGGCCACCAGAAGAGAAGCGAGGCCCCCAGAAAACATAGGTGCTCGGCGCCATGCCAGAAAGAATCCCGCAAAGCGAGTTCATAGAGCGCCGGTGCGTGCCATGCCCAAGTCACCACCACAAAAGCCGTCCAACAAACCGCAGGATGCGTGAGCCGACGAAAAAAGCGGCGCCAGGCACGGTCCCGCAGGATCCGCCCGACTGCGCCCCTTGCCAGACTGTCCGGCAGTCCACGCTGGAAGGGAACTGCCGGAGCGCCCATCAATAACAATGGCGGCGCCACGAACATCAAGAGGAGATGCTGGGTCATATGGGTCCAGAAAAGGAACCCGGCAAACGCATCCAGAGGGGATGCGATCGCGATCCAGACGGTCAGGAGACCGGCACCAAACGACCAGGCACGCCAAGCCGGGAACCTCTCCGGCATCTGCAATCGCAAGTGCAGGAACCCGCGCAGATAGAGCGCCAGACTGCCCAGCAGCAACAAGACCTCAACCGGGTCCAGCCGCCACGATGCGAGCACTGCGTCGGCTACCGTCATGGTGAATGCGATCCGATCGATCAGCGCGGCTCTGTCGAATTACGCTCGGGAGGCTCTCCCCCCGGCACCATCGTGCGGAGGAAGGCAACCAGCGCCGTGACCTGCTCGGGACTCAAATGCTTGCCGTAGGCCGGCATATTGCCGCCGCCCTGCAAGACCTGACGGATCAACTCGTCATGGCTGAGTCTGCCAGCCACATCGTCGAGAGCCGGACCACGCAGGCCGCCGGTTCCGCCCAGAGAATGGCAATTTCGACACTGCTTGTTCTGAATCACCAGAGCCCCCTGCAACTCCAGAGGCGACCGGCCCTGAACGTATTGTGGGGGTGTGGGGACACCGCTCCACGCCGACATATGTGGCGACCAGGGAGAAAACGTTCCAAGCCACGCCAACACACCCAGCATCAGAAAGACCATGATCACCAACACCCAGGCTCCCGGGCGCCGCTTGAAACTTTTCTCTCCGAGATTGGAGTAGAACGGCAAGGCGACCGCCAGCAGGATCAGCACAGGCGGTCCCGCCAACATCAGGAAGGACTCCATGTAGGGCGGCAGGAGAGCGAAAACGGCGAACAGCGGCAGGAACCAGAAGTCCGGTCGCGGCACGGTATCGATCAGCGTCGGATTCGGCTCACCATTGGGGCCCGCCGGACCGAGAAGGGCAGCGCAGGCGACCAGAGAGATCAAGACGATCCCGGCGAAGACCACATCTTTCTGAACACCGTCGGGGACGAAAGGTTCGCCTTCTTCGGCGACCAACTGATGGTACTCCTCGAGATAGCGCTCCCGGGTAACCAGACGGCCGGGCATCGGCCATTCATTGATCCCGATTTTCACAACCAGCCAGAGGTGAAGAGCGACCAATCCCAGCAGCAAGCCGGGCAGAACGAATACATGCAGCGCAAACCAGCGCGAAAGAGTCTCGGCACCGATGATCGGGCCACCGAGGACCAGATGGATCAACTCTCCGCCGATCAGAGGCACGCGCCCGATGATCGAGACCACAATTCCCAATCCCCAATAGGCGTCTTGATCAAACCGCATGACCTGGCCCGAAAAACCCATGGCCAAAGTCAGAATAAAGAGAAGGCAGCCAACCACCCACGTAAGTTCACGAGGGTATTTATAGGCCCCGAACATGAATACCTGCACCAGATGGATCGTCATGAGTGCAATCATGAAATGCGAGCCCCAGACATGCAGGGCCCGCAGGAACCAGCCCAGAGGTTGGACGTAGTTGAGGTAGAGAAGGCTTTTCCAGGCCTCGTCGGCCGCCGGCGCATAGACCAGAGCCAGACAGATTCCGGTCAGAATCTGCATCACCAGACAGAGCAGAGTCGCCGAGCCGAAAACGTAGGCCCAACTGGCCGCGTTGGAGGGCACGGAATGCACGATCGGAGGCAGGATCGACTCGGTAAAATGAAGTCTTTCGTCAAACCACGTCCCGATACGTACGAGACGGCTTTTCGGCCCGGAATCTGTTGCTGCCATCAGACCCCCGCCGACAAGGACGGAATTTGTCCGCCGCGCACCCAGAGGTCATCCCCCCGGAGTTCATATTCGTATTCGTAAAGTCCGCGGGGCGGCGGACCGGAGGCCCGGGCACCATCGGCATAATAAACGCCGCCATGACACGGACACATGAAGAGCTGGGATTCCCGGAACCAGCGCACCGGGCATCCCAGATGGGCACAATTGATCGCGAAGACCTGAAATTTCTTGCCATCCACGTGTCGCACCCAACAGGGGATCTCCGCTGTCATGCCATCCCAAGGGACCCGGAACGGATTTGTATAACTCGCAAGTCGAGTCTCGCCGCTCGGAAAGCTTTCGATATTCCCCAAGGGAATCCAGGCGTTGTAGGCCTTACGCCGCAGGGCGCCGGCGATATAGCCCACCAACGGCAAACCGATCAGCGCGGCTGCGATCACATTGAGAAAGACGCCGAACTTCAGAAGGAAGAACCGTCGTGAGACCGAAGGGGGAGACGGGGGATTCATCGTGGGCGCTTTTTGTTCGTCAGCCATCAGCGTTCTCCCGAGCGGTCATCGCCGCCTTCTGCTCTTGCCCCGGATACGGTCTGCCGGGGAATTCAACTCGGTGCGAGGCAAGCCAGGCCACCAGATCTGCGATATCCTGATCACTCAGAATCCCTGTAGGATAACCCGCCCAATCGGGCATGCCCAGATCCCGGCGACCAAAGATCACCGTCGAGCGCAGCGATTGATCACTGACCAATGCAAGAAATGTCGGATCGACGACCGAACCCCGGGCGCTGCCGCCCTGGCCATCGCCCGAGGGTCCATGACAGGAGGCGCAGGCACGCCGGAAGGTCGCCCCACCCGCCGCCACATCGCCGCGAAGGACGCCCCGATAGTTGGGTAATTGTTTGCCGGCAATCGCCTTCGGATCCGACCAGCGCTCCCGCATTCCGGCAAGAACCAGATCAATTTGTTTGCCGCTCAAGCCCAATCCGTCGGTGGCGAGAAACCCGGGCATCGCACTTCCCTCCACCCCATGGGCAATCACCCCACGCATCTCATCGTCGCTCACCACGCCCAGATAGACCGGATCATTCATCGGGCGCGCGGCGGCAAACTTCCCGTCCGTCCCGTGACAACCCGCACAATGGGTGCTCCAGAGCGTATTGAAATCGGTCACATCAATCGGATTGATGGGCCGCGCCGACTCCGGCGGCTTTCCCGGCAAATCATCGCACCCGGCCAACGGAATCAGAAGGCAGGCTGCGACAAGGGCCATGCGAGAAAATCGACTCATTCCGGCGTCTCCCGTTCGCCGCTGACGCCCGGGGATTCGACTCCGGCACGCTGATAGATCGACAGGCTTTGCAACGTTTCGATCTTCTCGGTCCGATCAACCACCAGACCGGCCACCACCCCGAAGGCAATTTGCGAAGCCACGAAAACGGGCCATTCGATCAAATCCTCAAGCGTCGGGTCCACAATCCATACGCCGGTATAGACCAGACTTGTCCAAAGCAACGGCGCCACAAAACCACCCCAGAGAATTGGCTGGCGTGGGAACATCGGCAAAAGCGTCCCGTAGAGAAGCCCCATGAACAAGGAGAGCAGGACGTGGATGATCAGCCCCACACCGAGGCCGATCGCACTGAAGTGCATCAACTCCTCAGGGGTCAGAGCCGCGAGGGAAGAAACTGCCGAGGCCGCGAGAAGATTGACCACGTACCAGGGACTTCCGAGTACAAAGACGCCATAGAGTTCGGCCGTAAGTGCCATCGCGAGGCCACCCACCAGACCGCCCTTGATCCCCGCGCTATAAGGGTGTCTCGCCAGCGGCAGCCGCATGCGGTGCAGATCTTCGCCGGCCTCGAGTCGTTCGGCCTCACCGGCGGTGGCCACGGGTGACGGGGGTTCCTCCAGAGGCACGCGCATCTCGTCCTGATGGGGCAGCACCAATCGGAACCATCCGGTCGCCGAGATCGCAAAAAGAATAATCCCGGTGACCGTGACCGCAACATGCGTCACCACGCCGGCAAAGCCCAAGGTCAGGCCGAGAGCGGCCAGCAAGGGCCACCCTGTGTTCGCCGGCAATTCAATTCCTGCCTCTTCTGACAAATCTTCCCTCATCGGATCAAATAGACGACCGTGAAAACCACGATCCAGACGGCATCGACGAAATGCCAGTACCAGGACAGAATCTCGACACGTTCCGCGTGCTCTTCCCGAACGTGACCAAGAAGGCAAAGTGCCAGAACGAAGCCGAGCATGCATAGACCGACGGTCACGTGAAACGCATGGAACCCGACCAGCGAATAGAAGGTCGTTCCCAGCAGATTCGTGTAGATGGTCAGGCCTTCGTCGTAGATCAGCCCCCACCACTCAACGCCGGTGGCGCCCAGAAAAAAGCCACCCAAAGCGAGTGTCGCCAACATCCAGAGTTCGAAGGGAATCAGCTTTCCCCGCGCCAGAGCTCGGGTTGCGGCCACCACCGTCAGACTGGAGGAGAGCAGACAGATCGAAGCAATGATCGGGGTATCGAGAACATCGGCGAGCGGCCCGGTCAGGCTCTTGCCGAGATAGAAGAGGTGCGCCACGACAAAGATCGCAAAGAAAGTGGACTCGGTCAGAATCAGACACGCCATGGCCACCTTGCCCTTGGAGGGCAGAACCCACTCCTCATGGGTGGGCGGCTCGTCCACGGAGACTGACGTATGTGCAGCTGTGCTCATTCGTATTTCCAATCCGGGTCGTCAGGATGTTTCCGATCCCAGAGCGGGCGGCGGCTATGCACGACCGGCAATTCGTCAAAATTGTAGGCGGGTGGCGGCGAGGTTGTCGTCCATTCCAGCGTCCAGGCATCCCATGGGTCGTCGCCGGCTTCCTCGCCGTTGCGTGCCGACCAATAGAGGTTCCAGACAAAACAGAGAATCCCGATCGCCTGAACCAGAACCCCGATCGAGGCCATCAGATTGAAGATGTCCCAGCCGCGCCCTGCATCATAGGTATAGATTCGTCGCGGCATGCCGAGGATGCCCGAGCCATGCATCGGCCCGAAAGTCAGATTGAATCCGACCAGGAAAATCCAGAAGTGCAGATGCCCGATCTTGCGATTGAGCATCCGGCCGGTGACTTTGGGGTACCAATAATAGACAGCGGCAAAGAACATGAAGAGAAGGCCGCCAATCAGCACATAATGAAAATGCGCAACCACGAAATACGAGTCGCTCAATTGCCAATCAAAGGGAACGACCGAGAGCATGATCCCCGTGAGCCCCGCGATCACGAACTGAAAAAGGAATGCGGTGGCAAAGAGCATCGGTAGATCGAAGCGGATCTTGCCTCCCCACATGGTGGCCAGCCAGTTGAAGATCTTCAGCCCCGTAGGCACGGCAATCAGCATCGTCGAAGCCGCAAAGAACGTATTCGCCGAAGGCGATAGGCCGACGGTAAACATATGATGTGCCCACACGCCGAGACTGATGAAGCCAATGGATAGCGTGGCGTAAATCATCATCGAGTAGCCGAAAATGACCTTGCGCGAGAACACCGGAATAATCTCCGAGGCCCAGGCAAACGCCGGCAGGATCAAAATATAGACTTCCGGATGACCAAAGATCCAGAAGAAATGCTGCCATAGAACAGCTGAGCCGCCGGCCTGAGTGTCAAAGAAATGCGACCCGAGGAAGCGGTCGAAAAGCAGCATGAACTGCGCGGCCGTGAGCGGCGTGAGTGCGATCAGGACAAGCACGAAATCCACCAACATGATCCAGGTGAAGACGGGCAATTTCGAAAACGTCATCCCGCGACAGCGGTTCGAGAGGATGGTTGTAACCAGGTTCAGCGCGGTCATCGTGGAGCCCAGACCCGAAACCATGATCCCGAGAATCCAGTAATCCGTGCTGTTTCCCCTTGAGAAAGCACGCCCGGTCAGGGGCGCATAGGCAAACCAGCCAACATCGGGAGCGGTCCCGGCACCATAGAGTCCGTCGCCGCCGAGAAAGCTGAAATAGAGCAGGCAGCCCCCGAAAAGAAAAAGCCAGAAGCCGAAAGCGTTCAAGCGCGGGAAAGCCAGGTCGCGGCAGCCGATCTGCAAGGGGATCAAATAATTGGCCGAGCCGAAAAGCATCGGCATCCCGACCAGAAATACCATGGTCGTGCCGTGCATGGTCATCATGCGGTTGAACGTCTCGGGCGCCAGAAATTGAAGATCCGGAAACGCCAACTGGATCCGCATCAAGGAGGCTTCCAGACCCCCGAGACCGAAAAAGCAGAGGGCCGCACCGATATACATGATGCCCAGTTTCTTGTGATCGGTTGTCGTTGCCCAATCGTGAACGGTTACCCATCGGGAAACGGGTGCCGTTTCCGACGCGGTACCGATCGGTCCTTCCATCACGGTCATGCGTCTCCCCCGATCATTGCAACGTCAGGAGGTAATCAACGATATGATCGACCTCCGGCTCCGTCAGTTTCATATTAGGCATGCGACAGCCCGGCTTCAGTGCCTGAGGATCTTCAATCCAGGCGCGCAGGTTTTCCGGCGTGTTCAATGCCACGCCCGCACCCAGAGTCTTTCGACTCATGAAGTGCGAGAGATCCGGACCATAGGTTCCGTTCGCGACCGTCCCTCCCAGCGTGTGGCAGTTGATGCAGGCCGTCTTCTGAAAGAGTTCACGACCGGCAGCCACCCGCGGATCTTCGACGTCGGCTTTCTGCTGATTGGCGACCCAGGACGCAAATTCGTCGGGTGTGTGGACGTAGACGCGCAGCAGCATATGCGCGTGCTGCGTGCCGCAATACTCGGCGCATTGGCCAAGATAGAGTCCGGCCGTTGCCGTATCGAACCAGAGCCAATTTTCCTTGTTGGGCACAACATCCGACTTGCCGCCCAGGCGAGGCACCCAGAAACTATGGACCACATCCTGCGAGAGCAGTCGGAGGAAGGTGGGCCGCCAGTTCTCCGGCGTACTGGTCGGAATGTGCAATTCGTTGGCCGTGGTGATGCCATATTCCGGATATTTGAACTCCCACCACCAGCGATGACCGACCACATCGACCACCAAGGCTTCCTCGGGAGGTTCCTCGATCTGGATTTCGGCAATGGTCCGCGCGGTGGCCAGAAAAAGCACCACGACAATAATCATCGGTACGATCGTCCAGGCGACTTCCACAGGCGTCGAACCGTAAATCTGCGGCGGGTCCCGGCGTTCGTCGCCGGGCCGCGCCCGGAATTTCACGATGCACCAGAAAAGAATTCCCTGCGTGACCAGAAAGATCATCGCGCAAATCCCGATCACCAGCCACGAAATGTCCTTGATTTGCTCTCCGGCCACCGAGACCGGGTCGAAAATATTGGAATATTGGTGGGGCATGGGGCCTTCAGCCCCGGCGGCCAGCGGCCACAGAGCAAGAATCGTTAAGACGCCCCCCAGAGTCTTGCGAAGAACATTATGCATCGATGAGTCGAACAAGTCATGAACCCTCGCCCGGGTCAACCGTGCAAAGAGGACTATCCGGCAGAAGCCTGAAGGCCGGATTCGCCGGAGCGAGTCCCGATTTGGCCCAATAACGGCCTACGAAGGCTCATTTGCCGCCCATTTTGACCGCTCGAGAGCGGCCCGTCCATTGTTTCCATCGCTTGCTGCGTTACATTGGAATTACAGTGGCGACCATCGGAGATACCCCCGGAGAAGAGCCCGAAGAGGCGCCCCTGGCGCCAGCATTTCTGGCAGGCGTGGACCCCGCATGGCTCGAAGACATGGCCGCTCGCTACGCCCGGGACCCGAACTCGGTCAGCTCCGACTGGCAAGCCTTCTTTGCGGGGATGGAAGTTGGACGACTCGAGGCTCCGACCAGCGACGCAGCACCCATCCCCGGCGCCCGGCCGCGAACCTTCGGATTAGTCAGTAATTACCGCGAACTAGGGCATCTTCTGGCAGATCTCGACCCGCTCAGCGCGCCACCGGCCTGGCACCCCCTGCTCGATATCGGCCACTTTGCCTTCACCCCGGCCGACCTCGATGCGCCGTGCGCCCCGGGCGGCTTTCACGGCCCCCTTCCCGGCTCGCTCCGCGAATTGGTCACCGCCCTGCAGCAGACCTATTGCGGGAATCTGGGAGTCGAATTCAAGGGAATTCGCGACCCCGAGCAACGACGCTGGCTCGAGGCGCGCATGGAACCCCAGCGCAACCAACCCGACCTCACCCGAGAGGAGCGAGGCCGGATCTATCGCAAACTGGTCGAAGCCGAATCACTCGAGCGGTTCCTGCATGTGAAATTCCGGGGCCAGAAGCGCTTCTCGCTCGAGGGCGGCGAAACCCTGATCCCGATGCTCGAGGGCCTGGTGGAAGCCTGCGCCGAGCAAGACGTTGACGAGTTGGTCGTGGGCATGGCGCACCGCGGCCGATTGAACGTCCTGGCCAATATCGTCCACAAACCGCTCGAGATGGTTCTGGCCGAATTCGAAGGCTCGACCCTGCCCGACTCGGTCCAGGGCGACGGCGACGTGAAATACCACGCCGGCTATTCGCAGGACCATGCGGCAGCTAACGGCCGCAACGTGCATATCTCGCTCACCCCCAACCCCAGCCACCTCGAGGCCGTCAATCCGGTCGTGGAGGGCAAGGTCCGCGCGAAGCAGAACGAGCTCGGAGACAGCAACCGCACGCGCGTCGTACCGATCCTGATGCACGGCGATGCCGCATTCATGGGACAGGGAGTCGTACCAGAGACGCTGCTCATGACTCATCTGAAGGGCTACGATACCGGGGGCACGATCCATGTCGTGATCAACAACCAGGTGGGCTTTACAACCCCGCCGGAATCCTCCCGGCCAACCCGATACGCCACCGATATTGCCCGGATCATCGAGTCTCCCGTCTTCCACGTCAATGGCGATGACCCGGAGATGGCCGTCCATGCCGCCAAGCTCGCCGCCGGCTTCCGCCAGCGTTTCGGCCAGGATGTCCTGATCGAGTTGGTCTGCTTCCGAAAACACGGCCACAACGAACTCGACGAGCCGAGCTTCACCCAGCCCCGGATGTACGAGCAGATCGCCAAGCACCCCGGCCCCCGCACTCTCTATGAGCAAAAGCTTCTGACCGAAGGCATCTTCACGGAAGAGGAGCTCGAGAAACATCGCAGCGAAGTTCAGGAGAGCCTCAACGCCGCCCTGACATACGCTCGCGACTTCCAGCCTCGCCAACAGGTGTTCAGTTTCGGCGATGCCTGGAAGGGTCTGGGCCCCGCGCCCGAGAATCGCGAAGCCGCCACAGCCCTGCCGGCAGAGCGCCTTCGGGAGATCGCGGCGGCGGCCGCTGAAATCCCCGAGCATTTCGAACCGCATGCCAAAGTCAGCAAAGTCTACGAGCAGCGCATCGAGATGGTGGAAGCGGGCAAGGGCATCGACTTTGGTTGTGCCGAGATGCTCGCGATGGGATCCCTTCTGCTCGAAGGCACACCGGTGCGACTCTCCGGTCAGGACTCAGGACGGGGTACCTTCAGCCACCGCCATTCCGTTCTGCATGACCAGAAGAAATCCGATCAATACATCCCGCTGAACCATCTCGCTCGTGACGGGAGCCCGCAAGCGCATTTCGAAGTTCTCGACAGCCCCCTTTCCGAAGCGGCCGTGCTTGGATTCGAGTACGGATTTTCCTCGGCGGCACCGCAGACCCTCTGCGTCTGGGAGGCCCAATTCGGCGACTTCTGCAATGGCGCACAAATCATCATCGATTGCTTTATCGCCGCAGGGGAATCCCGCTGGCAACGCTCCAATGGACTGGTCCTCTTTTTGCCGCACGGCTACGAAGGCCAAGGGGCCGAGCACTCCAGTGCGCGTCTGGAAAGATGGCTCCAGCTCTGCGGAGACGACAATCTGCAGGTCGCGCAGCCCACGACTCCGGCACAGATGTTCCACTTGCTTCGACGGCAGATCCATCGCCCCTTCCGCAAGCCGTTGGTCGTCATGACGCCCAAGAGCCTGCTGCGCTTCAAGCCGGCCGCTTCCCATATCGAAGACCTGACTCAGGGAACCTTCCGCACGGTTCTCGAAGACCCTGTCCCGACGACCCTCGAGAAGGTCACCACCGTAGTGCTCTGTACCGGCAAGCTTTTCTACGACCTCTACAAGGCTCGCGACGAGCGTGCCGCCGAGGAAGTCGCCCTGCTTCGGATCGAAGAACTCGCCCCCTTCCCGAAAACGGACCTCGAGTCCGCGTTATCGCCGTATCCCAACGCGCACGATGTGGTCTGGGCGCAGGAAGAACCCGCCAACATGGGTGCCTGGTGGTATATGGCGCAACAATTGCCGTCGGTCCTGAGAGACGATCAAACTCTGCGCCGCGCGAGCCGGGCGGCCGCCGCGACACCCGCCGTCGGATCCTATACCCTCCATGGTCGCGAGCAGAAGGAAATCATGACAGAGGTGTTCGACCGAGCGCCGACGAGCAGGAACAACGGCGCGCTCTCCTGAGCGGTGAAGAACGAGAGGTTTCGATGGCTGTGCAAGTAAAGATCCCATCCCTGGGCGAGTCGGTGACCGAGGCGATTCTGGGCACGTGGCTGGCAGAAGAAGGACAGGCAATCGCGGTTGATGAAGTCATCTTCGAGCTCGAGAGCGACAAGGCCAATATGGAGATTGCCGCCGAGACGGCCGGCACGCTGCATATCCTGACTCAGGCGGGAGAAACGGTCAGCGAAGGCGACGTTGTTGCCGAGATCGATACGGCAGCGGCCGCAGCAATGCCGGAGGGTACCGAGACCGCATCGACGGCCCCAAGCTCTGCCGCAGCTCCTGCTGGTTCTCCTGCTGGTTCTCCTGCTGATCGGCCTGCCAGCGATTCGACACCGGTTGCCGGGCAGACGGAGGAGCCATTTCTCAGCCCGGCGGTGCGACGAATCGTCAAAGAGGAGAACCTCGACCCCACCACCTTGCCCGCCACCGGCCCCGGCAATCGCATTACCAAAGCCGATGCCCTGAGCGCCGCAGAAGGATCCCGAGAGACAGGCGCCTCGGGCAAAGGCGGAGCACCCGACACCGTCCCTGCGGCCGCCCCGGCCACGCCGCCCACGCCGATTGCGGCAGCGACTTCCTCCGGCCAGCCGCGCACCGAGACCCGGGTGCGGATGAGCCGCATGCGACAGGTCATTGCCCGGCGCATGGTCGAGGCGCAGAGAACCGCCGCCATTCTCACAACCTTCAACGAAGTCGACCTGACGGCCGTCATGGCGCTGCGAGCCGAGCATAAGGAGTCCTTTCGGGAGCGGCATGACGTCGGACTTGGATTCATGTCCTTTTTTGCCAAAGCCTGCTGTGCGGCGGCGCGGGTTGTCCCGGAGTTGAATGCGGAGATTCAGGATGACGAAATCGTCTACCGGGAAGCGGTCAACATGGGCATCGCCGTCGGTACCCCCAAGGGCCTGGTCGTCCCGGTCGTACACGACTGCGACCTGCTTTCCTTTGCCGGAATCGAGAAGGAGATCGGTCGTCTCGCGGCCAAGGGCCGGGACGGAAAACTCGGCGTGGGAGACCTCTCGGGTGCCACATTCACAATCTCCAACGGCGGCGTCTATGGATCCTTGCTCTCGACCCCCATCCTGAATCCACCACAGAGCGGCATTCTGGGGATGCATAAAATCGAGAAACGCCCGGTCGTGGTCGACGACCAGATCGTCATCCGGCCGATGATGTATCTCGCACTTTCCTACGATCATCGAATCGTCGATGGTGAAGGTGCCGTCACCTTCCTCGTCCATGTCAAAGAGGCGCTGGAAGAACCGGCACGACTTCTCCTGGAGATCTGATTCATGTCGGACAAGGATATTTTTGATCTGGTTGTCATCGGGGCGGGCCCCGGAGGGTACGTTGCCGCGTTGCGCGCTGCTCAACTCGGGTTGCGCACCGCTTGCATCGAGAAGGATCCGACGCTGGGGGGAACCTGCCTCAATGTCGGCTGCATCCCCAGCAAGGCCCTTCTGGAGTCCAGCTCGCTGTTCGCTCAGGCAGGCAAGGACTTCAAAAGCCACGGCATTGGCGTGGGCGAAATCAGTCTCGACTTGCCCGCGATGATGAAGCGAAAGGACCGAGTCGTCACCACACTGACGCGCGGTGTCGCCGGCTTGCTGAAAAAAGCGGGGATCGAAGCGATCGAGGGTAGCGCCTCACTCGCAGGTGACGGGAAATGTCTGGTGGAAGGCCCCGAAGGAACGCGGACTCTCACCGCTCAAAACATTCTGATCGCCTCCGGCAGTGTCCCGATCGAGTTGCCGAGTCTTCCCTTTGACGGCAAGCAGATTCTGGACTCCACTACGGCTCTGGAA
Source organism: Binatia bacterium (assembly GCA_965658895.1). Taxonomy (GTDB): domain Bacteria; phylum Desulfobacterota; class Binatia; order UBA12015; family UBA12015; genus UBA12015. The sequence continues at coordinate 29,015 of CBFHUR010000007.1, forward strand.
CTTTCGCGCGTGCCCGAGAAATTACTGGTTGTCGGAGCCGGCGCGATTGGTCTGGAATTGGGATCGGTATGGTCCCGCCTCGGCACCAAGGTCACGGTTGTGGAAATGACCGACGGGATCGCCAGCGGGATGGATGCCGAGATGAGCAAGCTGCTTCAGAAATCCCTCAAGAAACAAGGTTTGAAGTTCCTCCTCGAGACCTCGGTACAATCGGCCGAGGCCACGAGCACGGGCATGAGCGCCACCTTGCAGAAAAAGGATGGCACAACCGAGACGATGGACGCCGACCTGATTCTGGTGGCGGTCGGACGCCGAGCCTTTGCCGACAGCCTCGGGTTGGCTGCCGCCGGCGTTGCACTCGACGAGCGCGGTCGCATTCCCGTGGACGCAAATTTCCGCACCAATGTACCGGGCGTCTACGCTATCGGAGACGTGATCGCAGGCCCGATGCTCGCGCATAAAGCCGAAGAGGAAGGCGTCGCCTGCGTGGAATTACTTGCCGGGAAAGCGGGCCATGTCAGCTACGAGACGATTCCGGCGGTGGTCTATACCCACCCCGAATTCGCCTCGGTCGGCATGACCAGCGAAGCTGCTGCCGCGCAGGGGATCGAAACCAATGTCGGCGTCTCTCCCTTTGCAGCCAATGGGCGTGCCAAAACCATGGGCGAGACAGAAGGTGCCGTGAAGATCATCGCGGATGCGCGCACCGATCGCGTTCTGGGCGTCCATATCGTGGGGCCCGAGGCCTCGGCCCTCATCGCCGAGGCGGCCGTCGCCATGGAAATGGGAGCCAGCGCCGAAGACCTCGCGCGGAGCGTCCATGCGCACCCGACCTTGCCGGAAGCCGTCAAGGAAGCAGCTCTGGCCGTCGATGGTCGGGCACTGCATATGTAGGCACCCTGCGGATCAGGCCTGCGGGTACCAGCGGTCCACGACCGCACACCATTGTTCAGCGGTCCGTGCCGCAACAAAGGCAGCCCGGACTTCGGGACCCGCGGGGTGACTCTCTGCGATATAGATCGACTGCTTGCGCATGAGGATGGATGCCTTGCGATCCCCCAGCAGACGCGACCGTTGATTGAATTGCTCCTGCAGAACCAACCCCTGCTCGGCGAGCGTCGGCCCGCTCTTGGGGTGCCCCGAAAGCATCTCGCGCGCCTGGCGAAAGATCCACGGATTGGCAATCGCGCCGCGAGCCACCGCGACCGCCTGCACGCCACAAAGGTCGATCATCGAGAAGATATCTTCGGCTGTCTCCACATCCCCCGAGCCGAATACCAGGCGATCGGGATAGCGACGGACGAGCGCGGCCAGGGCAGACCAACGGCCACGACCAACGTAACGTTGTTCGACCGTACGCGAATGGACCGTCGCCCAGGCAAACCCGCTCTCATAGGCTCCATCAAAGATACGCTCGAAAGCCAAAGCCATCGCAGGCGTCTCATCCCAAGCCCGACGTAATTTGACCGTGCAAGGAATCGTCGCGGGCACCGCGTCGCGGACGGCTCGGAGGATTTCGATTGCCGTCGCAGGATCCGCGAGCAGGTTGCCACCACGCGGACGGCGCTTGGCGAGCTTCGAGGGACAGGCGAGATTCACATCCACAACATCAAAGCCCATCTCCACCACCAGCGCCGCGGCAGCTGCCATTTCTGCAGGGTCATGGCCTACGATCTGCCCGGCGAGCGGTCGGTCTTCCCCCGCGACCCGGTCGGGATGCTCGGCGCGGCGTTTCCGCCGACTCGTGAGCAAGGAGTGATCGAGCATGGATTCGGTCACGCAATAGGGGGCCCCGAGGCGCCGGGCTGTCAGCCGCATGGCGTGGTCGGAATAGCCGGCCAGACCGGCCTGAAAAAATGGGACATCAAAAGCCGGAACAGAAGCCGCAATGCGCGGATCGATGGTATGGCTTTGCGCAAAGGCTGCGGCGGCTTGCGAAGATCGCTCCTCGCGCAAGTCGGTTCGGCAAGCCACGAATCAGGCCTCCAGAATACTGGTATAGGGTGCACACGAACGCCGGCGGCGAACAAAGAGCTCTGCTTCCGACAACTTCATCCCGTGACATCGATGCAAATAGCCGATCGCGGCGGTCGGGGCTCGATTATAGCCCGCGTTGCAATGCACAAGCAGGGTGCCGGACGCGCGGATCGCAGCCTCCATATGGGCCAGCACCTGACTCATATGGCGCGCCACGTCGGCCAGATCTCCGTCGACAATCGGCAAGCGGGTAAACTCGATGCCCGCAGCGGCATAGGCCGCTTGCAGGTCGGCCTCGACCAGATTCTTGGCCAGAAGATCCCAATCGTCCTGCAACGAAAGCACGGCCCGCACACCATGTTCGCTGCGTAACCACGCGGCATCGTTTGCCGTTGGAAACGAACTGACCAAAAGCTCCCCCTCCAGAATCACCGAGATACTGGGGCGCCCTTCGGGACGCAAAAAAGGATGTTGCGGTTCGGACGCCATCGATTTGTTCTAGCACGCCATCTGACAGGCTCAGGATTCGACCAGAAGTGTCATCGGGCCCTGATTGACCAATTGCACGTCCATCTCCGCACCGAAGGTTCCGGTGGCGACGTTGACGCCGTATGCACGCAAGGCCTCGATAAACTCCAGGTAAAGCGGTTCGGCCTCGGACCGCGGCGCCGCGCGCGACCACGACGGCTTCCGGCCCTTGCGGGTGTCAGCCCAAAGCGTGAATTGCGAGACGCAGAGAGCCTCGGCGCCCGGGATCTCGTCCAGCGAGAGATTCATATCGCCTTGGGTGTCCTCGAAAATCCTCAACGAAACCAATCTTTTTGCGAGAGATTTCGCTGCCGCCGCGGTGTCTTCGCGATGGATGCCCAGCAAGATCAACATCCCCGAACCGATTTGCCCGACACAACTCCCGTCGACATCGACCCGGGCTTCTCGAACCCTCTGCACCAAGGCACGCATATCGGGCGATTACCTCGTAGAAAGCCCATCTGCACCCCCCGAAACGCGACATTGCATCTCGGGTCCCCGATTGCGAATTTAATGTACTAATTTGGCATGGCACGCCCCGGATCCACCGGTGCCCCATGCAACTATGGAGGTTCCGATGGCGAAGAGGCAGGAAGCCGCAATTGTAGCGACAGCCCGTACGGGTCTGGCAAAATCATTCCGGGGTTCATTCAACATGACCCGACCCGACGACCTGATGGCGCGTTGCGTGGAGAACGTCGTCGAGAAGACCTCGGCGCTCGACCCCACCGAGATCGACGATGTCGTTGTCGGTACCGGCTTCCCGGAAGGCCCGCAGGGCTTCAACGTCGGCCGCAACGTCGCCGTCCTCGCCGGCCTGCCGATGAATGTGCCCGGATCTACCGTCAGCCGCTTCTGCTCCTCGGGTCTGAATGCCGTGGCCGTCGCCGCTCATATGGTCGAGAACGAAGGCGCGAATGCCGTGATCGGTGGTGGCTGTGAGTCGATCACCATGATTCAGAACGACATGAACACCACCAACCTCTTCAACCCGACGCTGAGTGAAAAGAAGCCGGATATTTATATGCCCATGGGGCTCACCGCCGAGAACGTCGCCAAGCGCTATAACGTCACCCGCGACGCGCAGGACAAGCTGGCCTACGAATCCCAGATGCGGACCGCCGCCTTCCAGGATTCCGGCAAGTTGCTGGAAGAACTCGTGCCGGTCACCACCACCTGTCAGGTCAAGGACAAGGAAACCGGCGAAGTGTCGGAAAAGGAAGTCACCGTCACCACCGACGAGTGCAACCGACCCGGCACCACCATGGAAACCCTCGGAGGTCTCGGGGGCGCTTTCGACAAGGAACACGGCACCGTGACCGCGGGCAACTCCTCGCAATTCTCCGACGGCGCGGCAGCCCAGCTGATCATGTCGGCCGAACGCGCCGGACAACTCGGCATTGAGCCCCTGGGCTTCTTCCGCGGCTGTGTCTTTGCCGGCTGCGAACCCGACGAGATGGGCATCGGCCCCGTGTTTGCCATTCCAAAATTGCTCGAGCGCAATGGCCTCAAGGTCGACGATATCGATCTTTGGGAACTCAACGAGGCGTTCGCCTCTCAGGCCGTCTACTGCCGCGACAAGCTGGAAATCGACCCCGAGAAGTACAATGTCAACGGCGGTTCGATCTCCATCGGACATCCCTACGGCATGACCGGTGCCCGATTGGTGGGCTCGCTGCTTCTGGAATTGCGTCGTCGCAAGCAGAAGTGGGGCGTTGTCACAATGTGTGTGGGTGGTGGCATGGGCGCAGCCGGCCTCTTCGAGGCCAACGTCTAGAGCACCACAAACTCATCACGCTTTGCGCCACTAGCCGCCAAAGGCTTGTGGCGGAATTCGACATGCGGGGGATTCGCCATCAGGCGGATCCCCCGTTTTCGTGCAGAGTGGCAACGAGATCAGTCGCCCGCATCGTCCTCTGCGGCTTGCGCCCGCCGATGCTCGGACAGCCCCATCAAGTCATTGAACTCGGCAAAGGGGAACAATTTGTCGTGCCGGCTTTCGGTCGTCCCCTGCTCCAGCAGGGTCGCGTAGATCTTCTCGATGGCATGCGCCTGAGCCAGCACCGCCGCCACCGGATAGACGATCAGATCAAAACCCCGCGCATGGAGGTCTTCGGGAGACAAAAGAGGCGTTGCCCCGAACTCGACCATATTCGCGATCTTCGGCCCCGGTATGGCCTCGGCGATCCGGTCGAGTTCCTCGACCGATTGCGGCGCCTCCACAAAGACGGCATCCACGCCCAGATCGCGAGCGGCCTTTCCTCGCGCCAGAGCTTCCGCCAGACCTTCCGGGGCGCGTGCATCGGTTCTCGCAACCACGAAAAGATCGGTTTGTTGACGTACCTCGAGAATGGCTTCGAGCTTGGCGAGCCATTCGCGGGCCGGCACGACTTCCTTGCCGGCCATATGCCCACATCGCTTGGGCCAGACCTGATCCTCGAGAAAGAGGCCGGCGGCACCCGCGGCGCTGTAGAGCCTTGCGGTTTCAGCAGCCTCGGCCACGCCACCGTAGCCCGTATCGGCATCGACCAGAACCGGTGCGGTGACATGGGGACAAAGCCGTCTGGCTGCCGAAACCATTTCATCCTGTCCCAGAATCCCGATGTCGGGTTCCCCCAGAACTGAAGCGGCGACCGCGTACCCGCCCATGAAGGTTACGGGAAAGCCCGCGCGATTCACCAGGCGCGCCGAGATCCCGTCATAAAAGCCGCCCATCACCAACGGACGGTCTTGCGCAAGTCTTGCGCGCACAACGGAGGCGGGCGATGCGGAGGGAGGCGAATCGGCGATGATGTCCATTGATCGCCCTTAGCACTCTGCCACAGGTGCGCCAACGAATCCGTGGGGCAGGAACCTCGAGATCGGGCCGGACGAACGAGGCTATTCCAGCGTGGCGTCGAGGGTTGTCAGAACTTCCGCAACATCCGTGCAAACTATCGCCAGATTGCGATTGGCGGCCGTCAGGATGCCGTCGGATTCCATGCGATCCAGAAAACGAAGCAGGTGGTCCCAAAAACCATCCAGGTTCAGCAGCAGGACCGGCTTTTGATGAAAGTTCAATTGGCGCTCGACCAGAATCTCGCTGAGCTCCTCCAACGTGCCCAGCGCTCCGGGCAAGGCAATAAACGCGTCCCCCCTGTCGGCGAGCCCCGCCTTGCGAGAACGCATATCGCTCACCGTCTCGAGCGCATGCAGTTCCTCGTGAGCGACCGAGGCGAATTCATCCAGAATCACGCCCTCTACCCGCCCGCCGGCCCCCAGCGCCCCTTCAGCCAGAGCGCCCATCACGCCCACCGTGGCACCGCCATATACCAGAACGTGATCTCGCTCGGCCAAACCTCGACCGATCGCCCGGCCGGCGGCAAGATACGCTTCCGGGGATTCTCGGGAAGAAGCAGCATAGACGGTAACGCGCCGCGTTCCCCCGCCTGAATTTGGCCGATCCTTTTTCATTTCACTTCTCTTGGCATAAGAGATGGCCTTCACAAACAGAAGAAAGATGCCATTCATGGAATCCTCGAAACAAGCCAGCAAGCAGCCCTTTATTTTTCTCGATCGAGACGGAACCTTGATCGAGGAAGTCTATTACGGGCACAAGCTGGAGGATTACGCGCTGATCCCCGGCGCGATCGAGTCACTGCAACGATTTCGCGATGCTGGATATCGTCTGGCGATCGTGACCAACCAGAGCGGTCTCGGGCGAGGCATTTTCGAGATGAAAGACTACGAGATCTTTCACGGGCAGCTCCTGTCGGACCTCGAGAAAGCTGGCCTCGACATTGTCGAAACCTATATGTGTCCTCATGGACCCGACGAAGACTGCATTTGCCGCAAACCCCTGCCCACTTCGCTGTTCCATGCCCGGGATCATCATGAAGCGGATCTGGAAGCTTCCTGGATGATCGGCGATCATGTAAAAGACGTGGAAACTGCTGCAAATGCAGGATCACGCGGCATCCTCTTGCTGACCGGACATGGCACGGATGAGGCAACCCGCCTGGGGGAGGTCCCCCACGATGCGGTCGTCGCCGATATTACCGCCGCAGCCGATCACATTCTGGGGACGTGACCACGGCGGCGCCTTCGGCGCCTTGCGCAGCTCCGCGGAAGTCGAGACAATGCCGCCACCGATCGACCTTCAGGTGATCGGCTTTCCGCAATGCTCGATGCTCACAAGCAAATATTCCCCTCCCGCCTTCCCCCTCTCGACCGCACCGACTTGGGCACTCTCGCCCTGACGGTTCTGGTCTTTGTGGTCACCCGTATCGTGTGGATCGAAGGCAATTTGGCTGCGGCAACCTATTGGGAAGAAGATTTTCGTTGGGTGGCCGTCCATGAACTCCTCGCCGGCCCGCTGCGCGGAACGCTCGACTACCAGGCGGACCATTATCAAGGCGGCTCGCTCCTGCTCACCTTGATGGCGGCCGGATTCACCCGGATCTTCGGGGTCAGCGCACTTGCCTACAAGACCGCGGCCCTTTTATGCTCGACGACCACGCTCACACTCCTGTTTATCGTGGGGCGGAAGCAATTCGGTTATCGCACCGCAGTTCTGGCCAGCGTGGGCTATATCGCCGGGCCACCGCTGGTCGCCTATTGGGGCCTGGTCGTCATGGGCAGCCACGGAGAATCCCTGATGTTCTCTCTGGGGATGCTCCTGCTTTTCCATCGACTGCAAACCGTCACCGGACGAACGATCGGCACGTGGTTCGGATTTGGCCTGATCGCCGGAGCAGGCCTCTGGTTCTGCTATACCTCGGGCCTGACGCTCGGCGCATGCGGACTCGCCTGGTTGCTGCTCTACGGATTCCCTCGGTGGCGTGAATTTCTGGCCGCCCTTCTCGGAGCAGCCGTCGGTCTGATTCCCTGGCTGATCTACAATATCCAATACGGGTTCCGTGGACTCGATCGTGTCTTCGAGATGTTCGGCTATCTCGAGCCGATCGATCCGTGGATCGAAATGAGTGCGGGCGAAAAATTGCAGAACCTCTTTGCCGGCGATTGGCTCGAGGGCCTCGTCACGCCCTACATCGAGCCACTCTCGCCCTGGCTGGCCACGCTACTGCAGGTTGGTTTCGGAATTCCATTCGCGGTCGGGATGGTGCTCTTCGTCCTGCGACTGCTGCGTGGCGGTCGCGAGGGACGGCACCGCGAACTCGTCTACGCCCTCTACGGCTTGATTTTTCTGACGATATTTCTCGGCTCGAGCTTCGTGATTGCCTTCAAGGAAGGCCCGGTCACGTATCGATTCTTCCTGCCCGCAGCCGTACTGCTCTCTCTACCGGTTGCCGAATCAGCGAGCCGGGCCTTCATGAACCACCGCACCATCGCGTCGGCGATGGTGGTTGTCTTCCTGATCGCCTCGAGCACGGCAACGACACTGGGTGCCACCCGCGAGGTCATTCGCAAGAACCCCTTCGCGAATGACTTTGGATATCAGGTCTGGGGACTTCTTTCGCATCGTAAATATGAGCGAAACCTGAACGAAGCACTGGACGAGACACGCGTTGTGCCGGAGCAGATGCCGCGGCTCATCATGATCCGCGGGATCGCATGGGGCGTTGCTTTTCGCTTCGAGCAGGATGGCAAGACAGAATCCGTAGTCCGCGCCCTCGACGCCGCGCATGGCGATGAGGTCAAAGCTCTTATCGGGGGTTACGAGTGGACCGCAGAGACCCGTATGCGTGGCGTCGGCGGCAAGATCATCGCGGGCGAGCAACCCCCGGAGGGAGCCCTGATCCTCGAACGCAGCCGTTGGCTCCTGGAGTTTGTCGACCAGGAACGCCAGGCGCGCGGACTGCAACCCCCGCCAAGGAACTGGAAGCCGGCTAAATCCTACGCCCCGAAGGCGCAATAGGATTCCCCTTTCGCGTCAGAAAATGAGAAGATGCATCCGATGCCTACCAAAAATCAATTCCGGGAAACGACCCGCTCCGGGCTTCGCGCAAGGCTGCGGTTTTCATCGGCAGCCCTCCTGTTGCTCTGCCTGACAACCGCCGGATGTGCCGACGAACCCGCGGGCCAGGCTGGGAACACAGCTCCCACCCTATTGGAGAACCAACCGCTGGATCTCGGCGACCAACTGCGGGCGCCACTCTACCGACTGACCGAGTCGCTGGCCTCGGGTCCGATTGCGCCCGAAGATCTGGCCTGTGCGATTGGCAACGAGATCCGTCCTTCTCTGGGATGCTTGCCGCAGATTCCGCTTTTCTCGGGACCCTTGCCGGGAAAAGACGACGAGCAACTGCAGATCGCGATTCCCCCGACACTCGCCCGGCAAACTCTGGTCCTCGAGCGTTCCACAAAAAAAACCGCTGATCTGGACTGGCGAAGTCTCTCGCCGGAATACCTCGAAAAGAACCAACCCTTCTACCAATTCAACAACGAGACCAGCGAAGATGATCTGCTGCAGATCTGGGCACGACCGCTGCCTCCCCATCAAAGACATTTCCGGACATACCCCCAGCACATACCCGCAGGTGCCAGCCTTCAGGTGGGCCTGGGTATCGCCACGCTGGCCACGGCCGTAGGCGCCGCGCCCGTTCAGATGCAACTGGATGTCGAGACAAGCGACGGCCTGTATCGCCTGATCGATACTCGACTGGACGCCGAAAATGCCGGTTCCTGGCAGAACCACGAAATCAATCTCGCGGCCTTTGCCGACCAACAAGTTTCTTTTCACTTTGTCAGCAATGTCTTGCACGGCGGCGCTACGGGGAAATTCAGTGCGCCCCTCTGGGGTGCTCCGGTGGTCGTGGCACCCGTCGAGGCGGTGGGCCCACCGAATATCATCGTCATCTCTCTTGATACCCTGCGCGCCGACTATGTCGGCCGGGAGAAGGAAGGCCGAGCCCTGACACCAAACCTCGATCGCTTCCGGAAAACCGGCGCCATCTTCGACAACGCCATGACCACCTACCCCTCCACAACAGGCTCCCATATGAGCCTGTTCACCGGAGTCTATCCGGCGACTCATGAAACCATCCATGCAAGGAAAGTCCTTCCCCGAGAAATTCCGACCATGGCCGAGACCCTCGCCCAGCATCGCTATGCCACCGCCGCTTTCACCGAGAATGCGATGCTGAATGCCGGCTCGGGTTTTCTTCGGGGCTTCGATTTCTATCAGGAACAAAAAGGCGATGATGTATGGTCCACGGAAGGGGCGATCGAGAAGACCTTCAACGACGCACTCACCTGGCTCGATGGTCATCCGCACGAGCGGTTCTTCCTCTTTGTCCACACCTACCAGGTGCATTTCCCTTACACGCCGCCGGACCGTCACAATCATTTCCGCAAGAATCTGAAAGGAAAGTTGCCCGAGGAACCATTGGCCCGACAGGCGTTCTGGTCCGAGGCGGGATACGCGGGCGAAATTATATACATGGACACCGAGCTCGGCGCGCTTCTCGAAGCGTTCGGCGAACGCATCGACCTGGAAAACACGATGATCATCATCACGGCCGACCACGGTGAGGAATTCGCCGAGCATGGTCATATCGGGCATGCCGAAACCCTTCATAGCGAGGTTCTCGATATTCCCCTGAGCATCCATTACCCCGGGCACATCGCCGCCGGCACCCGCGTGCGCGCACCCGCCTCCCTTGTGGACATCCTGCCGACGGTCCTTGATTTCGCCGAGCTCCCAGCCGAGCCGAACGCCCAGGGCATTTCCCTCAGGGGATTGATGGAAGGCCGCGACTCCGCGGAACCGCGCGCTGTTTACGCTCAGAATTACGGGAAGAACGGCCAGCAGTGGGCGGCTCGCACCATCGACCGCAAATTTATTTTCACGGGAAATAAGAAAGTGCCCGGCGAATCCTACGACATCGCCTCCGACCCCGAGGAAAAAGTTCCGCTCACCATCACCCCGGAGGATTTGACCGCGAGCAAGCAACTGATCGGGGTCTACAAGGGGTGGGTCATCGAGGCCATGAGCGCCCGCATGCTCCGCAAGCAACAGGATCAGGCGCCAACAAAGCCCCTCGACGAAGACGTCGCCAACAAATTGCGCGCATTGGGGTATGTGGACTAGCCCATGAAGGCATCCAGCCTCCGCCCTCGCCCTGAGACCTGCCTGATTCTTCTGGTCGTCTTTCTGGCAACAACCGCTTTCACCTGGGCGGCCTGGGGGCACGTCCGGGTCGATATGGGAGGCGCCCTGCACCGGGCGGAACGAATCGCGGACGGAGCAGTGCTCTACCGCGATGTGCAGGTCCACTATACGCCGCTGGCTCCGTACACGATGGCGGCCCTGCTCGCCGTCTTCGGCAAGCACCTGACGGTCGTCTACGTCACCGGGCTTGCGATCCTTCTGCTTCAATCAGCGCTGCTGTGGGGAATCGCTCGTCGCTTTCTCAAGGAATGGGAAACCGCGATCGGCCTGATGGCCTTCTGGATGCTGCTGGCGTTTCAGCCCGGTTTGTTCAACTGGGTCCTGCCGAATGTATTTGCCGGCACCTTTGCCAGCTTGTTTGCCACCGCTGTTCTCGCCGCGATCGTATACGACATCGAAAAACCCGCATCGCGAAACCTGATCGGCGCGAGCCTGCTGGTGGGGCTGACGGGACTCTCCAAATTGGAATACGGACTGGCCGCAGCCGCCACGCTTTTTTTCTACACGCTCTTTCTGCGGCCGCGGGATGCCCAAACGGCAGCGACATCCATCCGCAATCGCCTCCTCGACCTCGTGCGCGTGGGTGCCCCCGGCGCCCTGCTGGGCGCTGCCGTCCTCGGGGTTCTGCTGATCCACGTCCCCTGGGATGTTCTGATCTTCGACAATATCTATCGGGAACGGTCGCTCTCGGATGCACTGGGCAACTACACGCAAAACCTCTTCCCGCCGCTACTGCCCGAAATCGGTGCGGCGGCCATCTGCTATCTGGTCGTCTTCCCTCTGGCGGCCTGCTTGGCAACCTTGGGATTACGATGGCTTGGCGAGGGCGTCGTCGATGCGATCGCTGGTAGCTTCCTGCTCCTGTTCGCCGCCGGTGCCACCTATTTGGGAGCCCGCCACCTGAGCCCCGATGAAGTCGCCAACGTTTACAAACAGATTCAATTCAGTTGGGCACCAACAGTCTGGATTGCTCTGGCTGCTGTCGCGATGGTCCTGCGCGAACGGATGGGTCCGGCCACCGTCTGGCGCACACTGGCCATCGTGGGTGTTTTTTCCTTCGTCGTGACCCTGCGCTGGTCTTTCCGCGTGGCCTGGCCGGCTTACTACGCGGTTCTCGGTCCCTTCCTCGTGGTCTGGCTTGTCGGCCATGCCACAGCACTGCTGTCCTCGGGGGGCCGCGAACACTCTCGCGGCGTGGCGTTTGTCCTCGTGGTCTGGATCGCCTGCGGTGCCAGCCAACACGCGGCCCAGTATCGCGGGATGGATTTTGCCCTGAGCTTTCCGCGCGGGACGATCTACACCACGCGCGCAACCGGCCTGCCGATGAAACGAACCATCGACTACCTCCGAGCCCAGACCAAACCGGGGGACGCCGTCGCCGTCCTGCCCGAGGAGCAATTGATCAATTTCCTCGCGGAGACACCCCATCCGACAACGGACACCGGTGTAGGCCCCGGGTGGCTCGCCACCCGCGAGGACGAGATCCGCTTCCTGCAACAAATCCGGGACGCCGAGACCGAGTTTCTGATCCTCAGCAAACGCCGCTATCCCGAGTTTCAAGCCGGAAACTTCGCCAGCTACGAGCCCTGGGTCGCCGAGCAGTTGCAACGATATTATGATCTCGCCGCCAGCACGCGGTACTATCAGATCTGGAAACGCAACCAGACCATCATGAGGGATCTATCATGAAAGCCACCAGATTCGGGATCGGTAATCCCTGGGCGTTGCTGGCCATTGCGGTCATTGGATGGGCGGCGGCCTGGCTGGTCACTTGGGGGCATTTCGGATTTTTTGCCTGGGAGCCGCAAGGCGGGCTCTACGACTGGCAGGCAAAGGTTTTATGGGAAAACGGTACCTGGGACGTTCCGGAAAAGGTTACCCATGTCGAAACCTTTCTGGTCGACGGCAAAGCCTTTATGTACTTCGGCCCCGGCCCGGCGCTTTTGCGTTTTCTGACCTACGCCTTCGGAGAAGCCGATCCTGGCACATGGAGTCGTTCGCTGGTGCTTCTCGGTACGCTCGCCACGGTACTTGCGGTGCTGGGACTGTTGCAGTGGATGATCCGCATTCGCGAGGAGGAGGGCAACACGCTGCGCATGCGCCCTTTCTGGGTCGGCGCGTTCTTGTTGCTGATGGGGTTCGGGTCCACTCTCCCGTTCATCAATTCGCGGGCCTTCGTATATCATGAGGCCATTCTCTTCGGCAGCCTCGGAGCCCTTGGCTCCTATATTTGCCTGGCCGCCTATCTGCGGGAACCTCGACTGGCCGCTCTGCTTGCGAGCGGCTTTCTCGGGACATTTTCGGTCCTCTCGCGGGCTTCGGTCGGCGGCGGCACGGTAGTCGCGCTGCTGGCCACAGGAATCCTCCTGTTGGCCGGACCCAACCGCCCCGGCCCATGGCGTCGCGCCTTTGGTTGGTGTGGGGCCTACCCGCGTGCCGACCGCATCCGCGACGGTTGGGTGGCGTTAGCTCTGGCCGTGGGGACCATCGCCAGCTTCGGTTTTGTCAACCACCAGAAATTCGGCAATGCCTTTGAAAGCGTGCCCCTGCAATACCACGTCAGCTATCAGGACAAGGGCCGATTGGAGAAAGTGGGCGGAAGCTTGCTGCACCTGGGCAACGCACCTCGAAATCTCTACAGCTACCTCGACCCACGCAACGTTCTTCTGGATGAATCCTTTCCGTGGATCTACCCCACCCTCCATAGTGCGATACCGTTGCCGGTCGACGAGGTGGAACCACCCCCCTACCTCAGCCGGCCCTCGCGACGAGTCCGTGTCTACGCAGAACCCTCGTGGGTGGCCGCCAGCCCCTTTCCCGACAGCTACGCCGACTTTGTGGAACGCTACGCAAGTGCCACGACCGTCATGCCCGCCATCCTGCTCCTGGGCCTGATCGGGGCGATCAGCATTGCCCGAGGCGCGCGCGGCGTCGGGCCCTACCTGCGCCTGCCTCTTCTGGGCGCCCTGGCGGGTTCATTTCCCTTCCTCATGTCCGTCGGCGTCACCCACAGATTTCTTCACGATGCATTTCCCGCCGCCGCCATTACGTGCGCGGCCGGATTGTTGGCCGTTGCCGATATCCGCAAAGGAGTGCTCAAAAAAGCACTCGTGACCAGCCTGATCGTTCTCAGCCTCTGGAGTGGGTGGGCCAATATCGCACTGGCGCTGAGCTATCAGCGAATTTATTCCTGGGGCACTCCGTTTTTCCTGAAGACCAAGTTCAACAAGGACCAGTTCCGAATTGACACTGCGGTCGGCGAAGTTCTTGGATACGAGGCAGAAGATGCCTGGAAGTTCCCCAACCTCCCGTAAACCGGATACCGCCGCTCAGGACGTGGCCATCATCACCCGCCAGCGAGCCAACTTCGCGAAGGCTTCCACCTGCGGCACCATCAAGAGAGTCTCGACATTCAGGGTGATATCCTCGCCAAACCAGACCGCCGCCAGATCGTGGATTTCTGCATTTGCGGCACCGGACATCTCGGCATCCTGAAGGTCCACCTCACGGTCCAGGGCAAAGGAAGCCTCCTCGATTCGCTGCCTTCGAGCCTGTGCGGCCTCCTCGATCTGCGCCAGACGCGCCTTGACGGCGGCGATTCCCGCGGACCCCAAAAATTCCGCGACCGCAGGACGACGAAGATGAGGCAGAAGCGCGCCCAGGGCAACCTCCTCTTCGCCCGGGAAAAGCATCCGACATACATGGAGGAAGCCGCGCTCAGCCACGCCTGCGGCCACCACATCATAGGGTGAAAACCGAGTCTCCAGAATATCTGCATACCGGCGCTCCAGATCCAGAACGGCAGCCTTGTACCGGACCAGTTCCACGACATCGGGGTTGGGCAAAGCCGGCCCCAGACGACCGATGGAGACCGAACCGGACCTGGCGGCCTCAGCGCCGAGAACCTCGGCGTACCACGCCGAAGAATAGCCCATATTTTCCGCGTCCTGCACGGTGATCTCCACACCGGCGAGAGGTGCGAACTCCTGCTTGAGCCGTCGGAGACTAAGTCTTTTCTGAAGGAACGATTGTCGCTGCATGGAGATATCCTTTTGGAGGGTTCTCCTCAAAAATTCAAGACTGTCCGGACGCCTTTACCGGCTCGCAAATCGTCACATGCCTCATTGATCTCCTCAATGGGCCGACTGTTGGTAATCAAGGCCTCGAGGTCGAGGCGGCCAGACTTCCAGAGATCCAGATAGCGGGGAATATCACGCAGGGAATGTGCATCCCCGAGGACCGTCGAAATCAGCTTCTTGCCCGTGATGACAAAGGCCGCGGGAAGGATGGTGAAGGTCTCCTCCAGAGGCGGGGCGCCAACCGCTACCAGCGTACCGCCGTTGCGGATGGCCGCCAATCCGGTATCGAGCAACGCGCTCTTGCCAGCGGTCTCGAAGGCGTAGTCCACACCCACGCCATTGATCGCCTGTGCCGCAGCCACTACGTCATCCTTCATGGGATCGAGAAGATCGGTTGCGCCCATCGCCATCGCCGCTTCTCGACGAGAACTCACCGGATCAGAAACGAGAATCCGCGAGGCACCTGCCACCCGAGCGCCTTGCACTGCGGACAGGCCAACACCGCCAAGTCCCATGATCAGAACCGTATCTCCGGACTGGACACCCGCGGCATTCAAAACCGCTCCGGTCCCCGTCTGCACTGCGCAGCCAATCACACAGGCGACATCCAGAGGAATGTCCTTGTCGATTTTTACAGCGCCGGTTTCCGGCGTCACCACACGGTCGGCAAAAGCGCCTACACCAACGCCGCGATAGACAGGCTCTCCTTTCAACGACAGAGGCGTCGTCCCATCCGGCAGGAGCCCGGTGACAATCGAATTCGCATTCGTACAAACGCTGGCTTCGCCGCGGACACACCAATAGCAGGTTCCACACGGAGGCGTGGGCGTGAGGACCACGTGATCGCCCGGAACCAGGGACGTCACACCGGGACCCACCTCGGCAACGACACCGGCAGCTTCATGTCCGAGAACCAGGGGCATCATCCCCGGGAATACCCCATCGATGATGCTGAGGTCGGAGTGACAGAGGCCGCAATGCCGGACCTCCACGGAGACCTGACCGGCCTTGGGTGCTGCGATCTCCACATCTTGTCGAATCACGACTGGTTTCCCGGGTTCTTCCAACACGGCTGCACGCATGAGGTCTCCTATCGGGCCTGCAAATCACAGGCAGGTAACGGTTGGACGCTACCCGGCAGGAAGCAGAACCGCCAGCGCCCCGCGCGATTCCTCGCAGCCGTCCATCAAACCCTCAGGTTGACCAACGACAGGCGTCCGGACTACTGCTGAGAGACAGACCCCGGGCCCTCCCCGGCCGACGACAAGGACAGACACGCATGCCAGATTTCGATACGCTTTTGACCAACGGGACCATCGTGGACGGCACCGGTGCGCCGCGTCGGCAGGGAGACATCGGCCTGAAGGACGGACGAATTGCCGCCATCGGAAATCTGGAAGGCCGCACAAATGATCGCGTCCTTGATCTTCAGGGCCAAATCGTGGCGCCGGGCTTTATCGATGTTCATACCCACTACGATGCGCAGGTTTTCTGGGATCCCACCCTGAGCCCTTCTTCCAACCATGGCGTCACGACCGTGGTCGGGGGCAATTGCGGCTTCTCGATCGCGCCGCTCTCCCCGGGTGCCGGCGACTACCTCACCCGCATGCTCGCGCGAGTCGAGGGCATGCCGCTGGAATCTCTCCAGCAGGGTGTTCCCTGGAACTGGACCAGTTTTGCCGAGTATCTCGCGAGCTTTGAGAAAGATCTCGCGATCAATGCCGGTTTCATGGTGGGGCATTCGGCACTGCGCCGAGTTGTGATGGGAGAAAAGGCTGTCGGTCATGAAGCCGATGATTCCCAGGTCGAGGCGATGGTGGATCTTCTGCACGAATCGCTACGCGGCGGCGGATTGGGGTTTTCTTCTTCCGTGGCCCCGACCCATAACGATGGCGATGGCCAACCCGTTCCCTCACGCCATGCGGCCCGCGAGGAGTTGATTGCTCTCGCCGGGGCGCTTCGCGACCACGAGGGCACCAGCCTGGAGTTTCTCCCCGGCGTCGGCCCCTTTCAGGATCATGAACGAGAATTGATGGCCGACCTCTCCTGCGCCGCCCAGAGAGCGCTGAACTGGAACGTGCTGGTGGTGAACTCCTACCAACCTGACCATCCCGCCAATCAATTGAGTGCAGCCGACTTTGCCGCGGAAAAAGGCGGCCGCGTGGTCGCGCTGACCCTGCCGCAAGTGATGTCGCTGCGGTTGAACTTCATCTCCGGCTTCATCTTCGATGCCCTGCCCGGGTTTGCCGAAATCATCGCCTTGCCCCTTCCCGAGCGTATCCGAAAGTTTGCCGATCCCGCCGTCCGCCGCGAACTCGGAGAAAGGGCAGCCTCGCCGGAAGCCGGGGGCATGGCCTTTTTTGCAAACTGGTCGCTCTACCGAATCGATGAGGCCTTCAGCCCCGAGAACAAATGCTACGAGGGGCGTACGGTCGGCGAAATCGCTGCAGAAGAAGACAAGCCGCCCCTCGATGTCCTGCTCGACATCGCCGGTGCCGATGATCTCAGGACGTCCTTCAAACCCGACATGCCGGGGGATGATGACGAAAGCTGGGCCCTGCGAGCCAAAGTCTGGCAGGATGATCGAACTCTGATCGGAGCCTCCGATGCCGGCGCGCATCTGGACATGATCGATACATTCGCCGTCTCCACCATGTTGCTGGGGCCCGGTGTCCGCGAGAGAAACCTCCTCTCGCTTGAAGAGGCTGTCCATCAGCTCACCGACCTCCCCGGTCGCCTCTACGGATTCACCCACCGGGGTCGGATTGCCGAGGGCTGGCATGCCGACCTGGTCGTCTTTGACCCCGATCTCATCGGGGCCGGTCCCGTCCATACCCGCGCGGACCTGCCCGGCGGCGCCGCACGACTCTATGCCGAAGCGGAAGGAATCTCGCGCGTGCTTGTCGCGGGCACCGATATTCTCGTCGACGGAAAACCCACCGGCGCCACACCCGGACGTGTTATGCGCTCAGGCATCGACACAGCCGCTACAGGACTTTCCTGACGATCACGCTATAAGCACCAAACGCGCGACTCGTGCAGACAGGCCTCGCGTACGAAAGGCGACCTGGACACCAAGGGGATTCCCCACGAAAACCTTGCGAAACCCTGCGAAAGCCTCACGCGCGGCGAAGATGCAGCGACTTTCGTCGGGTAAGACCATGAAAACCATAGCGGGAGAGAGTCGACCCCTTGCCACTATCGCCGACGCCCGTCCATGGAAGGGCAGGCTCGAGATAATCACAACGATTTTGGAAGACCGTCCCGGTCGCCAGATCCGCAGCCAGGGTCTCGGCTCTGGCCCCGCTTGCCGTCCACACACTGGCGGTCAACCCGAAAGCGCTATCATTCATGAGCGCCAAAGCTTCTTCATCCGAGTCGACCGCCAGCACCGGCAGCAAAGGACCGAAGCTCTCTTCCTGCATCACACGCGCTCGGTTGGGAACGCCATCGAGAAGTGTCGGCGGATAAAAGCGCGGATGGTCACCCAGGCTCTCGCCTCCCGTCAGAACGCGCGCACCTTGCGAGACGGCTTCATCGACTTGATCCTGAAGAAAGGCGGGCGCCGAAGCGCTCGCAAGCGGACCAATGGTGGTTTCCGGGTCCAGCGGATCGCCGGCTTGATAAGCCTCGAGCAACGCCTGTGCTCGCTCCAGAAATTCAGCATGGAGCGACCGATGCACATAGACCCGCTCGACAGCGCAACAGGATTGTCCGGCATTATAGCAAGCCCCGTCGACGACCCCGGCTGCCGCCTGACCCAGATCGGCATCTTCGGCAATATAGGCGGGGTCCTTGCCACCCAATTCGAGTCCGGCATCGATAAACCGCTCACCGACGGCCCGGTGGATCTCGCGGCCGCCTTCCACAGATCCGGTAAAAGCGACATGAGCGATGCGGGGATCGCCGATCAAACTTGTCGATTGGTCGTGGCGCAGGACAAGGTCCTGCACCAGATCCGGAATGTCCAGATCGCCGAAAGCATCGCTGAAGGCCCGCGCACAAAGCGGCGTCTTCGCGCTATGCTTGAGCAAAACGGTATTGCCTGCCAGCAACGCCGGTGCGATCACGTTGATCGGAATCAGCAGCGGGTAATTCCAGGCGGCCAGATCAAAGACCACCCCAAGAGGATCGTGAGCGATTCGATAGTCGAAGCCCTCGGGTGCCTTCAGGATATCGGTCGCCAGAGCGCTCGGGGCATCCGCAATCGACTGATTCGCTCGGGCCAGACAAGTGGCATGCTCGCCTTCGGCCTGACCGAGCGGCTTGCCCATCTGCTGGGTAATGCCGAGAGCGATCTCGTCGCCACATGCCGAGAATCGCGACAGCCCCTCTTGCACCTGTTCGATCCGCTCCGCGAGGGGGACTTTGCGCCAGCGATCAAAGGCCGCCGATGACGCGGCCAATTTCCTCTCGACCGAGCCGGCATCGTCATACGGGAATTCGGCGACCAATTGGTCGTTCCAGGGATTTCGTACGGACAGAAAATCGCTCATCGGCCTTACTCCGGAGTTACATAGGCAGCAGTGATACCACCATCGACCGTAAAGGTTGTACCGGTCACATAGGAAGACTCGTCACTGGCCAGATAGAGCGCGGCTTGCGCCATTTCGGCCGCCTCTCCGAACCGCCCCATCGGGACATGGACGAGGCGTCTCTGTTTTTTTTCCTCCGTATCGAGAAACTTCATCAACAACTCGGTGCGCAAGGGCCCCGGGCATAGCGCGTTCACGCGAATCCCCTCGCGCGCGTGGATGACCGACAACTCGCGCGACATCGCCAGAACCGCGCCCTTGGAGGCGGTATAAGCCACCTGAGGCGTCGCCGCACCGAGAAGCGCGACAAAGGAAGCCGTATTGATGATCGACCCTCCCCCCGCACGCCGGATCGCCGGAATCCCGTACTTGCACCCAAAAAATACGCCCTTCACATTGATCGCCATGGTCCGATCAAACACATCTTCTTCAGTCACTTCGGCATTATCGTCCGCCGAGTCCATGATTCCGGCATTGTTGAAAAGGATTTCCAATTTGCCGAACTCGGTCTCGGCGCGGGCCACCATCGCCTCACAATCAGCAGCCCGTGAGATATCGGCTTTCTGAAAGACCGCCCGACCACCCAGGGCTTCAATTTCCGCGACCGTCTTCTCCGCATTCACGGCATCCAGATCCACACAGACAATTTGGGCTCCTTCGCGAGCGAAGAGCAGAGCCGTTTCCCGGCCAATACCGGCAGCGGCTCCCGTGATCAGGGCAACTCGATTTTCAAGGCGCATGGGCGCCACCTACCACAGGAAAACCGTTTCGTCTCGCGCCGGGAAAACCTTCCCCGCCGTTCAGGACTCCTCCCGATAGCGCTCGATCCAGAGCCGATTGAGGTCGTCGGATTGTCGTTCCAGATCCGGCTCGGGCAAAGGGATCCCGCCAGCATTCGCTGCCCCGAGATATCCCAGCACCGACCGCAGCACAGCCGCGCGATCCTCAACAAGATCTTCGTAGCGCAGTCGCAGGGGTTCGATCTCGCGGGTTTGAAAGTACCTTTCCCAGGCGGCCTCTTGAGCCTCGATCTGCGCGATTAATTTTCCAATCTGGCGGCGCCGGTAGACCACCGGAAAGGCAAATCTCTGATGCGCCGCCCAGCGGCCACTCTGCAGAGCCCGCGACCAGGAAACCGCTTGCGCCACTCGATCCACACGGCGCAAAAAAATCCATTGCCGGGGGGCAAGCGTCTCCTCGAGAGAGATCTTGCCCGCGACAAAAAATTTCTCGAAGTGGTGACGATGAATCTTGATGCCGAAGAACCCACCGGTACTTGTGCGGCGCCGTCGAATCCGTTCGACGTAGCGTTGAAACTCCTCGGGTTTCCACTCTCGTTGTCCCAACAAACCCACCGCCGGCCCGCGCAGACAGGCGCAAAAAAAACGCCACGCCACCGAGTCGCCCATCCTCACCTCCCAATCCCGCATCTGCATCGGATTGAGATACTCCTTGGGTGCGCCCACACAGTCCAGGTCCCAGAGCAGTCGGCAAAGAAGCGTGCTCCCGGTGCGCGGCGTCGAGGCGACCACATAGGTTTTCGGAGGATTTGCCGCGACTGGCAAATCGAAGGCTTCGCCATTTCGCGGATCGAGAAGAGAAACCGCCACGACCTCAGATTCGCTCGAAGTAGCGACGGCGCTCCCAATCGCTCACCGCCGCATGATGCGCACGTAACTCCTCGCGGAAGAAATGCGTATAGTGATCCACCACGTCCTCACCGAGAACCTCGCGGGCAAAAGCACTACCGGCAAAACGCTCGGTCGCATCTCCGAGGCTCATGGGGACCTCCGGAATTTCTTCAGCTTGATACACGTCGCCCGAGAAATTCGGCTCAGGTGACAAACCTCGACGCACGCCGTCGAGCCCCGAGGCGATCGCCGCCGCGTAAGCCAGGTAAGGGTTTACATCGGCGCCGGGAATCCGACATTCCACGCGAAGAGATTGATCGTGGCCCACCACGCGGAAGCCCGCCGTGCGATTGTCCTGGCTCCAGGCCAATCGCGTCGGCGCCCAGGACCCGGGCTGATAACGCTTGTAGGAATTCACTGTCGGGGCATAAAGAGCCATCATCTCGGGAGCATGGGCCTGCCAACCCGCAAGAAAGGCACCAAAGGTCTGCGAACCGCGCACCGGGCCGAAGGCTTCCTCTCCGGCAAAGGCATTCTTGCCATCCTTCCAGAGGCTCATATGAATATGACAGCTGGAGCCCGCCCGATCCTCGGCAAATTTCGCCATGAAGGTCACGCTCATGGGGGGATCGAGCTGGTCGGCAATCTCACGAACACATTGTTTGAGGATCACGTGACGGTCCGCCATCGCGAGAGCTTCGGCATAACGGATATTCAACTCATGCTGGCCCAGGCCCCACTCCCCCTTGGTTGTCTCCACAGGAACCTCGGATCGCCGCAAATGGCGACGGGCGGCCGCATTCAGCTTCTCGACGCGAGAACCCTGAAAGGTGTGATAGTCCTCGAGGTACCAACCGGCGGGTTGCAGGTCCTGAAAATTTTTCTCCATCGCGGCCCGGTAACTATTTTCGAAAATATAGTACTCCAACTCGGAGGCAGCCATCACATCGAAGCCGAGTTCCCGTGCAGCCTCGAGTTGCCGTCGCAGGATCGATCGCGGCGCCTGGGCAACCAACGCATGATCCTGATCGGACTGTACATCGCAGAGAATCAGCGCCGTGCGATCCAGCCAGGAGGCCAGGCGCATCGTGGAGAAATCCGGGACAAGATGGAAGTCGCCATAACCCCGCTCCCAATTCGCGAGCTTGTAGCCGGCCACCGGCTCCATCTCCATATCGACGGTCAATAAATAATCACAGCTATGAGTCCCGTCACGGGCGACTTCTTCGAGAAAGTAGTCGGCATCGCAACGCTTGCCCATCAACCTGCCGTAGAGATCGGTGAATCCGACGATCACGGTATCGACTTCCTCTGCCTGGACCAGTTTCTCGAGTTCTGACAATTCCATTTCGTCTCCCTGCGCCGTTGCTGCCTCGCCGATCCGCCACTTCAGACCGCTCGAAACTCCTTACCCGATCCGACCAAACGCTGCTGCGGCAGCGACAGACCACTATAATCATCGCGGACGGCCCTGCCTAGAACCATCGGATCGGCCCCGACACTTTGCAAAATTTCGAGGGTGCGATCAGATTCCTGCTCGCTCACCACAAACGTGAATCCAATACCCATATTGAAGGTCTGATACATCTCCGCCGGTGCCACCCCCCCGCGGTGGGCTACCAATGCCATCACCGCGGGCGGATCAGGCAAGCTTTCGAGGACAAAACCAACGGCCGCACTCTGAATCCGCAGGAGGTTCAGCAAGCCGTCACCAGCAACATGCGCCATAGCCTTGATCGGCACACCCGCGTCCAGAAGGCTCATCGCTTCGCGAACAT
Organism: Binatia bacterium; assembly: GCA_965658895.1. Lineage (GTDB taxonomy): Bacteria > Desulfobacterota > Binatia > UBA12015 > UBA12015 > UBA12015. The sequence goes on from CBFHUR010000007.1 coordinate 51,656, forward strand.
AGATCGCGGTGGGTTTCAGCAACTCCTCGCCGACCGTACGCCCGCCGAACGTCTCGGGCCGCTCCCTGTAATCATCGGCACCATAACCATCGGAAAGAACCTTGCGTGCCAAAGTGTAGCCGTTTGCATGCAGCCCCGTCGAAGGAAGTCCGATCACCAGGTCTCCCGGCTGAACATCTTCGCCGACAATCAGACGATCCATCGGAACGACACCAACGGCCGTGCCGCTTAAATCCACGCCGGCCCGACCGTCCGGGGGATGGGTTGCCAGTAGCTCACGCACTTGCGCGATCTCGCCGCCGGGCACACTGATCCTCGCCTGCCGAGCGCCCTCGACAAGTCCGATCGCCAGTTCCTCGAGAAGTTCGGCATCGGCATCCGGCACGGAAATGGAATCGACCATGGCAATCGGCTCGGCGCCAACACAAAGAAGGTCATTGACGTTGGTTGCCACAAGATCGATGCCGACAGTGCTGTAATCCCTCAAGGCATGCGCCACCAGGAGCTTGGTGCCCACGCCCCCGGACCCGATCGCCAACCCCTGCCCGGTGCCGAGGTCGAGGACATTGGCGAAAAGCCCGTTGGGCAGGACAGGTTTGCCACGGCGTGGAAAGCTGCTTGTCTCGGCAAGGCGCCCCACCAATTTCCCGAGACCACTTGCCAGGGCGACCGCATCGACACCGGCTTCCGCGTAGCTTCTCACTCGATCGCTCAAGCGATCACTCCTTCCGCGCGCAATCGCTCCATCTCATCCGGTTTCATCTTCAGGACTTCTGCAAGCACCGCGGCTCCCTGCTCGCCGCGGAGCGGCCCCGGTTGCTGCAAGACCCCGGCTCCGCGCTCTGCCAGAAACGGAATCCCGTCAAAAATCTCGACCACACCTTCAGGCGTTTCTATCCTCGGGAAATAGCCTCTTGCAAGAAGCTGCTCATCCGACAAAAGATCATCCCCATCGGCTACCAATCCCGCCGGGACCCCGACGGCCTGCAACCGGCGCTCGACCGACGCGGCCGTCTGTGAGGCCACCCAGTCGCCCACATGCTGCTCGAGCGCCGCACCGGCGCGCTGGCGGCCAGCAAGTTCGCGCAGCTCGGTTGCCATCGGCCAGGAGGGGCCGTCCTGCGCCACCACTTTGGCAAATTGTGCCCATTGATGATCCGTGAGGATCGCCAGGGACACCCAGCGATCGCCAGCGCCTCCATCGGCGCGGTCTTCATCCCGGGCCCGATAGATCCCATGGGGGCAGGCGGCCCCTTGCTGACTGGCATTGCCCATCGGCGGCTGCGCTCGTCCGGCCAGCAGGTCGCCAAGCCCGGGGCCCAGCAGGCTGACCAGATTGCCGTATTGGCCCACGTCGACCAATTGACCCTGGCCGGTCTCGGCCCGCGATTCCAGCGCCGCCAGAGCGCCGACCGCCCCCATCAAGCCACCCACCATATCCGACCAGGAATAGCCCCAACCACCCGGAGGACCGTCGGGGTGACGCATCAAATGCGCCAGGCCGGCCATGGCCTGCAGTGTCGGTCCATAACTCACGCGATCTTTTTCCGGTCCGGTAAGTCCGAAACCCGAGAGGCGGACCTGAATCGTATCGGGACGAAGGGCACAGAGAGACTCGTAATCCAGTCCCCAATTCTGCATCACGCGCGCCGAGAAGTTGTCGATAACGATATCGGCCTTTGCCGCCAGACGTTGTGCCACCTCGCGTCCTCGAGGCAACTCCATATTCAGGGCCAGACTTTGTTTCCCCCGATTCAGGTTCCCGGTCAGACCACCGCGACGGCTTCCGAAGTCCGCGGATTGCAAATGCTCCACCTTGATGACGGTCGCCCCATGGTCGGCAAGGATCCGGGTGGCCACCGGGCCGGCAACGACCCAGGTGAAATCAAGCACCACACAACCCTCGAGCGGAAGGCGCGTCGACCCCGTTGATCCCAGCGACCTCATCGATCCCATCGACCTCTCGGTGGGTTTCGCCAACTCCCGAGGTCGCGCGAGTCCGCTCCAGCGAGGCGCCTCGCGAGGGGCTGCAAGACTATGGTAGGGCGTCTTCGAGAAGACCAGAGGTGGCCCGGGCAAGGCGATTTCTCCCACACGATCGCCCGGGAAGCCACGTGCCGCCAGTTGGGGATCCGCGGCGAGACGCTCCGGTTGGCGAATCTCGGCAAAGGTCAATCGCCGCAACTGGCCTTCCTCTTCAATCCGGGATGCCGTCTTGTCCGCCGCCCAACGGTCCAGCGCATCGAAAAGCTCGCCGCAGCGTTCGCGACGGATATCGATCTGGTCCAGATCGGCGTCGAGCAACGCAGGTTGGTTCGACTCATCGTGCACCCACAAGGAGAGCGTTTGCCAATCCCCCGCCGTCGTATGCAGAATCCAGCCATCCCGAGTCGGCCCACCTCGGAAAACACGACTCCAATGTAGCGTACCCTGTCGCCGCGCGATTCCACGGCCCTGACGACGCAGTCCGGTAACATGCTCGACGGCTGCGGCCGCGGCCGCCTGAATCGAAAGATCGATCCAGTCGCCATGCCCCGTGTGTCGACGGTTCGACAGCCCCAGCAACGCCGCCAGGGCACCCCAGATGCCGGCTGCATGATACGCCTGCATGCCGTAGGGTTGCAGCGGTGGTGCCTCGGGGTGGCCGTTGACAAAAACCATTCCGGCTCGTGAGGCGCAGACCAGATCCGACCCCGCCCAACTCTCCCGAGGTCCGGTAGATCCGAACGGAGTGCAGCGAATCACGATGGCCTCGGGCCATCGCACTGCCAGCGCGCGCGAGAGCTCGAGATCGAGACCTTCTTCAATCACGATATCCGCAGGTGCCTGCGAGCGAGCAACCCAGACTTCCGGGGTTTCGGAGACTTCGGTTTTACCGCTTTCGTAGTACAAGCGGCCGGCAGCACCGAGCGCCTCCTCGGTGGCGGACATCAACGATGCAGGACGAAGAACCTCGGCACCCAAACCTGCGAGCAGGCGGCCGGCATAGCGACCCGCGGGGCCACCGAGGTCGAGCACCCGAATTCCGGAGAGAGCCATGCCTCTCCTCTAGACCAGACCGCACGAAAGCGCAGCCCGAGCACTCAATCCCGACAAACCAGGAGGCAGCCGCACGTATTCCCCCCACCGGCCGCCGCCACCGCCACCTGCGGGCTTCCGGGAACCTGGCGCGGACCCGCATCACCACGAAGCTGCAGGACGGCCTCATGCAAAAATCCGTAGCCATGCAAACGTCCCGCGGAAAGCTGTCCTCCGTGGGTGTTCATGGGCAATTCGCCCTCCAGCGAGATCCTCTCGCCTCCCTCGAGAAAGGGACCACCCTCGCCCACCTTGCAAAAGCCCAGCGCCTCCAACCACGAGAGTGCGAGGAAACTGAAACCATCATAAATCTGCGCCACGTCGACGTCGGCCGGCTTGAGATCGGTGCGCGACCAGAGGTGGGTTGCCGCGTCCCGATTCGCCATGGTGGTCAAATCATCGAATTGATCCCAGGAAGGTCGTCCGTGCAGCGCCGTCCCCACAGCCTCCACGCGGATAGCAGGGTGCGGTGCATCCTTGGCCCGTTCGTCGCGCGACACCACAAAAGCAGTCGCCCCGTCACAGGGCACATCGCAATCCAGAAGACAGAAGGGCCATGAAATCATCCGAGCCGCCATATAGTCTTCGAGAGAGAGCGGATCGCGGTAAATCGCCTGAGGATTGCGCGCCGCATGACGGCGACCGTTCAGGGCGATTTCGGCTAGTTGCTCGCGTGTGGTGCCGAACTCGTGAAAATGCCGGGCGGCAAACATCGCCACCCAGATCGCTGCCGACGGCGCCGCAAACGGCAGCGTCCATTGCAGAGATCCCGAGGCACGAAACCCCGCTCCGCCGCCACCGATCGGTGGTCGTCCGCCGCCCTTTTGAGCTGACCCCTCCCAAACACTGCGAAAACAGAGAACATGATTCGCCAAGCCGGCGCCCACGGCCATGCAGGCCTTGATGACCGAACCCAATTGACCCGATGTCTCCACGCCCGAATCAAACCAATCGAGCTCCAGACGCATGGCGTCCTGTACCTCGGTGGCATTGGCTCCGTTGAATCCGGGACCTCCATCCAGCATTCCGGGATAGGTCGAGAGACCATCGATATCCTCGGGCTTCAATCCGGCATCCGTAATCGCCGCGCGACAGGCCTCGATGGTCAAAGCCAATGGATCGCGATACAGGCGGCGGCCGATCTCTGATTGTCCGATTCCCGTAATATGAGAACGCCGCTCGAACTTCTCGATATCCGTGGTCACGATGCCGCCTCACGGATCGGCGTAAAGAGCGGAATCCAGATATCTCCATTGGGGTCCGGATGATGCTCGAAAACCACCTCGACCGGCATATCGATCCGAACCTCCTCTGGCGCACATCCGACAATATTGGTGGTGAGCCGAACGCGGGGGTCTTCCTCAATGGCGACAATGGCGACGACATACGGCAACTCGGGGCCCGGCATCCACGCCTGATAGTTGGTCGTAAATGTCAAGACACGGGCCCTTCCGGAAACCGCTTCGGGCGCGACGTCGGACGAACCGCAAGCCGAACAGATCGGCACCGGAGGATGCAGCCAGAAGCCGCAAGAACGACATCGATGAAATCGCAACTCGCCGCTCTCACCGCCCTGCCAGAAAGCAGCCGTCCGATCAGTGAGATGCGGCAGAACGCGAAAGGGCACCGCGACATCTGTCATCGGAACCTCCGGGCCTGCCTCGAAAGGATCACCATCACGGCACCAAACTCGCAGTCCGGAGCGCCCTCGTCAAAGGCTCTCGGGTCCGGAGCGATTCCGTCGACGTTGGCGGATTTCATCGGCAACCGCGCGTAGCATCGCCAGCCCTTCATTGGCAGAAACCTTCTGCCGGGATTCCGGTTCTTCGGCGGGTCCGGCGGAGGCCGGCTGCGGCGCCCGGCCCCCGCGGCGGCGGGGTGCCAGATCCGTGCCCCGGGTCAGGATCCGGTAAAGACTGGATTCGCGCCGATAGAAGCCACGCGAATGGTAGGATTCCGGAAGATCGAACAACTCCATATCGAGGTGATGCCCCACCTCATGCAGCAACGTTCGCAGAAAAGTGCGTGGCGCGACGACCTCGCCGCGCTTGGCCGTCCGCATCCAGACCGTGATATGCGCAACGCTGCCATCCTCGCCAGGTTCATAGAGCCCATGGAGCTCACCGCCGGCATTATGCGGTCGATCGTTGGCGACCCGGACTACGGCCCGCGCGGTCTTCAGGGTCCGGCAGATCCCTCGCACCAGAACGTTGGAAACTCGCTGCACTTCAGCGGCATCATCGGCTGCCAGCGCCTCGACAAGCGCAACAATCACCTTGGGGAAACCATCATGAGGTGGCAGGGGAACTTCGGAAATCGCGTTGCTCCGCTCATATTCGCGACGCTCATCTGCCGGCAGGCGCTTCCACCAATCGCTCCCCATGGGTAGGGTTCTCGCAAACTTGACCGGGAATAGGCAAGATCATTTGCAGAAAAGGAGTTTTCCGCCCCATGCCGCGCGCCAGTCGACTCACACCCTTGCGAGAAATTCACGCCGTAATTCTCGATACCGAAACTACCGGATTGGATGTGACCCACGACCGCCTGATTCAAATCGGAGCGACTCGTTTCAAGGAGGGCCAAAAGGTCGAAAATAATACCTTTTCGGTACGTCTTGACCCGAGACAGCCGATTGTAGAGGCCGCCACTGCCATCCACGGCATCACCGATGATATGGTCAGCGGTTGCCCGACCTTCGAGGAGATTCGCGACGAATTTCTGGCCTGGATCGGCGACGACGTCATCATTGGTCAAAGCATCGGCTTTGATCTCGCGATTCTGGTTCGCGAGATGCGCAATTCCGGCATCGAATGGCGCCCCCCGCGCTGTCTGGACACCAAACTTCTCGCGGCAGCGCTCGATGGCACCGACGCCGAATCCACTCTGGATGCTCTGGCCGCCCGCTTTCGGATCCCTCTGGAAGACCGCCATGAGGCGCTCGGTGATGCGCTCATGACGGCCGAGATCTTTCGCCACCTCCTGCCCGAACTCGAAGCCGCCGGGATCCGGACCGTCGCCGATGCCGAGACCCGCATGGGCGGACAAATGCGGATTCGCAACCGGCAGGGGGACGAGGGCTGGTTTGATCGCACGTCGCTGCCCCCCCCGGACCCCTGGAAAAGTGGTCGCGACAGGGCTCCGCTCGCTCGACTCGATCGCTTTCTCTACCGCCACCGGGTCCGCGATGCGATGGCGCCTCGGGTTGGCCTGCTGCTCCCACGCAATACGCTCGCCGAGGCGATTGGCCAGATGGACGAGTCCCATCTGGGCGCCGCCATCGCAGGGGATGAAGCTCAGGGCCGCGCCGATGGAATCGTGACCGAGCGCGATGTGATCTCGCTGCTGGCACGGGAAGGTGCCTCGGCCCTCGATCGGCGACTCGAGGAAATCATGACCTCTCCCGTTGCCTCGATCTCGGCCGAGGCCTTTCTCTATCGAGCGGTGGCAAGGATGCGGGCGCTGGGCGTCCGAAGGCTGTTGGCAGTTGATGCAGCCGGCCGTGCGCTCGGATTGCTGCAACAACGAGACCTGCTCGGAGATCCCGGGACTGATGCCGTCGCTCTGGGGGAAAATCTCGCCGACGCCGCGACGCCACGCGCACTCGGCGATGTTCGTCGGGGACTGCCGGCGCTGGTGCGGCGTCTTGTGGAAGATGGCGTCGACCCGCATGAGACGATCGCGGTCGTGGACATCGAAATGCGTGAGGTCCTGGCACGCGCCGCGCGCTTTGCCGAACAACGAATGGCCTCGGAGGGAAGCGAGCGTGCCCCCGTGCCCTGGGCGGTACTTTCCCTGGGTGCCGGCGGCCGCGGCGAGGGATTACTGGCCCCCGAACGACACCACGCGATCGTCTATGAAGGCAACGAGATGGAAGAGTCGATCGACGGCTGGTTTGAACGGCTCGCCCGACACCTCTCGGATGTTCTGGACGAAATTGGCATCCCCGACATTCACCCTTCCCTCGGTGCCCGCCATGGCACGTGGCGCCGCAGCTATGCCGGCTGGTTGGCCGTCGTGGATGGCTGGGCAGCGGGCGATCAAAAGCCCCACCCGAAAGCGATCGGCAGCTTCTTCGATGCGCGATTGGTCATCGGGGACGAAGACCTTGCCACGGACCTGATGGCAAAAGTCCGCGAGGCCGGCGCCCAATCGCCTGCCCTCCTGGCCACCTTGCTCAAGGCCGCCCGACCCAGTCGCGCCAAATCCCGGACCGTGGATCTCGAAGCCGAAGGGGAGACCGTAATCGCTGCGACCGCACGGCTTCTGGCCATTGCCAATCGGATCGAGGAACTCTCCACACCGCAACGCCTTGCTGAAACGTGTGCCCAGCAGCAACTCCCGCGAGAGCTGCGCGATGAAATCACCGATCTGCACAGTCGATTTCTGGGCTGGATCGTACGCAGCGCCGACGCCGATGCGCTGGAGGGGCGCACGCCCGGCCCGGTTCTCGAGCGCGAAGATCTATCCGAAAAGGCGCTCGCGGAGCTTGAAGAAGGCCTGACCCAGGCCGCCAGCCTGCCGGATCGCGCACTCGCCCTTCTGGATCCGCAACTCGCCCGCGCTATCGGCGAGGCCGGCGAAGAATCGGAATAAGAGAACAAGAAAAGGGGCGCGAGAAAACTCTCGCGCCCCACTCTTTCTTGGCAGACACCGCAACCGGGCTCTCGCCCGGGCCGCATCACGCAGAAAATTCAGCTCTCGGGTTTCTCCAGAATATGGATTGCGCAAGCCGAACCCAGCCCGATCACATGCGTCAATCCCAAACGCGCGCCTTCGACCTGGCGCTTGCCGGCCTCGCCGCGGAGATGAGTCGAGACCTCGTAGATATTGGCAATCCCGGTGGCACCGAGCGGGTGGCCCTTGGACAACAACCCGCCCGACATATTGACCGGCACACGCCCGCCATGCGCGGTCTCGCCATTATCGATCAACCGCCCGGCCTCACCGTCCTTGCACAGCCCGAGGTTCTCGTAGTGAAGGATTTCGGCGGTCGCGAAGCAATCATGCAACTCGACGAGGTTGATATCGTCCGGGCCACATCCGGCCATCTCGTAAGCTGCCGCCGCGGCATTCCGGGTACATGTATTCACATCCGGCATGGTCAGGTCACGCTCGGTGAAGGGATCGCTGGTCATGACCGAGGCCTTCACCTTGACGGCGCGCCCCAAGCCAAGCTCGCGAGCCTTTTTCTCCGACGCAATCACCGCAGCCGCAGAACCGTCCACGTTCACCGAACACATCAATTTGGTATTCGGGTAGGAGATCATTTCGGCACCCATGACCTCATCGAGCGGCGTTTCCTTCTGATACATCGCCTTGGGATTCATCGTCGAATGATGGTGGTTTTTCACCGACACCTTGGCAAATTGCTCGAAAGTGGTTCCGTATTTGCGGGCATGCTCCATCCCCGCCTCGGCAAAGATCGCCGGCATGGTTCCCGAACCCAGAAGACCTTCCTTCGGGATCCCGCCACCGCCGCCACCGCCGCCAAGAAGTCCGCGACCCATCTGCTCCACGCCCACGGCGAGAACCAGATCATACACGCCCGCCTTGACCGACAGCCATGCATCACGGAAGGCCGTCGCACCCGTCGCGCATGCATTGGCGCAATTGACGACCGGGATACCGGTCTGCCCGATTTCCTGCAGAACACGCTGTCCGACCATCGCATTGGCCTGCATGAGGTTTCCTGACCACATGGCTTCGATGTCGTGGATGCTCACGCCTGCGTCATCGAGAGCACCAAGAGCCGACTCAGCGGCGATATCCGCCACGTCCCGATTGGGAAAGCGGCCAAAACGAATCATGTCGATTCCGAGAATATAGACGTCACTCATGGATCTCTCCTCCTCAGGCCGCCCGAGGGCGGAAGAAGTAGCTCAAATAACTATTGCCGTCCTTGTCCTTGCGACCCAACGCGTCGGCAAACACAACCTCGACAGGCATATCAAACTCAATTTTGGCAGGATCCGGCTCCACGTCGATCAGATTTCCCTTGACCGTCCCGCCGCCATCGAGATCGACGATGGCCGAAATATAAGGCGTCTCGATTCCGGGGAAGGAGCGGTAGACAACCGAGTAGCTGTAGAGCTTTCCGGTTTTCGCCAGAGCGAACGGTTCCATTTCGTCCCGTGTGCCGCATTTCCCGCAGACCCGTCGCTCTCCAAGAAAAATCGCGCCACAGCTCTGGCACCGATGCCCCTCGAGGTAGGGATCTCCCATCGATGGAATCTTGAGAAACTTGACGACCGGCAGCGGCCCCTTCTGCTCTTCCGACATTGCCTACCTCTTGCTCTGGTTGGAAACACGGCTGAAGTACCGTGACACCCGCCGTAATCGCATTGTTGCCGCCGGTCTGCAAATCCCGGCGATCCGGGTATCGTCTCAACCCCGGGCCGGGCTCAGGAGCCGATTCGACCCAGGACCGTAGCCCGCTCGAACCACTCCAGACGGGCGTAGCCGTGCGGGGGCAGATTGGCCCCGGCGATGCAGGCAACGGCCCCCTTGCGAAAATGCGTCCAGAATCCATCCGGCTGGCCGGTCAGGAAAAAGGAGAGCAGAACTCCCATGTCCGGCTCGTGTCCGACCAGCATCACGTCCTCGCGGGGGTCGAGGTTGGCCAGCTTCGCCGCGACCACCTGAACATCGACCCCGCAACCCAACTCCTCCCAGGTCTCCCGATCCGCAGGGTCGAGAACATCGGCAAGGACCTCGGCAGTCTCCTGCGCCCGGCGGTAAGGACTCGCGATCAGGCGAGCGGGCTGCACGCCGATCGTGGCGAGACCGTGCGCTGCGGCCTTCATCTTTCGAATCCCCGTCGCCGTCAGCGCACGATCGAAATCGGCACCCGTCGCACTGACATCCTCTGCCAACCCGTGACGAACCAGATAAACCTGTCTCTCGGCCATAGGCTTCTCTTGGCACATTCATGCAAGAAAGACAGCGCCAGCAGTTGAGTGCATCTTTCTCCCATGCGACCCTTCAGGGAATTCCCATGTCCGAAAAAGTGATTCATCCCGAAACCGCCGCCGACTCCCTGCAGCGACTGGCGGCCGGCAACCTGCGCTTTGCCACCGGAGCAAGGCACCCGGTGACCGCCGCAGACCTCGAGTCGATGCGGGCTGAGAATGCATTGGGACAGAGTCCGTTTGCGGCCGTTCTCACTTGTGCCGATTCCCGCGTTTCTCCCGAGATCGTCTTTGATGAATTGCTCGGCTCTCTTTTTGTCATTCGTGAGGGCGGAAACGTGGGCGAATCCTCCGCGACACTCGGGAGTCTGGAACTCGCAGTCCAGGAGCTTGAAGTCCCTCTGATTCTCGTTCTTGGCCATGTGGCCTGTGCGGCCGTCGCCGCCGCACAAGGTCCCGACACGCCCCCGGGACATCTGGGGGCAATCGTGAAAGCCATCCGTCCGCGAGTTGCGGGAATCACCGACACTCGCGCGGCCGTCTGTGCCAATATCGCGGGTACCTGCCAAACACTGCTCGAAAAGAGCCCGGTCCTCGCGGGGGCCGAGGAAAATGGGAAACTCCAGATCGCCCCGGCGCTCTATGATCTCGCGTCGGGACGGGTGGAATTCAACCCGATCGGTTGAAAATCGGGCTCAGGGTCGGCAATGCCAAACCGTCCAGGCAACCCGGTTCTTCCAGCGGTGCCCCCATCATCGCCACACCCGAAGCGCCCGCCGCGATCACATCCGGGGCGTTCTCCGGCGTAATCCCCCCGATACCCACAACCGGCATCCCGGCAGCCGCGACCAACGCCGCGAGCCCGGCCGTCCCTTGCGCCGGCCCGTATCCGGGCTTGCTGGTCGTCTCGAACAAGGGGCCGAAAATCACATAATCCGCGCCCTGCGCGCTTTCGAGGTCTGCATGATGGTGGATCGAAGAGCCCACCAGCGACCCTGGCGGCAATAACTTCCTCGCGAGATCCACTGGCAGCCCACCGCCGGGGAGATGGACGCCATCGGCGCCACAAGCCAGGGCGACGTCCACCCGACCATTGACCAGCAAGCGCGCGCCATGGCGGTCGCAGATCTCCCGGATCCTTCGGGCCCGCGCCAACAACGGCCCCCCGTCGAGATCCTTCTCGCGCAGCTGGACGGCTCCGACCCCGCGGTCGAGGACTTCGGCGATCACGCGCTCCTCACCGGGAGCCAGAGGTTCTCCGCTTCGGGGTGGAGCAAACCGCTGCCGGTCGGTCACCAGCATCACCGCCGCGAGGGAGCCCGAACCGCTCAGTCGAGCATCCCCTCGATCGGGCTCGACGCCGTCGCATAGAGCTTGCGGGGAATCCGACCGGCGAGATAGGACGCCCGACCGGCTTCGACGGCCAACTTCATCGCACGGGCCATGCCGATCGGATCCTCGGCCCCGGCAATCGCGGTATTCATCAAGACAGCGTCGCAGCCCAACTCAAAGACCTTGGCCGTATCCGACGCACAACCCACGCCCGCGTCGACGATCACCGGGACGTTTGCCTGCTCGACAATGATTCGCAAATTGTAGGGGTTTCGGATCCCCAAACCCGAACCGATGGGTGCCGCCAGAGGCATGACGGCCGCACAGCCCATATCCTCGAGCTTGCGGCAGGTGATGGGATCGTCGGTGATGTAGGGCAGCACCACGAACCCCTCGCGGACCAACTTCTCCGAAGCTTCGAGCGTCGCCGGCACATCCGGGAAAAGGGTCTTCTCGTCTCCGAGGACCTCAACCTTGACCAGATTGCCGACACCCGCTTCCCGGGCCAGCATCGCGGTACGAATTGCCTCGTCCGCCGTAAAGCAGCCAGCGGTATTCGGCAGAATCGTGTACTGGTCCAGCGGCAGATAATCGAGCAGGTTTTCCTGTCCCGGGTCGGTGATATTCACCCTCCGGACGGCCACCGTCACCATCTCGGCCCCACAGGTCTCGATCGCCCGCCGCGTCTCGGCAAAATCCTTGTACTTGCCGGTGCCTACGATGAGCCGGGAGGAAAACGTCCGGTCACCAATCACCAACGGGTCCTTGCTATCGTCTTTCGGATTCATCCCCCACCCACAAATTGCACGACCTCGACAACATCTCCCGCGGCAAGAATGTGCTCCGCGTGCCGGTCGCGGGGTATAATTTCCCGGTTGCATTCCACGGCGATCCGCCGGCCGGAAAGCTCGAGCTCGGCGATCAAATCGACCAGCGAAATCCCCTCGGGGAAGGTGCGGGTCTCACCGTTTAATTGCAGCTCCACGTATCGGAGCCTAGAAGTCCCGCAAAAAAGTGCAACCAGAGGAGCCAAATTGATGCCCGGAAGGCCACCGGTCGATCTTTACAAGGGCGGTCTGGGTGAGTAGTTTTGCGCGTGGCTCCGGCGTCTTCAGGTCTCGCGATGGCAGATCGCACTGCAAAAGGACTGGGAAACCAGCGCGCCGTCGCCAGGATCGATCTGGCCGCACTCTCCCATAATGCCGGCGAAATTCGCCGTCTGACCCGGCCCGACGTCCAGCTCTGTGCGGTGGTCAAGGCGGATGCCTACGGCCATGGCGCGGTGGCTGTGGCACGCCACCTGATGCGATGCGGGGTGGATGTTCTGGCGGTTGCCTCGGTTGAGGAAGCCTCCCAACTTCGGGATGCAGGGATTCGGAGCAAAATCCTTGTCTTTGGGGACCTGACGGCTTCAGAAACCACCGAAGCCATCCATCTGGGCCTGACGGCCACGCTCGGCTCCTTGGACGCCACGCGCATCTTGCGCGAAGCCGTTGCCCCGGAACAAACACTGCGCGTGCACCTGAAGATCGACACCGGCATGCGCCGCATCGGCTTCTCACCCGGGGAACTCGGCCAGTTGGCAAAACTGCTCGCCGGCACCGGAATTGTCATTGCGGGAGCCTATTCCCACCTGGCGCACGGCGAGAGCCCGGGGCATGCCAGTCTTGCCGAGCAGCGAACCGAGCTATTCGATGCCTGCCAGACCCTGAGTGAAGCAGGCCTCGCCATCCCGATGCGCCACCTTGCCGGCAGCGCTGGGCTTTTCTCGGCCCCGGAAACCCATCTGGATATGGTGCGCACCGGGATCGCACTTTACGGCGGGTTGCCCCACCCCAGCTATGCATCCCGCGTCTCGCTCAAGCCGGTGATGGAGGTCCTCACCCGCGTGGTCCAGGTACGCAAGATACAGGCGGGCGACGGGATCGGCTACGGACATACCTGGCGGGCACCGCGTGACAGCCGGATTGCCGTTCTGCCGATCGGCTATGGTCAAGGCTATCTGCGCTCTCTATCGAATCGCGGATACACCATGGTCCGCGGGCGACTGGCGCCGGTGGTCGGCACCGTCTCGATGGACCAGACCATGATCGATATCACCGCCGCCGGCAGCGTGAAGCCGGGCGACGAAGTCACCCTCTGGGGTGGGCCTCAGGAAGGCGCCCCGGACGTCATGGAACTGGCCGAACGCGCCGGAACCATCGGCTATGAGCTACTGACCCGCGTCGGGAATTCCATCCCGCGCACTTATGTTGAACCCTTTGGTTGAGGAGAGAAGAGGCAGATGAGTTCGAACGCCCCAATCCGGAGAGCCCTGCTCTCGGTTAGTGATAAAAATGGAGTTCTGGAATTGGCCCAAGGTTTGGCCAGCCACGACGTGGAACTGCTCTCTACCGGCGGCACCGCCAAGATGCTGCGGGAGGCCGGACTTGCGGTCAAAGAGGTCTCCGAGCATACCGGCTTCCCGGAAATGATGGATGGGCGGGTCAAGACGCTGCATCCGAAGATCCACGGCGGCCTTCTCGGCCGCCGCGATCTCGAATCGCATCAGAAGGCAATGGACGAGCACGATATCCCGCCCATCGATCTGGTCTGTGTGAACCTCTACCCCTTTGCCGAAGTCACAGCCCGGGGCTGTACGCTCGAGGAGGCCATCGAGAATATCGACATCGGCGGTCCCTCGATGTTGCGCTCCGCTGCGAAAAACAATGCGGCGGTCACCGTATTGGTCGACCCTGCTGACTACGCCGTCGTGCTGGCGGAGATGAAGGAAAACAATGGTGCCACGACCGCGACCACTCGGGCCAATCTGGCACGCAAGGTCTATGCGGCAACAGCGGCCTACGACGGCATGATCGCCGACTATCTGGGTAATCTGCAGACCACAGCCGAGGAACCTTTCGGCGAAACCCTCCACCTGCCGCTCGTCCGCGAGGCAAACCTGCGCTACGGCGAAAACCCGGCGCAAAAAGCAGCCCTTTACGGGAACCTCGATGACTTGCTCGAGCAGCTCCATGGCAAGGAACTTTCGTACAACAACATTGTCGATATCGACGCGGCCCTCCGACTGATGAGTGATTTCCAACACGACAAGCGTGCCGTCGTCGCCATTCTCAAACACAACACTCCCTGCGGTGTCGGTGCGGGCGCGAACCCCAGGGAAGCCTACGAGAGAGCCTTTGCCACCGACCCCGAATCCCCCTTTGGTGGAATCCTGATCTGCAACAAGACCTGGGATCTGGATCTGGCACAGACCGTGGACGAGATTTTTACCGAAGTTCTCATCGCGCCCGACTTCACGGCAGACGCGCTTGACCTACTGCAAAAAAAGAAGAATCGCCGACTGATGCGCTGGAATGTTGCAGCGACGCCTACCGCGGAGGCCGATATTCGCCGCGTTTTCGGAGGCTGGTTGGTGCAGGATCGTGACCAGACGGTCGAGGACGTTCGCACCTCCAATATCGCCACCAGCAAGTCTCCGTCCGAAACCGAACTTCAGGCCATGGATTTCGGATGGCGTGTTGTCAAACACATCAAGTCGAACGCCATCGTTTTCTGCACCGCGGACCGAACTCTCGGTGTCGGCGGTGGACAAACCTCACGCGTAGACGCCGTCCGGATCGCGATCGACTCGGCCGAGCGTCAGGGTCTCTCGCTGGCGGGCAGCACCATCGCCAGCGATGCCTTCTTCCCCTTCCCCGATGGGGTCGAGTTGGCTCTGGATGCAGGAGCGACCTCGGTGGTCCAACCCGGAGGCAGCGTTCGCGATGATGCCTCCATCGAACTCGCAGACAAACGTGGCGCCAGTATGGTCCTCACCGGCGCGAGACACTTCCGGCATTAATCATGAAAGTATTGATCATCGGTGGCGGCGGCCGCGAACATGCGCTCGCCTGGAAAATCAGCCAATCTCCCCGCGTGACGGAAGTTCTCTGCCGCCCGGGCAACGGCGGCACAACCGGAAATGTCGCCGGCGGCCTGGGCGCGGAAGAACTCGCGACCTTTGCCGAGAAAGAAGCCGTCGATCTGACCGTCGTGGGACCGGAAGCACCCCTGACCGAAGGCATTGTGGATGTCTTTACCTCGCGAGGCTTGCGGATCTTCGGGCCCGACAGAGACGGCGCGCGCCTCGAGGAAAGCAAAGCTTTCACCAAGGAAATCCTCGAAGAAGCCGGCGTCGATACCGCAGCGCACGGGACCTTCACCTCGGCAGAGGATGCTCATCGATACATTGAGCAAAAAGGTGCGCCGATTGTGGTGAAGGCCGACGGCCTCGCGGCAGGAAAAGGCGTCACGGTCTGCAGCCGCGTGGAAGAAGCGCATCACGCCGTGGATGAAGCCATGGTCGACAACGCCTTCGGAGACGCGGGTGCTCGTGTGGTCATCGAAGAAATGCTTCTGGGCGAAGAGGCCTCTTTCATTGCACTCGTGGACGGTAAAAATGTCTTGCCGCTGGCCTCATCGCAGGACCATAAGCGAATCGGCGAGGGAGATACCGGGCCCAATACCGGCGGCATGGGAGCCTATTCACCTGCACCGGTTGTGACCGACGAGATCTTCGCACGAGCCACGCGCGAGGTCTGCGAGCCCGTCGTTGCCGCCCTTCGGGCCCGTGGAATCATATTCAAGGGCGTTCTCTATGCCGGCCTGATGATCCACGAGGGGCGTATCCGCGTGCTGGAGTTCAACGTGCGCTTCGGGGACCCGGAATGCCAACCGTTGATGATGCGCCTGCGCACGGACCTTCTGGATTTGATCGATGGCGTCATTGACGGACATCTCGACAAGGTCTCGATCGAATGGGATCCGCGCCCGGCGGCCTGCGTCGTTCTGGCCGCGGCAGGCTACCCCGGAGAACCGACCAAGGGCGACGTGATTCACGGACTCGAGGAGGCGGCCACTGTGAAAGATGCCTTCGTGTTTCACGCCGGCACCCGAGCTGGTGGCGAAGGGACCGTGGAGACCTCCGGAGGCCGGGTGCTTGGTGTTACCGCGCTCGGAGACTCGATCGGAGAGGCCGTCGCAAGGGCCTACGAGGCTTGTGATAAGATCGACTGGCCGGGCCTCCAATACCGCAAGGATATTGGCCACAGGGCCCTGTAAGGAGAGGATCCATGAGCGCCACTGATGAACAAATCCAACAAGCTCTCGAAGCCCTTCATGGCGGTGAGTTAATCGTCTTTCCTACCGAAACCCTCTACGGAATTGGCTGCGACGCCCTGAACCAGGAGGCCGTGGAAAAACTCTGCCAGATCAAGAAACGACCTGCCGGAAAACCCCTGGCCGTCATTTTGGGCGACGCCTCGATGGTGGACCAACTGACCGACGACTTCTCGGCCGCCGCCTCCCAGCTCGCAGACTCCTTCTGGCCGGGGCCGCTCACTCTGGTCGTCCCGGCTCGCCCGGGCCTCCCCGATGCCATCGTCGGCGACCAGACCATCGGCCTGCGCGTGAGCAGTGACCCCGTAGCCGCGCGACTTTCGCGTGAGTTCGGCCGCCCGATCTGCGCGCCAAGCGCGAATCCGACCGGTTTGCCCCCCGCTCCGGGTGCTCGCGGCGCGCGCGCCTACTTCGACAAGGATGTCGCCGTCTATCTCGACGATGGACCGCGAGACGGCGAGGCCTCCAGCGTGGTCGTCCCCGGCCCCCCTCTGGAAATCCTCCGGACGGGTCCGATCTCGGAAGAAGCCCTGCGCCGGCAGCTGGATTAGGCTGCCTGAACAACACCAGAAAAGCAGTTCTGGTGACTGGATCGAGGCGGCGCTTGCGCTAGAACAGCAGAGGCCCTTTTTCTGGGCCCCATTGGGCGCACGAGGCGCCACCGCTGGAGGAATTCGTGGCTGTCATTCGACCTTTCCGACCTTTCCGTTACACCGAAGATGCTGGGCCGCTTTCCGAGTTGCTGGCCCCTCCCTACGACGTGATCAGCCCGGCCGAACGCGAGGCGCTCGCGGCACGACAGGAAGCCGGTGCCATTCATGTAATCCTGCCTCGCGGTGAGGAGAAGTATTCCACGGCAGCAGAGCTTCTCGCCGACTGGAAAGCCCGCGGCTTGATCGCCCGCGAGGAAAGCGAGGCGATGTTTCTCTCGTGTCAGGGGTTCACGGCCGGTGGCGCCGGCTACCAACGCTGGGGGCTTTTGACCACGCTCAGACTCGAGAAGTTCGAGGATAATATCGTATTGCCTCACGAACGAACACTCACCGGCCCGAAAGAAGATCGGCTGCGCCTGATTCGTGCCTGCCGCACCAACCTGAGTCCGATCTTCGGCTTCGTGGACGCCGCCCTCGGACTGGAGCATCTTGCCGACGGCGCGTCCGCCATCGCGGACTTCGTTGACGACAAGGGTGTCCGACAACGGATCTGGAAAATCGTCGATCCCGAGGTTCTCGGAGAGCTGGAGAAAAAAATCGCACCCGAACAGGTCTTTATTGCAGATGGCCATCACCGCTACGAAACAGCGTTGGGCTATCGCGACGAACGACGGGCCGAGTCGCCGAGCGACACCCCGCAGGACTTTGATTTTGTCCTCTGCCACTTATGCTCGACGCGGGACCCCGGCCTCGCGGTCCTGCCCACCCACAGAATTCCCCGGACGTCCCCGGACCTCGCAACATTCCTGAACCGCTGCGGCGAGCTTTGCTCGATTACCGAAATGGCCGACGGCCAGGCGCTGTGGCAGGCATTGGCAAGTGCACCTGAGGGAGAGCGACGTCCGCGCCTCGGGGCCCTCCTGCCCGATGGCCGAGCTCTGCTTCTCGAACCCGGCGCCGGCGCAAAGGAAGAACTGGCGAAGATCGAGCCGGAACTCGCCGTGCTTGACGTGACCTTCCTCCACAACATCCTGATGTCCGAAATCCCCAACGACCAGTTCATCTACACCCATGACGAGACCGAAACCATCGAGGCCGTCACCTCCGGGGAAGCAGGCCTCGCGATTCTTCTGCCGCCGCCAAGCGTTGACGACGTCCTCAGCATTTCCCGAGCTGCCTTGACGATGCCGCAAAAGTCCACATACTTTTATCCGAAAGTCCCCAGCGGCATCGCCTACAATCCAATCGATGCGGAAAAATAGAGGATAAACAAAAATGACAACAGCCTATCCCAGTGGCGTTCCCGAGGGGTTTCCGAACCACCCCAACCTGCGCAGCAATTTCGCTCCTCTACATGCCGAGCTGAGTCATCCGTCATTGGAAACGACCGGGAACTGGCCCGAAGATATCCGCGGCAGCTTTTATCGGATTGGCCCCAACCCGGCCTTTCCCCCGCGGGGCGGCTCCTACCATTGGTTTGCCGGGGACGGCATGGTGCATGCGTTTCACATCGAGGGCGGCGAGATCTCGTATCGAAACCGCTATCTGCAGACCGAAAAACACCGTGCCGAACGCGCCGCCGGCCGCGCCCTGCTCAATCCATTTGATCCGATGCAAACAGATCCGGCCTTCGAGGGGCACACATCAAATGGCGTCGCGAATACGGCGATGATCAGCCACCATGGGTCCCTCTATGCGCTCGAAGAGGGTCATGCCCCGATGGCCTTTGATCCAATCAGTCTCGAGACCGGAGAGGTCAACACCTTCGGGGGTGCTCACGCAGGCCCCTTCAGCGCGCATCCGCATATCGATCCCGTGACCGGCAACATGGTTTTCTTCGGCTACATGGCCGACGGCGTCGGGAGCGATACCATCTCGTGCGGCGAGATTGCCCCCGATGGCCGACTGCTCTACCAACGAAAGTTTCGCGCGCCCTTTTCCGCCATGGTTCATGACATGATGGTGACGCGCGAGTTCATCGTCATTCCGGTCTTTCCCTTGACGTTCTCCATCGAGCGCGCCCTGAATAAACAATCGGCATTTGCCTGGGAGCCGGAGAAGAATTCCTGGCTCGCGATTCTGCCGCGCGGAAGCCGGAACGACGAAGTGCGCTGGGTCGAAGCTGACGCTTCCTTTGTTTTCCACTACATGAATGCCTGGGATGTCCAGGGCGAAGCGGGCCATCGCATTCAGGCCGATGTTCTGGAATTTCAGGCGCCGCCCCTCTTCCCGCTTGCCGACGGCTCAATGCCGCCCAAGACCGCTGCCGAGGCCAGCCTGCACCACTGGGATCTCGATCTCGAACAGGGTCGATTGCGGACCGAGGAAGTCTCGCCGGTTCGAGGCGAATTTCCGCGCATTGACGAGAGCTTCGCCTGCGGCCCCTATCAGCACGGCTGGTTTGCCGGATCCGTCGGCGATCACCCCAGCGGAATTTCCAACAATGCCGTCGCCCACAGCGATCGTCAACGCGGCGAGGTCAAAACATATGCGCTCCCCGCCAGTGACATTTTGGGAGAGCCGGTCTTTGTACCCCGTGCCAATCCTCGTGGCGAAGGCGACGGCTATGTCCTGACGCTGGCCTGGCGCGGGGAGGAAGATATCTCCGAGCTACTGCTGCTCGATGCCCTCCATGTGGAAGATGGCCCGATCGCCACCGCGCGTCTGCCACATCGCGTGCCTCACGGGTTTCACGCTCTCTATCGACCGCATTCCTGAGGGCCCGGCCTCCTCGGGAGGAAAAATTGGACCAGGTCCGCGCTCGCCCGTCCCGCCAGGTGAACTCAGATATCGCCGATGCGAGTCAGTCGGACCGGGCCTTCGGCAGCGAGACCGGCCATGGCTTGGACAATCCCGACCTTGCGCTCATGGAACTCCGGTCCCGGGCGCTTGATTGTGGAGGCCGTAGCCGCAGGCAGCGCCTTGAGCGGATCCACATAACGCTTGCCGTCGACCAGGGAGAAATGCAGATGCGGTCCGGTCGCGGCACCGGTGCTTCCGACCGTACCGATGACTTGCCCCTTCTGGACCCACCCACCGCGCTTGATGCCTTTGGCGATCCGGTGCAGATGTCCATAGATCGAGTCATAACGAGAGGGGTTGTCGTGATCGATTCGGACGGCCCGCCCGAGCTGCCCCTTGCGGCCTGCATAGACGATCCGTCCGCCTGCAATGGCTCGCACCGGAGTGCCCCGGGGCGCGGCAAAATCCACCCCCAGATGAGGACGCCGACGACCGAAGACCGGATGCTTGCGGGATCGGCTGAACTTCGACGAGATCCGCGTGAATTCGACCGGGTAGCGGATCGCCGACACGGCGACGGGTCGACCTTCCAGATCGAAATATCCGGCCCTACCGCGTGTGTCTTCGTGGCGAATGGCCGTATGGGTCTTGCCGTTGGTCACCACCTCGGCCGCAATCACATTACCCGTGCGGGTAATCTTGCCGTCGAGACTTCTCTTCATTTCATAAAGGACACGAAATTGATCCCCGGGCTGCAAGCGGCGGAAATCGATTTCCCAGGCGAAGATATCACTCAGCTTCTGCACCACCGGTTGGGGAACATCCGCTGCCAGACAGTCGGCGGTAATACTCGAGCCGATCGATCCGGCAGCGCCGCGAATTTCAACAAAGGCCGGGGCCTCCGAGCGTCGCGGCTCCAGAGAACCGTCCGGGGCACGCTCGACAACCACCAACTCGAAGCGATCCACTTCGTAATGAATCTCTTCGAGGGATTGGCCGTCGGGGTCGAAAAATACGGTCATATCGCGGCCCGGGCGCAAGCGGGACAAATCAAAGACGGGTCGGGTAGCTCGATACCAACGCAGAGCTTCGCTCGAACTCACGCCCATCCGTCTCATCAGGCGAGTAAAGGTATCTCCGCTTCGAACGGTTTCGCTCTTCTCGATGCGAGGCCGCGTTGCTGGCTGAAGATCGCCGCTTCGTGGGCCCGCCAAGGCCGGCCTTGCCAGAGGTGCGTTCCCCTGAGGTGCAAACTTCGCGCTTTCGTTCGGGGTACAGGTCCCCGGCGCGGGAGCAAACGGGTTCTCGAGAGCGACTGCCGGCAGGATGAGGGAACTATCGGACGCGGGTCCTCCGGCATAGGCGTCTTCCTGCGATACCGAGATCGGACTCCCGATCGCAACGAAGGCCCCCACCAGAAGCGCGGCTACGCAGATCGGCAGAAGACGGCGTCGACCACCACCCCGCACCGCTGCATCAAATTCCCTTGGTAATTGCAGCTCCAATTCCCCCAGACGACACTTTCAGTTCGCAATTGTTTCCACAATTGTCAACTTGTTGCCAATCGCTCGCGCCTTTCGAAACCGTCGGCGGGCCCGTACATTTGGATAGAGACATGAGACGATGGATGGGAAGATTTGCCGGCGCCATTTTGCTGATCGGCCTGCTGGCCGGAATCGGCGCCGGAGTCGGTCTGCGTCTGGAACTCGAGCACCGGGGACCGGTGCAGGATCCGCCGATTACAATCTCCGTGACCACCGGAATGTCGATAGCGACACTAGGGGAAACCCTTAAGGCCGCCGACTTGCTTCGTGAACCGCGACTCTTTGCCTGGCTGGCACGCTGGCGTGGTCTGGACCGAAAGATCCGAAGCGGGAACTATGAATTCAGCGGAAGCGCAACCGCCGGGGATCTCGTCGATGCGCTGGTGCATGGCCCCCAGAAGCTGGACTTCGTGGTCATTCCCGAAGGGCTCTCTCTGGGCGAGACCGCCGATACTCTGGCCCGGGCCGGCCTCGGAGATGCGGCTCGTTTTCGCGCCCTCGCCGGGGATCCGTCATTTGCCGCGAGCCTTGGGGTCCCCGCTTCCAATCTTGAGGGGTTTCTCTTCCCCGACACTTACGCCTTTGCGACCGGTGCCTCTCACGAGGAAATTCTCGGCCATATGACCGAGCGATTCTTCACCATCTTTACGCCGGAGCTCCAATCCAGAGGCAAGGATTTGGGGCTCGATCCGCTCGAAATCGTTACTCTGGCCTCGCTGATCGAAAAAGAGGCAGCCGTGGCCCGGGAACGGCCGCTGATCTCCGCGGTCTTCCACAATCGACTGCGTCGCGGCATGAAACTCCAGTCCGATCCCACGGCAGTCTATGACTTCCCCAGCCATACCGGGAGGATTCGCCCCCGCGATCTGGATCGAGAAAGTCCCTACAATACCTACAAAATCAAGGGATTGCCGATCGGACCGATCGCCAACCCCGGGGCCGCAGCCCTCGAGGCGGCGGTTCGCCCTGCCGCTGATCGTAAAGTCCTTTATTTCGTGGCCCGCAACGACCGAACCCATATATTCAGCCGCAGTTACCGGGAACATCGCCGCGCGATTCGCCGGAGTCGCTGAAGGGCTTCCCCTCCTTCGGTTGCCCACAAGCCGATTTTCGCCTATTGTTCGCCTATGCTTGAGCAGGCATCTTCCAAAACAATGACCCGGCGGCAGAAAGAGTTGCTGGATTTCCTCACGAACTACATCCGTGAATACGGCTACGCACCCACGCTGGAGGAGATCGGCGAAAATTTCGGTCTCACCTCGCTGGCAACCGTGCATAAGCACCTGAGCAATCTCGAGAGCAAAGGCTTGATTCGCCGGCGACCCGGCCAAAGCCGAGCCGTGGAGATCGTGCCACAAACGCGGCATAGCGAAAGCGTGGAGCTCCCGTTGCTTGGACTTGCGGCTGCCGGAAAGCCGATCGCCGCGGAGCTGCACGACGAGTTTGTTGCCGTTCCCGAAGAGTTGGTGCGGAAGGCAGAGAGTTTCGTGCTTCAGGTTTCAGGCGAGTCCATGCGCGACGACGGGATTCTTGACGGGGATCTGGTGATCGTGGAAAGCCGGGCTCTCGCCGACAATGGCGAGACCGTGGTCGCGGTTCTCAATGGGGAGGCGACGATCAAACGCTTCTTCCGCGAGAAAGGGGGGCGGGTACGCCTGCAACCCGCCAACGACCAGGTCCCGCCGCTTCTCTGTCATGAGGGTGATCTGGAGATCCGCGGCGTGATCGTCGGCCTGATGCGCCGCTATTGAACGTGATTTCCATTTATCTCCACATACCCTGGTGTCTCGAGCGCTGCCCCTACTGCGACTTCAACACCCGGGCCGCTCGCGAGTGGCCCGAAGAGCGCTATGCGCAGGCTCTGCTCTCGGAACTCGACCAACGAGTTCTGGAAAGTCCCTTTGCCGACAGCACCGTGGACACCATCTTTCTCGGTGGCGGAACCCCTTCCCTTTTTGCGCCCGCCACGATCGGGAAACTTCTCGACGGCATCGGTCGCACTCTGAGCGTGACCGCGGACGCGGAGATTACGCTCGAGACCAATCCGGGCAGCACGGACCTCGAACGGCTCCGCGGCTTTCGGCAAGCGGGGATCAATCGCCTTTCGCTGGGGGTGCAAACCTTTACGCCCCATCTGCTGCATGCTCTCGGGCGCCAACATTCGGTCGATGATTCCCGTGAAGCGCTACGCGATGCGCGGATTGCGGGCTTCCAGAACCTCTCGCTCGATCTGATCCATGCAATCCCGGGACAGAGCCAGACCGAATTGGAAGCGGACCTCAGCGAAGCGCTGAGCTTCGAAACCGACCATATCTCCGCCTATTCCCTGACCTACGAACCCGGCACGCCCCTGACCCGCGATCTGGAGCGAGGACGGGTCGAAAGGCTCACCAACGAGGCCGAAGCCGAGATGTTTGAAACCATCCGTCAGGTCCTGCCGGCCGCTGGACTCGATGCCTACGAGATTTCCAACTTCGCCCGTCCGGGATTTGAGGCACGGCACAATCAGGCCTATTGGCGCGGCGTGCCTTATATCGGACTCGGGGCCGGCGCTCACTCCTATCGTCCCGGAACGGTCGGAAACGGCTCCTTTGGTCGCCGATGGATGAACCTGCGAGAGCCGGCCGCCTACATGGAGGCCGTCGAGGCAAACGGCCTCGCCGAAAGTGAATCTGAAGAGCTGACGCGACAGCAGGCCATGGGTGAGGGATGCTGGCTGGCCCTGCGCGAAGGCCGCGGTCTGGACACCCGAGGATTCCGAGATCGGTATGGAGAAGGAGCGCTGCAAGCCTACCCTCATATTCCCGACCTCTGTAAGCAGGGCATGCTGGAGTGGTCGGAAGAATGGTTGAGGCTCACGCCGCGGGGGTTGCTCGCCGCCGACGAGGTCTTCGCCTCGTTTTTCTGAAAACGCGACTCAGCGATCCTCGTTGAACTTCGCCTCGATCAGGACGCCCAGAGCATCGAGCAACTCGGCCGCGTCCTCGCCCTCGGCGTTGGCCTCCACCGTCGAACCTTGTCCGGCCGCGAGCATCATGACCCCCATGATGCTCTTGCCGTTCACGGTCTGGCTGTCCTTGCGAAGCGTGAATTCCGCAGAATATCCCGAGGCCAGGCGGACGAGTTGGGCCGCCGCCCGCGCGTGCAGCCCAAGGCGGTTGACGATCTCATAGGAACGGGTCAACAGCCTGCACCCGCAAGAAAAGACCGGTTCCCTGTGGGCCAGGAGATATGGTCCTGACCATATCGGCGGATGAAACTTGCCAGGCCCGCAGCGGATCCGATCTCCATTCTCGCCGTCGTCAGTTTGATCAGCATGGGCATATTCACGCCCGCCACAACCTCGACGTCGGCCCGCGTCTCGGCCACCTGCATACTTGCATTGCAGGCCGTATCTCCGAGCATATCGGTGAAAATGATCGCACCCGCGCCCCGATCAACGGCCGTCACCGCCTCAGTCAGCGAATGGCAAACCTCGTCAGGGTCCGCATCCATCTGATAGACCACGGCCTCGACCGCCTCGAGAGCCCCGACCACCGAGGACAAGGTTTCAACCATCTCCCGAGCCAGGCGCCCATGACCAACAACAACCACGCCGACCAACGCGCTCAGGTTTTTCTTTTCGGACACGCTCATCTCTGCTTCCAACCTTCTTAACGTTGCACATCTCGGTGGCGCACCACCGCAGCAATCTCTTCTGCCTTCAGCATCTTGCCCAGTTTCTCGACCAAAGTCACCGAGCGGTGATGTCCGCCAGTGCACCCGATCGCCACCGTGAGATAGCTTTTACCCTCGCGCTCATAAAGCGGCAGCGTAAATTCGAGATACTGCCACGCCAGACTCGAAAACTGAGAGGCTCCTTCACTGGCCATCACGAAATCGTATACGTCCTGGTCCAGACCCGTCTTTTCCCGCAGGTCAGGGACGTAGAAAGGGTTCGGGAGAAATCGCACATCCCACACGATATCGGCGTCTGCCGGTACGCCGTATTTGAAACCGAACGAGAGCAGGTTCAATTGCAATGAACCCGCGACTTCCTGATCCCCGTAGATCTCGCGGACCACGCCACGCAGTTCGTGACCCGTCAGAGCACTGGTGTCCAGGACCCGCCCCGCGCGACCCCGCAAGGGGGCGAGCAGCTCGCGCTCGCGGCGAATGCCTGATTTGACGTCACTACCTTCGGCGAGAGGGTGGCGCCGCCTTGTTTCACTGAAACGTCGGACCAGCACATCATCGCCCGCTTCCAGATAAAGAACCTCGGCCCGATGACCGCCGGCCTCGAGCGCATCGAGCGCCGGGGGCAATTCCTCGAGAAACTCGCGCCCCCGAGAATCGACGCCCAGCGCGATCTTGGAAATTTCCTCACTCCCCTCGGAAAGCTCCGCGAATCGAGCGATCAACGCCGGCGGAAGATTATCGATACAATAGTATCCCAGATCCTCGAGCGCGTTGATCGCCGTGCTCTTTCCGGAACCCGAAAGTCCGGTAACCAAAGCAATGCGTAGCTGTCCCTTCATTCGCCCTTCCGTCCGGCCGCACGTCGCAAATTACGGTCCATCGCGGCCACGAAACGTCGGGCACCATGGATCCCTCTGGATTTCAGATGTTGATTGCGCGCGGCCACCTCTACCAGAGTGGCGATGTCACGGCCGGGCCGCAACTGGATCTGCAGATAAGGAATCTCCACACCCAGAAAACTGATGGTCCGATCCTCGATCCCCAGGCGATCCGATTCGGAGGCCCCCGCCGAGTCCGTGAATTCAATCGCCAGATCGACCGAGGTTTCCTCCCGGGTGGCGAGCGTCCCGAACAACTCGGCCACGTTCAAGACACCCAGGCCACGAATTTCGATATGGTGACGGAGCCCCTCGGGCGCATGCCCCTTGAGAACGCCTGGTGGGGCTTCCCGCAAGAGGACGACGTCATCGGCGACGAGACGGTGCCCGCGGTTGAGCAGCGCCAATCCCGCTTCGCTTTTCCCAATGCCACTTTTCCCGGTGAGCAGAATACCCAAACCCGTCACCCGCAGAAGTACTCCATGGACGGTCGTCTGCGGAGCAAATCGCTCTTCAAGCCAGGCATGGATCGTTCGAATCGCCGTTGCCGTCCGGCGTTCCGATAGAAAAAGGGGAATATTGTGTCGCGAACAACCTCGTCGCAAAGCCTCAGGCACGAGATTTTTATTACAGACAACAATGCAGGCAATATCAGCGGCACAAAGAGCCTCGACGGCGTCCTCGGCGGCCTGCTTCTCCAAGCGGCGCAGATAGCCGATCTCCGCGTTGCCCAGCAACTGGACTCGGCCGGGATGCAATTGATCAAGATAGCCGGCCAGTGCCAGCGCCGGCTTCTGGATCCGCGGGGCCTGGATCTCCCGTTCCATTCCCTGACCGCCGGCCAGCAGTCTTGCCTTGAGCGACTCGCGTAGTTCGGAAAATTCTCGGACCGGGACAGCCACCGATTCAGGCCTCCCCGTCCCGCTCGCGAATCAACCCCAGAAGCTCGTCTCCGGGGGCCTCGAGCAGCACCCTGCGAAACGCATCGTCGGCAAGCAGGCGTGAGAGCCCCGCCAACGCCTTGAGATGCTGGGCTGCCGAATCTTCCGGCGCCAGAAGAATGAAGAACAAATGGGTCGAGCCACCGTCGAGCGAATCAAAATCAATTCCCTGACGACTACGGGCAAAGCCCACGAGAACTCTTTGCAATCCCGTAAGGCGCCCGTGCGGCAAGGCCACACCATTGCCGATCGCGGTACTGCTGACGTCCTCTCGCTCCTGAATCACTTCCAGAATTCCCGGTCCATCCACTTCGGGCACGGAATCTTCCATCAATGCGGATAATTCCGCGAGAACCTCCGCCTTGCTGCCGGCCGTCAGATCCGGAAGGATCCGTTTCTCGGTCAGCAAATCAGAGACGATCATCAGAGTGCTCGAGACCGCCGGGGTTCAACCGGCCTTGCGCGCGCTGCTGCGACGGGACTCATTGACCACGCGCCCCTTCAACTTGCTCGCCTGCGCATCCAGCTTCGCCGTTGCTCGATCGATGGCGGTATAGAGATCCTGCTCCTCGTCGTGAACGGTAAGCTGCGTGTGGCTTGCATGCACGACAATTTCGCATGTCTTACGGTGATGGTGCTTTTCCGCGCCCAAAATGACGTGCACATCCGTGGCGGCCGGCACGTGCTTGAGGACGTGGAGCAATTTTTTTTCCAGGTGCTCGCGTATGGCATCGGTTGAATCCAGATGACGAAACGTAACACTGATAGGGACTTCTGTATTATTCATTTCATATGCCTCCGTTTGGACGAGGGAAGAATGCCCATGAGCTCGCGATACTTTGCGACCGTGCGTCGCGCGATCTCGACGCCTTCAACCGCCAGACTCGACGCAATATGCTGGTCGCTATACGGCCGCCGGGAATCTTCCGATTCAATGATCTTGCGAATTTTCTCCTTTACCGATTCCGCAGAAACACCTTCGCCGCCGCCTGCAGACTTGATGCTGGAGGTAAAGAAATACTTCAGCTCCAGAGTCCCCTGCGGCGTATGAACGTATTTGTTGGATGTCGCCCGGCTGACGGTTGATTCATGCATCCCGATGTCTGCCGCAACATCCTTGAGCACCAGCGGGCGCAAGGCTCGCACGCCATGCTCGAGAAATTCTCGTTGAAAGCTGACGATGGATGCTGTCACCCTTTTCAATGTGCTCTGGCGTTGATCGATACTTTTGATCAACCATTGGGCCGCCGAGAGTTTCTCCCGAATATAAGATTTTGCTTCGGCACCACTATCGGCACCCGTGAGCAGTTGCCGATAGGCATTGCTCACACGCAGGCGAGGCAAACCATCATCGTTGAGCTGGATGACCCACTCGTCATCCATCTTGTAGACGTAGACATCCGGGGTAACGTAGCGAGGCTCTTCGGAAATGAAATCACGGCCGGGCTTGGGTTCAAGCTTGGCAATCTCCTCGACCGCTGCCGCCACCTCATCCTTGGACAGGGACAATTCCCGAGCCAGCTTGTCGACACGCTTGGCTTCGAGCAACTCGAGATGCCCATTGACGATTCCAAGAGCGTTTTTGCGAATTTCAGCGGGAAGCTCCGCTTCGCGCAGCTGGATCGAGAGACACTCACTCAGATCCCGAGCAAAGACGCCTGAGGGCTCAAACTCCTGTACGCGCCGAAGCACCGACTCCACCGCGGTGGTCTCGACCCCCGCCTCGAAAGCCG
Source organism: Binatia bacterium (assembly GCA_965658895.1). Lineage (GTDB taxonomy): Bacteria > Desulfobacterota > Binatia > UBA12015 > UBA12015 > UBA12015. Next base: position 80,303 of record CBFHUR010000007.1, read on the forward strand.
CCTCCTCCACCGAGAGCCGGAGATACCCCTGCTCGTCCACATTTCCGATCAGGATATCAGAGATCTCCTGATCCAACTCATTGAAGCCGCCCATCCGAACTTGCCAGGTAAGATGGTCCGCCAGGGAAGAAGCTCGCGCGAGAGTATTCTCGATGCCGGAGCGGTTCTCGTCCCAATCCCCGCCGGCCGCGCCGCCACTCATCGAACCCTGCGTCGCATTATTGGCGTAGTCCGAGAGGTACTCCTCCCAATTGATGTCGCTCAGCTCGGAGCCCTCCGGCGACAATTCCTGCTCGGGAGTCTCGGCCTTGGCATCCTCGGGATTGCTTACCGGGTCCGCGAGTTCCCCCACCCGCTCGTCCGGAGTCCTCGACTCGAGCTCGGCTTCAAAGTCTTCCTGTCCGACCCCCAACTCCTCAATGGTGGGGTTCTGCTCCATCTCCTCGTTGACCAGCGTTTCGAGATCCGTTCGTGAAAGCTGAAGGATCTTGATTGCATGCTTGAGCTGGGGCGTGATCACCAGCGATTGCTGGAGTCGACCCGAAATGGAGATTTTTTGCTCGTAAGCCATCGTGTCCTAGAGTTGGAATTCGTGCCCCAGATAAATTTCTTTCGCGCGGGTGCTGTTCGCGATTTTTTCCGGGTCCCCTTCTTCGAGGATCGTCCCTTCATTCAAGATATATGCTCGATCGCAGATCCCCAGAGTCTCCCGAACGTTATGATCGGTCAATAGCACACCGATGCCACGCTCCTTTAGTTGTCCTATAATTTTCTGGATATCGATGACCGCAATCGGATCGATTCCGGCAAATGGCTCATCGAGAAGAATATAGGACGGCGAAATCACCAATGCTCTGGTGATTTCCAACCGACGACGTTCCCCGCCCGACAGCGCACTCGAGCGGGTGTCGGCAAGGTGACTGATCGAAAGCTCTTCGAGCAGGTCCTGCAATCGCTGGCGCCGGTCCGCCCGGGAAAGCGGCAGGGTTTCCAGAACTGCCTGAATATTCTCGGAAACCGTGAGCCCCCGAAAGATCGAGGCTTCCTGGGGAAGGTAGCTGATGCCATGACGTGCGCGCTGAAACATCGGCAATTCAGTGAGATCCTCACTGCCCAGGGCGATCGATCCCTGATCGGGGCGCGTCAGCCCGACGACGCAATAGAAAGTCGTGGTTTTCCCCGCGCCGTTGGGGCCCAGCAGACCAACTACCTCCCCCGGCGTGATTTCGATCGAGACGTCGCGCAAAACCTCGCGTTGACCATAGGACTTCCGTAGATGGTTGGCGGCGAGCTTGGTTTGCGTGGCTGGAGCGCTGGCAGGGTCGGCATGCGTCATGGCTGGTCCTCAGGTAGCACAGATTTGTCGAGTTCCTTATCGCTTTCCGGCGGGGCCCCGAAATCTTCGGCAAAGAGCACCGCCGATACCCGACGACCCGGCTCGGCTTCAATCACACTTGCTCCCTCGTCGAGAAGGACCGTGAGCTTCTCGCCGCGCACCTCGCTATCGCCCTCCCGGAGGCGGGCATTCCCGGCCAACTCGATGGTTCTCGTTTCCTGAAGGAAGCGGGCCGAGTCCCCCCAGGCGGTTCTTTCCTTTTGGCGCACCACAACACCGCCTCGTGCCGCCACTTTTTTCAGATCAATTGCCGATTCGTCTCGGGGGTCTCCCGCATAGACAATTTCCAGCTCCTCCGAGCGCGTCCGAAACTCGCCCTGCTCGACTTCGACGCCGCGGCGGTAAAGAATCCGCGAGGCATCCAGGTCAAATTGAAGTTCGCCAGCTCGAATCACAACCGGCGAAGCAGGATCGGCGAAAGAAACCCTTGTCAGCAGATCGCCGCCCAAAAGTTCCTGATCAGCGCCAGTCGCCTCGACATCGGGAGCATCCCCGGAGGAGCGCTCCGCATGAAATTCGGTCACTACATTGCCGACGACCCCGACCAAGCTTTTCTCCAGATCAAGAAGAATGAAGTCTCCGGACAAATCAACAACGGCGCTCTTGACCGATCCGCCACGGGCCAGAACAATCTGGCGACTTTGCCCTAGATAGGTTCCCTGATCACTTTCGAGGCGATAGCCATCGAACTCGACAATCAATCCGCCATCGAGTTGCACGCGGCTCAGGTCGCCGTCCTCGAGGTCCACTTGTCCACGCCCGCTGCGCACACGGACCATGGTCCAGTCCTCATCATGCAGTTCCAGGCTGGGTTCATCGACAAGAATCCGGCTCTGCCCTTTCTGGATTCTGGCCTGACGGGCGCTGAGGTCCCAGACCTTCGCACCATCTCGAACATTCACGCGCTGGAAACCCTGAATGCGCTGCTCGATGTTCTCGTCCATATCCGGCATCGAGGAAGTCACTACCTGCACCTGTTGGAGAAGCAGAGAGCGCCCGAGAAAGAAGGCCAAAGCTCCCAGGCCGGCGCAAAGAACAAGGACCAGCAAGAATTTGGCTCGTGCGCGACGATTCATCCCGAACGCTCCCTCAAGACTCCGGAGCGAGCGCACCACGGCGCCAACGCTCATGCCACCAGACCCATTCGTCCGGCCGGTCCCGGATCTCCTGCTCGATGACCCGATTGAACTGCGCGGAGGCCGCGTGTTGCCATGCCTCGCGTTCGTCCGTTTCCTTTGCCTCGCGATCCGGCAGCACGATCTCGCGCACCCGGATCCGGTGACGACCGTCCTCCCCTCGGTGGATGAACGCGCCCACCACGGCCGCTTTTGTCCGCCAGGCGAGTGCCGCCGGCCCAACCGGGGTATAAGCCGGCTTGCCGAAAAACGGCACCACCACTCCCTGCCCCTGGGTATCCTGGTCCATGAGAATTCCCAGAATTCTGCCCGCACGCAGCGTTCGGATAATGGCCTTTGCGGCCCCCGCCCCATCTCTCGGGACGGTTTCCACACCCACCCGTCGCCTCAACTCGATGTTTTCCTGGTTCAAGGCCTCGCCCTTGACCGGTGTGGCGATCGCCGTCACCGGATAGCCGCTGAGGCCCAGTCCTCCCGCGAGCAGCTCCCAATTGCCGATATGGCCGGTGACCACAATCACGCCGCGGCCCTGCGCGAGGGCGTCATCCAGGATCTCGAGTCCCTCGAAATCTACCCATCGGTGCAAATCCTCGGCGATCTCATCCATGAGAATGATCTCCGCCATCGATTGCCCCAACCCCCGGAACATCTGTTGATGGATCCGGTCACGGGACATTGCCGAAAGCTCGGGCAATGCCATCGCCAACTGCTCGCGCGCCATCGCACTGGGCCGCGAAAGAAGCTTCGGGACCAGGCCGCCGATCGCCGCGGCAAGCGGTGCCGCGCGGCGCAGACCCACCCAGCCAAGACCACGCCGAAAGCCCCGGATACAACTTACAAAAAACCGATCTCGGTAAACACGGTATCGTTCTCGGCGAGCTCCGCGCAGAAGCTTCGGCATCAGACGACGCCTGCACGCAGGAGGTCGAGCAATTTGATCGCACCGCAAGGATGTCCTTGCTCATCGACAATAAACAGCGCGGTGATCGCCAGATCCTCCATCACCGCGACAGCCTGCTCGGCGACCGCACCCGCCGGGATCGTCTTGGGGTCGGAGGTCATCACGTCGGCCGCCGTAAGCCCACGCAGATCGCCATGGGTTTCCGCCGCGCGACGCAAATCGCCATCGGTGACGATTCCGACCAGCCGTCCGGGGGCATCCACCACCGCCGTCACCCCGAGCTTTCTGGCCGTCATCTCCCGAAAGACCTCGGCCATCGGAGCCGTGGCCACGACGCAAGGGAGCTCATCGCCCCGATGCATGAGGTCGTCGACCTTGCGCAGGCGCCGGCCCAGAGCTCCTCCGGGATGCAATGTCCCAAAATCATTGGCGGCGAAACCGCCGCGCTCGAGCAGCGCAATCGCGAGAGCATCGCCAACCGCCAACGTCACCGTCGTGCTCGCGGTCGGCGCCAGGCCAAGCGGGCAAGCCTCTTCGGCGACCTCGATCGAGAGGCAGACATCGGCGGCACGGCTCAAAGCCGAGTCCGAACCACCGGTCATGGCGATCACCGGCAAGCCGAGGCGACGTGCGGGCGCGACCAAGGCCACGACCTCCTCGGTGCTACCACTATTGGAGACCGCAATCAGTGCATCCCCGCGAGCCAACATCCCGATATCCCCGTGCAAGCCCTCGGCCGCATGCAGGAAGAGCGCGGGCGTACCGGTCGAAGCCAGCGTGGCGGCAATCTTGCGGCAAATCAGACCGGATTTCCCCAATCCCGTGACCACGACCTTACCTTCGATGGCGGCCAGAAGGTCCACCGCCCGGGCAAACTCCTCGCCCAACCGATCCGAGACGTCCTGCAAGGCGGCGATCTCGATAGCCAGAACTCGGCGCGCCGAATCCAGATCCTGCCTCTGTCTGTCGGAAGGTCCGTTCTTCATCGATCCCGGACCGCGTGTTCTATCGCGCGAAGCTGCTCGAGCAGCGAGGACAACTGATCGAGCGGCCAGGACGTCGCACCGTCGGAGAGTGCCTTTGACGGGTCCTCATGGACTTCGAGAAAGAGACCGTCAATTCCCACTGCGACAGCCGCACGCGCGAGCGCCGGCACAAATTCGCGTTGCCCGCCGGAAGCCCCCCCGGCCCCCCCGGGCAATTGGACGCTATGGGTGGCATCAAAAATCACCGGCACACCAATTTCTCCGAGAACTACGAGCGAGCGCATGTCCGAGACAAGATTCTGATACCCGAAACTCGCCCCGCGCTCCGTGACGAGGATCTCGGCCCCCTCGACCGTTCGGGCCTTGTCCACGACATGCTTCATTTCCCATGGCGACAGGAATTGACCCTTTTTCAGGTTTGCCGGCTTGCCGGACGCCGCCACCGCGAGGATAAAATCGGTCTGCCGGCAAAGAAACGCGGGCGTCTGCAAAACATCGGCAACCTGCGCCACCGCGTCGACATCCTCTTCGCGGTGCACATCGGTGAGAATCGGCAATCCGGTCGCCGTGCGGACCTCCTCGAGGATGCGCAGCCCCTCGTCACGACCCGGCCCACGAAAAGAACCCCCGGAGGTACGGTTGGCCTTGTCCCAGGACGATTTGAAAATCACGCCTATACCCAGCGCCTCGGCGATCTCCCGGATCGCGGCTGCATGGCGCAGGGACGAATCCAGACTCTCGATCACGCACGGCCCGGCAATCAGGCCCAGCGGTGCTCCGGCGCCAAAGGCTACTCCAGCAATCTTGATCTGCTGCGACTCCACGCTCCAACCCTAGCAGAATCGGCGCCCCATCAACTAGCGGCCCGAATCAGTTCGATTTTCCGGCCGCAACCGTGTTCAGCAACAAGGGCTGATGGCCCGGAGCGCGCGTCTTGTAGTCAATGGCCGCTCGAATGAAGCTCTTGAAAAGCGGATGGGGATCAAGGGGTCTGGACTTGAACTCCGGGTGAAATTGGCTGGCGAAAAACCACGGATGGTCCGGAATTTCGACGGCCTCCACCAAATTCCCGTCCGGGGACAGCCCCGAGAACACAAGACCCGCTGATTCCAGCTGCTCACGATACGCATTGTTGAATTCGTAGCGGTGGCGGTGTCGCTCACTGACTTTCTTGCGCCCATAGGTGCGCGCCGCCAGAGACCCCGGCGCCAGAGAGCAAGGATACGCACCCAGACGCATGGTACCCCCTTTTTCGGCCACATCTTTCTGCTCATCCATCAGATGAACGACCGGATGGGGGGTCTCCTCGGCCACTTCGATGGAATTGGCGTCGTCGAGGCCACAGACGTTCCGAGCGAATTCGATCACCGCCATCTGCATCCCGAAACAAATCCCGAAAAAGGGAATGCCCCGCTCTCGTGCGTACTGCACGGTTGCAATCTTGCCTTCCGTACCACGCGGGCCGAATCCCATCGGCACCATAACGGCATCGGTACCCTCGAGTGCCGTCTCGATTTCGTCAGGGTCGAGTTGCTCCGAATCGATATGGGCAATCTCGACACCACATTCGTTGGCGATCCCACCGTGGACCAGAGCCTCGTTCAAACTTTTATACGAGTCGGTGAGATCGGTGTACTTGCCAACCATGGCAATTTTCACGGTCTTTTCTGCTTCCTTCACCGTGGCCACCAATTTCTGCCACGGCTTGAGGTTCGGCGCTGCGGTCCAGATATTGAGTTTCTCGACAATCCGCTCATCGAGGCCCTCCTCATGGAATCGCAGCGGGACCTCGTAGATCGATTTCACATCCTGCGCCATGATGACGGCTTTTTCTTCCACGTTGCAGAAATGAGCAATCTTTCGTTTGATCCCCGGGTCGATCTCCACGCTGGTGCGGCAAAGCAGCAAATCCGGCTGGATACCCAACCCGGTAAGTTCCTTGACGCTATGCTGGGTGGGCTTGGTCTTGACCTCGCCGGCCGAGGGAAGAAATGGCACCAGCGTCAGGTGGACATAAAGCGTCTCTTCCTTCCCCTTGTCCCAGCGGAATTGTCGAATCGCCTCGAGAAACGGAAGACTCTCGATATCGCCGACGGTGCCACCGATCTCGCAAAGGGCGATGTCATACCCCTTGGCGCCCAGTTCCAGGCGCCGCTTGATCTCGTCGGTTACATGCGGGATCACCTGAACGGTGCCCCCGAGATATTCGCCGCGGCGTTCCTTCTCGATCACCGACGAATAGATCCGGCCGCTGGTGAAATTATTCACCGCGCCCATGCGGGTCGTCAGATAACGCTCGTAGTGGCCGAGATCGAGATCGGTCTCACAACCGTCGTCGGTCACAAAGACCTCTCCGTGCTGGAAGGGACTCATCGTGCCGGGATCCACGTTGATATACGGGTCCATCTTGATCACGGTCACCCGCAACCCTCGTGCTTCGAGCAGAGCACCGATCGAAGCAGAAGCCAGCCCCTTTCCGAGAGAAGAAACGACACCCCCGGTGATGAAGATGAATTTCGTTTGCCGTTTCTGTCCGCGATCTGCCATCCGTATCTCGTTTCCACCCCTCCCGGGGTCATGCAACGCTGGAGCCGAGGAGTGCTCGCACTCGATCCAGATCGTCCTTTGTATCTACCTCAACCATCGACTCCACTGAATCGACCATCGCGACTTGTATTTTTTTTCCGTGCTCCAGGGCACGCAATTGTTCGAGCTTTTCGGATTGCTCCAGAGGCGTGGGGGCCAGGTCTGCAAATTCCTGAAGAAATTCGCGCCGGTAGGCGTAGAGCCCGATATGCTTGCGACACGTCGCCGCGCCATAGGGAATCGCATGCCGGGAGAAATAGAGCGCATTCCCGTGGCGGTCGCAGACGACTTTGACCACCTGCGGCCGATCCTCGTCGCCCGGTTGCATCGTCGTCGCCAGAGTCGACATCACCGCGGACTCGGCCCCGCTGCGGGTGTCGAGTGCCCCGAGGGCCGCCTCTACCCAGCTGGGGTCCAGCAGGGGCAAATCCCCCTGAACGTTGACGATCACCTCGGAGTCCAGCGCGGAGGCCACCTCGGCGACGCGATCGGTTCCCGAGGCATGTTCAGGACTGGTCATCTGGGCGCGACCACCAGCATGGGTCACGACATCGGCAATCTCCTGATCATCGGTGGCCACGATGACCTCGCCCACACCCCGTGACTTGGTCGCTTGCTGCCAGACCCGGACCACCATGGGCACCCCGGCGATTTCCGCGAGTGCCTTGCGTGGCAATCTCGTGGATCCAAGACGGGCAGGTATGATGACGGTCGCTGACAAGAGAGTCTTCCGGGCCCCGCCCTTGTTTCCAGCGAACCCGCGGCGACTTCCGGTCCGGACCCACCATTCGCAGATCCATGCCCAAGCCGTCCGTGGAACCACCCCCGAAATCAGGAGAAACAAAAACGGACCACGGAACGCTGTTGTAGTCCACCCATGAGTTCTGTCAACGAACCCGGCTCCCGATTCCAGAGAGAACTGAATTTGGGGCAATTTTTCCGACCGCGGTGGCCGATCCGTTCACTGCAACCTTTTGCTTCACTTTGAAACGCACCGCTGCACGACGACCCCGATCCCCGAAATTCGCAACCACCCACCGGGGACAAGTCCCGGCACGACTCCTGCATTCCCTCAGATTTACCGACCCTCGGCGCCGTGAGCCCCGATGGAAAATTCGAGGAGGGATACAATGAGCGAAATCGCAAACCACGACACCAACAACGACGGGAGCCTCAAAACGAGAACCCGAGACCGCCCCCGGACCCAAAGGAAAGGCCCGACAGGCCCGGGAACGGCCCCGGAGAAAATACTTCGATCCGCGGGCCGGATTACAGACCGGATCACAGGCCGGTTCACAGGCCGACTCGTCGGCCTGCTCGCCGGGCTTGTTGTCGGCCTGGTCCTCGGCACCCCCGGCAAGGCCTCGGCCCTTTGCGGCTGCGCCTATGGCGGGATTCCAATCATCGAAACGACCGGAATGACCGGAAACGATCTGGCCTACCTCCATGGTCGCTGCGCCAAGCCGCTGGGGCGGGTCCAGCTTTTCGCTCGGCAACGCTTCTTTTCCCAACGCAGCACTCTGGAAAAACCGCATCAGGCGCTGCCCACGCGCTGCATCAACAACTGCGAATGGCTTTATCTGGGAGAGGCCCAGGTCGATGATCGCGGGGGGTTCACCTTCGAAAATCTCGACAACACCTTCTCCACGCAATTGATCACCAGTCATGCAGGCAGCGGATCTCGCTACGGATTGCTGACCGATCTGCGTGTCCGCAGCCTCGACACCGGATCGAACGTCTGGAGCCGACTGACCGAACCGCCGGAACTGGGATCCTTCCGCGTCGAGTGGAATGGGGAAGAGGGCCGCACGGCCATTCTGGAAACTCGGGTCCATAATGCGGAATGGATGCATGCCTCGATCGCGGATGGACCCGATGACGGCGATGGCCTCGAAACGATACTCGACGTCGACCAGGATACACCGAACTTCTGGCTCGCGTCACCGCGGGACAACCCCGTCGTCGCCTACACTGCCAATACCTCCTGCAAGGGACCCCATCGGGCCAGCTGCAAACTCGGCTGGCTGATTCAGCAGGCCCCGGCAATCTACGTCAACGCGCCGCTGCTTGGGCGGTCCGCAGAATTCCCGTTCGTACTTGGCATGACCGCCGCCATGCGGCCCGGCGCCATGTTGATTGCGACGTATCGCAGCGGGGATCGGGATATGGCGGACGTCCTGATCGACGTCGATGTGGATGTGGATGTCGACATCGACCTCGGGATCGATTTTCTGAGCCTCTTCTGATGGCCAGCCCCTACCTGATTGCCTGGGGGAGTGGCGCGCTGGTCTTTGCCGTCGGCGGCGCCCTCCTCCTCGATCGGCGTTCCCGACGGGCAGGAACCCTACCGAGTCCGATGCTGTGGTGCGGACCCGGACTCGGGTTGGTCCTGGCGATTGTTGGTGCCAAATTGCACCCCTTTCTCCTGAACCCGGACGAATTGCGCGAAATTGGTTCGGCCGCAACGGCGGCCGAAGTCATGAAGATCGTTGCGGCATCCGGACAACGCATCGGTGGCGGACTGGTCCTCGCCACGCTCTTCTTCGGTCTTGTTCTTCCGAAACTGCTCCGAGGGCATCTGAACGGATGGGCGGTCCTTGATGCCATCGCGCCTTTGAGCGGCCTCGCCATGGCCATCGGCCGACTCGGCTGCCTTGCGGCCGGCTGCTGCTTCGGTTCGCTTTGTGAGTCATTTTTCTGCCTCGACTATCCCCCGGGCAGCCCCCCCTGGTGGAACCACTTTGCCCGCGGACTGCTCACCGACCATGGCGCGCCAAGCCTCGCGGTTCATCCCCTACCCCTCTATCTGGCAGCGCTCGGCCTTCTGGCGAGCGCTGGCGCCTGGTGCCTGCCTCGACCGGGATGGCCTCCGGGCAGCTCGTTTCTCATCTTCGCCACCATATTCAGTGGCGGGCGATTGCTGGTCGAGAGATCCCGGGAGTCCATCCTGCTGGTCGAGATCCCGCTCCAGACCGCGATCGATCAGGCGGTTCTCTGCGCTGCGCTCGCGAGCTTCTTATGGCGGTGGCAAGCTCATCGATCCGGGACGGCGTCCGCGATCCAACCATCGAGCAAAGACGGTTCATCCAGACCCGGGATTCCGAGCGCCTGAATCTCCTGAGCCCGAGAACCCTCCTCATAGCGCGGCAAGGTCCCGAGCTTGGTCCAGACCCGATACGCCAGCGCCGCGGCAAGAACGCGAACCGGGTAATCGCGCGGCAACTCTTTCAGATAGGGCTGCGCCTGCGCAAAATTCGTGGCCCCGTAAGTCTCCATAATGAATTTCAGACCGCCATTATAGGGGCCGATATTGTAGGCCAGAAGAGTCAGAAACAAATCTCCATTCATCTGCTCGCGATATTTGGAAAGGGTTGCCGCGGCCACGAAGGCATTGTGCCGCTGGTTCAACGGATCGAGGCGATCCACGCCCAGCTTCTCCCGAGCCAGATCCTCGGCGTCTCGCGGCACCGCGGTGATCTGAAAAAGTCCCCGTCCACCATCTCGACTCGGCCGAGGATGAAAACTCGATTCGGTCGCCGCAACACCCATCAAGATTTCGGGGTCCTCCCCAAACGCCGCCGCTGCCTCACGCACCGTCGGGGCGAAGACGCGTGAACGCTCCAGAATCATCGCCTGACCATCAAGGTCCATACGGCGATAGGCAGCAAACACCTGATGTCGGACGACGCGCACCTGAGTCATTCGCTCGCCGGCCAGAACCTCACGCAGAGCATCGAGGGCCTGGGTGGGCGGCGCCACCCATACCAGAGCCGAAAGGCCGAGAAGGGCTCCGAAATTCAGAACATCTCGCCATCGTCGGGATGCGCGATGACGGATCTTCTCCAGCAGGAGAACCACGATCGTCCCGAGGACCGTAACCCCGGCCAGACTCGCCAGCAGTGCCAGCGGCGAAACCGATCCCGCAAGACGAGCCAGAACCGCCAGACTGGCCGCCGCGGCCAGTCCTCCGCCGATCAGAATTTCGATGATTCGATAAAACCGGGGCGGTAAACCTCCGGAGGAGGCCAGCTGCCGGGATTTACCTCGCTTGCGGGGTGACTTTTTGCGAGCCGGGGCCTTGCGGGGCTTCGCGCGTTTCCCCGCTGTGCTCTTTGCCCCCGCCCCCACCTTGCCACCCGTTGCCAGATCGACCTCCCCGAGAGCCGTGCTATCGCGCGGCCACCAGCGCAGCAAGGCCCACCAATGCCACGCTGCTCAGGAACCTTCTTCCGTGGCCTTCGCGCCAGGAACATCGGTGGCTCGAGTTCGCAAGGCACGCTTATCCACCAGACCGGCCATCTTGCCCTCACGAAGCGAAATAAAGATCGCCCGAGCTTCCGCGCAAAGCCGATCGCCGTCATGGAGCGTCCCGCGGCAAATGACCTTTCGACCGGAGATCGACTCGACCTGGCTGTGAAAGACCAGCGGCGTATGGAGAGGCGTAGGAGAACGATAGAAGGTCTCGAGAGTCCCGGTCATACCGGGCTGGCCGGTGAAGGTTTGCGTATAGCCCAGCACCTCATCGAAAGCGGCCGCAATACAGCCGCCGTGGACGCATCCGGGAGGACCTTCGTAGGCGGAGCCAAAGGTCGCCTCGCCGCGCACGCCTTGTTCATCCGAGGTGATCACGATGGGCGGAGCCAATGGATTGGACTGTCCGATCAGCGGCGAGAAATCGAAATGGGCGCCGCCCATGGATTTTTTGGCTTCAGCTGGATCGGCCACCGCGGCTTCGGCAAAGCCGTCGTAGCGATCTCTTTGCGGATGATCGGCCAATCGCTCGGCATAATCCTCCAGCCGAGCAGCCACCACCGCCAACTCTTCCTCGGGCGCATCGCTGGTGGTCAACCGTTCAATTACCAATCGCATCGCCGAAGCGAGCCGGCGCCGCACCCGCCACACCCCGGTCGCTGGATTGTCGCGGGGCTCCCAGAGTGCGCGGACCTCTTCGGACTTCAAATCGACCATGGAAGATCTATAGCCTGCTCGGGGCGGCGTGACGAGATTGACGAATCCCGGGCGACAGGCGACAACCAGCCATCGAAAAAACACCCACGGCCATTGGCGGCGGGAGACGAGGAAAAACATGGGTAAATACAAACGCGAGGAAATTCTCGAAGCCTTTCAAAACTATCGACGCGCGCGCGATATCGCCTCGAAAACTGGAGATTGGAACATCTGGGCGGATCTCTTCACCGAGGATGCTCACTATGTCGAGCACGCCTACGGTGAGATGAACGGTCGCGAAACCATCCGTAAATGGATCTGCGATGTGATGGCGCCCTTCCCCACAATGACCTTCCCGGAAGGCTGGTCGGTCATCGACGAAGAACGCGGCGCGGTGGTCTGGGAGGTCTTCAACGCCTACCCCGAACCCTTTCAAGCCGACGGGACTCCCTACCGCTTCCCGAATTGGTCACGCCTGGTCTACGGAGGCAATGGTCTCTGGAAATCCGAGGAAGATATCTACAACCCCAGCAAGGATGCGCCCGAGGTGACCCGAGCGTGGATCAAGGCCGGTGGCAAGTTCAAGACCCCCGAACAGGTGAAGATGGTCCACAACTAGGCGCCGTCAGCAGGGACTGCTGGCGGGGCGGCCGACCGGCGCTCCCGAATTCAGGGAGCACTTCCAAACAAATCTTCGAAATTGCGGGACAAGCTCGCGACCACCTCCTCCACGGGCGTACCCCACAACTCGGCGGCATAGTCGGCCGTACCGGCAACATCGGCCGGCCCGCTGCGCCGCGAGCGATCGGGAGAGAGGTAGGGACAATCGGTCTCGAGAAGCACTTTCTCGCGCGGCAAGGTCTCCAACATCCGCGTAAAGCTCTCGGAACGGCGCGCGTTGGCGGGGATCGACAGCCAATGGCCATGCTCGGCAATCTGGCGCGCCAGCTTCACCTTGCCTCCAAAACAATGCCAATCGACACGTTTGGCACCCATCTCCTTCAAGATCTCGAAGGCGCGCCGCTCGCGCTTGCGGGTATGAATGATGATCGCCTTGTCGTGAGCCAAGGCGATCTCGACCGCCTGACGGAAGACCTTTTCCTGCGACTCCCAGAGAGATTCGGGTACCCAATAGCCGTCGAGGCCGATCTCGCCGATGGCGAAGGCCTCGGACGCATGAGACTGAAGCCAGTCCAACCCCTCGACCGCAGTGCACTCCTCGCCCTCGCGGGGATAGTCCGAACCCAGTGCTCGCATTTCCGGGAGTACGGCATCCACCGGATAAAATCCGAATGCCGCCCGAATCTGAGGATGCTCCCGGGCGAGAGCACGAGCCGCCTGATTATCCCCGGGGTTCAATCCATTGACCAGAATGGTGGAAACCCCGGCCGCATCAGCCTGCGAGAGGAGCTTCGCGAGGTCGCCCCGCAGTTCGGGATGCGTCAGGTGTGCGTGTACGTCGGCCAGACCCATGGGCAAATCTTGCTGATTCCGGAGCTTCCTTCAACCCTCGGCTTGCACTGTGGAGCTGTGCGGGCAAGGGATAGATATATGGTCAAACCCGTAAAACTCGGCATCAAACGGCCGGTAAGCAAACCGCTCCCGGCCGATCCGGAGCCGCGCACCGTCCATTACACGCTCATTTCCGTTGACGATCATTTGATGGAACCCAAGCATACCTTCGTCGACCGACTTCCCGCGAAGTTCGATGCGGTCGCGCCTCGCGTGATCGAGACGACCGAGGGGCATGAGGTCTGGATGATCGAGGAGCAACCCTACTTCCAGGTCGGCTTCATGGCGGTTGCCGGAAGACCGCGCGAGGACCATCGGGTGGAGCCCGCACGCTTCGATGAAATTCGACGAGGATGCTGGGAAATCAATGCCCGAATTCACGATATGGACATCGGGGGCATTCATGCCTCGGTCAATTTTCCATCCGGCGTGACCGGGTTCGGAGGCACCCTTTTTTCCGAGACCAAGGACCCCGAGCTGGGCCATGCCTGTGTGCAAGCCTGGAACGATTGGCTCTTTGAGGAATGGCACACCCCCTACCCGGAGAGAATTGTACCATTGGGAATCACCTATCTTGCCGATCCACAGATAGGTGCGGCCGAAATACGCCGCAACGCCGCGCGGGGCTTTACCGCCGTGACCCTACCCGAGCAGCCTCATCGCCACGGCTACCCCGCGATCTTCGATTCCTATTGGGAACCCATCATTCAAGCCTGTGCCGAAACCGACACAGTCATGAATCTCCATGTCGGCTCGTCGGGATTCGCCTCGATGCCGCCGGGCGCACCGATGCTGGAACTCGGAGCCACTCTCTTCAGCCCCATGGCCGTCACCTCATGCGCCGAGTGGCTCTGGAGCGGTTGGCCCGCGCGCTATCCCGAGCTGAAAATTGCGATGTCCGAGGGAGGGATCGGCTGGGTGGCCGGTCTGATCGATCGCATCGACAACATCATGGCGCGCTCGGGCTATGGGTCGAATTGGCCCGGCGATTGCACCCCCTCGGAAACTCTGCGGCGCAATTTCTGGTTCTGCATGATCGACGACCCTTCCACACTTTGCACCAAGGATACGATCGGCGTGGAAAATATCCTCTTCGAGTCCGACTATCCACACGGGGACGGGACCTGGCCCGATACCCAGGAAGTCATGCATAAATTGCTCTCGCCGCTGCCAGCAAACGAAATCCGGATGATCGCCCACGAGAATGCTGCGAAGCTCTATCGACACCCCTTGCCGGAAAAACGGTTGCCCTGAGCCAGATCCGCAATGCGCCAACCGCCCCCCGAGGTCCTGAGAGCGGCCGCAGGCAAGCATTGTCGGGATGTAATCGATCGCGACCTGCAAATCCTTTTCTGCGGAATCAACCCAAGCCTGATGACCGCTGCGGTCGGTCATCATTTTGCCCGACCGGGGAATCGGTTCTGGAAAACCCTGGCCGGTGCCAACCTGACCCCGCGGCTCCTGTCGGCGGCAGAGGACGAGCAGTTGGTCCAATTCGGGATCGGCATCACCAATCTGGTCGCCCGAGCCACCCGCACAGCCGCGGAACTATCCGCCGAAGAACTGGTTGCGGGCTGGCTGGCATTGCAGAAAAAGATCCGCCACTACCGGCCCCGAACGATCGCCTTTCTCGGCATCGGCGCTTATCGCATCGCCTCGGGAGATCGAGTGGCCAGGATCGGACTGCAGCAAACAACTCTGGCCGGGGCTTCGGTCTGGGCTCTGCCGAACCCGAGCGGACTCAATGCCCATTACCAACTCCCGGAGTTGATCGAACTCTACGGGGGGATCTGTGACGCGAACGCCCCTGCTGCCGCCGTAGAGGAGGAACAGCGCAGCAGGAGCGAATCCGTCAAAACACCGGCATCGCCGGCTCAGAAGAAGTAAAATGTATGGAAATTGCGACCCACAGGAGGAGGACTGAAGGGCCGCGTTGGGAGATCATAGACGAACCGGAGGCCAGCCGGGAAGAGGAATCGTCAGGAAAGCTGATTTTTCCGGAAAAATAATTTTTTCCTCAATGTTTTCAGGTTCCTGCATGACGAAAACTGAGCCAGAAGCCGTACAAAAGGCAAACGCTGGAGGCGAAAAAGATGGCCGGCAGGAGCCCGAAGGCGCTCCCCAGGCTACCCAGCAGAAGAGCGCCGAACGGCGACATCCCCGCCCAGGCGACCTGGAACAGGCTCATCACTCGGCCTCTTTTGGCCTCGTCCACAATTTGCTGCAGGAGCGTCTGCATACTGGTCATGATCGCAAAGTAGAAAAAGCCGGAGACAAATTCGGCCACCAGGACCACCCAGAAAACGGGGGCCACCACCAGGAGGAAGAGTGCACAGGCGTAGGCAATCAGGAGAAACCCGGCTCGTTGCACCGAGGGATGGGGATCTCTTCCGCTGGCAATCGCGCCGGCAAAGGCGCCGAGTCCCTGAGCAACAATGATCCACGCATAGAGCGTCTCGTCGCCGAGGATCCGAACCGCGTAGCTGGGCAAGAGCGCGATATGCGCTACACCGAACCCGGCCAGAACCGCGGCGGTCAAGAGAGCGGGCACGGCGGGCTTTCGCTCGCGGGCATGCGCCAGTCCGCTGCCCAGCCGAGACCACAGCCCACCGGTATCAGGTTCCACGGTATAGGGGCGCAGATTCATGCGCACGAGAAAAATGATCGAGAGCAGGGAGAGCAGCGAGAAGGTGGCAAAGGAGACCTCAAATTGCCCCGAAGCCAAAAAGGGTGCGGCAAAGATGGGACCCGCCACCCGGGTGATATTGTTGGCGGCCGCCTGCAGGGAAATCGCGCTCGGAAGGGCTTCGCGGTCCACCGCGTTGGCGGCCACGGCCGCGCCGGCGGGACCACCCATCGCAAAGCAGACCCCCATCATGGCCGCGATCCCGAGAATAAAGGGAGGCGTCGCGATTTCGGCATGGACGGCGACGGCCAGAAACCCGGTCAGAACAGCAATCGTGGAATATCCCAGAATCATGATGGTGCGCCGGTTGAATCGATCAGCCGCCACGCCAGCGATCGGCGCCAGAAAAAATGCCGGCACGAATAAACAGAAAAAGAGCAGGCCTACCATGAACGGATCGCCGTCACTCTTCTCGGCAATCAAGGCCTGCAACGAAATATGAGAGATCCAGAAGCCTGTCTGGTTGACCAGGAAGGCCCCGAAAAACAGGCGGTAGTCCGGGTCGTATAGCGCCGCAAACAGCCGCGTTCGAGAGTTCATGGTCAGCTCCGGGACTACTCGGGGGTATGCGCAATCGGCGGAAGCGACTGAATATATTGCGAGATCGCCAGAAGATCAGCCGGTTCGGCCGCACCATAGCCCGGCCCCCCCGCCACTCCATCGACGACATCCTCCATCAGACCCTGGACGCTATCGAGATTCGGGAGCATTCCCATTTCGATCGAAGCCACAATATCATCAAGATCCCAATCGCCGATTCCTGTCTGGCGGTCGGAGGTAATGTTCGGGACAGTCTCTCCCACGTCGTTGCCACCCGCCATGTAGAGACTCTCGTCGGCCGTGCCAAAAATCGTCCGCGAGGTGTGGCAATCCCCACAGATCGCCACGTGCTCGGTCAGGTAGCGACCGCGGTCGGGATGCCCGGGCGGCACATCCTGCGGCGGTTCTCTGTCCCCGGCAAAAAGAACGCGCCAGATCCGCCAGACAAGGCGCTGCGCGGGGATGGGAGATTCCGCGGATTGGTTTGGACGATCCGATGGAGGCACCGTCCGCATCCAGGCAATCAAGTCGCTGACATCCCGGTCCGACATGCCCGCATAGCGATAATAGGGCATCGCCGGAGACTCGACCGACCCGTCGGGAAGAACTCCTGCACGGATGGCCTGTTCAATCTCGTAGGCGCTCCATGCCCCCACACCCTCGTTTGGATCATTGGTAATATTGGTGGAATAAAAAGTGCCGGCCGGCGTGACCAGGGCCTTGCCTCCGGCGAGTTGGGGGCCGGCTTTCTCGCTATGGCAACCACAACCGCCCGCCAGAGCCGCCACTTTCGCGCCGCGTTCGGCATCGCCGTGGGCAAAGGGATCGTCTGCCGGCGGCGGTGGCGAGCTGCAGGCGGCCACAAGGCTCAGAAAGATCAGGCAAAGAAACTGGAAAGCTCCTGCCGAAGCGGATAACTCTGCAGCCACGCGATCTGGTATTCTCCGCAACGACTTCACCATACTCTCTGAACGATTTGGTTCCCTTTTTTTCAAGACAGGTGCTCCAACATGGACGATAGCCCATTTTTCCAGAACATCTACAAATCCGAGTGGCAGGGCACCTGGGCGCTCTGGATCGTCCCGGTGGGCTTCCTGATCTACTTGTTGCTCAGCACTACAGAGAAGGATCGGCGCGCCAGCACCCAACCGATATCAGCGTTTCTGGGCGGTTGGATGCTTTTCTGGACGCTCGAGACGCTGGCCGACTCCTTTGCCACCGGCCCTCTGAGCCGGTGGCTGGGCTGGCAGGGAACGCCTGCCGGCACCGGCGTGATGCTCTGCTTCGTCCTTCTCGGCGATCTGCGGGTCTTCCAGTTGGTGTTTCGCATCGGACGACCTGAGGACAGTTTTGCGCGCGCCCTGCGGCGAGCGATTCAATGGACGCTTCTGGTGCCAATCGTGGCCTACGGATCGGATCAGGCCTTGCGGCTATGGCAGCCCGCATTGCCCGGACAGGTTTTATGGCTGATCTATGAACTCTGCTTCTTTGCCGTGGCGCTCTACCTGCGCAACGTCTGGATCGGGGCGCAGGCGACAGGTTCCTCCGATGCTAATCCAAAGCGACTGCGCAGCGTCCTCTCCTTTGTGGCGGGCTATTATCTGCTCTGGGCCACAGCGGATATGCTGATCCTCGGACTGGGTCTGGATTTCGGTTGGGCCGTTCGCATCGTGCCCAATCAGCTCTATTACGCCTTTTTTGTACCCTTTGTCTGGTGGACGCTCGCCCGCGACCGGTAGAACTTCAGTAGTTCCTCGACCCAACGCGAGAGATAGGCCTCCGCGCGCAAGGCAGTCGCCTGCCGGGGGTCGCCGACAACACCCGACGGAACACGCTCGGCCAGATCGGGGTAGAAAAGCTCGTCCGCCGGCAGGTCCAGGTCTACATGACCGGGACGCAGTTGATCCGTCCGCACGGAAGCCGGCTGCAGACCAAGCATCATCGAAGTCTCCAACTCGCCCGCGTGCCAACCCGCTTCCCCCTCGGAGACTCCGGACTCGGCCGCCAGCGAGCAAAGACTCTCGGTGATGCGGTCGGGTACCGAAGCGAGCAGGAACTGCGCCGGAGCCGATGCCTCCGCCAGCAAGTCGTGATGCTTCCGCAAAAAGGCATCGTTGCCGCCATGGGCGGAGAAGAGAAGAATTTCCGACGGCTCATGGCGTGCCAGCGAGCGGAGCACGTCCGAGAGAAACGCCATGAAGGTCTCCTCGGCAATGGCAATCGTCCCGGCAAAGCTCTGATGCTCGCTGGCGATCCCGAACGCAAGGGCCGGCAGGACAAGGGCATGCGGCAAACGGCGAGAAAGCCTTTCGGCCAACGCCCCGGCGATTCGTGTATCGGTACCCAGAGGCAGATGAGGTCCATGTTGCTCGGTGGATCCCAGTGGCACGACGATCGTGGCAGGTTTTTCGGCCAGGCGTGCTTCCAGTTCCGGGCTTGTCCAATCCTCCAGTCGTGGCATCGTCGTCTGCCGAGGCGCGGGCGCCGGCGCTGTGGCGCCCCAATCATACAGGGGACCGTCCTTGCCCTGCCCCGGCCATGGATCGGTTGCCATGCAGCGGGCTTCTCGACGTTCCAGCACCGCTCGCGTCCAGAGAACCTCATGGGCGAAGATCGACCAGGGAAATTCCATGGCCGCCGGCACTTCCAGAACCGTCTGGTGCGCGGGAATCATTTGCCGCAGGCGGCGCAGAGACTCGGCCTCCTCGGCCGCTTCGGGCCGGGTAAAGGCGATCCAATGGCGGGGCCGCGGATAAGCCTCCTGAAAAGGCCCATGCGCGACCTGATCCACCGAGAGAATCGGGGGTGCGGGAGCGAGCAACCCCTCCTGAACCTTGAGGGAGAGGTTCTCGAGGCAGTCGCTACAAATACCCGTGGCCAAAAGAGAGTATTCGTGGTCAAAAACTTCGGCGCCGGGCACCTCTCGCTTCGGGTCGAGACACGATACCACCTCGTCCACCACTTCCTCCAGCCGCAGGGCCGAGGGTCGGCCCAGCGCGTTCGCAAGTCGCAAGGCTGTGAGGTAGCCGGTGATCGGACCGGTGATCCGGACCAGGCTGCCGTACTCCATGGTACCCATCATCGGCACACGATAGAGGCCGGCCCCCTCGGCGGCGCGCAGCCACTCGCGACGCTCGACAGAACCGCTCGCAGGAACCTCGGGGTCAACCGAGGTGATCAGAACGATGTCGATCCCCGGAGCCACCGCGCCAAGATGGCGACGAACGGGTGCCGAGAGTCCTTGGGAGAAAACCACCAACGTATCTCCGGGGGAAGCGCTCTCGCCCCCGAGAGAAAGCGTCTGCGCCGCGAACCCCCCGGTACTTAATTGGGCCGCCAGAAAACGGGCATGCGCCGAGGAACTGCCGAGGCCGCTGCAGAGGAACCGGCGGGTAGTCAGTCCCAGCTTTCGCAGATCCGGCATCGGGAGATCGGCCGCCTCGCGCAGTGCGTGCGGGAGATCGGCCAGGGCCGTCGCCAACCGGGAAGCCTCCGGATCCGGGCCGCTCATGACCTTTAGGGATCCCGCCTCGGCTGGGCCAGATGAAGTTCCATCAAGGCCTCGATGCCTTCGGGATCTCCGGGCACCTCGGTCAGCGCCGCGGAGAAACCGCGTGGCGCGACAAATCCGATCAATGCTGGACCACCGGCGGCAATTCCGGCGCGTTCCGCGGCCCAGGAATCCGGCTGGCATGCGGCGAGAGGAAATCGCCGCAACAAGGTCTCTCCCTGCACATGTAATCGCGGCGCGCCACCGGCTTCTTCATCGAGAGCCAGCAGGACCTTGGCCGCGCGTTCCTCCAGATCGAGATAGGCATGGAGGCGAAACCAACAAACGCTATGGGCTGCGGCCGCGGCGGCGCCGAAGTCGCGCACCGGCAGAAAATAGGAAGCCACCCGAACAAAGCGGTTCTGTCCCGGCAGGCAGTAGGGCTCAAAAGCCTCCACCGGCCCCGGCAAGGCCGCACCATCGAGGGGACCCGGATCTTCCAACCCATGGCCCGACCGGGATTTCGAGGCCAGATAGTCTCGATTCCACGGAGAGGCCTGTCCATCCAGAGATTGGGTGGCCACGACCGGACAGCCCGCCGAAAAGGCGACGCCACGGGCCTTTTCGGGGTTGTTGGTCAGGAGCTCCAGCGGCGCCTCGAGTCCGAGAAGCTTCGCCATCCAACCGACCTCTTCATAACTGCGCAAATCATGCGGCAGCATCATTTGCTCGTAGGCCTCGAAGGTATCCATTCGATTCCCGCTGGCCTGCACCATCATGCGATCACGCGCCTTGGCGAGAAAGCCGGCGCCACGGCCCTCCTGCATCAGATAGAAGACCACGCCCCGACCGCGTGCCGCGACAGCCTTGAGTGCCAGGCCCAGCTGCTCGACACAATCGCAATCGCAACCGCCATAGCTCTCACTGGTCACACACGAAGAATGCACTCGGGCCAAAACCGGCTCCTCGCCTCGCAAGTCGCCCATCGACAATGCCAGCACATGCTTCTGATCCTGCAGGCATCGCGCCACGACGAGATCAAACTCTCCATGGCGTGTCGCAAGCGATCGCTTGCCCAGAGCCAACAGCTGTCCGACTGTCGCCGGTGCGCCCTCCCACATCATCAGGAGCGATCCTTGGGGTCGTTCTTGCGCACTTTCATCGCCTGGAAATAAGCGATCAGGGCTGCCAGATCCGCATCGGAGAGATGCTCATTGGCGGGCATCCTGGTGTAGCGGAAGGATTGTGGGTCGCGCATAAAAAGCTTGAGCTGTTCGACATCGCGATACTCCACAATACTCTGCGGAAGATTGAGCTCCGGGCCCACCACGCCGCCATCGCCATTGATCGCATGACAGGTGAGACAGTCCCGCAGGAAAATCTCGTGGCCTCGCCAGCCCGGGTCGTCGTCTGCCAAACCGGTCGGTACCGTATGCGGGTAGGCCGCGACCACCGACTTCATCTCGACCACCGAGAGCTGGTAGGGCCAGGGAAAGAGGTGAGGGTCCTGCTGGCCGGGTTGGTCCCAGATGATGTAGAAAGGCGCGGGATTGGTCTCCTCGCGACCGATAGGTGCCCAAAGGATCTCGGGCCATGACGCCAGCCCGGCGTCACCGAGCGCGAGAAATCCACCTTCGAGGCTCAGCGTCTCGGCCGTTGCCGATCGTGCGTAACCATCGAGTGCCTGAAAGATAATTTCCTGATCTCCCCAGGATCGAGGCAGGGAGCCAAAGCCGAGCTCCAGGACACAGGGGAGCGGCGTTGCGTGGAACGTCTTGCGGGTCTTGTAGTAGGGATCCGCCACGCTCACTTCCTGTCGCCCGCAACGCTCGACCAATTCCGCACGCGTAAGAGAAGCGACCGCCTCGCCTCCGCGGCGGAACTGCAAGGATTCTGGAGACACGGCCTCGACTGCTGTCGGGATTGCCAGAGCCAGCATGAGGCATGCGAGTTTCTTCATCGGCATTTCTCTCCTAGCGCGAACAATCCCATCCGTCACCCGATCGGAAAATGTTCTTGTAGCTATGGCAGTTTCACCAACCACCTCGGAAACCTTTCTGATTGCCCGACCAGCCGTGCTAGGAGAGAAAAATTGGAGGCCTTCATGACCGATGTGCTGCGAAAATCACTGACGGATATCGTCGATCTCGTCGCTTCCCGCGAGATTTCGGCGGTCGAATTGATGAAAGAGACGCTCAGGCGGATCGAAGAAACGCAGGATACCTTGCGTGCCTTCTGTCAGGTGGGCGATCCCGATGTTCTGCTCGCCGAGGCCGCCCACGCCGATGACCGACTCGCTCGGCAGCAAGGCCGCCCTCTCGAGGGGATCCCGCTGGGCGTCAAGGAACTTGAAGATGCCCTCGGGTTCCGCTCCACAAACGCATCCATTCCGTTTCGTGATGATTTCGCCGAGCAGGATTCTGCTCAGGTCGATCGTTTGAAAAATGCCGGGGCGATTGTCGTCGGGAAAACCAACGCGCCCGAATTCGGTCATACAGCAATCACCAAGAACCTGCTGTACGGCGTCTCGCATAACCCCTGGGGACTGGACTGGACGCCGGGTGGTTCGAGTGGCGGTTCGTCGGCAGCGATCGCGGGCGGGGTCCTTGCTCTGGCAACCGCCAGCGATGGCGGCGGCTCGATCCGGATCCCGGCCTCCTTTACCGGCTGCTTCGGGTTGAAAGTCAGCTACGGACGTATTCCGAATGGTCCGGACCGGCATTGGACCATGGGAGACACCGCTGTCCATGGACCGCTGACGCGCACCGTCGAGGATGCCGCCTTGCATCTCGATATCGCGGCGGGAGTCCACCCCGCAGACCCCAACTCCCTACCCCACCCCGGACATTCCTACCGCAAGATTCTGGGCGACCTTCCGCAGAAGCTTCGCATCGGATATTCTCCGAACCTCGGTTACGCGGTGGTACAATCCGACGTGGCCCGCGTGACCGCCGACGCCGTCAAAGCCTTCGAAGAACTCGGCCATGACGTCGAAGAGATCATCGACGGCCCCCCCGAACCGGGGCTCGACTGGGGTTTCAGCGGCGCTTTTGAACTCCTCGGTCGACTCGAGCCGCTTTTGGCCGAACATGAGCAGGATTTTGGTCGCAACTTCATCGAAGGCGTAAAGACCGGGGCCCGCATGACGCCCAAAGCCTGGAGCGATATGCGTCTGCGACGCGAAGAACTCAACCGCTGGTGCGGGGATATCTTCGAGCGTTTCGACCTCCTCCTGACGCCAACAGTGCCTTATGATCCACCACCGGCACGCGGACCTTTGTGGAAGGAAACCGAAGGCCGCAAGCAACCCGCAGCCAATGTCGGCAGCTTTACCATGCCGTTCAATTTATCCTGGCATCCCGCAGCTACAGTGCGCGCGGGCCTCTCCGATATCGGATTACCCGTCGGGCTGCAGATTGTAGGGCCACGCCACCGCGACGATCTTGTCCTGCAGGCAAGCTATGCCTTCGAACAAGCCCGTCCCTGGGCGGACCACTGGCCCGAGGCATGAACCTGCTGGCTTAATCTGCGCCCTACATCTTTTTCAAGCGCGCGGTCAATGCGGCCATCGATGCAAAATCAGCAGCCCCGCGACCGGTGAAATTGCCCCCCATATTGGCCAGGACGAAATGACGGCATCCTGCGTCCACCAGCGGGGCCACCGCATCGGCGATCTGATCGGGGGAGCCGAAATAATATTGCTCAAGGAGCAACTCGGGCGTCATCCGTTCCATGGCCGTCTCGACCAACTCGCGCGGGGTAGCCGCCGGCACCAGCTCGATCTGGCCTGCAAAATCGTCTCCCATGGGATGATCCAGGCCGTGCTTGCGCCACACCGAACCCGCAAGCCCCAAAGTATTATAGCCGACATAGAGGCTTTTCATTGCCTGCCCCATCACCTCGTCCCGGTCCTCGCCGAGCACCAGGAGCATGGTCTGGGTGGCGACAAAATTATCCATCGAGCGTCCCACTTCGTGGCCGGCGGCATGGATCACCTGCAAGCGACGCGCATACTCCTCGGCGTCTACCGGCTGTCCGGGCAACCAACCGTCGCCGTACCGACCGGTCAGACCCAACATCCGGGGTGCATGCGAGCCGATGTAGACAGGCGGTGGGCGGCCCTCCCACAGCGGCAAATCGAAAACAGCGCCATCGAGCTGATAGTAACGCCCGGAATACTCGAGAGGTTTCCCTTCACTGGCAAAGAGCATTTGCAGGACTTCGAGAGCCTCTTCGAGGCGAGCGACCCGCATGCGCGACGGGAGTCCGTAGGGCTCGGTATTCTCCCGCAAACCGTTACCGATCCCCAAAATGGCGCGTCCCTCCGAGAGATGATCCAGTGTGACAAAGGTCTGTGCCAGAGAAACCGGGTGGCGCCGAATCGGCTCGGTCACCGAGGTCCCGATCTGCATTGCCGGGAACTTCGCCGCCATATGAGCCATCACGGGGACCGGATCAAACAGCGCATCCCCGGAATGGATCACACCGGCGGCTGCCGTATGCTCGGGGGTCCAGAGCCATTTGGGAGCAAAACCCATGAAGTGGTCCGGAAACCAGATGGTATCGGCCCCCATCTCGCCGGCTTGCTGGACCGAAAAGTTCGATACGAACAAGGGCGCCAGGCACCCGTCCTGATAACCAACTGTCACGCCACGCATCTTATCTCTCCTTGCTCCCGCCACCGTCCACCGGAAGCGTTACCGCTGTCAGATAGCGCGCTTCGTCGCTGGCGAGAAATACCGCCACAGGCGCCACATCCGCATCACAATCCCCGAAACGGCGCAGGGGGATCATCGCGGCCTGCGATGCCGCGACCTTGGGGTAGGCCTCAGCCCACCCTGCCATACTCGGCGACAAGGCGATCGGTCGAATCATGTTGACCCGGATTGCGTCGCGCCCCCACTCCAACGCCAACGATCGGCTCAGACCACGAATTCCTTCCTTTGCTGCGGCGTAGGCAGCATTCCCGGCCATGCCCTCGCTGCCCGCACTCGAGGCGAAATTGATGACCGATCCGGCGCCGCTTTCCTTGAGGTGCGGATAAGCAGCCCGACAGATCCGAAAGACGCTTCCCAGGCAGACATCCATCGTTCGCGCATAGAGCTCCTCGGAGACATCCGAAACACGCGGGCCCACCTCGGCCCAGGCCGCGGCGTTGACCACGATATCCAAACCGCCCAGGGACGCGACCGTCTCGGCCACCATGCGCTCGCAATCCTCCAGCTCCCCGACATCTCCCGCGATGGCAAGCCCCCGGCCGCCGAGTTCCTGCATCGCGGCCAGCGTGCTCGCCGCACCCTCCGGGACCAGATCGGCCACCCCCACCGAGGCACCTTCCCGAACAAAGGCCAACGCGACCGCGCGACCAATCCCCTGAGCCGCCCCGGTTACCAGAGCTCTTTTCCCCGCCAATCTCTCCATTCCTCAAACTCCTCGGGCCAGCCGGGCCCTTACATCCACAGATTCGTCCATATTCATTGACAACCGCCACAGGTCCGGGAAAGTCTCAAGTCGGTCAATCGATTGAACCGCCAGGAGAGCACGCCATGACGAGCCGACGCAAAATCGCTGATGTGGATCCCGTCACAACCCAGATCATCCGGGGGTTCATGGAAACTGTAGCCTTCGAGATGGCCACCCACGTCTCGCTGACGGCCACCACGCCAATTCTCAATCAATCCAATGAGCGCAATGCGACCATCCTCGATGCCCGAGGCTGTCTGGCCGCACTTTCGGTAGGCATTCCCCAATTCATGCTCTCGAGCACCCTGCCGGTAAAGTTCGCTCTCGACTTTTTTGCCGAGGAAGGCCTCCACGAGGGTGATGTTCTTCTGAGCAATGATCCCTATCACGGCGGCGGCCATCTCCCTGACTACAACATCTATGCCCCTGTATTCCACAAAGGCGAGTTGGTTCTGATTGCCTCCATTCAATGCCATCACGCCGATACGGGCGGCGGAGCCCCGGGCGGCTATAATGTGGACGCCATCGACATCTGGGCCGAAGGCGTCCGCTTTCCGGCGATCAAGGTCATCGACCGAGGCCAGGAGCGCAAGGACGTGCTCTATATGCTCGAGACCAACAACCGGACGCCAACCTTTCCGGGCGATCTGCGTGCCCAGATCGGGGCCGCGCAGATCGGCGCGAGGCGTCTCGGGGAGCTCTGCGAGCGTTACGGCAACACCACCGTAAGACAATCGGTCGATGCGATGGTTGCCTACGCCAAAAAACGCTTCCGTTCCGAAGTCTCCAGTTGGCCCGACGGCGTCTATGAGTCCGACACCTGGGTCGACCATGACCCCAAAGGCAACCCCGATATCCATGTCCACTGCAAGGTGACGATCCGCGGATCCTCGATCACGATCGACTTCACGGGTTCGGATGAACGCCCCGAAATTCAGGCCTACTCGACCTTCGGCAACACGCGCGGGTATGTGGTGGCGCAACTGGCCTCGATGATGCCCGCAGACATCCCGAAGAACGAGGGATTTTTCGAATCGATTGATTTGATCGTTCCGGAAGATTGCTGCCTGAACCCCAAGGAGGGCCGCTCGGTAGCCGCGGGAACACACCACCCGGGCACCGAAGTCGGTGAAGCCATCGCCAAGGCCCTCGCTCAGGCGATTCCCGCAAAAGCCTGCCCCCAGGTCTACAAAATGGGAATGCCGACAGTCATCTTCGGAGAGCACCCGGACACCGGCGAGACCTTCATCGACCATTCGGTCGATACCTTCGCCGCCTACTGCGGCGCCTGCCAGGGGCAGGACGGCTGGGGGGCGATGAACGTCAGCTTCGGCAACCTGATCCGCGCTACAGCAGAGATCAATGAATCCATCTTTCCCTCGCGCCAACTCTGGCGAGACTATCTCACAGACTCCGGAGGAGCCGGCGAGTTTCGGGGGGGCTGTGGCAGCCTCTATCGCAAGCAGGTTCTGGTGCCGGCCACCGTCTACACCTATGTGGTGGGGCGCGAATATCCGATGCCCGGAATCGCCGGAGGAAAGGACGGCGCGGCCAATCACCTGCTCACACGCGTTGTCGAGCGTGGGAAAGGCCAGGGCGTCGGGATCTTGTCCGAGCAAGTCCCGCATCAACCCGGTGAGTGCTACGAGTACTATTACGGCGGTGGAGGTGGTTGGGGCGACCCTCTCAAACGGCCCCCCGAACAGGTGCTCGAGGACGTTCTTGATGAATATGTTTCCCGACAGGCAGCCCGCAGGGAATATGGGGTCGTGCTGCGCGGTTCATTGGAGAACCTCACTCTGAAGATCGACCACGAGAAAACCGACGCGCTGCGCGCCTCCATGCAGGCTTCGACAACGAGGTCCTCATGAGTCGCGCGAAGACCTCAGGCCCGACCACCTCACGCAAGAAGGCCTCACGTAAAAAGACCGCAGCGGCCAGAGGCTACCGGATCGGCATCGACGTAGGAGGCACCTTCACCGATCTGGTCCTCATGCGCCCCGACCAATCCATTCATATCGACAAAACGGCAACCACCCCCGAGGACCAGAGTCGGGGCGTACTCGAAGGCCTGCGGCGTCTGGCCGATTTCGAAGCAATTTCTCTCGGGGAACTGCTCGCCCGGACTGATCGGATCGTGCACGGGACCACGACGGCCGACAATACTCTGATCCAGATGAACGGCGCGCGGACCGGCCTGATTACCAGCGAGGGGCATCGCGACGAAATCGAATTGCGTCGCGGCTTCAAGGAAAATATCTGGGATCCTGCACTGCCGCCACCAACACCGATCGCACGACGGCGGGAGCGCTATGGCGTGCCCGAGAGACTCGACCACCGGGGCGAGGTCGTGGAACCTCTCGATGAAACTGCGGTCAGGCGCGCGCTGCGCCGGATGAAAAAGCAGGAGATCGAATCGCTTGCCGTGGTCTTTCTCTTTTCCTTTCTCGACGGCACCCACGAAAAACGCGTACGGGAGATCGCACGCGAAGAACTACCCGAGGTGGATATCTCGCTTTCGCACGAGGTACTCCCGAAAGCTCCCGAATTCGAGCGCACCTCGACCACTCTGGTCAATGCCTTTGTCGCACCGGTGATTCGGAAATACCTCGGAAATCTCCAACGCCAACTCGCCGAAGAGGGCTTCGCCCAGGAACTCTTGATGATCCAGTCCAATGGTGGGTTGATGACCGCAGGCTGGGTGGCCGATCGCGCGGTCAACGTTCTGGGATCAGGCCCGGCCGGCGGGGTAATCGCGGCTTGTCATACCGCGGCAGCCGCCGGGGTTCAGGATTTCATCTCGGTCGACATGGGAGGCACCAGCTATGACGTCTGTCTGGTCCGCGACGGCCAACCGGCAATCGAGTCCTCCTGGAATTGGCATCATCGCTACCTGATCGGACTACCCATGGTGGATGTCCAATCGGTAGGCGCTGGCGGCGGGTCGATTGCCAGCGTCGTCGCGGGTGCCCTGCATGTGGGTCCCGAGAGCGCCGGCGCTCAGCCGGGACCAATCTGCTATCGACGGGGGGGAACGCGCCCCACCGTCACCGACGCCAACGCGGTGCTCGGATATCTGAATCCGGATTTTTTCTACGGCGGAGAGCTATCGTTGGATATCGAGGCGGCGCGCCAGGCGATCGACACGCAAATCCGAAAACCTCTCGGCCTGTCCTCGGTCGAAGAGGCGGCTCTCGGCATTTTTCGCCTCGTCAATGCGAACATGGCCAACGCCATCCAACGTGTTTCCGCCAGCCGCGGTGTCGACGCGCGCAGCTTGCCGC
Organism: Binatia bacterium; assembly: GCA_965658895.1. GTDB lineage: Bacteria > Desulfobacterota > Binatia > UBA12015 > UBA12015 > UBA12015. The sequence goes on from CBFHUR010000007.1 coordinate 109,230, forward strand.
TCGTCGCCTTCGGCGGCAACGGCGCGCTGCATGCAGGCATGCAAGCCAGAGAGTTGGGCATTCGCAAAGTCATGGTCCCCAAAAGTGCGCCGACCTTCTCGGCGCTGGGACTGCTCCTGACCGACCCCAAGATCATCGAGCTCCGCTCCTGCATCACGCCAGTTGACCAGGTCCGCAGCCGCGATTTGCAGAAATTATTCCGGGATATTGAGAAGACGGCAAAAGCCGCCCTCAAGGCCGCCGGGTTTGCCACCAGCAAGGCGCGCTTCGAGCGGATCGCCCACATCTGCTACCCCGGACAAACCTTCGATCTGAAAGTACCGATCCGGACCGACGGCCCCATGGACCGCGGGGCGCTCCAATTGTTGATCGATGATTTCCATGCGCTTCATGAAAAAATCCACACCTACGCCTCACGCGATCAGAATCCGATCCTGCGAGCGGTCGGCATCGAGGCCAGCGCCCCCAGCGAAGCACCGCCGCGAAACCGATTGCGCGGATCGCGAAAACCCGCCCGGCCGCGTGGCAAACGTCGTACGTTTCTGGACGGACGATGGGTACCGACCGCCATCTATGATGGCGAAGCCCTACGCGCCCAACAGAGCGTTCAAGGACCTGCCATCATCGAAGAGCGCTTGACGACAGTGGTGGTCTACCCCGGACAGGTCGCAAGACTCGACGCCCACGGGATCTATCACATCGAGTAGAGCGCTCAGTCCTCGGCACGCAACCGGGTCAGAATTTCGCGTGTCGAAGCGCTTTTATTCAACGTATAAAAATGAATGCCGGGCGCGCCCGCGGACAGAAGGTCTCGGCATTGCTGCAAGGCATGGGTAACGCCGATCTCGAGGACGGCCGCTTCGTCATCACCGGCTGCCTCGAGGGCCGCGAGCAGGTCCGCCGGCAAGGCGGCGCCGCACATCTCGGTAAATCTTTTGACCTGACCGAGATTTGTCACCGGCATGATTCCCGGCAAAACAGGGACCCCTATGCCTGCCTCGCGGGCTCGCTCGAGAAAGGAAAAATAATCCCGATTGTCGAAAAATAGCTGCGTCACCAGAAAATCAGATCCGGCCGCGACTTTCGTCTGGAGATTCTGGAGATCTGCCGCGGCGTCCGGTGCGTCCGGGTGCACCTCGGGATAGGCGGCCCCGCCGATACAAAACCCACCCCGATCGCGAATCAATGCCGTCAAATCCGAAGCATGCGCAAAACCACCCCGGGTTGCCTGAAAATCGGTCCCGGGCGGCGGATCCCCCCGCAATGCCAGAACATTCTCGATGCCGACCCCCGCCAATTCGTCGAGAACCGAGGCCAGCTCTTCGCGGGTATGGCCGACACAGGTGAGGTGCGCCATAGCCTCGATCCCGATGCGATTCTTGATCTCGCTGACGATCTCGATGACCTGGCCGCGGTTGGAGCCCATCGCGCCGTAGGTCACGGATACATAGCCCGGAGACAAGGGTTTCAGCTCGTCAATCGTCCGCACCAGAGCTTCCCGTCCCGCCTCTGTCTTGGGCGGAAAAAACTCGAACGAAAACACGGGTTGCGGTTGGGCAATGATCTGATCGATGCGCACGGCTCCATCGTAGAGAACTCGACCACACTTGCGCAATCGCTTTGCCGAAGTGTCTCAACAGGGCTCCATCCGGGAAACCGGATGGAGCCGGTTGGACGAAGAGCACCAAATCTTGAATAGTCCCTTCATGAGAGGCGGTTTCTGGATCGGTACGGCTTGCGGCGTCACCCTATCGGTTCTGCTCGGTCTGTCCGCAGCCGCGTTGCCGCTGACCCCCAGCTGGACCCTCTTTCGCCTGACCCGCGCCATCGACACTCACGATACCACCGAGATCTCGTCATTGATCGACTTCTCCTCGGTGGCCCAACGCGGCCTGGAGGAGATCGCCCGGGGCGACCTGCAGACCAGCGAAGGTTTCGGCATTGGTGCCGTAGCCCTCGCCCTGATCGAGGGACGTCGCATCCGAACCATCTTTGACGATCCGAACCAGCCCATCCGAATCAGCCCCGGTGATTTTTCCCGAGCCTGGTGGAGCATGGAACGGGAGGGCTCGGTCGCAAGAATGACACTCTCCCCGCTTGGCAAACCCGTCCACCTGACCATGAAACCCGATGCTCAGGGTCGTTGGCGGATCATCGGGGTAGAACCCCTCGCCGGGCTACTGCGACTCGAACCACCCCAAACTCGCCCCGCCTCGACCCCTTGAAGCCTGGAAGCAGGTGATTTTCCGTCGATAAGGCTCGGCTCAGGCTCCACGCTTGGGCATCAGTTCCCAGATATCCATGCAGAGCAAAACGCGTGGATCATATTTGATCCGACCCTTGCCGTTGTCTTCGCCAATGTCGAAGTCCTTCTCGTCGGCCGGATTGAGATCCTTGATGCCGACCAG
>CBFHUR010000008.1:0-73323 GCA_965658895.1 Binatia bacterium
GTCAGCGGGAAGTTCTCGGGGGCCACTTTCCCGTAGACCTCGCTCGAGCTGACCATCAAGACGCGGGTGGCGTCGGCACGACGCGCCACGGCTTCGAGCAAATGGATCGGACCGAGCACATTGACATCGAAAGCCTCGGCAGGGTGGAGATGGGCTTCGGGCGGCGAGGCCAATCCGGCAAGATTCACCACGGCATCGGGCGCATAGCGGTCGAGCAAGGCCGCGACGCCATCGGCGTCCCTGAGATCGCATCGGGCGCGCTCGATCGAGGCATCCATTCCGGTCGGAGCCGACCGGTGTTCGACGGCGCAAATCTGGTGGTCTGCGCGCCGCAAAGCCGCCACGAGGTGAACCCCCGCAAAGCCCGTTGCCCCAAAGACCAGAACTCGCATGACGCCTAGGAGGGAAGCTTGCTTCTATGGGCGGCCAGATCGGAATCCACCATCTTCTGTACGAGTTCCTCGAAGGAGACCTCAGGCTCCCAGCCCAACGTCTCGCGTGCATGACTGGCATCCCCGAGGAGCGTCTCGACTTCGGCGGGGCGAATCAGCGAAGGGTCCTGACGCACATATTGGCGCCAATCGAGACCCACGTGCGCGAAAGCCACCTCCACCAGGTCCCCCACGGTATGTTGGGTACCGGTAGCGATCACATAATCATCGGGCTTGTCCTGCTGGAGCATCATCCACATCGCCCGAACATAGTCTCCGGCAAATCCCCAGTCGCGCCGGGCGTCGAGGTTACCCAGACGCAACTCGTCGCATAGACCGAGTTTGATCTGCGCTACGTGGTCGGTGACCTTGCGGGTCACGAACTCCTTGCCGCGCCGCGGAGACTCATGGTTGAAGAGAATTCCCGAACAGGCATAGAGGTCGTAGCTCTCGCGATAATTCAACGTGATGTAATGGCCATAGACCTTGGCCACGCCGTAAGGGCTTCGTGGGTAGAAGGGCGTGGACTCCCGCTGCGGCACTTCCTGCACCTTCCCGAACATCTCGCTGGAGGAAGCCTGATAAAAGCGGATCTTCTTGTCCGCAAGACGGATGGCTTCAAGCATCCGGACGACGCCCACGGCATCGAACTCCGCGGTCAGGACCGGCTGCGTCCAGGAGGTCGGCACAAAGGACATCGCTGCCAGATTGTAGACTTCGTCCGGTTGCGCCCGGGCGACGATATCGATCAGCGAGTATTGGTCGAGGAGGTCTGCCTGTTCCAGTTCGAGTCGGTCGCGCAGGTGCTCGATCCGACTGAAATTCTCGGTACTGGAGCGACGGACGAGTCCGACGACGCGATATCCCTTCTCCAGCAGCAACTCGGCCAGATACGATCCGTCCTGACCAGTAATCCCGGAGATAATTGCAGTCTTCATGGTTCCCTTTCGGCTACTTCACGCGTCCGTAGCGATCTTCCAACCGAACGACATCATCCAATTCGGGGGTGGAAACCTCCAGAATATCACAATCCGTCTCGCCGATCATCCTGTGGATATAGCGCGGCGTGATATGGAAGGCTTCGCCCTCCTCCAGAACGGTTTCGGTCAAGGCCTCATCCTCGGAAGGTCCATGTTCAAAGCGCAACTTGCCCGAGAGAACGAAGATCGTCTCGTCTTTCTGCTCGTGAAACTGCAGGGACAGGGCCTGGCCTGCCTTGATATGAAGGATCTTGCCGACGTACCGATCTGTATGTGCCCAGATCAGCTCGTGGCCCCAAGGTTTCTCTACACGCCTCGACATAGGGCTCCAAGCTACCTCTCGGGGCGCGGGGGAGGCAAACCCACGACACCGCGCCGAAATTCACGGGCCCAGATCCCGGCCATTAGCAAATAGGCCGGCCACGCCCAGAGCAGAAGTCGAAAATCTGCCGGCGAATACCGCCCGCACCACAGCAAGGCCCTTCCTGTGCGCCCCAGCGGCAGGAAAACCGAGAGCCAGGGCGCACGGACCAGCCACTGCCCGGGCAGACCTCCGATCCGACGAGCCCGTCCGGAAGCATGACCCAGGACGCGCGCGTAGCGCGTAAAGTCCCCCCAACCCGCCGCGGTCGCGTGCTCCACCTGCAAGAGCGGATCCAGACGCATGGGGGTGCCCGCCGACCATTGCCTCCAGTTGAAGAGCCAATCCTCGGAGGCCCGGAGCGACGGGAAGCCGTCCGAATCGAGAAATGCCTGCCGGGCCATTGTCAGGCAGGCTGTGGGCAACTGCCAGGTTCTCCGCGCGGGCACCCCCGGCAGGCTCTCCTTGAACTCGAAGATATGGCGCAAGCGAGCCGACACCCGCGAGGCGTCCGCCAAACCGATCGTCCCCCCCACCACCCCGGACGATGCTTGCTGGGAGGCCTCGGCACGCACCAGTAAATCCTCGTCGGCGATCACGTCGGCATCCAGAAACAAAAGCCATTGCCCGCGGGCGCAGGCCGCGCCCGCATTGCGCGCCACCCCGGGAAACGCGCGCTGGTCGAGATGATGGTAGTGCAACCCCGGCAAGTCCGGGCGGATTTGCTCCACCACACGTCGGGTGGCATCGGTCGCGGAGCTATCGACCACCAGAACCTCGAACGGTGGTGCATTGCGCTGCTCGACCAAAGATCGCAGACAGCGGCCAATTGCCTCCTGAGCCTCCCACGCCGGAATGATCACCGACCAGACAGGTGCCTCGCCCATCAATAGAGGGCATCCACCGACGGCCGCGCGCCGAGGACCGAGGGAAATGCATTGGTGAAGCTGCGGAACGGTGAATCTCCGAGCGACCCCAAGCCGACCAGAGAGACCTGTATGCGGAAATCGAGTTCATCAGGGTTGACCCGATCCACCACCGCCAAATCCACAACCCAACAATCCCCCGGCGAGATCAGGCGCAACCCCAACCAATTTTCGAGAAAACGCCCGGTCAGAATATCGTACCGGCCCAGATAGGAAGCCGCGATATGGTCGTTCAAGCGATAGGTCGCCGCGAGGTTGAGATTCTCCAGAGCACCCCCGGAGTTGAATTGATAGTAGAGCGTCGCCGAGTTCGCGGGGCGCAAACCGGGCAACAAGGCCGCATCCCCCGAAGGCCTGGGACGGGGATCGAGGAGATTGGCGCCGACTTCGGCGAAGAGAAGACTCTGGTCGGCCACCGAGACCACGGCACGGCTGCGCAGCGAGGCCCAGTTCACCGGCGTCAGCTGAAACCCCAGATCGATCCCCGAGAATCGATCGATCAGATCATTGCTTTCCACATTGAACGAGTCGGTAATCGAATAGCTTTGCTGGATATAGGCGCTGGCAATTTCGCGGACTTCGGTCCGCTCTCGGCCCCCGTCAATCACCGGTGCGGGCGCGGGACCATAGAGGGCCTCACCCACCAGAGCATTGCCTTCGGTTTCATCAGTCGGGATCCGTGCCGTGGCCGCCCCGCCCCGGCGGAACTTGCCGAGGAACTTGGTCGTGACACCGAAGGTCACCAGATTGCGGGCATTGATTCGGTCCAGCGAGTCCCACAGGGGCAGATCTTCCTGATCGACATCCGGAATATAATTGTAGGCCAGATACGGCTGGATGACGTGCTTCAACTTGAGGAAATCGCCCTGGTCCACATCAAAGACGCGCGCGAGTTCGGACCGGAAATTTGCCTGCAACTGAAGCGTCTCGCGATTCTGAAATGACGCCACCTCACGGGTCGGCCGAACACCATCGACGGGGGGCCAGTCAGGGATCTCGTTCTGGGTCAGAAAATATGCCGTCTCGCGGAGCGTCAAACTGACGGACCCGAAGCCATAGGGCCCCAGATGGAACGGCACGGTCGCTTTGGGCGCGATGTCGATGCGACCGCCCGACGCCCACTCCTCCCGGTAATAATAAACGCCCTGAGTGTTCAGCCCCAAACGAAGGTTTCCATCAAACAAGTTGAGCGTCTTGAGCCAGGAAACGCGCGGCAAGGCCTGCGGCACCTTTTCCTGCTCCTGGATCAGGTCCTGGTACCAGACCGCTTCGGCCTTCAGGAAACCATCATCAAAAAATTTGAGTCCACCGACCTCCGAGGTCGTATAGCGAAGCGTCGTCAAGTCGAGGGCCTGCGCCGGCAGGAAGCTCAAGGTATTCATGTCGCGCAGGAACAAGCTGTCGCTGACCAGAAAAGGCCGGACGTAGAGCGAGCTATCCCACGGCCCGGCTTGTCGATGCTGACCAATCACACTCCACCGGTTCAGGGGAATGGTGGGGTCTGCCAGACTCTCGGGATCGACAATATTCGGGGTTCGGTCGCCCCCGAGACTCTCGTTGAAATACGAAACCGAAAGTCGTCCAGCCGAATCCGGAGACGCCATATACCGGTAGTCTCCGATCAGGCCTATCCGGGCGGAGCTCTCGATATCAAACGTCAAAGTCAGGTCCTGGCTTTTGTCGATCGCCCAGAAGAACGGCTGCACATATTGGAAGCCCCGGCGATTGGAGATGCCGAACCGCGGAAAGAGAAACCCCGTTTGGCGCTGCTGACGGATCGGGATCAATCCGTAGGGGATATAGAGAATCGGGACATCCTTTACCTTGAAAACGCCGTCGCGAACCTCACCCCATCCCTCCAGAGTGAGGTCGACCTGACTTCCCGAAATACTCCAATCCGGGGCGCCCGACTCGCACTGACACGTGGTCAATTCTCCGTCGCGAATCTCGTAGGTCTGCCCATAACCCTTGGCCATCCACGAGCCTCGCATCTGAAACCGCGTGGCCGGCAAATAGATCTCGACGTCGTCGAGGATCCCGGTCTCTTCTCGCAGGCTGAGGACCGCACTCTCGGCCCGGATGCGTGCCCCGGGATCTTCGAGAATCACGCCCCCGCGAGCTCTTGCTTCGGCGGTTGAGCGGTCAACCTCGATCTTGTCGGCCACCAGAATTGTCTCACCATTGCTGATGACAACATCGCCGACCGCCTCCAGGGTCCCCTTGCTCCGATTGTAGGAGACCGAGTCGGCATCGATGCTGATCCCCTCGGACTCGGTGCCGCGACCCGACAGCGAATCGCCCAGCGGCCCCTGCCCGCGCGCTCCCGCCGCCAGAAGCAGCCCGAGCCAGATCCCGAACACAAGACCAAGACGACGCGACATCAGAACTCTCCGCCGCCGATCTCGAAAATACTCTGCAGGCCTCGGCTCTCCAGAATCTCTTCATAGACGGCACCGGCCAGAAAAAGTGAGCCCGCGACGAGAACGGGTGCTTCCGAGGACTCGCGCGCAAAGGCAGCGAGCGCGGCCGCGGGGTGTTCGAATTTACGCACCCCCGCCTCGTTCGGGAACGCAGTCGCCAATTCATCCGGGGCCACGGCACGCCTCTGTTCGAGACCCACCAACGCGACCTCCGAGGCATCGGCAGCGAGCAGACTCACAATCGCCCGCCACGGCTTGTCGTCCATGGCAGCAAAAAGAAGTCGATACGGCTCACCCGACGACAATACGGGCAAACCTTCGCGCAGAGCAACTGCTGCCTCCAGATTATGAGCTCCGTCGATCCACAAGGGCATGCCGAAAAATTGCGCATCGAGGCGCCCCGGCCATCGTGTCCGCGCAAAGGCGCGTTCCCGAACGGCCGGTGCTACCGCCAGCCCCGGGCATCGCGAGCCCAACGCCGCCAGCAAGGCAGCCGCGGTGTCGGCATTTCGTTCCATGTGTGGACCGATCAACTGCAGGTCGCGCGACTGCACCACGGGCTCGATCAGCTCTGCCCCGACCTCCGCGGCCCGCTTCTGCAAAACGGCCTGCACATCGCGCGAGAGCCCCTCCCCGAGAATCGTGGGACGGTCGGGACGAAAGACACCCGCCTTCTCGAGTGCGATTTCGCACTCGGTGCTGCCCAGCCATGCTTGATGATCCAGACCGATGCTCGTGATCGCCGAGACCGTCGGCTCCACCACATTGGTCGCATCGAGACGACCGCCCAGACCCACCTCCAATACACAAACCTCCAGCTCCGCCTCGGCAAAGGCAAGGAAAGCCAGCACGGTTGTCATCTCGAAGAAGGTCAGTCCGCTCTGTTCGGGCGGAGCGACCGCGCGGATCCGCGCCACCAGATCCACCACCCTGTCGCGGGAGATCTCGCGGCCCTCCAACAAGATGCGTTCGGTGAAATGAACCAGGTGAGGCGAGGTATAGAGACCAACGGCATGGCCCTGGGCCGAGAGAGCGCGTGCCACCAGGGCCGCGGTGGTTCCCTTGCCATTGGTACCGGCAATGAGCACCGAGGGAATGGCGTCTTGCGGATTCCCCAGACGCGCGAGGGTCTCGCGAACTCGCTCGAGTTTCAGATCCCAGCCTCGACTTGCCTCGAGACCGAGCAAGTAGGCAATCGTCTCGGCATAGCCCATCTCAGGGTCAGGTCGATGCCCTGCGCGTCGCTTTCTTCAGATCCCCGCAAAGGGCGGCTACGGCCCCGACGGCCTGAGTCGAGTCGTCGGCAGCTTCGATCAGCGTCGAGAATTTGCTGCCGACAATCACCGCATCCGAGATCGCCGCGACACTGGCAGCCTCCTGCGGTGTCGAGATCCCGAACCCGACACCAATCGGCAGCTTTGTCTCCGCGCGTATCTGCCCGACCAGAGCGGCGATCGGATCGGCCTGCACCTGCTTGTCGCCCGTAACGCCGGCCACCGAAACAAAATAGACAAACCCGCTGGCACTCTTGAGCACGCGACGGATTCGATCCTTGGTGCTGGTGGGCGCCAGCAGGAAAATCATGTCCAGCCCATTATCGGCCAGCGGGATGCGCAACTGGTCGGCCTCGTCCACGGGGGCGTCCACGCAAAGAATCGCATCCCCACCGGCGGCCGCCAGAGCCGAGGCGAGAGCTTCGGCGCCAAATTGCAGAAAGGGGTTCGCATAACCGAAAAGAACGATCGGGATTTCCGTCTTCGCACGAAGGCGCGCGACCAGATCCAGAACCGCCGTCAGGTTCGTCCCGCGCGCCAACGAGCGCTCCGCGGCGCGCTGCAGAACCGGCCCATCGGCCATCGGGTCGGAAAAAGGCACGCCGAGTTCGAGGATGTCGGCCCCTTCGTCGACCATCGCCAAGGCCATCTCCTCGGTGGTGGCCAGATCGGGATCCCCGGCCATCAAAAAAGGGATCAGGGCCGCTTCGTTGCTCTTCTGAAGTCTGCGAAAACAATTCCGCAGACGCCGGCTATGACTCTTCATCCCTCGACTCCCTCACTCAGTCCCAGGCACGAAACCACGGTCGCCATATCCTTGTCGCCGCGGCCCGAGAGGTTCACCACGATATGCTGGTCCTTGGAGAGCTTCGGGGCCAGCCGGGTTACCTCGGCCATGGCATGTGCCGTCTCGAGGGCAGGGATAATGCCTTCGGTCTGAGCCAGCAGTTCCAGTGCCGCCAACGCCTCATCATCCGTAGCGGTCACATACTCCGCCCGACCGATATCCTTTAAAAAAGAATGCTCGGGCCCCACGCCGGGATAATCCAGACCGGCGGAAACCGAATGCGCCTCGGTGACCTGACCGACCTCATCCTGCAAAAGGTACGAGCGCGCTCCGTGCAGAACGCCGGGAGTTCCTGCCGTCAGTGTCGCCGCATGACTTCCCGAGGCCACACCGTGACCCGAGGCCTCCACGCCGACCAATCGAACCCCTTCGTCCCGAGCAAAGGGGTGGAACAGTCCGATCGCATTCGAGCCACCTCCCACACAGGCGACCAGAACATCCGGCAGGCCACCGATGATCTTGCGGAACTGGCGCTTGGTCTCGATCCCGATCACCGACTGCAGATCACGCACCATCATCGGATAGGGATGCGGGCCGGCAGCAGAGCCGATCATATAAAAGGTATTCTCGACGTTGCTGATCCAGTCGCGCAACGCCTCATTCATCGCATCCTTGAGCGTACAGCTGCCACTTTCAACGACGCGCACCTTGGCGCCGAGCAACTTGATCCGGAACACATTGAGGGCCTGGCGCCGTACATCCTCAGAACCCATGAACACCTCGCACTCAAGACCGAAGCGAGCCGCTGCGGTGGCCGAGGCGACCCCATGCTGCCCGGCGCCGGTCTCGGCGATGATCCGTTTCTTGCCCATTCGACGCGCGATCAGAATCTGCCCGATCGTATTGTTGATCTTGTGGGCGCCGGTATGGCAGAGGTCCTCTCTCTTCAGCCAGATCTGCGCGCCGCCAAGCTTCTCGCTCAGGCGCGGCACATGGGTAAGCGGCGTAGGACGGCCGACGTATTCCGACAAAAGGCTGCGGAACTCTTTTTTGAAATCCGGGTCCTTGCGAATCTTTCGGTAGGCCTCTTCGAGCTCCACGAGGGCCGGCATGAGCGTCTCGCTCACATAGCGTCCTCCGAATGAGCCGAAGTGCCCCTTTCGATCAGGCTGATTTTGCATTCTGGATGAACTCCATCGTCGCTTTCGGGTCCTTGCGGCCAGGGCTGGACTCCACCCCGCTTGCGGTATCCACCGCAAAGGGCCGCGTCGCGCGCACGGCTTGAGAAACATTGTCCGGATTCAAACCTCCGGCCACAATCAATTTACCAGCAGGAACGCTCCGAGCCAGTGCCCAGTCAAAACCCACGCCTGCGCCACCATATTCGCCATTAGCCCCGCCCTCGCAGAGATAATAGTCCGGCCCCGTCGAGTCGAGAGCCGCAGTCACACTCCCCTGATCATGGACATGCACTGCGCGAATCACCGGACACGGCCAACCGAGAAGCATCTCGGGAGGCTCATCGCCATGGAATTGGACCGCATGGAGTCGAGCGGCGAGGCGCGCCTCTTCCACTTCGAGGCGATCGGCGTTCACAAAGACCCCCACACGCCAGACATCCTCGGGAATCTGCTCGGAGATCTCGACCGCATCCGCCAGGTCCACAAACCGTTTGCTGCGGTGGTAGAAATTGAGACCGATCATATCGGCACCCGCCGCAACGACCATCCGGGCATCCTCGGGCGTGGTAATCCCGCAAATCTTGACCAGAACCGCCATGGGAGAACTACGCCGAGACCGGCGCGGCCACCTCGGCAAGCAACTCGGCCAGACGATCGCCGGGAACGGGTGCGGTCATGAAGGCTTCTCCCACCAGAAAGGCGCCCGCGCCCGCCCGTGTCAGTCGGTGAAAATCTGCCCCGACATGCAATCCGCTCTCGGTAACGACCAACCGGTCTGCGGGAATCGCCGGTGCCAGCTGCTCGGTTGTCGCAAGGTCTGTCACGAAGGTGTGCAGATTACGATTATTGATACCGATCAACATGGCACCGCTGGCCAGGGCCGGCTCGAGTTCTTCCTGCGCATGGATTTCCACCAACACTTCAAGACCGATCTCGGCCGCGGCCTGCGCCAGATCAATCAATTCCTGCGCGTCCAGAACCGAGGCAATCAATAGGGCGGCGTCTGCGCCCGCCGCTCTCGCCTCCTCCAACTGGTAGGCGTCAATCACGAAGTCCTTACGGAGCAGCGGGATCTCGACAGCGTCGCGTACCGCCTCGAGGTCCGCCAATTTACCGCCGAAGAAATCTTCGTTGGTAAGAACCGAGAGTGCAGCCGCCCCGGCTGCCTCATAGCCGCGGGCAATCTCGACCGGATGGTAGGGATCCCGCAGGACGCCCTTGGAGGGGGACTGCCTTTTGCACTCGGCGATCACCGCCGGTGCAGATCTCCGCAGCGCCGCCTCCAGACTGCGGCGGTCAGCGCCATAGCGAGGTGCGGCACGAAGATCGGCCACAGAGAGAAGTTTGCGCGATCGGGCGACCACCTCTCGCTCCACCTCCACGATCCGGGCAAGAATGTCCGGAACGCCCGTGCGGCTCATACCGACTCCTCCCGGGACATCTCGCGTTGGGAGATCGCGACCAGCCGCGCCAGAGCCTCGGCGGCAGCGCCGGATTGAATCGATTCTCGGGCGCGGACCACCCCCCCGGCGATGGTCTCGGTGAGTCCTGCCACGTAAAGCGCCGCGCCCGCGTTCGCCGCGACCACATCCGCCTGTGGTCCTGGCTCTCCGGCGAGAACCTGCTGCACGATCCGGACCGAATCCTCCAGCGTCGGGGCGTGCAGATCGCTCGGCGAGACTTTCGGAAGGTCGAGGTCGGCAGGAGAGAGCGTGAAGGGTCGCGTCTTGCCGCCGCGGACTTCGATCAGATCATTGTCAGCCGCCAGAGAAATCTCGTCCAGACCATCGCGACTATGAACCACCAGCGCATGGTCGACCTCGAGGTCCACCAATGCCTCGGCCACCAATTCCAGAGCCTCGAGCGAGGGAACACCGATGACCTGACGCCGGACACCCGCAGGGTTGATCAAGGGCCCGAGCAGATTGAAAATTGTCCGGATTTTCATCTCGGACCGGATCGGCGCCACATGACGCATCGCCGGATGCATCCGGCGGGCAAAGAGAAAGGCAATCCCCGCATCATCCAGACACCGGCCGGCGCCTGCGGCGGGCAGCTCGATGGCAACGCCCAGCGCCTCAAGGGTATCGGCACCGCCGAAATTCCCCGAAGCAGCTCGGTTGCCATGCTTGGCCACGATGGCACCCGCCCCCGCCGCGACCAAAGCGGAGGCTGTGGAAATACTGAAGGTGCTCTGCCCGTCGCCCCCGGTACCACAGGTATCCACCAACGGGCCCCTCTTGGTGGATACCGACGTCGAGTGCTGGCGCAAAACCCGCGCCGCACTCACCACTTGGTCCGGCGATTCCCCCTGAACGCGCAATGCAGCGAGAAAACCCGCCGCCAGAATCGCGGAGGCCTCGCCACTGACCAATGCCGCGACGGCATCGGCTGTGGCTTGTCCGGAAAGTCGATCTCCCGAGGACAGGACATTCAAAGCCTGGCGCAGAGAATCATCGGCACTCACGATCGGGATACCTCCTCGAGGAAATTGGCCAGCAAGGGTTTACCCTCTGCTGTCAGGATCGACTCGGGATGAAATTGCACCCCCTCGAGAAACCATTCCTTGTGGCGAACGCCCATGATCACCCTCTCGTCCCCGTCGTAGGTCCAGGCCGAGACATCCAATTCTGCGGGCAAGGACTCGGGCTCGATCACCAGTGAATGATAGCGGGTCGCCTCCAACCCCTGGGGCAAACCGCGAAAGACACCGGCATCCGCATGCTGAATCGGCGAGGTCTTGCCGTGCATGATCCGTGAGGCCCGAACGATCTTGCCACCCAGAGCGGCGCCGATGGATTGGTGGCCCAGACAAACCCCCAGAATCGGCTTGCGCCCCCCGAACTTCTCGACGATCGGAACCGAAATGCCAGCCGCCTCGGGGGTCTTTGGCCCCGGGGAAAGGACGATCGCTGCGGGGTTCCGGGTCTCCACATCGGCCAGATTCAACTGGTCATTGCGCACGACTTCGACCTCGGCGCCCAATTCGAACAGATACTGAACCAGGTTCCAGGTGAAGGAATCGTAATTGTCGATCATCAAAATCATCGATAGATCACCTGAGAGATTCCGCCATCTCGATAGCCGCAAAGACGCTGCGCGACTTGCGGACGCATTCCTCATGCTCGGATTGCGGATCCGAGTCATAGACAATCCCCGCGCCCGCCTGGACCCATGCTTTCCCGTCACGCATCAGCGCCGTGCGAATCGTGATGGCAGTATCCATGGCGCCGTCGAAGCCAAGATAACCCAGAGCACCGCCATAAAGGCCGCGGCGCAGCGGCTCGAGTTCATCGATAATCTGCATCGCGCGTACTTTGGGCGCCCCCGACAAGGTACCGGCCGGAAATGCGGCCCGCAGCGCATCGATGGCATCAAATTCCTCGGCGACCTTACCTTCCACGTTCGAGACGATATGCATCACATGCGAGTATCGCTCGATCACAAACTCTTCCGTGACCTCGACCGACCCGGGTGCGGCGACCCGCCCGACATCATTGCGACCGAGGTCGAGCAACATGACGTGCTCGGCGCGCTCCTTGGGGTCCGCCAGCAGACCCTCTGCCAGACGACCATCCTCGAGGGGATCCGCCGCGCGTGGTCGGGTACCGGCGATCGGGCGCACGGTCATGACGCCTTGCTCGAGTCGCACCAGAACTTCCGGCGAGCCGCTGACCACCGAGACCCCATCGAGTTCGAGGTATGTGAGATAGGGCGAGGGATTGATCGAGCGCAGGCAGCGATAGACATCAAAGGGCTGGGCCGAAGTTTCACAGCTGAAGCGCTGCGCCAGGACGACCTGAATAATATCCCCCGCCGCAATGTATTCCTTGGCTCGCTCGACCAGCCCCTTGTAGCCCTCCTCGGACATATTCGAGGAAACCTCCACCGGAGACGAGGCGTCAATGCGACCCTCGAGGCTTGGTGCCTCGCCCTCGAGCCGAGAGGCCAGCTCCTCGAGGCGAGCAACGGCCTGCGCTCGCGCTTGCACCAGATCAGCGCCGTCGCGCACATCGGCGTGGGTAAGCAGAAGGATCTTCTGATCCCGATTGTCAAAAATCACCAGCGTATCCACGAGGAGAAGCGCGATCTCCGGCAGCACCATATCGCCAGGCGGGGCATCGGGCAGATCCTCGATCAAGCGAACGGCGTCATAGCCGATCCAGCCAACCAACCCGCCGCGCAACCGGGGAAGTCCCGGCACCTCGGCGATCTCGAAGCGCGCCAGCAATCCCCGCAACTCGATCAGCGGATCCACATCCGTAAACGATTCGGAGCGACCATCCGCCCAGGAGATCTCCAGATCACGTCCGGTCGCTCGCACGACCGCAGCAGGCTCGGTTGCCAAAAAGGAATAACGCCCCCAGCGATCCCCGCCCTCGTTACTCTCGAGGAGAAACCCCTCTCCGCCGCGGTGAATTTTCCGGAACGCCGTGACCGGGGTGTCGCGATCCGCGAGGACCTCGGCCCATACCGGTACGTGCGTCGCCCCGGGGGCAAGCCGCTCGAATTGTTGCGTACTGGGTTGGATACGCATGGTCGCTATTCCTCGACCAGAAATGCGCGCGGATACTTTTCCTTGTTCTTCAACTGAACTACCATCCCGGTCGCCTGCTCCATGGTCGCAAAGCGACCGACCCGCACGCGGTACCAGGTCTCCCCTCGCAGGCGGACTTTGAACAGATAGGCCGGATAGCCCCGGATCTCGAGTTGGCGGATCAGACGGTCGGCCGTGGCTGGATCTTTCGTGGCATTGACCTGCACCGCCCAGGTCCCGGTCTCTCGGGGATCTGCGGTGGCCATGGGTGTGGGGGCCGGGCGCGCCGGCGCGCGCGTGCGGATCGGCACCGGCACTGGCGCCGCCGTCACCACCACCCGCGGAAGCACCCGTGCAGGCGCCCGGGTCGGTTCCACTCGAGGCGCTTGCGCGGCCTTGGTGGCCGTCGGAGCCGGCTTCACAGCAAGGCGAAAGGCAGAGGTCGGTTTGGGAAGAGGCCGGGCGGCGACTTCCGGCGCAGCGGCAGCCTTGGGCGCTCGGGCACGAACATCGGCCTCCGCCGGCCCATCGATGGGCAAACGCACGACGTGCTCTTCGCTACGGACCCGACTTTCCTGAAGCCCTTTGCCGACAAAGATCCCCAGAAAGAAGACAACGGCCGATCCTCCGGCAAAAGCCAGGATCAAGCCCAGAACTTCCAACCATCCGAATTCAAACCGTCGTCCACCGCTTGCCATGACTACATCCTATCTGGCGCCGTAACGCCGAGCACCGCCAACCCGTCTGCCACCACTCTCTGCACGAGCTGCAGGAGAAAGAGTCGCGCCCGCCGGCGCGGCTCGTCTTCATCACCAAGAACCCGATGCTGATTGTAGAACCGGTGCAAGAGTGCCGCAAAATCCTGCAGATAGAAAACCAGACGATGCGGCTCCAATTCACGGGCGGCAATCTCCACGATTTCGGCGTAGGCTGCCGCGGCCGTGATCAGCTCCTGCTCTTCGCGCAGGACCAGCGGAGCGAGGTCCGCCAGTGTCGGAATTCCCTCCGGAAGATCGACGCCTTTCTCCCCAGCCTGGGAAAAGAGGTTGGCGATACGGGCGTGCGCGTATTGCACATAATAAACCGGGTTGTCGGTCGATCGCTTCTTGGCCAATTCCAGATCAAATTCGAGGTGGGTGTCCGATTTTCGACTGAGGAAGAAGAACCGGACGGCGTCGGTTCCGACTTCGTCAATCAGATCATCGAGCGTGACGTACTCCGCTCGACGCGTCGACATCTTCACCTGCTCGCCATGGCGGGTGAGCGTCACAAATTGGTAAATCACCGCGCGCACGCGATCGGCGGGCAACCCGAGGCCGGCCAGACCCGCCTTCACTTCCTGATTTTCTGCGATATGGTCGGCGCCAAGGACGTCGACGATCGCATCGAAACCGCGCCCCAGCTTGTTTTCATGGTAGGCGATATCCGGCAATCGGTAGGCCGGCTCCCCGGAGCTCTTCACGAGAACGCGATCCTTGGGAAGACCGACCTTCTCGCCCACAAGCCAGACAGCGCCTTCTCGCCGATCGACCAAACCACGCGACTCCAGCTCCGCCAGCACCCGGTCGATTGAGCCGCTCGCATAGAGAGTATCCTCGTTGAAGAACTCGTCGAAGCGAATGCCCAGCCGCTCCTGCGTCTCCCGGATCTCCTCGAAGATGGCGGCTTCCGCGGCATCCCGAAACGCGGTGCCCTCATGCTCGATCAAGTCGGTGCCGTGCTCGGTCTGTAGCTCGGCCGCGATCTCCCGGATATAATCGCCCTGGTACCCATCTTCGGGGAAGTCCGCCGGCTCGCCGACCAGCTCCAGATACCGGCCGCGAACAGACGCGGCCAGAACCTTCATCTGGCGCCCGGCATTGTTGAAATAATACTCGCGATGCACGTTGTGGCCGGTGGCTTCCAGCACGCGCGCGATCGAGTCGCCCAAAACCGCGTTCCGGCCATGCCCTACCGTGAGTGGTCCGGTCGGATTGGCGCTGACAAACTCCACCTGTACCCGCGAGGCGTTGCCGAATTTGGCGACGCCAAGGGCGGGATCAGCCGCCAGATCCACCATCAGGGAGCGAAAAAGCTCCGGTTTGAGGCGGAAATTCAGGAAGCCCGGTCCGGCGATCTCGATCGACTCCACCCAGCCGTGGGGATCCTCGATATGGTCGACGAGGATCTGTGCGATTACACGGGGAGATTTCTTCTCCGGCTTGGCCAGAATCATCGCGAGATTACTCGCGAGATCCCCATGATCTCTGTCTTTCGGGCTTTCCAGAGTCGCTGCGGCCGCCTCTCGGCTTACCAGCAAACCGGCATCCGAGGCACGGTTCAGCGCCTCGGAGAGCAGACCCTCGATGCGGCTCTTCACCTTCGACTCCTCCGACGTTTCGGTACCACGAAGAGGAGCTACCGACTTCGCTTCAGCGGGTCAAACCTCTACTTCTCCACGAACGGAGAACCTCGGCCGAAAGAGCGGTTGCGGCCTCAGCTTTCGGCCGCCGGCTTGCGGCGGGGCTTCTTCTTGGCGGGCAGATCTTCGCCGGAACCGGTAAACTCGATCACCGACATCTGCGCGGCATCTCCGCGGCGAACACCCAGCTTCGTAACCCGTGTATACCCACCAGGTCGATCGGCAAATCGGGGGGCGACCTCGTCGAAAAGACGGCTCACGACGTCCCGGCTGCGCACATAGGCCACCGCACGGCGTCTCGCCGCCAAGGTGCCCTGCTTGCCCAGCGTCACCATGCGATCTGCGATCCTGCGGAGCTCCTTTGCCTTGGCATCCGTGGTTTCAATCCGGTCTCGCTTGATGAGTTCGGCTACCATATTACGGTAGAGCGCAGACCGGTGGGCCGAAGTCCGACCCAATCTCTTGCCAGCTTTCAAGTGTCGCATGGTTCTTCCGTATCTATCTCTCTGGTTTTCCCGAGAAGGTTCTCAGGACTGCCCCTCGAGGGCCATTCGTCGCTGTTCCAGTTCGCTACGAGACGGGAAGTTGTCCAGGCGCATGCCCAGAGACAGTCCCATATCGGTCAGCAGCTCACGGATCTCGTTGAGCGATTTACGACCGAAGTTCTTGGTCTTGAGCATCTCGGCCTCGGTACGCTGGACCAGCTCGCCAATGTAGCGAACGTCCGCGTTCTGAAGACAATTGGCAGAGCGAACCGAGAGTTCGAGCTCGTCGACAGTCTTGAACAGGTTCTCGTTCAAGTCCGAGCCGACTTCTTCTGGCACGGCAACCGGAGCTTCCACCGGCTCTTCAAAGTTGATGAAGATATTCAGCTGATCCTGGAGGATGCGTGCCGAGTAGGCGATCGCGTCGAGAGGCGTGACGCTTCCGTCGGTCCAGATCTCCATGGCAAGCTTGTCGTAATCGGTGCGCTGGCCGACGCGAGCATTGGTGACGTTTACGTTCACCTTGCGGATCGGGGAGAAAATCGAATCGATGGCGATCGTCCCCACCGGGGCACTCTCATCCTTGTTTCGATCCGCCGGAACGTACCCGCGGCCCGCCTCGATGGTCAGGTCGATTGTCAGGTTGGCGCCCTTACCCACGTTGGCAATCACGTGGTCGGGGTTCAGAATCTCAACCTCGGGTCCGTGCTCGATGTCTCCGGCCGTAACCGCCTTCTCGCCGGAAATATCGATCCGGGCAGCCGCGTGTTCGCTACCATCGTGCAAACGGAATCGAGCCTCTTTGAGGTTCAGGATGATGTCGGTGACATCTTCCACCACACCGTCGATGGTCGAGAATTCATGAAGCGTGTTCTCGAAGCGCACCGAGGTGATCGCCGCTCCTCGCAAGGAAGAGAGCAGAATTCGACGGAGCGAATTGCCCAAGGTCGTACCAAAACCTCGCTCGAGTGGTTCACACTCGATCTTGGCGTAGGTGTCCTTCATGGTCTTCGCGTCTGCTTCGAGTCGCTGCGGTTTGGTCAGCTCTCGCCAATTCAGTGAATAAGAGTTCAACTGGATTCTCCCGATTTCGTTTTCGTCCCGGTCTCCCGGCTAATTCGAATAGCGCTCAACGACGAAGTTTTGCTTGATCGGCAAAGTCGTTCCGAAGTGCCCCGATAGCACCCCGGCCCTGCCGTTGGATCCGTCCTGCCACCTCAGACGCGCCTTCGCTTGGGTGGACGACAACCATTGTGCGGAATAGGCGTCACGTCGCGAATCGCCGTGATCGCAAAACCCGCGCCCTGCAACGAGCGCAAGGCCGGCTCGCGGCCGCCCCCTGGTCCGTTGACGAGCACCTGCACCGAACGCATACCCTGATCCGAGGCCTTCTTGGCCGCGTTCTCGGCCGCTAATTGTGCGGCAAAGGGGGTTCCTTTTCGGGAGCCCTTGAAGCCCACCGAACCGGCACTGGCCCAGGAGATCGCCCCACCCTGAGTATCGGTGATGGTGACGATCGTATTGTTGAAAGTGGAGTGGATATGCACAACTCCCTCGGCCACGACGCGCTTGCCCTTCTTGCGCTTGGGGGCAGCTGTGGCTGGAGTGGCAGCAGCGGTCTCTTCCGAAGCGGCCGCCGGGGCGGGTGCTTCTTCAGTGACGGCTTCCGGAGTATCTTCCGGATTCGACATTCGGTCTTTCTCCCTGCTCTTTTCGTAAAAGCGTCAAGCCGAGGCGGCTCTTTCGCTCAAATCAGATGGATTGGCTCAGCCCTTGGAGGGCGCCTGCTTTTTGCCGGCGATCGCGCGGCGCGGTCCCTTGCGGGTTCTTGCATTGGTCGAGGTGCGCTGGCCACGTGCGGGGAGCCCGCGACGATGCCGCAAACCGCGGTAGCAACCGAGTTCGACGTACCTTTTGATGTTCAATGTAACTTCGCGGCGCAAATCACCCTCGACCTTGTAGGCCTCGTCGATCACGCTGCGGATGCTCTGGAGGTCTTCTTCGCTCAGAGCATCCGAGTTCTTGCCACGGTCCACGCCGGCCTCATCGCAAATCTTCTGCGCGTTCGTACGACCAATTCCGTAGATATATGTGAGGGCGATCTCTGCCCTCTTGTTATGCGGAAGATCCACTCCTGCAATACGTGCCATGCCTATCGCTCCCTAACCCTGGCGCTGCTTGTGACGCGGGTTCTCGCAGATCACCCGAACGATCCCCTGTCGCCGAATGACTTTGCATTTGGGACAGATTTTTTTGACCGATGCTCGAACCTTCACAACTTCACCCTCATTTCGCCCGATACGTGATTCTCCCACGGCTCAAGTCGTACGGGGAGAGCTCCACCGTCACCTTGTCACCAGGAAGAATCTTGATGTAATGTTTGCGCATTTTGCCCGAAATATGGGCAATAATCTTATGATCGTTTTCGAGCGTTACTCGAAACATGGCATTTGGCAGAGCCTCCTGCACGGTCCCGTTAACCTCAATCGCTTCGCCTCTGGGCAAATCAGCCTCTTATGCAGCTACCGTCAGCACTTCGGGCCCGTGGGCCGTCACTGCAACGGAATGTTCAAAGTGCGCGGCGATGTTCCGATCCCGCGTCACCGCGGTCCAGCCATCGTCGAGCACATCCACTTCCCACGTTCCCAGGCAGACCATCGGCTCGATCGCGAGCACCATGCCTTCCTTGATTCGCGGGTTCTGACCTCTGCTCACATAATTCGGGACCTGGGGATCTTCATGCAGCCGCTGGCCGATGCCGTGTCCCACAAAATCCTTCACTACGCCGTAGCCGCCACCTTCCGCATGCTTCTGAATCGCTGCGGAAATGTCGCGAATTCGGTTTCCAATACAGAGTTTTTCAATTCCCCGGTCCAGAGATTCCGACGTCACGCGGATCAAATCATCCGCCTCGTTCGTGATCTCCCCTACCGGGATCGTAATGGCTCCATCCCCGTAATAACCCCCGCGGATAACGCCAAAATCCAGTCCGACAATATCCCCATCCTGCAAAATCCGCTGATCACTCGGCATTCCGTGAACAACTTCTTCATTAATGGACACGCAGAGTGTCGAGGGATACGTGTTCCCGCCTACGGTGTAACCTTTGAAGGCCGGTTCTGCACCTGCCTTTTTCGTCCAGTCTTCAGCCAGTCGATCCAAATCGCCCGTGGAAACGCCCGGCTTGGTTTTCTCCCGTAAACGTTGAAGAATTTCACCAACGGTACGGCAGGCCGAGCGAATCGCTTCGACCTCCTTGCGGCTGCGCAGAACAATCATAGCCGCTCACGCAGTGCGGGGTACAAGCGATCGGCCACTTCCTGAGCCGAACCAGTCCCGTCAACCTTCACCAATTGGTTGCGCTTTTCGTAGAATTCCAGAAGTGGCTCGGTTTCGTTGCGGTAAATCTCCAACCGCGCCTGAATCACCTCTTTGTGGTCGTCATCGCGCTGGTAGAGCTTCCCCGAGCACCGATCGCACACACCGGGGACCTTGGTGGGGCTGAAATCAACGTGGTACATCGCCCCGCACTCCCGACAGGTCCGCCGACCGGAAAGTCGCCCCACAACCTCGTTCCCGGGTACATCGAGACACGCCGCGAGAAACGGCATCGAGGATGCTTTCAAAATGGATTCCAGACCTTCAGCCTGCGGCCTGGAGCGGGGGAAACCATCAAGGAGAAATCCATCAGCGCAATCAGGCTGCTCCACGCGACCCTTGACGATTCCGAGCATCAATTCGTCGGGAACCAACTTGCCCTGGTCCATCAGCTCGCGAGCCGCCAGACCCAACTCTGACCCTGCTGCGGCCTCGGACCGCAGAATCTCTCCGGTGGAGACATGCGGGATCACGATCTTCCGGATCAGAAGATCGGCC
This sequence comes from Binatia bacterium, assembly GCA_965658895.1. Classification (GTDB taxonomy): domain Bacteria; phylum Desulfobacterota; class Binatia; order UBA12015; family UBA12015; genus UBA12015. Next base: position 19,660 of record CBFHUR010000008.1, read on the forward strand.
TGGGTGCCTTTGCCAGCGCCCGGGGGGCCCAACAGCACCAGCTGCAATCCACGTTCAGCCACGATGGAACCTGCCTTAGCCCCGCCGTCCGCGGATACGGCCACCCTTCATGAAGCCGTCATAGTTGCGGGTGAGAAGGTGCGTTTCCATCTGACCAACCGTGTCGAGAGCAACGCCCACCACAATGAGAAGTGCTGTTCCACCAAAGAAGAAAGGAACGTTGAACTGTTGGATCAGGACCGTCGGCAGAACGCATACAGCGGATATATATATCGCGCCGCCGAGGGTGATCCTCGTCAGAATGCGATCGATAAACTCCGCGGTCTTGGAACCAGGCCGAATTCCCGGGATATAGCCCCCGACTTTTTTCATATTGTCGGCAACTTCGACCGGATCAAAGGTAACGGCGGTGTAGAAGTAGCAGAAAAACACGATCAGAGCGACGTAGACCAGATTGTAGATCAGACTCCCCGGCTGCAGCGCATCCGCGACCTGACCCGCGATCGGATGTTCGACGAAGCTGGCGATGGTTCCCGGAAAAATAAGCAGGGACGAAGCAAAAATCGGCGGAATCACACCTGCCGTGTTGATCTTCAGTGGCAGGTGAGAGGACTGACCACCGTATTGACGCCGACCCACCACGCGCTTGGCGTACTGGACCGGAATCCGACGTTGACCGCGTTCCATGTAGATAATGGCGCCGACGGTGACCACCATGAAGGCCAGAAGACCGATGACGGTAAACAGGCTCAGCTCGCCTTCATTCATGAATTGGAAGGTGGAGGTCGCAGCCGAAGGCAGCGAGGAGACAATGCCGGCGAAAATCACCAGCGAGATCCCGTTGCCGATACCGCGCTCGGTCACCTGTTCACCCAACCACATGATAAAGGCGGTACCCGCAGTCAGGGTCACCATGCTCATCAAACGAAAGGACCAACCGGGGTTGAAGACGACGCCGCTGCCTCCCGGTGTCTGGATCTGCTCAAGGCCGATGCTGATGAACATCGACTGGATCAACGCGAGAACTACCGTTCCGTAACGGGTATATTGCGTGATCTTGCGACGACCAGCTTCGCCCTCTTTCTTCAGATTCTCCAGAGTCGGCACCACGACGGTGAGCAACTGCAAAATGATCGAAGCGCTGATGTAGGGCATGATGCCCAGAGCAAAAATTGAAAATCTCTCGAGCGCACCGCCGGAAAAGAGATTGACCAAACCAAAGACATCATTCGCCGAAGCCTGAAAGAACGACTGCATGGCGGCCCCATCGATGCCTGGGGTCGGGATAGCCACACCTACACGGTAAACGGCCATCATTCCGGCAGTGAAGAGGAGGCGCTTTTTCAGCTCCTCGACACGTAGCGCATTGGAGAAACCGGTAGTCACGCGAGAACCTCGACCTCGCCGCCTTGTGCCTCGATGGCCTCACGCGCCGCACCGCTGAAAGCCTGCGCCTTGACGGTAAGCTTGCGATCGATGGAGCCCTTGGCAAGAATCTTGACCGGGCGATTCGTGTCGCGCACCAGACGCGCCGCACGGAGAGTAGCCGGGTCGACAACGCTTCCGGCCTCGAAAGCCGTCAGTGCCGAGAGGTTCACGACCTCATATTCGGTGCGGAACGGGTTATGGAAACCACGCTTGGGGAGACGCCGATGCAGTGGCATCTGACCGCCCTCGTAACCAACCTTGGTGCTTCCGCCGGATCGGGATTTGCTCCCCTTATGGCCACGTCCGGCAGTCTTGCCAAGGCCCGAGCCCTGACCACGACCGACACGCTTGCGATTCCGGGTAGACCCGGCTGAAGGCTTCAAATTTGAGAGATCCATTTTCAGACTTCCTCCACCATGACCAGATGAGCCACAGTGCGAATTCGGCCACGTGCCGGTTGGGAATCCTTCACGAGAGCGCTCGAACCGCGCTTGCGCAGACCAAGTCCGCGCAGGGTTGCCCGCTGATTTTGCGTGCCCCCGATTTCACTCCCGCTAAGGGTGACCTTCCAGCTGCGATCAGCTGACGCATCGTCCTGATTCATCCGACGCACGAGATCCTCGATTCGGAGTCGCCGAGCCTTTCCTTTTGCCGCCATGGTATTCCTGTCCTTCCCCTCGTTCCGAATCAGGCGATATCGAGCTCAGCGAGCTGCTTGCCGCGAGCTTGTGCCACTTCCTCGGGAGATCGCAGATTCACGAAAGCCTCCACCGTGGCCCGCACCATATTGTGAGGGTTGTTCGAGCCGATGCACTTGGTGAGAACGTTCTCAACGCCGGCAGCTTCGACCACAGCACGAACGCCACCACCCGCAATCACGCCAGTACCTGGGCCGGCGGGGCGCATCATCACCTTGCCGGCACCGTAGCGTCCGACGATACCGAACGGAATCGTGCCTTCACGCAGAGGGACTTTAATGAGGGATTTCTTGGCACGGTCAATTCCCTTGCGAATCGCTTCGGGAACTTCCTTTGCCTTGCCTACACCAAAGCCCACATGTCCCGCGCCATCGCCGACTACGACGAGTGCGCCGAAGCGGAACCGACGGCCACCTTTCACCACTTTGGCGACCCGGTTAATGTGAACAACTTTTTCTTTGAGATCGAGCCCCTCGGGGTCGATACGATCGCTAACGCCAACCTGCACTTTGGTCTACTCCTGACTTCCCGCGTGGCTCAAAATTCGAGGCCAGCCTCGCGTGCGGCTTCTGCCAACATGCGAACGCGTCCATGGTAGAGGAATCCGTTTCGGTCGAAAACAACCTTCTTGATTCCCGCATCGAGAGCCTTCTTGGCCACCAGGGATCCGACTTCGCGAGCCGCGTCCCGATTTCCGGCGAAGGAAAGCTTGTCTTTCAACTCCGGCGAAAGCGTCGAGGCCGACGCCAGAGTGCGACTCAAGGGATCGTCGGTGATCACCTGCGCATAAATATGATTGGAACTTCGGAAAACCGTGAGCCGCGGACGGGCCTCGGTTCCCTGAACTTTCTTCCGCACCCGCGCCTTGCGGAGAAGACGGCGGGGTCTGCTGATTCCCTTTAACATCAAAACTCTCCGTTAAGCGGCTGCGCCGGCCTTGCCGGCCTTACGACGGATACGCTCTTCCGCGTACTTGATACCTTTACCCTTGTAGGGCTCCGGCGGACGAAGTTCCCGAATCTGTGCGGCCGTCTGGCCCAAAATCTGGCGATCCGGACCGTCGAGCGTGATCAAGGTCTGCTTGTCGATCTTCGCCTTCACACCCTCGGGCAACTGAAACAGGATCGGATGGGAGAAACCAAGATTGAAGAGGATCGTGTCCCCCTTCAGTTCCGCCCGGAAACCGACACCACTGATCTCGAGCACTCGCGTGAAGCCCTCGCTCACACCGGTCACGGCATTCGCGATCAACACGCGCACCAAACCGTGCAGCGAACGCTCCTGGCGACTATCACCAGCGCGCTTCACCACAACCTTGTCGTCCGCCTGCTCGACGGACAACGATTCGGGAATTGCGATTTCGGACTCCCCGCGGGAGCCCTTCACACCAACGGAACCGTCTCCGATCGAGACGGTCACTCCGTTTGGTACGCTTATGGGAAGTCTACCCACCCTCGACATGATCTTCCTTCCTGACCCTCAGGCCCGATGATGCCCGACACCGTCTACCAGACGGCGCAGAGCACCTCGCCGCCGACCTTGCGCGCACGCGCTTCCCGGTCGGTGATCAACCCCTGAGGCGTTGACAAAATACTGACACCCAGACCGCCGCGCACACGCGGGGCGTCGGCGGCACCGACGTAGACCCGCAGGCTCGGCTTGCTGCGCCTTTCCAATCCCGTAATCACCGGCTTGCGATCGGCGCCATACACCAACCCACAACGGATCTGGCGCTGTACGCCCTCGCCCACGGTCGATACATCCTTGAGATAGCCCTCTCGTACCAACACCTTGGCCAAATTCTCCTTGATGCGAGAGTAGGGAATATCCACTCGTTCCTTGCGCGCCTGACAAGCATTCCGGATGCGTGTCAGCAGATCTGCTATCGGATCAGTAAGCATCGAATTCCTCCAACTGCCGAGCTACCAGCTCGCCTTGGTCATGCCCGGAATCTCACCGCGCAACGCAAACTGACGCAGGCAGATCCTGCAAAGCTTGAACTTCCTGTAGACGCCGCGCGGTCTCCCGCAGGACAGGCATCGATTATAACTGCGTACCGCGAACTTCGGGGTTCGGGCCGCTTTGATCCGCATCGAGGTCTTGGCCATCGCGCTTCTCCGCCTCTAATTCTTTCGGAAGGGCATACCCAGCGCACGCAGGAGGGCCAGTCCCTCACTATCCGTTCTCGCTGTGGTCACGACGGTAATCGTCATCCCCTTCACCTTGTCAACTTTATCGATATCGATCTCTGGAAAGATCGTCTGGTCATTCAGCCCCATGGAGAAATTACCGCGACCATCAAATCCTCGGTCGCTAACCCCCTTGAAGTCCCTGACTCGAGGCAACGCCGAACTTATCAGCCGATCGATAAATTCGAACATGCGATTGCCACGCAGGGTCACCATGGCCCCGATGGGCATTCCCTCGCGAAGCTTGAAGTTCGCGATGGCTTTCTTGGCCCGTGTCACCACCGGCTTCTGGCCGGTAATTGCCGTGAGCTCGAGGACCGCCGAATCCAGAATCTTTGCGTTCTGAATGGCATCGCCAAGGCCCATATTGAGCACGATCTTGTCCAGGCGCGGAACCTCATTGATGTTCGCCAGTTCCAGATCCTTCTGGAGTTGGCCCTGCGTGCTCTCGTGATAGATCTTGCGGAGCCGCGGCACCGGGATCTCTGCTGCTGCTTCACCCATCGATCAACTCTTTGCTTCTCCGGCTGACCCGGACTTTAGTGCCGTCTTCAAGAATCTTCATTCCGATCCGTGTCGGCTCGTTGGATTTCGGGCAGACGATCATCAGATTCGACAGATGGATTGAGGCTTCTTTTTCCACAATCCCGCCGGCCTGCTGACCCTGTCCCTTGGAATGACGCTTGACCATATTCAGGCGCTCGACCTTGGCGCGGTTCTTCCCCGCAAGGATCTCGAGCACCTTGCCCGTCTTGCCGCGATCCTTGCCGGCAATCACAAGCACGCTATCGCCCTTGCGAATGCGGGTTGGTGTCCGCTCCGGGCGCTGCGCCCAGGCTTTCAGTTTGGACATCGTACTCATCCCCCCCTAGATCACTTCCGGCGCGAGAGAGACGATCTTCATGAACTTCTTCCCTCGCAGCTCCCGGGCAACCGGACCAAAAATACGCGTCCCGACCGGCTCGCGGTTGTTATCGATCAGAACCGCCGAATTGTCGTCAAAGCGGACATAGGAACCATCCGGACGGCCCACTTCCTTGGCCGTGCGCACAACGACAGCTTTGACCACGTCGCCTTTTTTCACCTTCGAATTCGGCTGTGCTTCCTTTACCGAACCCACGATCACGTCTCCGATCGAGGCATAACGCCGGCGACTGCCACCCAACACCTTGATACAAAGGAGTCGGCGGGCGCCGGAGTTGTCGGCAATTTGCAATACGCTTTCTGTCTGGACCATTTCAGTTCATCCGATCCTTGAGCTACTCGGCGGCCTTGCGCTGAATTGACTGCACAGCCCAACGCTTGTCTTTGGAAATCGGTCGGGTCTCGACGATCTCGACCACGTCACCGACGTTACAACGGTTCTGTTCGTCATGAGCCTTGAAGTTCTTCCGGGCGCGAACATACTTCCGGTACTTCGGGTGCTTCACCAGACGTTCGACTCGAACGACGACGGTCTTATCCATCTTGTCCGAAACAACAATTCCGGAGCGATGCTTTCGATGTTGATCCATAGTTTGTTCCGCCGTCAGCCTTCGCTCGAAGCTTTGCGCTCCGCCTTGATCGTGAGCACACGCGCAAGATCCCGCCGTGCTGCTCGTCCGGCCATCTTGTTCTCGGTCTGGCCAGCCGCCATCCGGAGACGAAGACGAAAGGTCTCTTCGCGCAAATCTTTTTCTTTCTGGTCGAGTTCGGGATCACCGAGTTCGCGAATTTCTTTAGGCCGCATGCTGTCCTCGCTCGAAGAATCGGGTTTCAATCGGGAGCTTGTTCGATGCCAGACGGAAAGCTTCCTTCGCGGTCTCGGCGTCGACACCTTCCATCTCGAACAGCATCCGACCAGGCTTGATGATCGCCACCCAGAAGTCCGGGGCACCCTTACCTTTGCCCATCCGGGTTTCGGCAGGCTTTTTGGTCATCGGCTTGTCGGGAAAGACTCGAATCCAGACGCGACCGCCACGTTTGATATGACGGGTCACCGCGATACGAGCTGCTTCGATCTGGCGGGCGGTAATCCATCCGCGCCCGACAGCCTGCAAACCGTAATCGCCGAACGCGAGCGAGGAGCCGCGCCAGGCAGTCCCGCTGCGTCGACCCTTCTGGATCTTTCTGTATTTTACCTTCTTGGGCGAAAGCATGATCTCTTCCTATGCGCCGCTGACCTGACGCTGCTCTTCATCCTTGGAAAGGACGTCGCCGCGCATCACCCAGCATTTGATTCCGATAATTCCGGCTGTGGTCTTCGCCTCAGCCTGTCCGTAGCTAATATCGGCTCGGAGAGTATGGAGAGGCACCCGGCCCTCGCGATACCACTCGCGCCGAGCAATCTCGTGCCCGCCGAGGCGACCCGAGGCCTGGATCCGAACACCCTGGGCCCCCATGCGCATCGCGCGAGCGACCGCCTCTTTCATGGCACGTCGAAACGCCACTCGTCGCTCCAACTGGAGCGCCACGTTCTCGGCGACCAACTGGGCATCGACGTCCGGACGTCGGACTTCAATGATATTGATAAAGGCTTCACGCCCCATCAACTTGTTCAGTTCAGCCTTCAGCTTCTCGATCTCGGCGCCCTTTTTGCCGATCACCAGACCCGGCCTGGCGGTGTGGATATTCACCTTGGCCTTGCCTGCGGCGCGTTCGATCTCCACGCGCGAAATACCTGCGTGGTACAAACGCTTCTTGATGAAACGACGCACTCGAATGTCTTCGTGAAGGAGCTCTCCGAAATCGCGCTTGGCAAACCAGCGCGAATCCCAGTTCTCAATCACACCGACCCGGAAGCCCTTGGGATGGGTTTTCTGTCCCATAGTCTTAACTCTGCCCCGTCTGTTTCTCGTCGACGATGACGGTAATGTGGCTGCTTCTCTTGTTGATTCGGGTTGCCCGACCTTGTGCTCGGGGAAGCATGCGCTTCAATGTCGGCCCCTCGTCCACCCAGCAGCGGGTAACTATGAGCTCATCGACATCCACGTTTTTGGTGTCCTCCGCGTTCGCAACGGCAGAGCGCAGAGTCTTGGCCACAATTCGCGCGGCCTTCTTTGGAGTAAAATCAAGAACCGAAAGGGCCTCTTCAACCTTGCGGCCGCGAATCAGATCCACGACCAAACGGGCCTTCTGTGGCGAAATTCGGACAAATCGAGTGCTTGCGCGCGTTTCCATGATCTCTACCCGCTAGCGACGCGTCTTCGCGTCGGATTTCCGATCGCCCGCATGTCCGTGGAAAGTCCGCGTCGGCGCAAATTCGCCAAGCTTATGACCCACCATATTCTCGGTGATGAAGGTCGGAATGAACTTCCGACCATTGTGAACGGCAATCGTATGTCCCAGCATGTCGGGAGTAATCGTGGAACGGCGCGACCAGGTCGGGATGACCTTCTTGTCGCCGCTCGCATTCATACCATCCACCTTCTTCTGAAGATGGTCGTCAATGAATGGGCCTTTTTTGACCGAGCGTGGCATCTCTAAACGTCCTCCGGCCTACTTTTTCTTGCGACGCTGTACGATAAATTGCGTCGTCCGCTTATTGCGTCGAGTTTTATAACCCTTGGTGGGCATACCCCATGGGGACTGCGGGTGGTTGCCACCCTTGGAGCGGCCTTCACCACCACCGTGCGGGTGATCCACCGGGTTCATGGCCGTGCCACGAACCTTCGAGCGACGTCCCAGCCAGCGATTGCGGCCTGCCTTGCCAAGCTTGGTGTTCTCATGCTCGGTGTTTCCGACCTGGCCTACCGTGGCTCGGCAATCGATGAGAACCTTGCGCTGCTCACCCGAGGGTAATTTCACCTGCGCATAACGGCCTTCCTTGGCCATCAGCTGCGCCGAACCGCCGGCGCTCCGCACCAACTGTCCGCCCTTGCCCACCTTGAGCTCGAGGTTGTGAATGATCGTTCCCAAAGGAATATCGGAAAGCTGCAGGCAATTGCCGGGCTTGATATCGGCTTCCGGCCCCGAAAGAACCGTGTCGCCTACCGACAACCCCACGGGAGCAAGAATATAGGCCTGCGCCCCGTCGGCGTATTTCAGAAGTGCCAGATTGGCGCTGCGGTTCGGATCGTAATCGATCGAAGCCACGCGCGAGGGAATTCCCACCTTGTCGCGACGAAAGTCCACCTCACGATACAGGCGTTTATGACCACCACCGCGATGACGTGTGGTGATCCTGCCATTACCGTTGCGTCCACCCGTTTTGGCGTTGAGCCTTCCGGTAAGCGCACGCGGGGACTTCTCTTTGGAGAGATCCGAAAGATCGCGGGACGTCTGGAAACGACGACCCGGCGAAGTTGGATTATAACGACGGCCTTTACGCATGATTAGCCTCAGGCACCCTCAAAGAAGTCAATGGTATCGCCCTCGGAGAGCGTCACATATGCCTTCTTCCAGGAAGGTTTACGTCCGACGTGGCGACCGACGCGCCTCGTCTTGCCAAGCAGACGGCTCGTTCGGACCTTTTCGACTTTGACCTCGAAAAACTCCTCGATTGCCTGCTTGATCTCGACCTTGTTTGCTCCCGAAGCCACCTTGAAAAGGAATTGATTGCCTTGCTCGCCAACCAGAGTTCCCTTTTCCGTGATCAACGGAGCCAGAATAATTTCAGAATAATGCTTCATGCCGTCAACCGTTCCGCCAGAGCCTCGACGGCATCCGGTGTGAGGACCAGATTCTTGTGCCGGAGGACGTCAAGAACATTCACACCCTCGGCCCGGAGCACTTTGACTCTCGGGATATTTCGGGCAGCCAGTTCCAGGGCGTCGTTGGGTTCCTTACCGGACCCGCTGACAATCAATGTGGAGCCGTCGAGTTCCAGCTTCGACAGCATGGCCACGACACTCTTGGTCTTGGCTTCGGGAAGTTCGATCGAATCCACGATCGTAAGCGCGCCGTTGCGCTGACGGTCGGACAGAACTGCCTTGATCGCCACCTTGCGTGCCTTGGCGGGGAGCGAATAGCCGTAGTCGCGTGGCTGCGGTCCAAAGACGACGGCACCACCTTCCCAGAGGGGCGAACGGCTTGATCCTGCTCGCGCGCGACCGGTTCCCTTCTGCTTCCAGGGCTTGGCGCCACCACCGGACACGAAATGACGCGTCTTGGTGGCGTGCGTTCCGGCACGACGCTGTGCCTGCTGCATCTTCACAACTTCGTAGACCAGGTGATCACGGGGACCTTCGGCAAAGATCTCGGGGAGATCCATCTCGCCTTTGGCACCGCCATCAATGGCTCGAAGAGGAGCTTTGACACTCATGACAACACCTCAAGAGGCGCGGCAGGCCGAATCACGACAAGACCACCGTTGGGACCAGGCACGGAGCCTTTGACCAGGAGAACATTTTGGTCGGAACGGATTTGCAGCAATTTGAGATTCCGCGTGGTGACCTTCTCGTTGCCATACTGACCAGGCATCTTCTTGCCGCGCCAGACACGACCAGGATACGAAGCGTTACCGATCGAACCACCATGGCGGAAGAATTCGTGCGAACCGTGAGTTGCGCGAACGCCATGGAAGCCATGACGCTTCATCACACCCGAAAATCCACGGCCCTTGCTGGTACCACTGACGTTGACCAGATCGCCATCGGCGAAAACATCGCTCACCGAGACCGTCGCGCCAAGCTCGAGATCGCCAGCACCCTGGAACTCCTGCAGGTGGCGGAAGGTTCCCTTGCCTGCAGCATCGGCGTGACCGATCCGGGCTTTGGTTTCCCCCTTGGCCTTGGAAGATTCGAAACCGAGCTGGACGGCATCATAGCCATCCCGACCGGCAGTCTTCTTCTGGACCACGACGCACGGACCCGCTTCGATCACCGTGACCGCAATCGCCTCGCCCGAAGGCGTGAGAAGCTGGGTCATACCGACCTTGCGCCCTATCAGCCCGAGCCTCTTGCGTGCCGGTGCCGGGACCATTTCGGCCACTGCTTCAGCCGATGCCATCGGCATACCCCCCTGCATATCGAGATTTCATTTTGAGATTTGTCGCTTTCTGCGAAATCCGCCCGGCCTACTGAAGCCGGATCTCGACGTCGACACCTGCCGACAGATCGAGTTTGCCCAACGCATCAATCGTTTGCTGGGTCGGATCAAGAATGTCCAAGAGCCGCTTATGCGTCCGGATTTCGAAATGCTCTCTCGACTTTTTGTCGACGTGCGGAGAGCGGTTCACCGTGTACCTTTCGATCCGGGTCGGAAGCGGCACCGGCCCGGCCAGACGACCGCCTGTGCGCCGAACCGTGTCCACGATTTCGCGGACCGACTGGTCGAGCAGGCGGTAATCATAGGCCTTGAGCCGAATACGGATTCTATCGTTCATAGTAAGACCGACTACTCGAGAATCTTGCTGACCACGCCGGCGCCCACTGTGCGGCCACCTTCGCGGATAGAGAACTTCAGACCCTCATCCATCGCGATCGGCGTGATGAGTTCGACGGTCACCTTGATGTTGTCACCAGGCATCACCATCTCCGTCCCCTCGGGGAGGTTCAGAATGCCGGTCACATCCGTCGTACGGAAGTAGAACTGAGGACGATAGCCGTTGAAGACCGGCGTATGACGACCGCCTTCTTCCTTGGTCAACGCGTAGATCTCAGCTTCGTACTTGGTATGCGGGGTGATCGAACCGGGCTTGGCCAGAACCTGACCACGCTCGATGTCTTCACGCTTCACACCACGAAGGAGAGCACCGATATTGTCGCCGGCCTGCCCCTCGTCGAGGAGCTTGCGGAACATCTCGACACCCGTGCAAGTGGTCTTCTCGGTCGGCTTGATACCAACGATCTCGACCTCTTCGCCAACCTTGATGATTCCGGCTTCCACACGACCCGTAGCGACGGTGCCACGACCCGAAATCGAGAAGACGTCTTCGATGGGCATCAGGAAATCGGCGTCGACGGCGCGAACCGGATCCGGGAAATACGTATCCAGAGTCTCCATCAACTTGGAGATGGCACCTGTGCCGAGGTCACTGCTGTCGCCCTCGAGAGCCTTGAGCGCGCTGCCCGGAATGACAGGAACATCATCACCCGGGAAATCGTACTTCGAGAGCAACTCACGAACTTCCAGCTCCACCAACTCGAGGAGTTCTTCGTCCTCGACGGCGTCGCATTTGTTCATGAAGACAACGATTTTGGGGACACCGACCTGGCGCGCGAGCAGGATGTGCTCACGGGTCTGCGGCATCGGGCCATCGGTTGCTGCCACGACGAGGATTGCTCCGTCCATCTGGGCTGCGCCGGTGATCATGTTCTTCACGTAGTCGGCATGACCCGGGCAATCGACGTGTGCGTAGTGACGCGCGTCGGATTCGTATTCGACGTGTGCGGTAGAAATCGTTATACCGCGGGCCCGCTCTTCCGGAGCCTTATCGATGCTATCGAACGCAGCGTACTCACCGAGATTCTTCTCCGCCTGCGTCTTGGTGATCGCAGCCGTAAGAGTCGTCTTACCGTGGTCGATGTGTCCGATCGTGCCGACGTTTACATGCGGCTTGGTGCGCTCGAACTTTTCCTTGGACATCTGAGTCTCTCCCCGTTTGAGCCGAACATTTGGTCCGACCCGCGAGCTCCTAAATGGAGTCTCGCAACCCTAAGTGTTTGATTTATGCGCCTGCCGACTTGGCCGTAATCTCTTCCGAGACCGAGGATGGCGCTGCCTCGTATTGTGAAAACTGCATTGAGTAGTTGGCACGCCCCTGCGTCATCGAACGCATCTCGGTGGCGTAACCGAACATTTCCTTGAGCGGGACCTCTGCGTTGACGACTTGCGCGCCGCCGCGAGGCTCCATGCCCTGAACCTTTCCTCGCCGGCTGCTGAGGTTTCCGATCACATCCCCCATGAACTCCTCGGGGGTGACAACCTCAACCGACATCATCGGCTCGAGAAGAACCGGCGAAGCCTTCCGACAGGCATCCTTGACCGCCATGGATCCGGCAATCTTGAAGGCCATCTCGGACGAATCCACCTCGTGGTAGGAGCCGTCCTTCAACGTAATCTTGACATCCACGACCGGGTATCCGGCCATGACGCCAGTCTCCAATGCCTCGCGAACACCTTTTTCGACGGCCGGGATGTATTCCTTCGGAATATTTCCGCCCTTGATCGTATCCTCGAACACGATACCGCCACCAGCTTCCTGGGGCTCGACCTCGAGAATGACGTGGCCAAACTGCCCGCGCCCACCTGTCTGACGGGAGAACTTCGTCTCCTGAGAAACCGGCGAACTGATCGTCTCACGGTAGGCCACCTGCGGCTTGCCGACGTTCGCCTCGACGTTGAACTCACGCTTGAGGCGATCGACGATAATTTCCAGATGCAACTCGCCCATGCCGGCGATGATCGTCTGTCCGGTTTCCTCGTCGGAGCGGACCCGGAACGAAGGGTCCTCGGCGGCGAGCTTGCCCAGACCCACGCCCAGTTTTTCCTGGTCGCTTTTGGTCTTCGGCTCGATCGCAATATCGATCACCGGATCCGGGAAGTCGATCGATTCCAGGATCACGGGGTCGCGCTCATCGCACAGGGTGTCCCCGGTGCGGGTATCCTTGAGTCCCGCCGCGGCGGCGATATCGCCGGCGACCGCATCCTTGATCTCTTCACGCTTGTTGGCGTGCATCTTGAGGATTCGGCCGATGCGCTCCTTGCGCTGGCGGACAGAATTGTAGACGTGCGTGCCGGTTTCCATGCTTCCGGAATACACGCGGAAGAAGGTCAGGCTGCCGACAAAGGGGTCGGCCATGATCTTGAAAGCAAGCGCGCTGAAAGGGGCATCATCGGACGAAGGCCGGGTAGCCGGATTGCCCTTGGCATCGACCCCCTCGACGTCCTTCTTGTCGACAGGCGACGGGAGATAATCCACGACTGCGTCGAGAAGAGGCTGGACGCCCTTGTTCTTGAAAGCTGTGCCGCAAAGCACCGGAACCATCGAGCCCGCCAAGGTGCCCTTGCGAATTGCCGCCTTGAGTTCGTCGAGTTCGATCTCGCCGCCCTCGAGGTATTTCTCCATGAGGCCATCGTCGGCTTCGGCTGCACCCTCGATCAATGCCTCGCGATACTTCTCGGCATCGGCTGTCAGGTCTGCGGGGATATCATCCTCGCGGTAGCTGGCACCCATGTTCTCGGTGTCCCAGATCAGGGCCTTCATCTTGACCAGATCCACAACGCCGGCGAAATCTTCTTCGGCACCGATCGGCAGGTTGAGGCGCACGGGATTGGACCCCAGCCGGTCCTCGATCATGCCCACGCTCATCTCGAAATCCGCACCGACACGGTCCATCTTGTTGATGAACGCAATCCGGGGGACGCCGTACTTGTCGGCCTGGCGCCAGACGGTCTCGGACTGCGGCTCGACACCGGCAACCGAGTCAAACAAAGCCACGGCACCGTCGAGAACCCGCAAGGAGCGCTCGACTTCCATGGTGAAGTCCACGTGCCCGGGCGTGTCGATGATGTTGATCCGGTGATCGTCCCATTCGCAGGTGGTGGCCGCCGAGGTAATGGTAATGCCGCGTTCCTGCTCCTGCTCCATCCAGTCCATGGTGGCCGAGCCTTCATGGACTTCACCGATCTTGTAGTTAATTCCGGTGTAATAGAGGATCCGCTCGGTGGTCGTGGTCTTACCGGCGTCGATATGAGCCATGATCCCGATATTACGGACTTTTTCTAGAGCTTTGGTGCGAGGCATGAGACCGATTTCCTACCAGCGGTAATGGGAGAAGGCGTTGTTCGCCTCTGCCATCCTGTGAGTATCTTCGCGTTTCTTCACTGCGTTGCCGCGCATATTGGCGGCATCCATGAATTCGCCTGCCAGACGTTCCGCCATCGACTTCTCGTGGCGGGCGCGAGCGCTGGCCACGATCCATCGCATCGACAAGGCGATTCGACGGCTCTGACGCACCTCGACGGGGACCTGATAGGTCGCACCACCAACCCGACGCGAGCGAACCTCGACTCCGGGCTTGGCGTTCTCGAGAGCGGACTTGAACACGGCGAGCGGATCTTCCCCGCTTCGCTCGGCGATCATGTCGAGCGCCCCGTAGAAAATTCCTTCGACCAGACTCTTCTTGCCCTGAAGCATCATGTTGTTCATGAACTTCGTGACCGTCCGGTCTTGATATTTTGGATCCGGCAGGACTTCCCGCCGGCGCACTTCACCTTTACGTGGCATTTTTCTTCTGGCTTCCAGTTTCCCCGTCGCCGGCCAGGCCAGCTTCGGTAAACGTTCCAAACAATTTGACGGCCCCGGAAATACTCCCGAAACCGCACGATACCGTGCCAACCCCTCGCCTGAGGGGCCCGCACGGGGTTTCCCTATTTTATCTTGAATGACCGAATAGATGCTTAATAAATGAGCACACTACTTCGGCCGCTTTGCGCCGTACTTGGAGCGACCCTGTCTGCGATCCTGCACCCCAACCGTATCCAGCGTGCCACGAACAATGTGGTAGCGGACACCAGGAAGGTCCTTCACACGACCGCCGCGAATGAGAACGACCGAGTGTTCTTGCAGGTTATGACCAATACCGGGGATATAGGATGTGACTTCAATCCCATTGGTAAGCCGGACACGAGCCACCTTGCGGAGGGCTGAGTTCGGCTTTTTCGGGGTCGAGGTATAGACCCTCGTACACACGCCGCGCTTCTGCGGTGATTTCTGCAGTGCTGGCACAGTTGGACGACGCTTCTGAACGACGCGGCCCTTTTTTACCAGCTGATTAATGGTCGGCATGAGGTTACCCGATTCCTCGATATGTCCACTCGCATGCTGCGAGTCAGCGCCATACGTTAGCGACGCTAAGATTTATTGATTTTCCCCGCCTTCAGGGTCGCCGGATTCGGCGTCTTGGGGGGAACCTTTAAAACTCCCGAGCTTTAGGGAACGCAGGGCTGACTGTCAACCCATCCCAATGGAGGAATCTCCGACGAGACCCTCTTCTTCGTCCGGCAGGAGTGCCTGCTCCGGCTCGTGGACCTCGACTTCGACCGTTTGGTACTGCGAGAGCCCCGAACCTGCGGGCACCAGACGTCCCATGATGACGTTTTCCTTCAAACCCGTGAGATCGTCCACCTTGCCGTTGATCGCGGCTTCCGTGAGCACCTTGGTGGTTTCCTGGAAAGATGCCGCCGAAATAAAGCTTTCTGTCGAGAGGCTGGCCTTGGTGATCCCCAAAAGCAGGGGCTCGGCCCGCGCAGGATCCAGACCCTGCGCTTCCAGCTCCTCGTTGACCTCATCAAGGCGCCAGGCCTCAACCGGATCTCCCAGCAGGAAGTCGGAATCACCCACCCAGGTAACTTTGACGCGGCGCAGCATCTGGCGAACGATCACTTCAATATGCTTGTCGTTGATCTTCACGCCCTGCAGTCGGTAGACCTCCTGCACTTCGTCCACGAGGAACTTCGCGAGCTCCTGGCGGCCCTTGACCGCAAGCACGTCATGCGGGTTGGTCTGGCCGTCCATCAACTGGTCCCCGGCACGCACATGGTCACCCGGATGGACGCGCAGATGCTTGCCCTTGGGGATGAGATATTCGCGCTTTTCGCCAACTTCCGGCGTGACCTCGATCTTGCGCTTGCCCTTGGTGTCCTTGCCATAGGAGACAACGCCGTCGATCTCGCTGACGGTAGCGGCCTCCTTCGGCTTGCGGGCTTCGAACAGCTCCGCCACACGGGGCAGACCACCGGTAATATCCTTGGTCTTGGTGGTTTCCCGAGGCATCTTGGCCAGAACGTCGCCCGCGGCGATCGGATCGCCATCGGCTACGTTCAAATGGATGCCAACCGGCAACTGATAGCGAGCCTCGCTGCCGTTGGGAAGCAGCAGCGGCTTACCGTTTTCATCGCGAATCACGATACTCGGCGAGGGCTGTGAGACCTCTTCTTCGGCCTTTTTCGCCGCAGTCTTCTTCTTTGCTGCGGTCTTTTTCTTGGCCGTCGTCTTCTTCTTCTTGGCCTTGGGAGCGTCAACCGTCTGTGCCTGGGAGGCCGTGAAGTCAATCACCACGGTCGTCGACATTCCGGTGCGCTCATCGAGCTCTTCGCGCATCGTGACGCCCTCGATGAGGTCCTGGAAGTGGGCCACACCCGACAGCTCGGTGAGCATCGGCGTGGTGTAAGGGTCCCATTCCGCGAGCAAGGAGCCCGCTTCGACCGCATCGCCATCCTTGACCTGCAAATGGGCGCCGGCCACAATTTTATGACGCTCACGCTCACGCTCACGCTTCCCGCTCTGCTCGACAATGGCGAGCTCGCCGTGGCGCGACATGGCGACCAGACCGCCGTCCTTGCGGCTGACCGGATCGACGTCATGAAGGCGAACAACGCCGTCATATTTGGCCTTCAAATCGGTGTTTTCCGCAGCGCGGCTGGCGGTGCCACCAATATGGAACGTCCGCATGGTGAGCTGGGTTCCCGGCTCGCCGATCGACTGGGCCGCGATCACGCCGACCGCCTCGCCCATGTTGGCGATATTACCGCGGGCCAGATCTCGGCCGTAGCACTTCGCGCAGACCCCGCGTCGGGTATCACAGGTGAGCACCGAGCGGATCTTTACGGAATCCACGTTGGCGTCTTCGATGATCCGGACTTTATCCTCGTCGATTTCCGTATTGGCCGGAACCAGAAGCTTCCCATCAAAGGGATCGAGGATATCCTCGAGCGCCACACGACCCAGCACACGTTCACCCAACGATTCGATGACCTCGCCACCCTCCATCAGAGAGTGCAGCTCGATCCCGTCGAGAGTCTGACAATCTTCTTCGGTAATCGTGGCGTCCTGCGCCACGTCCACCAGACGCCGGGTCAGGTAGCCCGAGTTCGCGGTCTTCAACGCGGTATCGGCAAGACCCTTACGAGCACCGTGGGTGGAAATGAAGTACTGCAGGACGGTGAGTCCCTCGCGGAAGTTTGCCGTGATGGGCGTCTCGATGATTTCGCCCGAGGGCTTGGCCATCAAGCCACGCATACCGGCCAACTGACGCATCTGCTGCTGAGAGCCTCGAGCACCGGAGTCGGCCATCATGAAGACCGGGTTGAAACTATCGGTCTCTTCCTTGTTCGCGCCGTCGGTAAACGTCTCGACACGCAACTCGGAGGCCATCACATCGGCAACGTCATCGGTTTTCTGCGCCCAGATATCGACGACCTTGTTGTAGCGCTCGCCGTCGGTGATCAGTCCCTTGGCATATTGATCGGCGATCTCGGCCACGTCCTTTGCGGCCTCTTCGATCAACTTATCCTTGCTATCGGGAATCCGCATATCCTTGATCCCGATCGAGACCCCGGCCTGCGTCGCAAATTTGTAACCCGTATCTTTCAACTTGTCGGCGAAAATCACCGCAGCCTTGTTCTGGGCCCGCCTGTAGGCGATGTCGATGATATTGGCGAGTTCCTTCTTCTTCAGAGTCTTGTTGATCTCGGCGAAGGGAAGCTCGGGGGGGCAGATCTCGTAGAGAAGCACACGACCCACCGTCGTGCGGTACATTTCTCCCGCCACGCGGCAGTTGATCGCCGCCTGCAGATCCACCTCGCCCTGATCGAAGGCGACACGCACCTGATCGGGACCGAAGAAACAATCCTTCTCGGCTCGATCCTGTTGCTCTTCCAGAGGCGCCTGCGTTCCCTTGGCAAAAGGTCGACGGCGCGACATCCAATAAAGCCCGAGAACCATATCCTGAGACGGCACGATAATCGGCTTGCCGTTGGCCGGCGAGAGGATGTTGTTGGTCGACATCATCAAGCTGCGAGCCTCGACCTGAGCCTCCACCGACAGCGGCACGTGGACCGCCATCTGATCGCCATCGAAGTCGGCGTTATAAGCGGAGCAAACCAGCGGGTGAAGCTGGATGGCCTTGCCTTCAATCAACACCGGCTCAAAGGCCTGGATGCCGAGACGGTGAAGCGTCGGTGCCCGGTTCAGCAGAACCGGGTGCTCGCGGATCACCTCGTCCAGAATGTCCCAGACTTCGGGACGGGCCTGGTCGACCATTTTCTTGGCGCTCTTGATGGTCGTGACAAAGCCGCGCTCCTCGAGCTTGTTGTAAATAAACGGCTTGAACAGCTCGAGAGCCATCTTCTTGGGCAGGCCGCATTGATGCAGCCGCAGCTCGGGGCCAACGACAATCACCGAGCGACCCGAATAGTCGACGCGTTTGCCGAGCAGGTTCTGGCGGAAACGACCCGTCTTGCCCTTGAGCATATCGGACAAAGACTTCAGCGGTCGCTTGTTCGGGCCGGTGATGGCCCGCCCGCGACGGCCGTTGTCGAACAAGGCGTCCACAGCCTCCTGCAGCATGCGCTTTTCGTTGCGGATGATGATGTCGGGGGCCTGCAGCTCCATGAGTCGCTTCAAACGGTTGTTCCGGTTGATCACGCGACGATAGAGATCGTTGAGATCCGAGGTGGCGAATCGGCCACCATCCAGCGGCACCAGGGGTCGCAGATCGGGCGGAATGACCGGAATGACTTCCAGAATCATCCATTCCGGGCGGTTACCCGAGCGGCGCAAAGCGCTGATCACCTTGAGACGCTTGGCGAGCTTCTTGCGCTTGGCCTCACTGGTGGCGTCTTTCAGATCCTGCTTGAGGGCCAGAGTATCGCCCTCGACGTCGAGGCCTTCGAGCAATTCACGAATCGACTCGGCGCCCATGCCTGCCCGGAAGCTGCCAGGGCCATATTCTTCGACGGCCTGCCGATGCTCTGTCTCGGTCAGCAACTGGCATTCTTCGAGTTCCGAATCCTTCGGGTCGACCACCACATAGGACTCGAAATAAAGAATCTTTTCGACTTCCTTGAGGGTCAGGTCCAGAGCTGTCGCGATTCGCGACGGGAGGCTCTTCAAGAACCAGATATGGGCAACCGGCGTGGCCAATTCGATATGGCCCATCCGTTCGCGACGCACCTTGCTCTGGATGACTTCCACGCCGCACTTCTCGCAAACCACGCCGCGGTGACGCATGCGCTTGTATTTGCCGCAGTTGCACTCGTAATCCTTGGTCGGACCAAAGATCTTGGCGCAGAACAATCCATCCCTCTCGGGCTTGAAGGTTCGGTAGTTGATCGTCTCGGGCTTCTTGACCTCGCCGTGAGACCAGGAGCGGATCGTATCGGGCTCGGCAATCGAAATGCGGAGGGCCCCGAAGGCGACCGGGTTCTTTGGCTTCTCAAATAGACTGAAAAGATCTTCCATCGGTCACTCCTGTGGCTCGGCGGCGTCCAACGCCGGAGCTTCTTCTTCAATAAGTTCAACGTCCAATGCCAGACTCTGCAATTCCTTGAGCATCACATTGAAAGATTCCGGCAGACCCGGCTCGAGAACCGTTTCTCCCTTCACGATTGCCTCATACATCCGGGTACGTCCAATAACGTCATCGGACTTCACCGTCAGCATCTCCTGCAGGGTGTAGGCAGCGCCGTAAGCTTCCAGCGCCCAGACCTCCATCTCACCCAGACGTTGACCACCAAATTGCGCCTTGCCACCCAGCGGCTGCTGGGTCACAAGCGAGTACGGTCCAGTGGAGCGAGCATGAATCTTGTCATCCACCAGATGGTGCAACTTCAACATGTAGATAATGCCGACGGTCACGGGTTGCGAGAAACGCTCACCGGTCTTGCCATCATAGAGCCAGGACTGCCCCGAATCGGAGAGGCCGGCACTTTCGAGCAAACCGAAGATCTCGCTTTCGTCCGCACCGTCAAAGACGGGCGTCGCTGTATGGATGCCACGGGTCGCCTTGCTGGCAACACGTTCGAGATCCTCGGGACCCGCATTCGAGAAGACATCTTCGAATTCCGGACCATAGGCATCCGACAGCTTGCTGCGCAGTTCGTCCTCGGCACCGCTCTCACGGAAGGTCTCGAGCGCTTCACCAATCTGCAAACCCAATTGGCGGGCAGCAAAGCCCAGATGAGTTTCCAGAATCTGGCCCACGTTCATACGCGAAGGCACACCGAGGGGATTCAGCACGATATCGACCGGAGTTCCGTCGGCCAGATAAGGCATATCTTCTTCGGGCAGGATCCGGGAAAGAACACCCTTGTTCCCGTGGCGGCCGGCCATTTTATCACCCACCTGCAGCTTGCGCTTGATGGCGACAAAAACCTTGACCAATTTGATCACGCCGGGAGAAAGCTCGTCTCCTCCTTGCAGGCGGCTGATCTTCTCCTCGGTGACGCCCCGGAGGTGATTGATCTGGTCACGCATGGCTCGACAGGTGCCCTCGAGCTCCTCTTCGATCTTGTCGTCACCAATCCGGATGTCTCCCCAGAGTGCCGAGGGAATGTTCTCGTCGATATCTTCGTCCGTAAGTTCCTGGCCCTTGGCGAGCAGCTGGCGACGATGATCGTCGGCCAATTTGCCCGAAGCCGTCTTGCCGACGACCATTTGCTTGACCTTGCGGGCGGTGCTCTCGCGAAGAATACGAACCTGATCGCCCTCGTCCTTCTTGAGGCGATCCACTTCTTCTTCTTCAATCTCGCGCGAGCGTTCGTCCTTGCTCACGCCCTTGCGCGAAAAGACACGCGCTTCAATGACCGTTCCCTCGACTCCCGGGGGAACCTTGAGCGCGGTATCGCGAACCTCGCCGGCCTTCTCGCCGAAGATTGCCCGCAAAAGCTTTTCTTCCGGAGAAAGCTGCGTTTCGCCCTTCGGCGTGATCTTCCCGACCAGAATATCCCCGGGGCGAACCTCCGCTCCGATGCGAATGATGCCCGACTCATCAAGGTCGGCCAGCGCTTCTTCGCCCACGTTCGGAATATCGCGAGTGATATCTTCGGGTCCGAGCTTGGTATCCCGCGCAACACATTCGAATTCCTCGATGTGGACGGAAGTGAATCGATCTTCCTTGACCAGACGCTCGCTGACGAGAATCGAATCCTCGAAGTTGTAGCCACCCCACGGCATGAAGGCGACCAGCACGTTTTGCCCCAGGGCCAGATCACCAACCTGCGTGGCCGGACCATCAGCCAGAACGTCGCCAACCCCGACCCGGTCGCCAGGCTGAACGATCGGTTTCTGGTTCATGCAAGTGCTCTGGTTCGAGCGCTGGTATTTCACCAGGGAGTGGATATCGATCCCCGTATCGGTGCCGTCGGTCTTGGGGTTATCCGCCCGGACCACGATGCGGGTCGCGTCGACACTCTCGACGACGCCCTCGCGACGCGCCACCGCCGTCACGCCCGAATCACGAGCCACAATCGACTCCATTCCGGTTCCGACAAACGGGGCGTCGGTGCGCAGAAGCGGCACCGCCTGGCGTTGCATATTCGATCCCATGAGCGCGCGGTTGGCGTCATCATGCTCGAGGAACGGAATCATGGACGCAGCAACCGAGACCAACTGGTTCGGTGACACGTCCATATAATCAAGGTTGTCGGGTGGGACCTGCTGGAATTCGCCAGCGGTCCTGGCCGAGACCAGAGGGTTCTTGTAGCTGCTGTCCTCGTTGAGCGGCGCGTTGGCCTGCGCGATCGTATGCTGCTCTTCCTGCAAGGCAGAGAGGAATTTGATGTCATCGGTGGCGACACCTTCAGCAACCTTGCGATAGGGCGTCTCGACAAAGCCGAACTCGTTGACACGCGCATAGGTCGAGAGCGACGCGATCAAGCCGATGTTCGGGCCTTCCGGGGTCTCAATCGGACATACGCGCCCATAGTGAGTGGGATGCACATCGCGAACTTCGAAACCGGCCCGCTCGCGGGTCAGACCACCCGGTCCGAGCGCGGAAAGACGACGCTTGTGCGTGACTTCCGAAAGGGGATTGGTCTGGTCCATGAACTGCGACAGTTGCGAAGATCCGAAGAACTCCTTTACGACCGCAGCGACCGGCTTGTAGTTGATCAACTCCTGAGGCATCAGAGTCTCGATATCCTGCAGACTCATCCGCTCCTTGATCGCACGCTCCATACGAACGAGACCAATCCGGAACTGATTCTCAACCAACTCACCAACCGCGCGCACACGCCGATTGCCGAGGTGGTCGATATCATCCGTGGTGCCGTTGCCGTTTTTCAGATCAATCAGATAGCGGACAGCCTCGAGGATGTCCGAGGAACGCAGGGTTCCCTGATCCAGCGGGGTCGCCTCTTCGTTGCCGAAGAGCTTGTGATTCATCTTCAAACGACCGACCTTGGAGAGGTCATAGCGATCGGGATTGAAAAAGAGGTTGTCAAAGAAGGTACGCGCCGTCTCGCGGGTCGGAGGGTCCCCCGGACGCAAGCGCTTGTAGATCTCCATGATCGCCTCGTCAGGCGAGGTGATCTTGTCCTGCATCATCGTATTGCGCAGGTAAGGGCCGACATCGTCGGTGAAGAGGACCTCGATTTTCTTGATCTTCTTCTCGACCAGAGCCTCGAGTTCCTCGGGGCCGATTTCCTGGTTGCATTCGAGAATCAGTTCGCCGGTCTTGGGGTCCGGGACATCGATGGACGAGACCTTGCCGATCAGGTCCTCAAGGGGCATCGGCAGGTCAGAGACTCCCGCACCTTCCAGGTTGCGCAGGGCCCCCTTGGTCAGCTTGCGGCCGGCCTTGACCACGACCTCGTTGGTATCCGGATTCCGAATATCCATGCTGACCCGGGTTCCGAGATGCAGGTCCGAGCGGAAGCTGCGCGAAGCCTGATCCGGCTTCAGCGTGATCTCTTCCTTCTTGTAGAAGTAGTTCAGGAGATCTTCGGTCTCCATGCCGAGGGCACGCAACAGCACCGAAGCATGGAACTTTCGACGTCGATCGATGCGGACGTAGATGGTGTCTTTCGCGTCGAATTCAAGATCGATCCAGGACCCGCGGTAAGGAATGACTCGCGCCTTGAACAACAACTTGCCCGACGAGTGGGTCTTGCCCTTGTCATCGTCAAAAAAGACGCCCGGAGAGCGATGGAGCTGCGAGACAATGACACGCTCGGTACCATTGATCACGAAGGTGCCGTGGTTCGTCATCAGCGGGATCTCGCCGAAATAGACCTCCTGCTCCTTGACGTTCTTGATCGAGCGGGCACCGCTGACCGGGTCGACGTCGTAGATGACCAGATGGACGGTAACCTTCAGGGGCGCCGCGAAGTTATTGCCACGCTGCTGGCATTCGTCGATGTCGAACTTGGGCTCGCCGATCGAATACCGGACGAAATCCAGTTCAGCTGTCTCGTTGAAGTCCTTGATCGGGAAGACCGATTTGAAGACCGCCTGCAGCCCCACGTCTTCCCGTTCATCGGGAGTCACGTCGAGCTGAAGAAAGTCGTCATACGAGCGACGCTGAATTGCAATGAGATTGGGAATATCAACAACACGTCGAATCTTCCCAAAACTACGCCGGGGCCGGAAGTTATCCGCTAGCTGAGCTGCCATCTACGCTTTACGCTCCTGTCGCACCGGTACGCCGAGGCGCAGCAGAACGACCTTTCGAGCCAGAAAACGAGCGCGCACGAAGCCCTTCGGGCTTCGTGAGGCTCGCTTCCAGAGGTAATACGATCCGGGACGGGCACGCCATCGGGCGCGCCCGACTATTAGTCGAGCTCGACAGCGGCGCCAGCCTCTTCGAGTTTCGCCTTGATCTCTTCGGCATCCGCCTTCGAAACGCCTTCCTTGACGTTCTTGGGGGCGCCATCGACCAGATCCTTGGCGTCCTTCAATCCGAGACCGGTGATCTCGCGAACAACCTTGATCACCTGGATCTTCTTTTCGCCGGCACCCTTGAGAACGACGTTGAACTCGTCCTTCTCTTCGGCTGCACCACCGGCGTCACCGCCCGCTGCACCAGCTGCGGCTACCGCAACCGGGGCCGCCGCCGAGACACCCCACTTCTCTTCAAGCTGCTTTACCAGCTCGGAGACTTCGAGGATTGTCAGTCCCGAAAGCGTTTCAATCAGCTCGTTTATCTGCTCCGCCGTCATGGCCATTTTCTTCTGTACTCCCTGGATAGGTCGGGTCCTGCAGACCCGTGGTGGTTTGGATTCCTGAAGGAACCTCTGCGCTTATTCCCCGGCTGCGCCGGAGTCGGCGCGCGCCTGCAACAACCTGGCGACCTGGCCGCCAGGCTCGTTGAGAAGACGCACGAGCTGCGAGCCCGGCGTCGTGAGTAGGCTGAGAAATTTCGCCCGGACTTCGTCCAGACTCCCCAGCTTCGAGAGCTTCTTGACCCCCGCCGCGTCGTACATATCTCCGTCGAGAATCGCGGCACGAACGTCAAGTTTCTCTTCGTTCTCCTTGGTATATTCAACGATTTCCTTGAGCACGGCGATCGGATCACCATAGCCAAAGACCAATGCGGTCTGGCCGGTCATCTGTTCGCCGAAACCCGAGTAATCTGTTTCCGCCATCGCCAATTTGGCGAGAGTATTCTTGGCAACCTTGTACTCGCCATCGATGGCTCGCACCTTGTTACGCAACTCGGTCACCTCGGCGACGGTCATGCCGCGAGGTTCCGTGAGCAGAGTGACGCTTGCCCGCGTGAAACGATCACGCAAGCTGTCGACGGCTTCTGTTTTCTCTTGCAGATTCACCTGAAGCTTCTCCGTCTCTTCTGATTAAGCAGCCGCCTGGGCTGTGGAGGGATCCACAGAGACCCCGGGGCCCATCGTTGTCGAAATCGATACGGACCGCATATAGGCCCCTTTGGCGGTCGCGGGCTTGGCCCGGACGAGGCTGGCGATCACTTCGTTGGCGTTGTCGAGCAATTTTTCGGCCCCAAACGAGCGGCGTCCGATCGGTACGTGCACAATGCCGGCCTTCTCCACGCGATACTCCACCTTGCCGGCCTTCAATTCCTCGACCGCGCGCGCAACGTCCATGGTGACCGTTCCGACCTTGGGGTTCGGCATCATCCCGCGAGGCCCGAGGACCTTGCCGAGGCGTCCGACCACAGCCATCATGTCCGGGGTCGCAATCACCTTGTCGAATTCCAGCCAACCATCCGAAGTAATGCGCTGGGCCAACTCGTCACCGCCCACGTGATCGGCGCCGGCGGATTCCGCCTCGGCGACCTTCTCGCCCTTGGCGAAAACCAGAACTCGGATCGATTTGCCGGTCCCGTGCGGCAACAGACACGTGCCGCGGACGTTCTGATCGGCCTGACGGGGATCGACGCCCAAACGGACCGCCAATTCGACGGTTTCGTCAAATTTGGGCGCATCCGCGTCCAGGGCCACCCCGATGGCTTCCTCGATGGAATAGTGACGGCCGGTCTCCACCTTGCCGCGAGCGTTCGTCATTCTTTTGCTGAGCCGTGCCATGATTCTGCTTTCTTTACCCTTCGTCAGCCTTCGACGGAGATGCCCATGCTCCGAGCGGTCCCGGCAATAATGTTCTCCGCCGCCTCGAGAGTGTTTGCGTTAAGGTCCTTCATCTTGGTTTCGGCAATCTCGCGCACCTGCGCCTGAGTCACGCTGCCAGCAATGGTCCGGCGGGGTTCGCTCGAGGCTTTTTTCAGCTTGGCTGCCTTTTTCAGGAGAACGGAAGCCGGCGGCGTCTTCAGAATATAGGTGAAGGAACGATCCGCGTAGACCGTGATGATCACCGGAATGATCAGCCCCGATTGCTGCTGCGTATCGGCGTTGAAAGCCTTGCAGAACTCCATGATATTGACGCCGCGCTGACCGAGAGCCGGCCCAACGGGCGGACTCGGGTTCGCCTGCCCCGCGGGAATCTGGAGTTTGATTTCTCCTACGACCTTCTTTGCCACTTGCTTTCCTCTGCGATTCTGGAGCTTGACCAGATGGGGTCAGCCCTTTTCCACCTGGACATACTCGAGCTCGACCGGAGTCGAACGCCCGAAGATGCTGATGAGAACTTTGAGCTTGCCCTTGTCCGGCTTGACTTCTTCTACTTCGCCATTGAAATCCTGGAACGGACCATCGATGACTTTCACCTTGTCGCCCACAGCAAAGAGATCCTTGGGCTTGGACGCCCCCTCTTCCATCTGCTGGGTAATCTCACGAACCTCGTCCTCGCTGATCGCGGGGGGATCATCGGTGCCACCGACAAACCCGGTCACACGCGGCGTAGCCCGGATGAACCCCTTGAGGAAGTCCCCGAGGTCGCCAACATGAACCAGCACGTAGCCCGGGAAAAACTTCCGGGTCGAGGTGCGGCGCTGTCCCTTGACCAATTCGACAACCTTTTCGGCCGGGACGAGAACTTCGAAAAAGGAATTCAGCTGCTCGATGGCAACTTCCGCCTCCTGCAGCGCGTATTCGTCGCGGGAGCTGAGGGCATCCTTCGCCTTCAACGCCTCGACTTCAGCCTCCTTGCGGGCGAGCTCGTTGCGCTTGCGCTCGTCCATGGAGACTTTGACCTTGGCCTCATAACCCGAATACGTGTGAACGACGTACCAGTAGGAACGAGTCTTGGCGGGGGTTTCCCCGGCCAGAGTTTCATCCGACATCAGTTCCTCCTTTCGTCAGCACGAGGGCCGTGCGGGAGCAGCGGGCGCTTCATCAAGCTGTCCCCATGAATTGTTGCATGACCCAGGACAGCAAAAAGTCCACGGAACCCAGAAAAAGTGCCGAGATCATCACGACTGCCAGCACGACAGCCGTTGCCTGATAGGTCTCTTTTCGCGTCGGGAAATGTACCTTGGCGAGTTCGTACCAAGCCTCGCGAAGGAACTGGATGGAACGAGGCACCAAAGTGGTCACACCACCGAGTCCCCCGGCCTGTCCGCCGCTGGTTTGATTCGATTCTTTTTTGGAAGCCTTTGCCATTTTAAATTTCTTCGGTCCGGTCGCCACAGCCTGATCCAGCTGCAACAGGCCAGGCAGGATTCGAACCTGCAACCCCCGGATTTGGAGTCCGGTGCTCTAGCCAATTCGAGCTACTGACCCTTGATTTCGTGCGTGATTTCTCCAGCCCTTTCGACCCAATATACGCTGTACGAGCCCAGGAGCGGACTTGAACCGCCGACCTCGTCCTTACCAAGGACGTGCTCTGCCAACTGAGCTACCTGGGCTTGCGCCTCTCCGATCGTATTTTCTAATCTGAAGCGGGAAACGGGATTCGAACCCGCGACCCCGAGCTTGGAAGGCTCGTGCTCTAGCCAGCTGAGCTATTCCCGCGCTCTTCAATAAACTTTCGACTATCCTCAAAATTGTTGAAATGGAGAGGGTAGGACTCGAACCTACGTAGGCTTACGCCGGCAGATTTACAGTCTGCTCCCGTTGACCACTTGGGTACCTCTCCTCCGCTTACACGCCGCCTAAGCCGATGATCGGACTTGAACCGACAACCTACTGATTACAAATCAGTCGCTCTACCAATTGAGCCACATCGGCCCAACAGCCCCATGCGCTCCGTTCCTTAACGCTCCATCTATTTGAAAAAACTAAGAAAAAATCAAAAAAACATCCCGGAACGCGAGAAAAGCGCAACCCGAGGGCTGCGCTCCCTCGGGAAGGGATAGTCAAGCGGACCTAGATACCATTGCGGAAAACAGTGTCAAGTTTGGGGCTTGAGGAGTCTCGAGAGCGCAAAAATACCCAGGCCACTGGCCACCGAGACATTGAGCGATTCGGTCTGCCCCACAAGCGGGATCCGTAGCAGGCAATCGAGGTTGCGCGTGACCAGAGGCCGCAAACCCTTGCCTTCCGCCCCGGCTACCAGAACCGCCGGAAGGCCCGGAACGCCATCGGGATCGAGCACATCACGCTCCCCCTCCGCATCGAGGCCCAGGCGCCAGAAACCCTCGCTCTGGAGAGATTGGAGCGTTCGTACCAGATTGGTCACACGGCAAAACGGAAGAAATTCCACTGCGCCCGCAGCCGTTTTCACCAGAGCCGGCGTCAGATCCGGGGCCCGATCCTTGGTGAGGATCAGCCCCCCGAACCCGGCCGCCTCCGCACTTCGAGCTATCGCACCGATATTGCGAGGGTCAGTGACCCCGTCGAGCGCGAGCAAAAGTTGCGGCTTGGGCCGTAAAAGCTCCTGAAAAGAGGCCATTTCCGGAGGCCGGCCCGCCAGAATCACGCCCTGATGCGCCACCCCACCCGAAATTGCGTCAAGGGCCGCCGCCTCGAGGACCTCGGCCCGGCGGCCAGTACCGTCGAGCCAAGCCGCCATTTCGCCCGATGGCTGATGCTGCAGAAGCACTCGACGCACCGCGTCAGGGCGCTTCTCGCGAAATGCCGTCGCCGCGTGCCAACCGCAAGCGAGGTACTCTCCGGAACGATCTGCGCGCGTGCGATTTACACGGGCGCTTCCTACCGCTACATTTCTGCGGGCGCCATGGGGCGAACGTTTCACCGCTATATCCTCTTTGAGGTTCTGGCTCCGTTTTGCGGAGGCCTGGCTCTGTTTACCTTCATTCTCCTGATCGCGCGGATCATGAGGTTGGTGGAACTGATCGTCAACCGGGGGGTACCATTTGAGCAGATTCTTCTTCTCTTTTCGTACATTCTCCCTGCGTTTCTGGAGGTGACCGTACCGATGGCGCTGCTTCTTGGCGTCATCCTGGGTGTCGGACGCCTTTCTTCGGACAGCGAGATCATCGCGCTACGAGCCTCCGGTGTCAGTCTCTACCAGATCGCCCAACCCATCCTAGCCCTCGCCCTGGTCGTCTGGGTGGGTTCGTTCATGCTCTCGCTCCATGCGCGCCCGTGGGGCAATGCAGCGCTCAAGACGGGGATTTTCGAATTGGCCCGGACCCGAGCGACCGCCGGGCTCAAGGAACAGGTCTTCAATGACGACTTCGCAGGGTTGGTCATCTACAGCGAGAAGATCGAACCTCCCGGAACCCAACTGCGACGGATTCTGATTTCCGACCATCGCTCCGGCGGCGATGCCAATACCGTGATCGCCCAACGAGGTGAGATCATCGCCGATCAGGTCTCCCAAACCCTCAATCTACGCCTTTTCGACGGGACGATCTTCACCAACGCCCCGAAACGGCAGACTTATGAGCGAACGGACTTTCAGGTCTACGACGTTCTCCTCGATCTGGGTGAGGCCCTCGGCAACCTCCCCTCGCGCAAAATTGCCTCCAACGAAATGCCGCTGGCCGAACTCCGGGCGCGCATCCGCAGCGAGCAGGCCGCCGGCGAGCCGGCAATTCGGGAGCGCGTGGAATTGCAACGCCGCCTGGCTGTTCCCTGCGCCGCCCTGATTTTCGCCCTGCTCGGCATCCCCCTCGGACTGCAGCCCGTCCGCGCGGTGCGGTCACGCGGGATGGCCGTCAGTCTGGGCATCATTCTGATCTACTATCTTCTGCTTGGCTCCGCCGAGGCCCTTGCCCGCAATGGGCGCGCGCCCATCATTCCCGCATTATGGATGCCCAATCTATTGCTGGGCATCGCCGGAATCGTCTTGTTCCGGCGAGCCGCCAAAGAAAAACTCAATCAGGGTTTTGGCTTGATCGCATCGCTGCGCGCCAGAATCGAACAACGCGGGCCAAAAGGAACGGATTCATGAGCCGGTCCAGATTACTCCCCACCATCTCGCGCTACGTGGTCGGGGAGTTTCTGCGCGCATTGGGCATCGCGCTGGGGTTCTTTGTCGTGCTCTATCTGACTGTGGACTTCTTCGAGCGGCTGCCACGTTTCCTGAAGCATTCACCGCCGGCGATCCTGATGGTCGAATACTTCCTCTTGAAGATCCCGTTGATCGTGACGCAGATGATCCCTGTGGCGGTTCTGTCCGCAACCCTCTTCGGACTCGGAACCCTCGCCAAGAATGCGGAACTGATGGCCATGCGAGCCGGGGGAATCAGCTTGTGGCAGATCGCCTCGCCCATCGCGCTGCTCTGCTTCCTGCTCTCGATCGCCACTCTGATGTGGAACGAGTTCGTTGTGCCGGCCGCAACAGCCCGGACCGCCATTATCGAGAGTGTCGAAATCAAGGGACGCGAGCTTCGAACCCAACTCGGACGAAACGGACTGTGGTACCACCATGCAACTGGCATCACGAATATCCAGAAAGTGGACGTCACCGGCCAACTCATAACCGGGGTCACCATCTATGAAATGGATAGCGAATTTCGCCTCTTGCGGATCCAGACTGCGCCACTGGCCTGGTGGATTGGCGGAGAATGGATGACCGAGGAAGGCTCTCAGATCACCTTTCAGAGCGATGGCGGAGTCCGCACGCAGGCGCTGGGACCGCGCGTCCTCAAACTTGAAGAATCCCCGGAGGACTTCACCGCGATCGCGCGCGATGCGGATGATCAAACGTTCACCGAGTTGGCCAATGATATACGGGAACTCCGCGCCAAGGGCATCGATACCACCCGCATGCAGGTAGACCTGTGGCTGAAGACCTCGGTTCCCTTCATCGGGTTCGTGATGTGCCTGATCGGCATCCCGCTGGCCTCGAGGCATAGCCGGAACTCGAGCCTCGCGGCCAATACCGGCATCGCCATGCTGGTGGGCTTCTCCTATTGGATCGTGCTTGCCCTCGCCATGAGTCTGGGGAAAAGCGGGGTCTTGCCGCCCGCTCTGGCTGCGTGGTCAGCCAATGCCATTTTCACAGCCATCGGCGCGGTCTTTTTCCTGAGCTCGGAGTAGCCATAAAAAAAGCCGCGCGGGCGAACCCGCGCAGCTTTTTTTTCGGATCTCGATCCGGGCCGGGGCCCGAAAGCCCGCTTAGCGCCGAAAGCCCGCTTAACGCTTGGAGTACTGAGGGCGTTTACGCGCTTTATGACGTCCGTATTTCTTGCGCTCCACTTCGCGGGAGTCACGCGTGAGGTAGCCAACCTTCTTGAGGGCGGGACGCATTTCGGGGTCCGCTGCGATCAAGGCGCGCGAGATTCCGTGGCGAATGGCCGAGGCCTGCGCCGAAACGCCGCCACCGCGAACGTTGATCGCCAGATCATAGCGGCCCTGTGTTTCCGTCACGTCGAAGGGCTGGCCCACAATCATGCGAGAAGTCTCGCGACCAAAATAATCTTCAATCGCGCGGCGGTTCACGATGATCTGTCCTGCGCCGGGAGTCATTCGGACCTGTGCAATCGCGCATTTGCGCTTGCCGGTCGCCTGTATCGTCTGGTCAGCCATTCTCGATTATCCTGTTCAATCCATCGGAGAGACGACTTCCGCCTGCTGAGCCTCATGCGGGTGGTCGGTCGCCGGGTATACTTTCAATTTTGTAATCAACTGGCGCGAGAGACGATTCTTGGGAAGCATCCCCTCGACCGCGTCACGAATCAATTTTTCGGGATTCTCATCGCGCATCTTCGCCGCCGGCGTCGCCTTGATCCCACCCGGGAAACCCGTGTGGCGATAGAAGATCTTGTCGGTATCCTTCTTGCCCGAAAGCTTCACCTTGGAGGCATTCAGGACAATCACGAAATCGCCGCAATCCACATGCGGGGTGAAGGTCGGCTTGTTTTTACCGCGCAACAAACCGGCCACCTGGGTCGCCAATCTGCCAAGAGCACGCCCTTCGGCGTCCAGAAGTTTCCACTGACGCTGCTCGAGCGCCTCTTCGCGGGTCGTAAATGCTGTGCTTTGTTTGGCCATGAAGATACTCTGAAGTCGAATCCTGGCCCTTTCGGGCCAGCACTCTTCTTATCCCTTTTTAAACACCCAGATCGAAGTAACGGGGCCGACGAGACTTGAACTCGCGACCTCCGGCGTGACAGGCCGGCACTCTAACCAACTGAGCTACGACCCCGCGGGCCTTTTTCCACTAACAACCGCCTCGGCAGGCATCAAGACCTTCCGAAAGCGCACTTGGAAGCAAGCATGTGGATGCGAAAGATGCTAGAGCGTATTCAGTGCCCTCTCTTCGGAAGGGTGCGGAAATCCCTGAGGAGAAATCACAATGCTTTTTGACGATTATATGATGTTTGCCTTTGGCGTGACGGTGGCTGCGGGCTGTATCGCGCTGACCTTTCTGATTCTGGGCCTGATCGAGGAAGATTGAGCCCGATCCTGGGCATCCGGTTGCCGGAAGCTCTCGGGTCTTGCCGTGGGACGTCCTGACTCACCGCGGACCCTCGGACCACGAAATCATCAAAAAAGGGAGCAAGCCTCTGGCTTGCTCCCTTTTTTTCATCATGGGCGGTATCCGGATCGAACGGATGACCCTCGGCTTGTAAGGCCGATGCTCTCCCAACTGAGCTAACCGCCCAGATTCCAGATTACCGGTGTACGCTAAGCGCCACGAAGGCGCCAGTCGTCTGGATCCCTAGTTCAGAGAATCCTTCAGACCCTTGCCCGCTTTGAATTTCGCCGCACGTGATGCAGCAATCTCAATGGTTTCTCCCGTTTTCGGGTTCCGCCCTTGTCGTGCCTTGCGGTTGGAAACCGTAAAGGTTCCGAATCCAGAGATGTTCACCTTGTCGTCGGCCTTCAGGGCCGTGGTGATGTCATCAAAGATGAGGTTCACCGTTCTTTCGGCCAAGGCCTTCGGAAGGTCCATCTTGGTTGCCACTGCTTCGATCAGATCTGCTTTTGTCATCAGTCTCCCCTCCCCCTTTCGAGGTGCAACCCGGATATCAGGAGCGGGAGGGCCATTCAAACGAAAGCTCAATGTTTTTGGGGGCTAATAGTCAGGGGGCGGAAATGCCCCCGGAAAGCCCCCACGATCTCAGTGGCGAATCACCTCTCCCGGAGTGTCCGCTTCCGGCGGGAAGGGATTCGGAATCGTCCCTGTGGGCTTGAGGAAATCCTCCGGATTGTCCAGCACCAGGGCGCGCCGCAGGACCACATCCATATGGTCTACAGCTTCGAGAGTCAGGTCTCCGCGAATGGATTCGGGAATATCCTGAATATCCTTCTCGTTTTCCTTGGGCAGGAGGATGTGCTTGATCCCGCCTCGATGGGCAGCAAGGACCTTTTCCTTGAGGCCGCCGATGGGCAGAACATTACCCCGCAGGGTCACCTCACCTGTCATGGCGAAATCCGAGCGAACCGGAATCCTCGTCAACGCGGAAACCAGCGAAGTCGCCAGCGTAATTCCCGCCGACGGGCCATCCTTGGGCGTGGCACCCTCCGGAACGTGAATGTGGACATCCACCTGCTGGTAGAACTCTCGGGAGAGCCCCAGATCGTGGGCCCGGGAGCGCACATAGGACATGGCCGCCTGCGCCGACTCCTGCATGACCTCACCCAGACGCCCGGTGATAGTCAGCTTGCCCTTGCCGGGGACCACCGAGACCTCGGTCTCGAGGAGTTCTCCGCCCATATCCGTCCAGGCCAGACCTGTGGTCACACCCAATTTCGACTCGGTGCCGGCGCGCCCGTAGGTGAATTTCTCCGGGCCAAGATACTTCGAGAGATCCTCGGAGTGAATTTGCACCGGATCCTCCGACTTGGATCGGACCACCTCGACGACCACCTTGCGGCAGAGTCCGGAGAGCTCACGCTCTAGACTCCGGACGCCGGCTTCCTTGGTATAATGACGGATCACGCCAAGGATGGCGTTATCCGAGAAGCCAAGGCCCTCTTCCGACAAACCGTTGGCATCGCGCACCTTCGGCACCAGATATTTCTTGGCAATATTGAGCTTCTCGAGTTCCGTGTAACCCGGGATGCGGATGATCTCCATACGATCCTGCAGGGGCCGCGGGATCCCTTCGAGGTTGTTGGCCGTGGTCACGAACATCACCTTGGAGAGATCATAGTCGACGTCGAGGTAATGATCGTTAAAGGTCGTATTCTGTTCGGGGTCGAGGACTTCGAGCAGAGCCGATGACGGATCTCCCCGGAAGTCGGTCGACATCTTGTCGATCTCGTCGAGAAGGAAGACCGGGTTTCCCGACTGGGCCTTCTTCATGGACTGAATAATCTTGCCGGGAAGAGCCCCGATGTAGGTACGACGGTGGCCGCGGATCTCCGCTTCGTCGCGCACCCCACCGAGAGAAATCCTCACGAACTTGCGCCCGATTGCGCGAGCGACGGATTTACCCAGCGAGGTTTTACCGACCCCCGGAGGGCCAACCAGACAAATGATCGGTCCTTTGAGCTCTCCGACACGCGCCTGGACCGCCAGATACTCGATGATGCGCTCCTTGACCTTCTCCAGACCGTAATGGTCGTCGTCGAGGACACCCTCGGCCGCATCCAGGTCAATCTGATCGTCGGTATAATCGCCCCAGGGGAGAGCGATCATCCAGTCGATATAGTTGCGCACCACAGTCGCTTCCGCAGACATCGGCGACATCATCTTGAGCTTCTTGAGCTCCTTGACCGCCTTGTCCTGCGCTTCCTCGGTCATCTTCTTGGCGAGGATTTTTTCTTCCAGCTCCTGAATCTCGTTCTTGAATTCGTCTTTCTCGCCAAGCTCCTTCTGGATGGCCCGCATCTGCTCGTTGAGATAGTATTCCTTCTGGGTCTTCTCCATCTGCTTTTTGACCCGGGAGCGAATCCGCTTCTCGACTTCGAGAATCTCGATCTCCGAGCGCATGAAGCCAAGGACCTTCTCCAGACGGGCCGCGGGCTCGGAGGTCTCGAGCAGACCTTCCTTGTCTTCGATCTTGATGCTCAGATGCGCCACGATGGTATCGGCCAGGCGGGCAGGCTCGGTGATGGAGGCCACCGACATGATCGCTTCGGGCGGGATCTTCTTGTTCAGCTTGACGTAATTCTCGAAGGTCGAGTTCACGCTGCGGACCAGAGCCTCGACCTCCGGAGTCACCTCACAAACCTCTTCGATCTCTTCGGCGTCCACCAGGAAGAACTCATCGTGCGGCACGTAGCGTTCGATGCGTGCGCGCTTTTTGCCCTCGACCAGAACCTTCACGGTGCCATCGGGAAGTCGCAGCAACTGCACCACAGTGCCCAGGGTGCCCACATCATAAATATCAGCTTCCGCAGGCTCGTTGGTCTTGGCGTCCTTTTGGGCGGCAAGCAGAATGAACTTCTGCTTGTTCATCGCCTCTTCAAGAGCGCGGATCGAACGCTGGCGTCCTACAAAGAGGGGGACCACCATGTGCGGGAATACGATGATGTCGCGAAGAGGCAGCAGCGGTACACGCAGAGCGCCACCTGGGTCCTCGGTGTCAGAATCGGGCTTATCCTTATCATTGCGGAACAACATAGATCTATCGCCTCACGCCGTTTCGGCAGTCTTCTGATAGAGCACAATCGGGTGCTCATGATTCGTGATCACTTCCTCGGAAATGACGACTTCCTTGATATTGGGCTCTGACGGGATGTCGTACATGATGTCGAGCATCATGGCCTCCATGATCGCACGCAATCCGCGTGCGCCCGACTTGCGCTCCAACGCCTCGTTGGCAATTGCTCGCAAAGCACCGTCGGTAAACTTCAGGTTGACGTTCTCCATCTCGAAGAGCTTCGCGTATTGCTTGGTCAGTGCGTTTTTCGGTTCCTGCAAGATCTGAACAAGCGCGTCTGCATCAAGTTCAGTGAGAGTTGCAATCATCGGCAGACGCCCCACAAACTCGGGAATCAAACCGAACTTCAGCAAATCCCCTGTCTGTGAATCGGGAAGAATCTCGCTATTGGTGCGCAGGTCCCGATTTTTCAGATCGACACCAAAACCAACTTTCTTCAAACCGGCTCTCCGGCGAATCAGGTCCTCGAGTCCGACGAAGGCCCCTCCGCAAATGAAGAGAATATTGGTCGTATCAACCTGGAGAAACTCCTGCTGCGGGTGCTTGCGCCCGCCCTTGGGCGGCACAGCGGCGGTCGTTCCCTCGATGATCTTCAGCAATGCCTGCTGGACGCCTTCGCCCGAGACATCCCGGGTAATCGACGGGTTGTCGCCCTTGCGGGCGATCTTGTCGATCTCGTCAATATAGACGATCCCGCGTTGGCATTTCTCGACGTCATAGTCGGCATTCTGGAGCAAGGAGAGGATGATGTTCTCCACATCTTCGCCCACATAGCCAGCTTCTGTCAGGGACGTGGCGTCGGCAATCGCAAAGGGCACTTGCAGGAAGCGCGCGAGCGTCTGTGCCAGAAGCGTCTTGCCCGAACCCGTCGGCCCGATCAGCAGGATGTTGGACTTCTGCAGTTCGACATCTCCGGTCACCAACTGGGAATCGATCCGCTTGTAATGGTTATGCACTGCCACAGCGAGAATCTTTTTCGCGTGGTCTTGCCCGATCACATATTGATCGAGCACTTTCTTGATCTCGGCAGGTTTCGGAACGGCCGACCCCGCCGCGATGCTCTCTTCCTGGTCACACTCCTCTGCGATGATGTCATTGCATAGATCGATGCATTCATCGCAGATGTAGACCGTCGGCCCTGCGATAAGCTTCCGGACTTCGTCCTGACTTTTACCGCAAAAGGAACAAACGAGATTTCCCGATCTATCGTCGCCGTGTTTCGCCATAAGGTATCCTAGTTTTTCTTGGCATTGCGCGCGGCAATCACCTCATCGACCAGACCATACTCCACGGCCTGCTCGCTGGTCATAAAGAAGTCGCGGTCGGTATCCTTTTCGATCCGCTTCATGCTCTGTCCGGTATGCCCCGCCAGAATCTGGTTGAGCTGCTCGCGAACGCGCAGAATTTCTCGGGCCTGAATATCGATATCCGTGGCCTGCCCCTGTGCTCCACCGAGAGGCTGGTGGATCATGATCCGGGCATAAGGCAGGGCAAACCGCTTGCCCTTCTCCCCTGCGGTCAGAAGCAGAGCGCCCATGCTGGCCGCTTGGCCCAGACAGAGGGTCGATACCGAGGGTCGAATATATTGAATCGTATCGTAGATCGCGAGTCCGGCAGAGACCGAACCACCCGGTGAGTTGATGTAAAAATGAATGTCCTTTTCCGGGTCTTCGGACTCCAGGAAAAGAAGCTGAGCGATGATGACGTTCGCTATATCATCGGTCACCTGCGTGCCGAGGAAAACGATTCGATCCTTCAACAAACGCGAATAGATGTCGTAGGCACGTTCGCCCCGCCCCGTCTGCTCCACAACCATGGGTATCAGGTTATTCATCCGAGCCGGGCCCCTGTTTGAACTGCATACATCATCATAATCTTAGACCTATCTACAAATCTGAGCAACGCCAAGAGAACCTCAAGAGGTTGCTTCGGTGATTTCGGCACCTGCGACCAATTTCTCAAGCGTTCGGGCACGCTGCAATTGCCCCCGGAGCGACTCGCTATTGGTCGGGTTGGCAAAATACTCGCGCGCTCGATCGGCCTGCTCGCCGGCCGATTCCACGATCTTGGAGACTTCGGTCGCGACCGCTTCCTCATCCACGGCAATCTCGAGCTGCTCGGCAAGATGCTCGAGCAGGATATTGGCCCGAACCTCTCGTTCCGCACGCGGCCGCAGCTTTTCGCGGGCTTCGTCCTCATGCTCTCCGCTATTGAGTCGCATGCCTTGCTGGGCGAGTTCCATGGAGAACTCCCGGAGCAACGCATCCACCCGTCCGTCGACCATACCCCCGGGAGCCTCGAACTCCGTTCGCTCGAGAACGACGTCGAGAATCGCCTCATTGACGGCCGCGTCCGATTTTCGGACCGCCTCGCCTTCGAGCTGCTCGCGGATCTGCGTTTTCATGGCATCAAGCGAATCACAATCCCCGTGATCCTTGGCAAACTCGTCGTCGAGCGCCGGCGCCTGCTTCTCGGAGACCGAATTCACCTCCACGGCATAGGAGACGGTCTTGTCCTTGAATTCTTCCGGCGCGCGGTCCGGGGCACCGGCCTCGACCGTAAAGGACTCACCCACCTTGGCATGCTCGAGCTTCTCGTCGAGGGCCTCGGGCAGATGCCCCCCGGCGACCTCCACGGTGCCCGCCTCCACGGAAAGGGCATCGACCTTCTCGCCGTCCACTGTGGCTTCGATGGAAATCGTCGCATAATCGCCACGGGCGAGATCCTGACGGTCCTCCACCGGAACGAGCTGAGAGTGCCGCTCGCGAATCTGCTCGAGCACCTTGTCCACTTCCTCTTCGGGCACCGCCGTCGCCGGCCGCTGGACGGCCAGGCCCTCGACGTTCACCTCGCCCAATTCGGGTCGGATTTCGACGGTTGCGGAAAAGCTCAACCCCTCGCCTTCCACAGGTGGCTCGAAGTCCAACTTCGGTTCGGCCACGATCTCCAGCTTGGATTCCTCCATCGCATAGGAGAACCCTTCCTGGATCAGACTCTGGGTCACCTGACCCACCACGTCCTCTCCATAGTGGCGCTCCAGCACTGCTCGCGGCACTTTCCCCTTCCGGAACCCCTTGACCGACGCGTGTCGCGAAACCTCTTCGTAGGCACGTGCAAACTCACTGGCCACCCGATCTGCCGGGATCTCGATAACGAGCTTTCGCTCCACCGCACTGATTTCTTCAATTTCGAGCTTCATGATCTCCACTATTCTTCCTGAAATGCGAGAGGGGGGACTCGAACCCCCACGGTTGCCCGCTGGATCCTAAATCCAGTGCGTCTGCCAATTCCGCCACTCTCGCCGCACCATTTCCTGCTACCACCTTGTCCCGCCGAGCGCATTGCAAGTCGATAGCGCTCCCCGGAATTACGGCGACGAACCCTTCCTGATGCTAAAGTTTGGAAAAGGTGAACAAACCATGCGGATCGGGATTCTCAAGACAGACAGCGTTCTTCCGGAACTTTCCCCGCAATTCGGGGACTATCCGGATATGTTTTCGGCGCTTCTGCGCACGGCCGATCCGACGCTCGAGTTCCGCGTCTGGGATATGGTGGCGCACGAACGGCCCGAGAACCTCGACATTTGCGACGGCTGGCTGATTACCGGAAGCCGCCACAGCGTCTATGAGGATTTACCCTGGATACGGGCACTCGAGGAACTGGTTCGGGAAATCCACGCGTCCCGACGGAAATTGCTGGCCATCTGCTTCGGGCACCAGCTTGTAGCGCAGGTACTCGGCGGGCAAACCGGGCCGGCCCCCCATGGCTGGACGGTGGGGCTCCAGACCATGCATCGCGCCGAAAAACTCCCCGAAAAACGGGTTTTTCCCCAATCTCTCCGGCTCATCCACAGTCATCAGGATCAAGTCCTCGAACTACCCGAAAAGGCCGAACTTCTGGCGGGCAACGAGGCTTGTCCGTTTGGCCTCTTTCAGATCGGCCGGCATATTCTGGCCATGCAGGGGCATCCGGAATTCCGGCCCCCTTACGCCGATGCTCTCTACGCCAAGCGAAGGGCCCTTCTCGGCGAAACGACCTACGCCGCGGCGACCGAATCCCTGCAGCGAAGTGACGACGCGCCCACCATCGCCCGCCTCATGGTGGATTTCGTAAAAAACCCTTGATTATCGAGGCCTTGCGCCTTCAATCGTGACGCGTTCGTGGCGCCTTTGCGCCGGCCAATAATCGTTGATCGGGCGATGCTGGGTCTGGCGATTATCCCAGAACGCTACCGAGTCGGCCTGCCATACAAACCGCACCTGAAACTCGGACCGCTCGAGATGAGCGAAAAGAAACCCCAGAATCTCCTGGCTTTCCTCCGGCGAGACTCCCATAATATCCTTTGTAAACAAGGAGTTGACGAATAAAAGGGGCCGCCCGCTGACCGGGTGTCGGCAAACCACGGGATGGCGCACCGGGGGATGGGCCGCCACTGCCTCCGCGAGACGCTGCTCGCCACCAGGCTCCTCGAGACTCTCGCGGAAACCATGGGCGAAGCTGTGTTCGGCGTCGAACCCCTCGAGGCGCTTCTGCCATGGCTCGGGAAGCGCATCATAGGCCGCACCCAGACTCATCCAGAGAGTGTCCCCACCCGAGGGGGGCACGATCCGCGCACGCAGAATCGAACCCAGAGGCGGATTCGGCAGAAATGTCATATCGGTATGCCATTTCTCGATTTTCGAGGGGTTTTCCCGGTCGGACTCCAGCACGGTAATTCCGGGAAATCCGGGCACGGTCGGATAGGCCGGGTGCGGGCGTGCGGGACCGAAATAACTGGCCAGACGCATCTGATCGGCGGGCTGCATGTCCTGGTCGCGAAAAAACAATACCTGATGCTCGACCAATCCCGCCGCAAGCTCTCTTTGCTCCTGATCGCCGAGCGGGACCGTGAGGTCGATTCCCCGAACCTCGGCGCCCAGCGCGGCCGCAACCCGTGAAAATTCCATCCGCGCACCCTAGCGCAACCATCCAGCGACGCGAAGAACCCCGCGCTGCGCGTTCCGCATGGCTTTGTTAGCCAGAGGACAAAGGCGCAGGCACCTCACGGTGCCCGCCGACGTACAGGCAAGGAGACCCCAGAGATGCGCAGTCCAAAGCACTTTTTCGAACCCATGGCCGTGGGCGCACCAGCGCCCCTGCGGGCCATTCCCGTCACTCCCTCCCGGATGATCCATTTCTTCGACCCCAGCAATCCGCGAATGGCCGAAAAAGTGCCGTCGATCGCAGCCAAGGTCGACGTGATTCTCGGCAATCTCGAGGATGCCATTCCCATCGATCGCAAGGAAGCTGCCCGGGAAGGCCTGGTCGCCATCGGGGAGGCCAATGACTTTGGCTCGACCCAACTATGGACGCGCGTGAACAGTCTGGACTCGCCCTGGTTTCTTGATGACGTCGTCCGCCTGGTCGAATCCATTGGTGACAAGCTGGATGTCATCATGGTCCCGAAAGTCGAGGGGTCGTGGGACATTCACTACGTTGATCGGCTGCTGGGACAGCTCGAAGCTCGTGCGCAACTGAAGCGCCCCATCCTGATCCACGCGATTCTCGAAACCGCCATGGGGGTCGCGAACGTAGACGAAATCTGCGCCGCCAGCCCGCGCCTGCAGGGGCTGTCGCTGGGACCCGCTGATCTGGCAGCTTCGCGCCGAATGAAAACCACACGCGTCGGGGGTGGACACCCGGGCTACATTGTCCGCACCGATCCTGATCCCGACAACCCCGATGCCGCGCGCCCCTCGGTCCAACAGGATCTCTGGCATTATACGCTCGCCCGCATGGTGGATGCCTGCAACGCCAATGGCGTCCTGCCGTTCTATGGTCCCTTCGGTGATATCGCGGACTCGGTTGGCTGCGAAGACCAGTTCCGCAATGCATTTCTGCTTGGCTGCGTGGGTGCCTGGTCGCTGCATCCGGGACAAATCGAGATTGCGCGCAACGTGTTCACCCCGCCCCTCGACGAGGTCCTCTGGGCCAAACGTGTCATCGAGGAGATGGGCGACGGCAGCGGCACCGTGATGATCGACGGCAAAATGCAGGACGATGCGACCTACAAACAATGTGTGGTCATGGTGGAATTGGCCAAAATGCTCGCGGGGCGCGACCCCGAACTGGCCGCTGCCTACGGCTTCTGATCGATCCGGAAAGTGTCGGAGCCCCGTAAGGAACCTCTGACACTTTCCGGCAAGCCGGCTCTCGAAACTGTCTCCACCCCCATTCGGGAACACCCGGCGCGACTGCGTCGCGCCGTCTGCCCTTGCGGCGACCTTCCCCAAGTGGCAATTCTGCCGCGTGGCTGCGGAAACTCCAAAAATCGAATTCACCCCAACGACAATCGTTCTGGTTTTTCTGGCGGGCATCCTCCTGACGCTGATCGAGATCGAGGCCATGGAATACAGTTGGGACAAGCTCGGCATCCCGCATCGGTGGTTTTTCGGCCTCCTGATCGGATCCTTGTTCGGCAGCGCCATCAACCTGCCCCTCGCGCGACTCGGGGGAAAATCCGAGGACCATACCCTTCTCGCCATCAATCTCGGGGGTGCCCTTTTGCCCGCCGCCCTCGCGATCTATTTGTTGATCAACCGCCCGGAGACCACCATCCCTGCCGTGATCGGGGCGGCCATCGTTACCGGGCTGAGCTTTCTGGTCGCGCAGCCGATGAAGGGCGTGGGCGTAGCGATGCCTCTTTTCGTAGCGCCTCTGGCCGCCGCCGCTGCGGGCATGGTGCTCGCGCCGGAATCGCCCGCGGTCGTCGCCTACGTCGCCGGAACTCTGGGCACCCTCATTGGTGCCGATCTGTTGAATCTGGGCCGGATGCGCACCATCGGGGCACCGATCGTATCGATCGGTGGGGCCGGCACCT
Source organism: Binatia bacterium (assembly GCA_965658895.1). GTDB lineage: Bacteria > Desulfobacterota > Binatia > UBA12015 > UBA12015 > UBA12015. The sequence goes on from CBFHUR010000008.1 coordinate 61,811, forward strand.
TTGATGGCGTATTCCTGAGCGGGCTGCTGGCGGTTCTACTGAGTTGATTCTCACTCCGGCAGAGCCACGCCCCAGGTATTGAAAGTCGCGAGCCGGGGGCCCGGCAGATAGAGTTGATCAAGTTCGGCGAGCTTGAAGCCCGCGGCACCCAAAAGGGCGGGAACATCTCGGGTGAGATGACAACCCCCCGCCATGCGCTTCCAGACGGGTTCGACAATCCTCTGCCAGCGCGCCACTTTCGCATCCGGGGCCCGGCCGTGCTCCGAGAAGAGCAACTCCCCCTGCGGACGCAACACCCGACGCATCTCGGACAGAGCCTGCTCGACGCCGGGAATGGTGCAGAGCGTGTAGGTGATCAGGATGGTATCAACGGATTCCGCTTCCAGCGGAATATCCTCGCCGATCAGGCCCACCATCTCGACGGGCACGGCAGCTTCCCGGGCGCGGTCAGCCGCCAATCCCTTGAGCTCGGGCGAAGGTTCCAGGCCCAGAACCACCTCCACCCGATCGGGGTCGTAGAAACTGAGGTTCAAACCGCTGCCCAAGCCGATTTCCAGAACTCGACCGCGGGCGCGGGGGACGACCTTGCCCCGTTGCTTCATGATTGGCGGTTGCCGCATCGCAAAGTCCAGCAATCCGGGGAGCACTTTTTTCTCGTAGAAGCCCATGGCCGCAACCTTGGCCCGCGAGCAACGGTGCGTCAAGAAGGTGCCTTGCCATGCAGCGTAAGCATCCCGTGAGGGCGAATCTCCACCGAAACCGTCCCATCCGAAATGGGCAAAGGCGCCAGACGTCGCTGCTCGTCGAGGCTGACCTCATCCACCGTTGCCAGAGGAAGACCCAGCCGCACTTTGCCCCCCAGAGTTGCGGGCGTCGGGTTGAGCAAACGCAGGATCCATCCTTCACCGCAGTCCGCGGGCTTCCAGGCACTGAGTTCGATGCCGGGCGGCAACTCGAGAATCGGCGTATCGGCGGGCATCCGGGGCGCCTCACCGGCAACCACCGCCCGCAGACTCGCCGGCGCACGCAGCGGCGGGGTTACCGAGCCACACGGCGCCAGATGCAACCGCGCCGAGAATGGCTCGAGGCATTGCGCCTGAGGCGTTCGAATCATCGGCCCCGCAGGTTCCGGGCGCGTCGCGAGATCCGTCCGCGCCAACCACTCTACCGACCGTTGCAGAGTGAGAGCCACGACACCCCGGGGGGAGACCTCGGCTTCGGGAAGCCCCGGGGCACCGACCCAGAGACCACCGGCGGCCAGGGCTCCCTGGTGGCAAAACGTTCTCGGTGCCGGATGTACCCAACCCTCGTCAGACGCCGGGGCAGACTCCCGCACCGCCATATCGAGGGTAGTCGCGGCCAAAAACGAGGTCGCGGGTTTTCCGGTGGGCAACAACAAACGCAATCGGTGATCCCGACCCGGATCGTCCACGTGGATCTCCACATCCACCCGGCCGGTTCCCGGAACGAGCCTGGCCAGACAGTCGATCTCGAGGAGCACGGTCTCGGAGGCTCGGGCAGTACGATCCTCTCGCAGAGCCGCGGGAATTCGAAATCCGCGTCGACACCTCAAGCTCCGGATCCCGTTGGCATGGCGGCGCCGTTCCACCACCACCGTTTCGGGCACAAGGGTCCCGCCACCGACCGGATCAAAATCATAAGTATCGCCCCGATCCCCGGCATCCTCGATGGCCAACAAGCCCGGATAGGACCCCTCGGGAGTCCCGAGATGAAAAGTCCCGTCGTCCTCGACCTCCAGCGAAAGGCCGTCCTGCGAGATCCTCCTCTCGGCATCGATCTCGTCGGGCTGAGCGGGGGCGGGCGTCAGGCTTATTTTCCTCCAGCCGAACGGGGGCACATCCCGGACCAGAAATTCCACCTCGCGGGGCGGCAACTCGGGTGCCATCCGAATCCCCTCGCGATCGGGACACGCAAAGAGAGTTGTCGGGGCGCCGTCCGCGAGAAATCCCGCCGCATTTTCCGAGGCTCCGAGAAAAGGATGTACTTGAACGGCGCGCTCGTATTCGCCGCGGAATTCCAACCATGGTTCGGCGTCCAGAGAGATCCGCGCGGAATCCGAACGCCAGAACGGCGACGGGTTGAAGACCGCTACCTCGAGGCTGTCCGACCAGGGCGTTCGTCGAACCAGCGGGGCTCCCGCCAACCGCTGCAAAAGTCGATCGGTCGTTTCGTGGGCCAACTCCTCGGCCTGATCATAACGCGCGACCGACTGTCGATGCACCTGATCTCTAGAGCACCCACCCAGAGTATCATGCGCCTGGTTGGGCAAAAGCGATCGCCAGCTCGCCCGAAGCGAGGGTTGCTCATCGAGGCCCGCAAAAACTTTCCCGAGGACCGTGAAGGGCTCGGCCCAATCCAGCAGGGCCGATTCGACCTCTCGATTGCGATACTTGATCGGCATGCGCGAGGACCAAACCCCGGGGAGCAGATTGGCCAACCGACCACCCACCAGTTCCCCGGCAAAGCCGGGAGCCTCATGGGGCAGCTCGGCGGCGAAATCCTCCAGCAATCCGCGTCGCACCTGCCAACCGGTGGCACGGCGCAGGGCCTCGAGCTTGCGTCCGACGAAGGCGTCCGGCGCTGCGTGGTCGAGGCCATTCATCAAGAGGACGTGATTGCCCGAACTCCTCCTGGCCAGACGTAACGCCAGATCCTGGAGGAAGGCTGCCGCCGAGAGGGTGTCCTCGGGAAGACCACAGGCACCGAAGTAGCCCTCGGCCAGATGGTGCGCCAATACCGATGTCCCGTCCGGTGCAACCCAGCGATACTCTGCCGGCAGAGCGTCAATCTCGTTCCCGTTCCCTCGCCAGTAGATAAAAGGGCCGAGGCCGAACCCGGCAAAGATCTGCGGGAATTGGGCGGGATGGCCGAACGAGTCCGGCGTGTAGGCCACCCCGGAAACTCCGCCGAAATCCTCGCCGACGCGGCGGCCCTCGAGCAAATTGCGGATATGAGTCTCGCCATGGGGCAAAAGCGAGTCGGGCTGCACGTACCAGGGCCCGATCGAAATCTTCCCCGATCGGCAGGCCTCTGCCAGATCCGCCCGACGTTCCGGACGAACCTCAAGATAATCTTCCAGCACGATGGTCTGCCCGTCGAGTAGAAAACGAAAATCCGGGTCCTCGGCCACCAGCTCCAGAATACGATCCACGGTATCGACCAGACGCGCTCGGAAGCCCTGAAAGGTGCGGTACCACTCTCGATCCCAGTGGGTATGGGAGACCAGCGTCAGATCCATTACCTTCTCGAAATAACCTGACCCGCGCCCGAGCGCGAGTCGGCTGAAGCCGCCCTAGCCGCGAGCGCCGCGCACCAACCGTCCCGGTCGTTTCCCGGTCGGCTCCCCTTCGCGAAAGGTCACCTCTCCGCTGCAGATCGTCGCCTCGTAGCCGATCGCACGCTGGACCAGACGGGAAGCCCCCGCGGGCAGATCATGCACCAGTTCAGGCAAGGCCAGATCCAGTCGATCAAAATCAATAATATTCAGGTCGGCCTTGCGGCCAGGCAGAAGAGCGCCCCGATCATGCAACCCGTAGAGAGACGCCGTATCCTGAGTCATCTTGCGCACCACCGCCTCGATGGAAAGCTTCTCCCCGCGCGTCCGGCGCTTGGCCCAATGATCCAGCAGCGAGGTGGTCATGCTGGCATCGCAAATCGCGCCGACATGCGCGCCGCCGTCGCCCAACCCGAAAGCGGTCGCCGGATGCGCCAACATCACGCGCTGAGGGTCCAGCGAGTACTCGCTGTAACCGAGCATGGTCAGCATCAACAATTGCCGGCCATCGAGCTCCAGCAGCCAATCATAGAGAAGATCGTAGGGATCGCGCCCCTCACGGCGCGCCGTTGCTTCCAGACTTTCCTCGGGCGATGGCTCATAGTCGGGCCGCTCCCCGAGACGGAAGATCTTGTCGATGCCCTTGTCGATCATGTCGAGAACGACTTCGAGTTGCGGGATGCCAAGATCTCCCTTTTCCGACAACAGACGGGCCCGCAGATCGGGATCACGCAGGCGCTGCACGCGCTCGGGCAGAGGCAGCATGCCGACCTCGCCATAGCTCGGCCGGAACGAGAATGGATTGAAAGTCGAATGCCCGAGAAGAAGCGTCGTGGGACGAGAGCCGACCTGCGGCCGCAAATCCGCGCCAGCCGCATTCGCCTCGGTGCAAAGATCGAGTAATTCCCTCCAATGGTGAGGGGCAATATCGTGCTGGACCAGAGCGAAGCTCACCGGTCGACCAACCTCGATGGAAAGCCGCCGCATCCAGTCGATCTCCTTTTCCGGAGCCGACATATCCTCGCCCTGCACTCCTGCCGGTGCCAATTCGATCAACCCGGTTCCCAATTCACCGAGAACCCGTGAAATCCCGAAGATCTCTTCCTCTGTCGCATGTGTTCCGGGGACGACCTCGCCGTCGACGGCGCGATGCACCAGCGTCCGCGACATCGAGAACCCGAGGGCTCCGGCCTCGATCGCCTCGCCGACCAGCGCCCGCATCTGCGCAATATCGTCGGCGGTCGCGGGTTGGTTCTTCGCGCCGCGCTCGCCCATCACATACGCCCGGACCGGACCATGCGGGACCTGTGTGCCCAGATCCATCACCCGCGGCATCCGATCCAGAGCATCCAGATATTCCGGGAAGGTCTCCCAGCACCAATCGATGCCTTCATGCAGCGCGGTTCCGGGAATATCCTCGACGCCCTCCATCAGGCCGATCAGGAACTCCTCCTGCCCCGGGGCCACCGGCGCAAAACCCACCCCGCAATTGCCCATCACCGCGGTGGTGACGCCATGCCAACTCGTGGGCGTCAGAAGAGGATCCCAGGTCGCTTGCCCGTCATAATGCGTATGAATATCGACGAATCCGGGCGTCACGAGGCGATCGGTGGCATCGATCTCTTCGCGAGCGCGCCCCGCCTTGCCCTCGGCGCTGACGATTTTGCCGTCGGCAATCGCCACATCACCCTCGCGCAGCGCCGCTCCAGTCCCGTCAACGATCGTGCCCCCGCGAATCACCAAATCATGCATGCCGAATCTCCCGCAGATGCCCTGAGGGGCATCCTATGCTGACAAGGATCTGCCACAAACGGACGCAGGTGCCAATGCGCCCCGGAGATGCGGCGCCGAGCGGAGATCCGGCGCGTCAGTCCGCGGCTGACGCAAACGGATCCGAGAATCGCGGATTCGCAAGGAATCCGTCATCGGTCAACGAGCACAGGAACTCCACCACATCTACCTTGCCCTGGCGCGAAAGCAGGAATCCGGTGATGAAATCGCTCTTGTTGGGGCTGTCGCGACCATCGCCTGCCAAAGGACCGGAATCGATGCGGGTCCCGCCGCGCTCGTAGTGGTCAATGACCTCTTCGAGGGTCGTGAGACTGCCATCATGCATATAGGGATCCGTCACACAGATGTTTCGCAGGCTCGGCGGTTTCATCCGCCCCTTGTCGCGTTCTCGTCCGGTGAATTCATAGAGCCCCTGGTTGTCGGCCGGGTAGTTACCGGTGCCACCGATATTGTAGAGCCCGTTGTTCTCGAAAGGCGTGCTGTCGGATTGATTGCCCTCGTGATTGAGAGCACTCGCGAAATTGCTGCCTCCATGACAGTGCGTGCAATCAAGGTTCTCGGAGAAAAAGTGATCCATGCCACGCTTGGCCCCCTCGGAAAGGGCGTCCTCGTCGCCACCATAGATATAGCGATCATAGGGGGAACGGCCCGAGATCAGAGCCAGCTCGAAAACTTCGATCGCAAAAGCCAGGTTCTCGATCGTGAAGGGGTCGACCTCGCCAGGAAAGGCCGCGGCAAAGAGCTCCTGATAGAGCTCTTCGGCGCGCAAGCGCTCAAACAACAGATCCTCGAGACCCGAGAGGCCCAGCTCGACCGGATCCTCGCCGAAAAGCGGGGTCAGCAACTGGTTGGCGAGACGTGTTTCGTTCGGGTTGTTCCAGGTGAGAGTCGGGGCGTAGGCTATATTGGCCAGTCCCTGCGCGTTGCGCGGGTGCACCTCGCCGGTGGCACCAATGGCGCGAGGTCGTCCGTCGGTAAAGGCCCGGCTCTGATCATGACAAGTCGAGCAGCTGGTATCCTCGGTGACCGACAGTTTCTCCTCGTAGAAGAGGTGCCGACCGAGCTGGAACTTTTCCTCGGTCATGGGATTCTCGGCCGGAACCAGGGGTACCGGGAAGCCCGGGGGAAGATCCCAGACCCAGGCGGTCGGGCCACTCGGCGTCGGGCCAGGCGCGGGCGAAGGGGTCGGCGAGCCTCCCGAAGACGAACCACCGCCACCACAGCCCACGGCCCCCAAAAACAGGAGGCCGGCCAGCAGGTGGGCCCCGCGAGCGCGTCTAATCGACCTGATGAACCCTCGACAAATCATGGTTGCTCAATCCTAGGCTCGATAGACGCAAGGCGCGACGAAAAATTCCTAATTCGGGAAAAAAACCTTCTGCTCGGAGGCTGGCGAACCCATGAAAGGCAGACCAAAGCGCCCGAAAATAGGCCCGCAATCGCCATCATCGGGCCGGGACATGCAGCCCGGAGGGGTATCCGGCAGATTCGTCTGGACATCGGTTCCGACGAAAATCGAGTCCAGATCCATCAAGATGCTTCCCCGACCACCGCTCCATTCGACCAGATCCACCTGTGTGCGGTTCGGATTGGCACAAATGGCTTCACCGGCCATATCGTCTCCGCACATGGTGCTGCCAATGTGGACACGAAACTCGCTGACCGCGTCGCCATCAAAGACTTCCATGTCGAAGCGAATAAATTTGTAGCCCATATTCCAGTTCCACCACAGAGCCGTCTTGTTCAGCGGAGAAGGAGCTGTGGCCGCATCGATGTGATTCAGAGTCTCGGGAACACCCATGACAAACCGCAAGGCCGTGTAATTGCCGTCGGGAACCGTTCCCCGGATCGTCGTATTGGTCTCCGGTGTCCCGCGTTGGCCGCAAAGCCCGGTTCCGTTCTCGAAATCCAGAAGCGCGACATTCTGATACTGCCACTCGCCGTCCTGCGCCAGATCGACGGAAACCGCATTGCCGTCTTCCCGAACCAACTCAACTTCCGAGACATAAAGCCGCAAGTCGATCGGGTCCACCGTCGCGTCACTATCGCCCACGCCCTCAAAGAGCCGATCGCAGGCGAAAGGCTCACCTCCGAGAATGGCGCTCACGTCGATTTCGACATTGCGCGGACCACTGGAACTACTGCCACAGGCCGCAAGCAACGAGGTCAGCAGAACGAGAGAAAAATTTCGGATCGAAAACATCAGGCTTCTCCTTGGATCAGTTCGAGGCATGAACCACCTCATCGGGCAGAGCCTAGCGGATCACCGGCCTGACGTCTTCCAATCTTGCGTGGCAAATCGTCGCACTCCCCGGGGGACCCGTCCTAACCGACCAGCAAAATGCCCCCGTCCACGGGGATCACCACGCCGGTGACGTAGGAACTGGCACGCGAAGAGAGGTAAATTGCGACACCCGCCATGTCCTGTGCCTCGCCGATCCGCCCCATCGGGCAACCCGCCACGATATGATCTCCGAAGTTTTCCAATGTCGCGGCCATCATTTTGCTCGGAAACGGGCCGGGGGCCACGGCATTCACGGTAATGCCCTGGCGGGCCAGCCGGCGCGCCAACGTCCGGGTCAATTGATGCACAGCCGCCTTGCTCGCCGAATAGGAATACGTCTCGAGTTCCGGGACGTGAATTCCATCGATCGAGCCCACGTTGATCACCCGTGCGGGGTCCTCGGGCGAAGACGCCGCGGCCAACAAATCCACGCAGAGTCGGGTCAGATGAAAGACTCCCTTGACGTTCAGGGCGAGGACCTTGTCCCAGGCGGAATCGGGAAATTCGGCCAGCGGCGCACCCCAATTCGCCCCGGCATTGTTGATCAGGATATGCAGCTTCTCCTCGCGGGAGGAAATCTCGGCAAAAAGAGCCGTGCAACCAGCCTCGCTCCCCAGATCCGCCGTCAGGCCGATGCAAGTCCCATGTTCCGACAGAGCGGCAGCCGCCGCCTGCACCTCCGCCTCCTTGCGCGCGGCTATATAAACGCGGGCGCCATTTTCCACCAAGCCCTGCGCCATCATATAGCCGATCCCGCGAGACCCACCTGTAATCAGAGCCACCTTGCCCCGGACGGAAAATAAATCCTGCATACTCATGGTTCACCTCGATTGGGGGCATCCTGATCGATGCCCATAAGAAGCTGCTCGAGATCGGCGCGCAAACCTTCCAGACGATTGCGACCGATCTTCTCCGCGTAGGCGTCCCAAACGGCGTCCACGATCTCCTGCGAGTCTCGATGGAATTCCCGACCACGCTCTGTGAAACAAACAATCTTCGCCCGGCCATCTTCGGGATCGGCTGCCCGCTCCACATATCCGAGCCGCGCCAACTCATCGACCGCCAGACCGATCGCCTGCTTGGTGACCCCGATGGAGCTTGCCAATTCCGTAATCCGGGCTCCCGCAAACGGCAGATGAGCGAGAACATTGGCATGCGAATTCTGCAGACCGAGGTATCCTCGATCTCGGAATTCCTCGATCACCTTGGAGAAGAAGTCCTGACTGATCCGCAACAGGAGCCAGCCCGGGTTCTGGCGCCGAAGGTCGCTGACTGCTTCGTCCCCGAGGCCCTCTGTCGACGTTTCCATAAGCTCGCCCTAGCGAACCCGGGCCCCGTTCAGCAACAATGCGAGGCGCTTTTCAGAGCGAGCGCCCACGCTCGACGGCAGAGGCGGCCGCCATCCGGCCGAAAATCATGCCATCCGCAAGCGACGCTCCGCTGACGTAACCAAAGGCCGAGACACCTGAGGTCGTGCGTCCGGCGGCATAAAGCCCCGCAATCGCACTTCCGTCCGAACGCAGCACCTCTCCCGAGGGCCGCGTATGCAAGCCGCCCAAAGTAAAGGCGGCATAGATCGACCCCTCGACCGTGACGTCCAGGGCGCCAAAGGGCGGCTTGTTCAGGGGACGCACCAGCGAGGATCTTTTATGAAAGATCGGATCTTCGCCCTGCGCCGCGTGCCGATTGTAGAGTTCCATGGTCGAGACCAGCGAACCTTCGGGCAGCTCGAGAGCCGCTTCGAGTTCTTCCCAGGTCTCCTCGACAAACTTCGCCTCCATGAACGCCTCGTTCACCACATAGGAGTCGGCGTCGAGCAGATGCCAGCATCGACCGTTCTGTCGAAACAACGCCTGCTGGCCGATCTGACCGGCATAAGCATCTTCATTGAGGAAGCGTTGGCCGCTCCCGTTCACCAGAACGCCCGCACAAATACTCTTGGGCGGATACAGCGGAATTGTAATGCTCGCGGCCTCCATCCGAATCGTGTCAGCACCCACGGCCTGAGCCATCTGGATCCCGCTGCCATCGTCATTGTCGGTACCCACGCGCCAGTTCGCCCGCAGGGTTTCCGGCGCATAGCGGCCGACCATCTCCTTGTTGGCGATAAATCCTCCGGCCGTGAGCACCACCCCGCCCAACGCCCGGACCGCGACCGTGCCTTCGACTCGGTGCGCCACCACGCCGACGATCGCCCCGGTCTCGTCCACCACCAACTTCTCGACGCGGGCATCTTCGAGAACCGTTACCTCGGTTTTCTCGAGAGAACCCAAAAGCCCCTGCATCAGGCGGGCACCACCAGCGCCCGCAACCTGAGGTTTGTGGGCACGTGGTGCGGGTCGGGCGATCTCGGCATAGGGCCAACCGTCTTCATTGCCCGAGTAAACGAGGCAATCGTCGGTGGGCGGCTCTTTGCCGGGTTCCGGGTAGGAGCTTCGCTTGAAGGGTACATCGTGGGCCTCGAGCCAATCGAACATCTCGAGACTGCGATCACAAAAAACACGGATCTTGGCCTCATCCGGCCCCGGACCACAGGCTGCCATCAGAAACTTGAACATATCCTCGGTCGAATCCTCGACCCCACAGGCCACCTGCACGGGCGTGCCACCACCGAGATAGATCAATCCCCCGGAATTGGCCGAGGTACCCCCACCGCCGCTGGAGCGCTCCAGCGCAACCACCCGCGCGCCGGCCTCGCTCGCTTCGATCGCAGCACTCGCACCCGCACAGCCCAGGCCCACGACCACGACGTCGGCCTCATGCGTCCATTCGGAGATGTCAGCTGCGGGGATAGACCCCCATGCAATATCGCTCATATTCCACCCCTAGCGCACTTCTCGTGACGATTTCCACGCCTTGCCGTTACAGAAGGGCTGATTCTGTTCTATGAACCGGAGCGAGGTCATAGGCATGGATATTCAGGATAAAGTGGCGATTGTCACCGGCGGCGCCCGCGGCATTGGTCGCGCCACCGCAAGCGCCCTGGCGAGAGCGGGGGCCCGCGCCGTTGTCATTGCGGATAATCGCACCGCAGAAGCTGCGGAAACTGCCGAGGAGATTCGCGGCGAGGGATGCGAGAGCATCGGCCTGGAGGTCGATACGGGGGATGTCGCCTCGCTGCGGTCCCTGATGGTGGCAACGGCCGACCAATTTGGTGCCCTTCATATCCTGCACAACAATGCGGGCATCGGCGAAGGCGATCGCGACTGGCCCGAGGTCGACACCGAGCGCGTCGCGCGGATTGTCGATATCAACCTGCGAGGCGTGATCACCGGCACCCAGCTCGCCCTGCCCCTGATGCATCGCAGCGGCGGCGGCGCGATCGTAAACACGGCATCCGGCGCCGCGATGACCCCGCTGCCACCGCAAGCCGTCTATGCCGCCACCAAAGCTGGCGTCGTCCATTTCACGAAATCCTGCACAGGTCTGGAAAACAGCCATCAAGTCCGCGTCTCCTGCATCTGCCCGGGGCTCACGACCACGGAAATGGTTCAGGAATCCGGCCCCGACGGCCCCCACCCATGGCTGCAATCCGTGATCGACGCGATTGAAATGCTGACACCCGAAGAGATTGCCGCGGGCGTTTTGGACCTCATTTCTGACCCCGCCAGTGCGGGCCGCATTCTGTCCGTGGAAAACAAAGCCAAACAGAACAACCCCTGAGAGGACTTCCCCTTCACCCCAAGCCGTGCCAAAAAGCGGCCATGGAAAAACTTCTCTACTTGCTCTTCGCCGATGCCGACCATCCCGGCGACGAATTACGCGACTCCGTGATCCAGAACGCCGTCCCCCAGCTTCGGGAAGCCGGCGCCACAAAAATACGCCTCTCCGTCCATGATTCGGAGGTGCAAGGCAGCAACCTCCTGACCCGATCGGATCCCCCCATCCGTGCCATGGTGACCTTCTGGCTGGAAGCAATCGACCACCGCCACGAATGCGAGTCGATTCTGGCGGCCACCGCCGTCAGGATTGCTGGTTACCTCGTGACCGAATCCTCGGTCATGGTGCCGCCGCGCCAAACCGGCGAACGCACCCCCGGCATGAATCAGGTGACCTGCATCGCCCAGCGCAAGGACATCTCCGACGAGGAGTTCCGTCGGATCTGGCACAATGATCACAAGAAGGTGGCCATCGAGACGCAAT
>CBFHUR010000008.1:73336-99605 GCA_965658895.1 Binatia bacterium
CTACACGCGCAACGTGATCAGCCACGCGTTGACGCCGGACGCGCCAGCCTGGGCAGCAATCGTCGAGGAGACATTTCCCATCGAGGCACTACACGACCCGAAGGTTTTCTACGACGCCGACAACGATGAAGAACTTGCGGCCAATATGAAAACCATGATGGACAGCTGCCAACGGTTCCTTGATTTCGAGCCTCTCGAATTCTCGCATATGTCCGAATACGAGCTGGGTTAGGCGGGCAGATGGCCGACTTTGCAAAGAAATCCATCGTGATCACCGGCGCGGGTTCGGGTATCGGACAGGCAACCGCCCTCCATCTCGCAAGCCTCGGTGGCCAGATTCTCTGCGCGGACCTCTCGGCGGAAAGCCTCGAGGAGACGACCGGCAAAATCCGCGAATCCGGTGGCGTTGCCGCCGCCTTCACCCTCGACGTGCGCGACGCATCCCAAGCTCGCGCGATGGCCGAAACGGCAGCCAAACAGCACGGGGGCATTGATGTCCTGGTGAATTGTGCCGGCATCTTCCGCATGGCTCATACAACGGAAATGGCAACCGATGAGTGGGAGCGCGTGATCGCGATCAATCTGACCGGAAGCTTTTTTACAGCCCAGGCGGTACTCCCCCACCTGCTGGAGACCGGGGGGAATATCGTCAACATCGCAAGCTCGGCGGGCCTCTCCGGGCAAGCCTATAACGCCGCCTATTGTGCCTCCAAGGGGGGTGTCATTCAGATGACTCGGGCCCTGGCCGTCGAATACTCGCAGCGCGGCGTCCGGGTGAATTGCATCTGCCCCGGTGGAGTCGCAACGCCAATGACGGCCGCATTCAGCGCGCCCGAGGGAGCGGACCCCGCGCTTCTGGCGCGACTGCAACTGGCACCGCTTCTGGGCACTCCCGAGGAGATCGCCGTCGCGATCGCGTATCTGGCCTCCGACGATGCGCGCTACATCAGTGGCGCTACGCTCGCGATGGATGCCGGGGCCTCGGCTGCCTGATCCCGGAAGCCGGCCGCGCGCGGTTTCCCTAGCGCACCCAGAGAACGGTCGCGGAGACACGGCCACGCGGCAGGTCGAATTCAAAATCTTCACCGGCCTCGCGACCCAAGGCCTCGCGACCCAGCGGGGATTCAGGGGAAAGCGAATGAATGGTCTGCCCCCCGCAAACCAGTTTCTCACCACCCGCGACCGGAACAAAAAAATGCATCCGGACCTCGCCTTGCTCGTCCTCGATCGCCACGAGAGCCCCGGCCGAAATCGGGTCCTGCGGGGCAAAGGGCGGCACCTCGAGATTCCCCAAACGAGTCACCGCGAACTGTAATTTCGCCACCCGATCGGCCAGTCCGCGCGCGAGATACGATGCCTCGGTGGAGCGCATATCCTTGGGGTCTTCCGCGCGGGTCTCGGCATGGGTCGCCCCGGCCTGACTCTCCTGCTGCGAGCGCGTCAGCGCCGCCAACTGGCCCTCGATACGCTCGCGAAGAGCCTGCAGGACCAGAGGCTTGGCCGGCGGTGGAGCTTCCTTGCTCATCCCCATGGGCTTACCATGCAGAAGATGAAAATGAGGGTCATTCCGTAAAAGAGGTTCGAGATCGATCGATTTCTCATCCGTTTCATTGCCTCGGAGGCCTCCCAAACACTATTGTTGCGGCATGGCACGATACGGCATGACAATTCCGATGAATGGTATCCCGCTCCACCAGCACGAGGACTGGCTCAAGGAAATGTTCGATCTGGGCTACACGGACTTCTGGTCCTCCGAGGCCATGGGGCATGACGGCTTCACCCCGCTGGCCATGGCTGCCGCCTGGGTTCCGGAGGCCCGCCTCGGCGTCGCCATCGTTCCCGCCTTCACGCGAGGCCCGGCACTGATGGCTCAATGCGTCGCCTCTCTGGCCGATGCTGCCCCGGGGCGCTTTTTGATGGGACTCGGCACCTCCTCGGATGTCATCGTCGAGCGGTGGAACGATATCCCTTTCGAGAAGCCGCTGGCGCAGGTGCGCGACATGGTACGTTTCCTGCGCAAAGCTCTGGCCGGGGAAAAGGTAAAGGAATCCTTCGATCGCTTCGAGGTACGGGGATTTCGCTCCGGTGTCGTCCTCGAGCAACAGCCGCCGATCCTGCTGGCCGCGTTGCGCAAGCCGATGTTACGCCTCGCGGGCCGGGAAGGCGATGGCGCCATCCTCAACTGGCTATCGGCCGAAGACGTCAAGACGGTGACGCCCTACGTGCATGAAGGCGGACCGGGCAAGGAGATTGTCGCGCGACTTTTCGTGATCCCCACCGAAGACCGGGCCACCGCCCTGGCCATCGGGAGGCATGCGGCTGCGGCCTACCTGAACGTGGGTGTTTACGCGGCGTTCCATGAGTGGCTCGGTCGCGGCGAAGAGTTGGCTGAAATGTGGAAGCTCTGGAAGCAAGGTGATCGCAAGGCCGCATTGGAGGCCATCCCCGAGAAAGTCGTCGACGATCTGATTATCAGCGGCTCGCCCGATCAATGCCGCGAACATATCCAACGCTTTCAGGAAAACGGCGTGGATACCCCCGCGTTGGCGATCCTGCACACAGACGACCTGCGACAAACCGTCCGCGACCTCGCCCCTCGTTAGGGCTTCACCAGCGGGGCCTGTCGACCGGAAAATCAGGGCAGATGCTGCGGAGCAACCGGCGAGAAGCCGCTCCTTGGCGCCCACGGCATGCGATCGATAGAGTCCCCTTTGTTATGGCTCGACGACAGGAACAAGAATCTGCCCGCAGCGAGATCACCGAGATTGCCCCCAACGTGGTCCGCATGGAATTGCCCATCTCTCTCCCCGGCCTCGGCCACGTCAACTGCTACGCGCTGATCGATGGACAAGGGGCCACGGTCGTCGATCCAGGTCTTCCGACCCCGAGGTCGTTTGCCGCGCTGAAAGATCGCCTCGCGCAAGCAGACCTGAAGGTGAAAAATATCCATACGGTGGTCATCACCCATTCCCACGGGGACCACTTCGGCGGAACCGGTCGGATCGTGCGAGAGTCCGGGGCCAAAGTTGTGGCCCACCGCGCCTTCTCCCTCGGCTCCTCACGCGACACCACCCCCGAGGTTTCGGTTTGCGATCTGCATGCCCATCAGGACGACGCGGAAACCTCCGCCCACGTTCATCCGGAGCGCCCGGAACTCTACGGACCGAACGGCTCGCCCACCCTGATCCCCGTCGACAAGCGCCGGCCGATGCCGGTGGCAGCTCCGAAATTCGGGGGCCCGACCCCCTGGGGGGCCACGCCTCCGCGACCACCGCTGCGCTGGCGCCTGCGCATGCAAATGAATCGCTTGCTCGGAAAAGCTCTGCGGTTCCCCGACATCTCCCTGCCCGTGGAGGCTGGCGATCGCCTGCGCCTGGCGGGACGCGAGTGGTTTATCGTCCATACCCCCGGCCACACCAACGACCATATCTGCCTGCATTGCCCCGAGGAGGGGCTCTTTCTCGCGGGCGATCATGTATTGCCGTCGATCACGCCGCATATCTCGGGGTTGTCCCGGGAAGAGGATCCGCTCGAGGCATTTTTTCAATCACTGGATCGGGCCGCTGCCATTCCCCATGTTGATCAGGCCCTTCCCGCTCATGGCCATCCCTTCGCGGACCTCGCGGCGCGGTGCGCGGCCATCAAGGAACATCACCAGAAGCGCCTGGGCGAGATCTGCGACATCGGACGCGACATCGGCCCGTCAAGCGTCGAGGCCTTCTCGGAGAAATTGTTCCGTAAACGCAGCTGGGGATCCATGGCCCAGAGCGAAACCTATGCCCATCTGGAACACCTGCGCCGCCGCGGCGAGGCCGGGGCTCACCGCAGCAAATCAGGGCAGTTGATCTTCGAGACCTGAAAAAGAGCGGTCTCCAACCCGGAGGACAGCCCCTCCCCCTCGTTTTCGCGGCTCACGCTTGCAGAGATCCCCGGTTCGCGATTCATTTGCAGGCATGGAGCCGAACCGATCATGAGCGAGCAACCGAGGCCGGAAGATAATCGCATGGTGCGGATGATCACCTCACCTGCCTTCACCTGGTGGATCCGGAACGTCGCGGCTCGCCTCGATCCGATCCTCTACCGGTTGACCAACGGACGCTGGACAACTTTCGGCCCGGCCTCCTCCCTGCCCATGGTCACCATCACCATGAAAGGCCGCAAGACCGGCAAGGAACGTTCGGTCCACTTGGCCGCGGTCGAGCATGAGGGCCTGCTCGTGGTGGTCGCCAGCGCGATGGGTCAGGAAAAACATCCCGCATGGCGATACAATCTGGAAGCGAATCCGGAAGTCGATGTGCAGACACAGGGACGCTCCTTTCGAGCACGCGCCGAAATGCTGAGTGATGAGGAGAAAGCCCGCATCTGGGACGACATCCGCAAGGTTCTCCCCATGATGTTCGTCTACGAAAAACGAACCGACCGGAACATCCGCCTTTTCCGAATCCACCCACTCGAGAACTGACACCACCCCCCCCTCGCATGTCTCGGCCGAAAACGGCATGGTGAGAAGATGCAAATCGGCGTCGCAAAAAAGGAAATCCCGGTACAGGTCCCCGGCATCGGCATGTTTGGCTGGGGCGTCCCCACCAATTTCGTGGAAACCTCGGCGACAGCGGTACACGCACGCGCGTTCTTCCTCGAGAGTTCGGGGCAAACCGCAGCGATCGTCTCTTGTGAGCTGCTCTGTATCAGCCAGGCCATCTCCGAGGCCGTCCTCGAACGATTGCGCACCGAGCACGCCGAGCTCGGCCTGAACCACGGCAACTTGATGCTTCTGGCCACCCATACCCACAGCGCTCCCGGCGGCTATTCGGCCTATCCGTTTTACGCGCTGGAGGCTCCGGGCTTCTCACCGCAGATTCTTGAAGACATCACCTCGACCATTGTCGGCGCGCTCCGGGAAGCGTGGCAAAGCAGGGAAGCCGGCGAGATACGCTTCGACCAAGGTGAGTTTGCCGCCGAGGACCGGGTTGCCTACAACCGCTCTCCGCTGTCGTGGAACCGCAACCCGGAGACACCCGACATCACCTGGGAGACCCGTCATCTCGGGATCGACCGTCGCATGAAGCTGCTGCGTTTTGATTCACTTTCTCGCGGCTGCATCGGCACCATCAATTTTTTCGGAGTCCACGGCACCAGCGTGCATAGCGATAACCGCAAGGTTCATTTCGACAACAAAGGCTATGCCGCCACGTTGCTCGAGGAAGCGAACGGATCGAATTTCGTCGGCG
Organism: Binatia bacterium; assembly: GCA_965658895.1. Lineage (GTDB taxonomy): Bacteria > Desulfobacterota > Binatia > UBA12015 > UBA12015 > UBA12015. The sequence continues at coordinate 78,568 of CBFHUR010000008.1, forward strand.
CTTTCGCGCAGGCCACCACCGGCGACGTCACCCCGAATTTCCAGCAACACCCCGGAAAACCGTGGACACGCGGCATGTACCCCGATGACGATGCCAGTGCCCGGTACACCGGCGAACTCCAGCAGGCCAAGGCGCACGAGATCCTTCAGAGCGCCGCGGCACAACCGGCCTTGGCGGATCAGGTGATTTCCGCCCATCGCTATCGAGACTTTTCCGCGATTGATGTCGACCCGGCTTTTACCGACGGTGTTCCGGGGCGGCGCACCGCTCCGGGAAAACTAGGCATGGCCATGTTCTTTGGCACCGACGAAGGCCCGGGAATGCCACGAAATCTCCTTTTTTTGCAGAGCATCGCGCAAAAGGTCCGTCCTTTCTGGCGTCTTGTTCCCCGCAGCAAGCGTGCGCGCCTCAAGCAGAAGGCACACGATGAAACCCATGCCGAGAAGGTCACGGTCATGGAATTGGCACATCACCGTTTTCTCGGCATCCGTAGTTTGCGGAAATTGCCGATCGGAAAGAATCCAAATCCAATCCTGCGGATGATCCGCAAGATGGACCCCCATGGGCTGGCTGAGCCCAAGCCATGGACCCCGCAAATTCTGCCCGCCCAACTCCTGATCATCGGATCGGTCGCCATTGCGGCCATTCCCCACGAAATGACCACCACCTCCGGGCAGCGCGTCGAAGAGATGCTGCAAAAGGAACTCCGGCCGCTGGGCGTCGAGACCGTAATCGTGGCCGGCTACGCGAATGCCTACGCAGGCTATGTCACCACTCCCGAGGAATACGCCGTGCAGGACTATGAGGGCGCCAGCACGCATTTCGGAAAATGGACCCTGCCGGGATGGATGACGGTCTTCGCCGAGCTGGCGCGCGAGACCACGAGAGAAGCCGCACCCGCCGATGAACTGCGACCACCGAGCTTCACGGCGCAGGATCTCGAGGGGCGACTTTATGAGCCGTGGACGAAAAACCCGAATTAGAGCCCCGAGATGCCGAAGACCGAAGCACCCGACCGTGAGCAACTCGATGAGCAAGAGAAACACTTCGCCGCGTTTCTGCAGCATATGATTCGCGGCGAACACGCGGCATTGGCGGAGACATTACATCCCGACGTCCGCTGGCACCTGCCACCGTTCTCGGGACAGGAGCCCATCGTGGGCGTCAGCGAGGTTCTCCGGTTCCTGCGCGATGGGGCCGCCGCGATCTACCAACCCGACAGCCTGAGTCTCGAACCGGAACTGCTTTCGGTGCGCGCGGGGAAAGCCTCTTGCCTGGCGACGATTCGCGGGCGACTGCGGGACGGCCGCCCTTATGAAAACCGCTACGCCTTTTTTGGCCGCATGGCCGAGGGGCACATCACCGAAGTCTGGGAAATTCTCGATAGTGCTCTATTGCTCAAGCAATTGGAGGCCTGAAGCACAGTCAGGCTGGGCCGCCGGCACCGCTCGAGGACAATCGAGAACATAAAGCCTGCAGACCAGCGACCTCAGGAGCCCTCTGCTGTTGCGAAAGTGCTGCCGCCATCGACCCGGTCGGGATATGAAGAGCTGCCTGTGCGAGAAGCTGTTGCACGAGACGCTCTTCCTCGCGGCTGGATTCCGGACAAACCGATTCGTTCCGTCGCGCATTGGCCAGACGGGAACGGGCGGCACAGACCGCATCCCGCGCGATCAATTCGGGGCGGGAGGTAGTCCATTTGCGAATGCCGCCCGAGAGAGGCTCGGTCATCGAGGGACGGATGGCACGCACAAACGCGCGCCGAAAGGGCGTGTCGCCGACCACCATCATCCCGTCGGGGCCGATGCTCACCACGCTGACCGCCTCGTCGGGGCCATCAACATAATATACGACTTCGCCGGTATCTCGATCGAGCAATCCCATGCCGGTGCGCAAAGGAAAGGGAACACGAGCGCCATCGCGGTGGACGCCGGCCCCGCCCTGGAAGGCGATGCCATTGGCGGCGATGGTCAGCATCTGCACGTTGATCGACTCCTGCATCGGGCCCAGATCATAGGCGTCGGGTCGGGTCTGCCAGACGATCTCTGCCGACTCACCTCGGTCCAGAATTTTGGTGATCGCCCCGCTGGACGACGCATAAAGCTCGCCCTTGTCCCCACTGACCGCAATCGAGCCATGCACCTGCTCGCCTGTGTGGACCTCCCAGAGTTGCCGGCAATCCGGGGCGAGTGCGAGCACCCTCCCCTCGGCGTCCGCCACGTAGAGACGTCCGCCATCGGCCCGCAGCGCCGGCGTCGAGGCGGACCCGCCACGGAATGTCGCCCGGCAGGTTTCCTGCAAGGTGATCTTGCCGTCCTTTCGAACGAGATCCATCCGGTATAACGCACCCGTCTCGGCAACCCCGTCCCGGACGCCATCGGCTTCATCAGGTGCGGTCGCCGCAAAATAGATCGCGCCCGTATCCGCATCGATCGCAAAGAAGTTGGCGACGACAACGCCTTCCCCGAAGATAATATGAAGCACTTTCTCGAAGTCCAATCCCGGCGGTAGTTTCAGAAAGGGTGCGACCAGCGCGCCCACTTCCGCGGAAAGCTCCGGCGTCAATTCCGGTGACAATGTGCGCGCCACACCGGGTGCTCCGGGAAGAACCACGGGAGCCTCCAGCAGCTGCTCTCCGGTCTTGCGGTCCAGAACATAAATGCTGCCATCGGCCGCCACGGCCACCAGCGCATCCGCGCGCGCCAGATAATTGATGCCGAAAATGCTCAAACTGTTCTCGGGCGTCCGCGACAAGCCGGTCGGGACATCCCAGACGACTTCCCCACTGGTGCGGACCGCTACCGCTCGATCCTGCAGGCCGAGATAGACGATTTCCTCGCCGGGCCGATCCGGATCATCCAGAACCATCGGCGCTCCGGCACCCACGCGGTTTCCCTTGCCCGGGATCGCCCAGAGACGATCTCCCGTATTGCCGTCCAACCCGACAAGAATCACGTTCTCATGGGGGAAAAGGGGCGCGAAATAGACATTGCTGTCCCGGTCGAACACGACACCGGAAGCATTCCACATCGATGGCTCGGCGACCCAACCTGCGGAAAATTCCGGCGACAAAACCACCGCCACCTCATCGCTGTTGCGCGTATCGGCATGCAGGTTGCGCCAGGCCCCGCTGCCATCAATCCCGGGCCCCGAGCGATTCACGGGTCGACAACCCGCCGGCTCCCAACTCGAAGGTTCGGGAACCTCGAAGTTTTTGGGAGTGGAATGACAGGCGACCACGCCACTCAAAACGAGAACCGCCATCAGCGGATAGTGCCATGGGCTGGGGCCCCGATAAGAATTTCGGCGAAAATTCCGGCCAGAGGTATCCACAGCGGTACCTATCTCTCGATTCGCCGGTGAATACCAGAGTCCGAGAAAACAAGGGAGTTTCGCCGATCAGGAATCCGGTCTATGCTCGCGCCGGCGCGAACGCTCAGGGAATCATAGAACCATGTCGACAACAGCAAATCCTCGGGATGTAGCCCGGCGGGCCACGGGCAGCCTGGATACCGAGTCGCGGGCACGACCAGTCGAGGCCTGATCCATGCTTTTCCCCACTCTTCTCTTTGCCTTGTTCTTCCTGATCGTATGGGCAGGAGACCGACTGCTGCCAAACAAGGCACGCTCGGGGTGGCTGCTGGCAGCGAGCTTGCTCTTCTACTCGCTCTGGATTCCGCAATACCTCGGGCTGCTGCTCTTTGTCGTTCTGGTTAACTATGGATTCCTGCGGGGCCTCCAGCGCAGCCAGCGTCTCAGCGGTGGAAGCGTCGGCAGTGGCCGCGCCTGGCTGATCGCAACCCTGGTGTTCACCCTCGGGATTCTGGCGACCTTCAAATACGCAGCGTTCCTGCTCGGCATCGTGCTTCCCTTCAGCACCATCCTCGCCGACGGCACGCTCCCGGTACCCGATCTCCTTTTGCCACTGGGGATTTCTTTCTACTCGTTTCAATTGATCAGCCTGCATGTGGATGTCTACCGGCGGGAGATCGAGGCACCGCCCAGCCTGGCGCGCTATGCCCTGTTCGTCAGCTTCTTTCCGCAATTGATCGCGGGACCCATTTTGCGCGGACAAGAGTTTCTGCCGCAATTGGCTGAACGTTCGCCCGCGACCACAGACCGAAACCGGCGCGGCTTGTGGCTGATCGCATCGGGTTTGTGGAAGAAAGTCCTCCTCGGTGATTTCCTGTTTGCTCCGATGGTGGACCCTGTCTTTGCCAACCCGGGTCTGGCCAGCGCACCGCTCCATCTTCTTGCGATCTATGGATTCGCCTTCCAGATCTATTTCGACTTCTCCGGATATACCGATATGGCGCGAGGAATCGCTCTTCTTCTCGGGTTTGAATTTCCGCGGAACTTCGAGGAGCCCTACCTTTCGCGCAGCCCCACAGAATTCTGGCGCCGTTGGCACATGACTCTCTCGCGCTGGCTGCGCGACTACCTCTACATCCCGCTGGGTGGCAATCGTGGAAGCACTTTCCGAACGGGCACCAACCTTCTCATCACCATGTTGCTGGGAGGGCTCTGGCATGGCGCGGGATGGAATTTCGTCATCTGGGGCGGGCTGCATGGTGTTCTGCTGGCCCTGCACCGACCGCTGCGTGGCCGGCAAACGCGCCCCGATACGCTCGCTTGGAAAGATTGGTGGCGGGTCCTGCTTTGCTTCAACGCGGTCACCTTTTTATGGATCTTCTTCCGTGCCGCGACATTCGCCGATGCCTGCGACATGATTGCCGGGGCCGCCTTGGGCAACTGGGCAGGTCCGCTGCCGATCTGGGGCATCGGACTGGTAATCGCCGCGTTTCTATTGCAATTTGCCGAGCGCTGGATGCGCAGGCGGGCCGACCGGATGCGGCGGCAAACAAGCGGGATGGCAGGCGCCGTGTTCGAGGGGCTGGCCTTTGGCGGACTGCTGATTCTGGTCATTGCTGCGAGCGGCCGCAGCGGTGAATTTATCTATTTTCAATTCTAGGCAAGCGAATGACAAAACCTGAGACAATGTCCCCCGACTCTCGCCTCCGGCGAATCATCAGAAGTGGGCTGGCCGTGGGCGTCGGTGCCGCGACGCTCACTATCGGTGGTTTTTTCTTTGCCTCAGCAGTCGCCCATGAGAGCCCACGCAAACGCGCAGACATTGAACAAGGACGCTTCGCCGTCGAGACATTGGGCGAATACCGCAGTGCCGATACCCGCTATCTTTTTTTGGGCGACTCTCTCTCCATGCCCAATGCCGGTGGCGGCGTACCACCTCAAAATCGGATCGCGGACTGGATGCGCAAGACCCGGAAGCGCCCGGATTTCCGTAACCTCTCGCTACCCGGGTTGACGATTTTTTCCCACTACTTCATGAACGAGGCGATCGGGAATAGCGGGGTGGAAAAGGTGATCCTCGGCTTCAATATGGGTTGGTTTTCACGGCCTGCCCATCATCAACCCCTGGGCCTCGAGGGGTTTCTGCCACCGGATCAATGGCTCACGGCAATGCAATTGCCTCTGGGCAGCATGGCGCTGACTGCCGCTGATATTCTCTCCGCCGGCCTGGTTGACCAATTGGGCCTGCGGCCGGCTCGGGAGTGGACACAAAAAGTCCAGGGCAATGCGTATGTCGCCTACAATCGCTTCGTGCGGAACTTGCAAACCAGCCTCGGCGCTCCCAGGGGCATGGCAGGCGCTCGCGGAAGTCGATCCGTGGGCACCGAGATGACGCCGTCCGGAAGTCGACTTCTGCCCGACTCGGCCAGAGCGATTCTGGGACCGATCCTCGAGGGCCTGCCGGCCAATGAGCCCGGACTGCTGGCTCTTGGAGAACTGGTCAAACGCCTGCACCAAAAAGACATCGAAGTTCTGGTCGTTGCCCAGCCGATCAATATCGAGCGCCTGCGGGACATCGGGATGGTCAATGAGGCCTTGCTCGAGGCCTCGCTGAACCGCATGCGAGAGACGACGGAAGCCAATGGAGGTGAGTTCCTCGACCTCCATGAGGCCCTTCCCGATGAAGCATTTCGAGACCACCTCGATCATCTCGATTTTCTTGATGCCTCGGAGCCTTCCAAAACGCTCACTCGCCCCATGCTGGCGTGGCTGCTGGCTGACTAATCGCCACATCGACCTTTCCGCTGATCCTCGTTATCCCCTTAAGCATGCAAATCGGAGTCTGCGTGGCGTCGCATATTCGCGACATCGAAACCGTCATCGAGGCCGAGAGGCTCGGCTTCTCGCATGCCTGGATGGCCGACAGCCAGATGTTGTGGTCGGATTGTTATGCAACTTTGGCACTCGCGGCCCACCAAACCAGCCGCATTCAACTCGGCACCGGTGTCGCGGTCTCGGCCACACGCCCGGCACCCGTGCACGCGGCCGCGATCGCGACGATCAATGCCCTGGCTCCGGGGCGCACCTTTTTCGGGATCGGCACAGGCAATACGGCCATGCGAACGATGGGACAACCGCCTCATCGCATCCGGGAATTTGATCGCTATCTGGAGTCCATCCAAGCGCTGCTGCGTGGCGAAGAGGCGATGATGGACCCGCTGACGCGGGGGGCGAAGGAAGCCAAACCGATTCGTCACATCATGCCCGAGGATGGCTTTGTCAATTTCGCCGACCCCATTCCTCTTTATGTTTCGGGCTTCGGGCCCCGCTCGTTGGGTCTGGCGGGCAAATATGGCGACGGCGCGGTGCTCTCGCTGCCCGCCAATCCAGACATCCTCGATTTTCTCTGGCAGATGATCGAAGCCGGCGCGACAGATGCCGGTCGCAAACTCGATCGCAACGAATTCTACACCACCGCGCTGACGACGATTACAGTTCTCGAGCCGGGCGAGTCCGCCGACTCCGACCGCGTAAAGAATGAATGCGGTGCCATGGCGATGGCCACCGTTCATTATGCTTACGAGCAATTCTGCAACTTCGGCCACCCTCCCCCTGCGCTACTCGCAGAAATGTGGCCCGCCTACACCAAACTTCTGGAAGAGTTCCCCGCCGAGCGACGCCACCAGCGCATCCATGCCGGTCATAATTGCTGGGTCCTTCCCGAAGAGGAGTGCTTTCTCACCGAAGAGTTGCTGCGAGCGACCTGCATGATTGGCACACGCGACGAACTGCTCCAGCGCTTGCGCGATCTCGAGGCCGCCGGGCTCAACCAGGTGATGGTTCTTCCGGGATTCGATGCCCGGCGGAACGTTCTTGCCACGATCGCTTCGGAACTCCTGCCGGAGCTCAGCACCGGGGCCTGACGGCGCCGGCCAAGGTCGCGACAGAACACATCCATCCAACTGGGGAGAGATCGCCCGCCCGGGCGATCGGAGCGCTCAGGCTGCCGGGTGCAGGTCCAGCGGCAGCCGGGCCAACCGTCGCACAAAAATACTATTGGCATGACGCACATCGGCGCGGTTGGTCAGTGTGAAGCCCTGCGTTGCGCGGAGAAGTTCCTCCAGAACAATCCGCGCTTCCAGGCGAGCCAGATGAGCACCGACACAAAAATGAGCCCCACGACCGAAGCTCATATGATGACGGGGGTGGGTGCGGTCGAGACGCAACTCCTCGGGGTCCTCGTAGACCTCCGGATCGCGATTGGCCGCGGCCCACAGCAGCATCAGACGATCTCCGGGCTCCAATTGAAACCCGCCCAGTTCACAGGAACGACGAACCGAGCGATAATGAAATTTGAACGGTGGCTCGAGGCGCAGGACTTCCTCGACGAAGGCGGGGATCTCGCCGGGTTCTCGCCGCAAGCGCTCGGCCAGGGACGTGTCCTGTGCCAGCAGGCGAATCGCGGAACCGAGCAAGGCACTGGTGGACTCTCCGCCCGCGCCGAACATCACGATCGCAATCCCGATGGCTTCCGTTGGATCAATCGCCTCCGAGGCAACACCGCTGGACAACAACTCCATCAACGTCGGCGCCTTGTTCTCGGCGAAATCCGACCCGACCGATTCCGGCAGATGTTCGCTGAGATAGACGGCCATGGCGAGAGTTTCCTCGGCCAACCCCTGCATGCGCGCCTCGTCGAGATCCCCCGCGAGCATCTCGCCGCCCATCATGGCCCATTGACGATGCTGGCGCACGTCGGCTGCGGGCAATCCCAGAAGGTGGCCGATGACACGTGCTGGAATCGTCTCGGCCAGTGGCACGAAGTCTCCTCCGCCTTGCTCCAGAAGCGGCTGTAGTTCAGCGGCGGTCCAGGAACGAATCCGGGCCTCCATGGCCGCGACTTGTCGCTCGATCAGGCGCGCTCGGACCAGGTTGCGGTGCCTTGCGTGTGCGGGTTCGTCCGCCGTCGCGATGACCTGAGTGCCCGCCGAAACCGGCAGATCAAAAGTCGTCGGGATACCATCGGCATCTCGCAGCAACACGCCGGTCAGATTCGCTGAGAAATCTTCCTCCCGACCCAATGCCTCGACGATGATCTCCCAGGAAGTCAGTAAATGAACCCCGGTCTCGCCCACCCGGGCTACCGGATGCTTCTCGCGCAACTCTCGCAGCAGTGGGTGCGGGTCCTGCAGAAAATCATCGGATAGAATCACCCGCGGCTCGGCAGGATATACCGGGGCACGGCTTCATGTCGGCGAATCGCTCATCAATCTGAAAATCACCCTAGCGGGTTCCGGCCGCGGACTCGACTCTTTGATCTCGTGGAGGCCGCCCGATACGCTACCGCCCATGCAAGCTCTCGTACAGGCTTTTGTCGCCATGCTCGTCCGCGCCCCCCGCTGGCTCCTGCTCCGGCTCTCCGGGAAACCACAACAGGTCGTGGGCGGCCGCGAGCTCCTGCCCGCCTTTCAATTTCTCTGCACGATGGTCGAGAAAGGAAGCGCTCCTCTGGAGACGATGAGCCCGGTCGAGGCCCGCAAAATGCAGGGAAATATGGAGCTCGACCCACCCCCTGCGGGCTGCCGGACAACCGACCACCAGATCCCGGTGGGCGGCGGCGAGATCCTCGTGCGCGAATACAGTCCAGAAAAACTGAGCGGACCGGCCCCGGCACTGGTTTATTTCCACGGCGGGGGTTGGGTGCTTTTCAGTCCTGACAGCCACGGTGGCCTCTGCACTCGATTGGCTCTGCGAGCCGACTGCCGGGTTTTTTCCGTCGATTACCGTCTGGCACCCGAGCATCCATTTCCGACCCCGCTCGAGGATGCCGAAGCCGCCTTTGATTGGGTGCAATCCAATGCCGAGCGACTGCAGGTGCTCCCCGATCGCATCGCGGCAGGAGGCGACAGCGCCGGTGGCAACCTGACCGCAGCTCTCTGCGTATCTCGCAAGGCTGCCCACAAGACGCTCCCCTGGGCGCAACTCCTTCTTTACCCCGTGGCTGATATGGCCTTCGAAACGAAGTCTTTTGAGGAGTGCGGCGAGGGATTCGTCCTCACCCGTGCGGGGATGGAATGGTTCCGTGGCCATTATGCGCCCGACGCAGCGACCTGGACCGACCCCAGGCTCTCACCGCTGCGCGCCGAAGATCTCTCGGGCCATCCACCGGCGGTCGTCATCACCGCCGGCTTCGACCCCTTGCGCGACGAGGGTGACGCCTACGCCGAAAAACTTTCGGCCGCGGAGGTGCCTGTTCTTCAAAAAACGTATGACCAATTGATCCACGGCTTCGCCAATATGGCGTTCGTCCCGGCTGCCGAAAAAGCCGTCGGCGAGATCGGCGAAATGTTCAGGCAGCAGATCCGCGATCGATAGGGCGAAGGACTTCAGGCTGGGGGGCCAAACCAGATCGGCGACGACCACGCGCGCTCCTGAATCGTGACCGGCAGGTCCGGACGTACCCGGACTCCCTCGCGCAAGGCGTCCCATGTCGACCATCGACACGTCGGATTCTCCAGGACGCGAACGTAGTAGAATGCCCGTTGGGCAGGATCAAATTCCGGATCTTCCCAAAGAGCCTTCAATTCACCGGCGCCCGGTGACTCCGAGAAAGAACAGTCGCGCAGGTCCACCGGGGCTCGCATCGGAGGGCAACGCGAGGTGAGGAGGTTCGGTTGGCCCACGGCGCAGGCCACATCCACCACCCTCTCGTAGGTTTCCCCGTCCTTGGCCCAGCCCTTGATGATCTGGAGTCTCTGCAAAGGCGCACTCAAGGCATCACGACTGGCCCAGGCCAAAAACTGCGGCGATTGGCCTGACCGACTTTGCACTTCACCGCCCATCGCCACCGCATCCGGACATCCCGTTGCGCACTGCGACGGATCCTCGAGGTCCGTGTCGCCGATCCCGTAGCCGGCAAAGAGCCGCACGCGCAGGCGCGGGCCGGACGTGGCGAAAGTTTCCTTGCGCCGAAACGCGTCGTAAATCGAGTCGCGCGTATTTTCCTCTGCCCAGACTCCCGCCAGACCGGACGCCCCGAACATCGAAACGCCACCGCCACGCAGGTAGAAGTTTCCGTCCACCTCGTCGATCTGCTCGGGGAGCAGAAGGCTCGCGGGCCAGCCTTGCCACCAGGGGAGCGGCGTTGAACCGCGCAGTTCAGGCGTCGCATCAATCAGGCCCAACTTGGAGTAAAATTGAGCTTCGTCCACGGTCGTCGCACCCGTATGCGTGTCCGTCGCTGCCACAAACCCCAGCGCATAAGGATTGCCAAGACCCGCATCTGCCAGGGAGAGTCCCTCTCGCAGGGCGTCGCGCACATAGCTCCCCTTTGGTTCGCCCACGATTCGCGTCGACGCGATATAGGGCTTGATCTCGAACGAGGCCCACTCATCGGTATCGGACAGGGCCGGATGTGTCTCCGACGTCCCCTTGATCTGGGTGATTTCCACCAGCGGTTCGTTTCGAATCCTGCGATCAATGGACTCGGCATCGAGGGGATCTCCGGCCGAGTCCACGAGGGCAAACATCTGACCATTCGAGTTGTTGGAATTATGCGGAATCGCCAGAGCCTCGATACCCTCGGCACGGAGCCCATCCATCCAATCCCAGAGTCTCTCCGGATTGCTCGAATGAAAGCGCGAGAACGGCTCGACGGGCAAAACCGCAGTATCCCGAAAAATCACGTTCCGATGGAGACTTCCGGTCGCGCCGCCGCCGGAGGTGTACTCGTATGCGGCAAACGTCGTGAACGCGCCAGGATCGTAAAACTCGTCGGCAGCCTCGACCGAGTCCTGCCAGGCATTCTTCTGGATCTCGACGGCCTCGGACTTTGGAATCGTTCCTTCATCGATACCGACGAGAATCGAGCGAATCCCGGTGGCAAACAAGGAGATCCGTTGGAGCAGGGAAAAAAGAGTCTTGTTTTCCTCGACATTCAGGTCATGAAACTTTTCAGCCTCGGGATGACGCGAGAAGGAATGTGTGCGGTCGCTGGCCTTGGCCACGATCCCCATAAAAAGCCCATGGTCCGTGACGGCGTAAAAATCGAGCGGCTCGCGCAACTGCATGATGAAGCCCGAGGGGTGACGCAGGGGCTCACCACGCGCATAGCGATATGCATCCCGCGGCGAAGCGGTCGTGCCAAACACAAACGCATCCATGGACCATTTGGAATGTACGTGAAGGTCGCCAAAATAGGCGTTGCGGGCCGGATTGGGTCCCGGTCGATCCGCCGGCAGCGAAACAGGCGGCATCAGCAGTCGCTCAGGGTCGACCTCGAAAATTTCGAGGTCGACCGGATTCTGTCTCTGCAAATCTTCCGAAGTCGAGTCGCAGGAGACCGCCAGCACCAGAGCCAGGGATACCGCCACACTGCGGAAGATGACCATAGCCCTCATCTACGCGATTACCGCAGGCAATACCATCCGCAGGCGACCAACGGCCTCGGCATGGTTGATCGGTCGTGGGCACCGCCCTGCGAAAGAATCAGAATCGTTCGAGGGTATTTTCGTCGGTATGGTGCATCTCGGCCCCACCATGGCTGGCCATGGTCATCACCAGATCTTCCTTGTAGGCAAACTTTCCATCCGCGAGATCCACGGCCAATTCGAACGAGATGCTGCGGGCCGCACCATCGTAAAGATAGGCGTTGGAGAGAATCCCGTTGGTCGGCGATCCCTCCTTGGCCGACAGCTTGAAACTGGTGGCGTCAGCTGCGGCCTCCCCGATGGCGACGATGGTCGTGGACCGCGGGACCATGAAGCAGCGGTGGATCAAGCCGGTCGCCGGCTCGTAGAGCCAGTAGCCGACCTCCATATGAAAGAAGTCATCGGCGCCGAGGCGCCAGGCCTTCATTCGATAATCGAGACCGAAAAGTTGCTGCGTGCCGTTATCCACAGGCCCGAAAGGATCGAAAGAAGCCTCCTCGCGGTAGAGGTTTTCGATGTCCTTTTTTTCCGAGTAGGAGTACGAGAAATCCCGTCCCTTGTCGCTGGCCCATTGGCCGGCCAGTTTCTGCAGGGGCCCCCAGCGCTCATCAGCGTCGGTAAAGGCTTCCATATGGGCGGGGCGATTGAAGGAGGTTCCGATAGTCATGCGAGGGGATGTACACCACGCCGAGACGTAATTGAAGCCGCCCCTCTCCTAGGACTGAAAAATGGCGGAAATACCGCATAAGTTTTTTTCACCGGTGGCGATCCAAACCAACGGCCCCGGGCGCGAAACAAGCTACCTAGAACAAGATCGCGTCGAGCGAATATCCCCCCGGGCCCAACAGGAAGAGAACGATCGAGACCACCACGAGGTTAATGGTATATTCGGCACCGGGAGGTTCGTTGGTGATCAAGTAGCCCGCCCCGCGGTGGCCGACCACCCCGGCGACCACCATTGTACCGATCAGCAGGAGGCAGGCGGGCCGCATCAACAACCCCATCGCGAGCAAGGAACCCCCGACAAGCTCCGAAAGCATCGCAATTCGTGCTTGCACCTCCGGCATCGGCACCCCGCGTTCGCGCAGGAACTCTGTGAAACCAGCCATTGTGCCCGTGCCGACAAGCCCCAACTTGCCCAATCCGTGGACCACGAAACAGATCCCCACGGCGACCCGGCCCAGCAGCGAGGCCAAGTCGAGCATTTCCACGTTACTCACCAGTAGAAGTTCTCCCAATTCCATGATCCGGTTGTAGCGCATTTCTGAAGAAAACCGAGGGCCCGGTCTGAATCAGGCAGTCAAAAACGGGCCCGCAACGAAAGGCAGAGAACGGATGCGAAAATACAAAGTGATTCAATGGGCCACCGGCGTTGTCGGCACCGCATCCCTGAAGGGCATCCTGCGAAATCCGCTATTGGAATTGGTCGGGGTGAAAGTGCATTACGATGGCAAGGCAGGCCGAGACGCTGGGGAGATTGCGGGCACCGAAAAAACCGGCATCGTCGCGACTCAGGATGTCGAGGCCATTTTGAACCTCGATGCCGATTGCGTTCTCTATTGCCCGATGCCCTGGCAGGTCGAGGAGATGTGTCGCATCCTCGAGTCGGGAAAGCATGTCATCACACCCTGCCCTTATTGGTTTCCCTTCAAGCAAGATGCCGAAGCCGCGCAGCAGATTCAGGCGGCGTGCGCCAAAGGTGGCGTCAATTTCCACGCAAGCGGATGCAACCCCGGTGGCATTGCCGAGCGGTTCCCCCTGACGTTCACCGGTTGGTGCAATCGAATTGATCGCATCACCATGACCGAGTGTGGAGATTGCCGAACCTATAGCTCCGAGGGCGTCGTTCGCGGGCTGATGAATCTGGGAGTCACCCCCGAACAGGCGGAGAACAACCCGGTAAAGGAAATGCTCAAGGCCTTTTGGTACGAGCCGATCGAGATGATTGCCGAAGGATTGGGATCCGAGGTGATCTCATATGAGGCGAGGCACAACTATATTCTGGCCAATCAGGACATCGAAACTGCCGTTGGCATCATCGCCAAGGACACCATCGCTCTGAACAACTATCAGCACATCGGCATCACTCGCGAAGGCACAGAGATCATCCAGGAACAGATCTGGTTCATGGACGATAATGCCCAGACGCGATTGCAGTCCCGGATGGACCTGCCTCGCGAGTCCGGGTGGCGCATCAAACTCGAGGGAGATGTGAATCTGAACATCGACGTCGATTTCCCCTCGGAGCTGACCCAGGACGAACGCGTGGCCCAGGGGATCTCGACAACCGGCAACCATCTGGTGAACTCGGTGCAAGAGGTCTGCGAGGCCGAAAATCCCGGGATCAAGACCTATCTCGACTTGCCGATGATTACCGGCCGCATGGGGACCTACTCCATGCCGCGCTGACGCCGGATCCGACGCTGAACAATTCACGGACTCTGCCTGGCAAGGGAGAGCGCGGTCCGGGCATCGGGACCTTTTGCTGCCGGTCAGACCGAGCGCGCGCTCGCGTGGAGGCAGATGAACAAATTCACCGCCATCAGAAAAGCGGCCGGCAGCATCTCGATCACTGGATCGTTCACGTGCACGCGAACCCCAACGCCCAACGCCATCAGCAACGTCAGGCCGCCGGCCGCCCACGGCACGAGAGGCGGATAGGCGTAACCAACGATCAGTCCCAGTGCGCCCAGAACCTCGAGACTCCCCGTCAAGCGACGGAAATTCGCCAGACCGAATCGTTGAAATTCGTCCACCATGGCGTCGGCAAAAAGGCAGCTCAGTCCATAAAAAAGGAACAGCCCGAAAGACAAAACCTTGGCAATCTGGAAGTATGGCTCGACAGATGTCATTTTCAGTCTAGATTATAGACAGTTCTGAACACAGCGCACTAAGGGGAACCAAAAATATGTCTTCCAATCTCATTTCGGTCGTCCTGCAATTCATCGTTGGGGCAGGCCTTCTCAACGTGTGGCTGCTTCGCGCCCAATCCCAGACCGCCTACCGAGGCGGATCTGCAGACTCTCTGCGAGCCGAATTCGAGACCTATGGGCTGCCGGAATGGTTTTTTTACTTGATCGGGTTCCTGAAGATCGGGTCCGCCATCATGCTGCTGGCCGGGATTGCGATGCCGGGCCTCGTGGGCCCCGCCGCGAGCATCGTCGTCGGTCTGATGCTCGGCGCCATTGCGATGCATATCAAGGTCGGTGATCCCGCGATGAAATCGCTGCCTGCAGCCCTGATGCTGCTGATGAGCCTGATCATCCTCTATACGCACGGCTGAGATCCCGCGAGGCGGCGCAGCCAACCGACCACCTTGGCCGATTCCCGCGGCGCCTCAGTATACCGTCGCTCGACCCTGAAGGATGGCGGTTTGGGCGAACTCTCGCTGCCCCTTGGCCGTGTGAGCCAAAGGCAATTTCAACTCAAACGAGCTACCTTCGCCGGGCGTAGAATCGACCCGAAGTTCTCCCTCCAGAAGGTGGGCCAGCCGCCGGGCGACGGCGAGTCCCAGCCCGACGCCTTCTTCACTTCGTGTGCCGGCTGGATGAAGTTGGTTGAATTCGCCGAAAATCCAATCCAGGCGCTTTTGCGGAATTCCCTCACCACTATCAGAGACCCGGAAGGTGACTCCAGGGTGCCCGTGGATCATCGCATTCGAGACTCGAACCCGAATCCCGTCAGGCCCGGTGAATTTGATCGCATTATCTATCAGATTGATCAAAATCTGCCGGACCCGCAGCGGGTCCGAGACAATCCCGTCCGGAAGCGGCGAGGCAAGCTCCACCTCGAAAGGTATCCCCTCCTGCTTGGCGCGTTCGGCGAACAGCGAGCATACTTCCTCGGCGATCGCGCCCGGCGAGAAGGTCTGCAGCTGGATTCCCAGTGCATTACGCTCTGCCTGCGTAATATCGAGAATGTCATTTACCAGCCCGAGCAGCTGATGTGCAGCAACCGTCAGGCGACCGAGCAACGAAGGTTTCTCGCCACCAGCAACCCCGTCATCCTCCAGCATCTCCGCAAAGCCGAGGATCAGATTCAAGGGCGTCCTTAATTCATGGCTGGCTTTCGCCAGAAACAGCCCCTTTGCAACGTCGGCCTCCTCCGCGAGTTCTTTTGCCGCGAGCAACTGATCTTCGAGCAGATCACGATCGGTTACATCGTGCAGGGAACCGATGATCGACTCGGAGGCGGTCTTTTGGGCGCTCATTTCGAGTTGTATCAAGGATCCGTCGCTGCGACGGAACCGAATACCGCGCTGAATCCTCAGCCCATCACGCACGGTTTCACGCGAAATCCTTGGTGAATGGGCGGCACGAGCCTTGTCTCCATAGACCGCCTCGAGCGACTCCCGCACCAAGGTGGCGTCGCTCGCATCGATGAACTCATAGAGACTTCTCCCCGTAGAGTGTCCTACGCCAAAACCCAGCAGATTCTTCCAGGCAGGATTCACGAACGTAAGCACTCCATCCGCCCCGCACTCAAATACGGCCTCGTGGATCTGATCAACGACGTTGCGATATCGTCGGCTTGCCTCATGGAGTGCTTCGACGAGGAGATAGTTCTCCTGAGCCTGGATCTCGGCCGTTGTGGGTCGACCCTCCCGATCGCCCATCAGACTACTCGAAGTCCCCCAGGAACGAACTCGCCTCCTTCACCGAAGCGTAAAGGGGGAAAATGCTCTCGCAATAGAAGTCCTGCTCCTGGGGTGTTCGGCCAGCCGTACAATCCTCGATAACGGTAACGTCGAGGCCCGCCTCGAACCCGGCGCGGCCGGTCGAGTCAATGCAGAGAGACGTCACGACTCCAGCAATCGCAATATGGTCAATGTTCCGCTCCGCCAGAGTGTCCCTGAGCGAGGTATGGGAAAACGCATCCAATCCGCGCTTGCCCGGAACCGTGACGATCTTGTCTCCGAAACGGTCGAAGTCTGCGATCACCGCACTGCCTGGTTGACCTCGACGAAATGCCCCTCGTTCCTTGATGGCAGCAAGAATCCCGATCGGATTACGAACCTCATCATAGGTCTCGGTGAACAAAATCGGGGTGGAGACCACAAGGACCCCCTGCTCGATACATTTCTCGATCAACGGCATCGTCCTGTCACGGACGTCCTGAACTCTCTCTCGGTCGTCGATAAAATCAGCCAGAGTTCCATCGTTGGCGAAATAGTCGTTCTGATAACCAATGAGAATCAACGCGGTCGAGTCTGCTTTCATCCCTAGCTCCTTCGGGTCTCTCTTCCGGTCGGCCAAGCCGCCGCTATCGGGGAGTGACACCAGACCCATGGTGCCACCTGGACGTGATCCTTAACAAACCCGAGCTATCCTCCGACAGCTCGACTGCTATTTTTGCACAAAGGCCTATCCACTCGTCAAGCCCCGTGGCGGCCTGGGGCGCCGCCGGGTTACCTCGTCGGACTGATTTCACTTGCCATGGTCGCCACCCTGGGCGGTGCACTCAGTCTCATGACCGAGTCAATTCTCTTCGACACCATGAGCTCACACGGAGACGCGCTGTCCTTGATGGTTATCGGCTCGCTCGCTGCCCCGCTTATGGTGCTCTGGATGTTTCCCGAACCCAGCGGCCGGGTACTCGAGGAAATCTTGCCCGAAAAAGAGCCGTCCGAGGCCGGCACCGAGGCCGGCGTTAGCCGCTTTCACTCCCGTCGCACCTCTCGATGTGTTAAGCGATCAACCTCAGTGAGGAACACGTGACAGCACCGACCAAGGATACAGACCGCAGGCGCAGGTGGTCCCGCGCAGAGTGGATCTTTCTTGTTCTTCTCCTCCTTGCGGCCGTCGGACAACGGGCCTGGAATGCAGGGGCCATCCCCTCGCTGCGTGGCTACGACGGCCCGGGACACGCCGCTTACGTGCTCACTCTGGTGGAAGAGGGCCGATTACCGCATCCCACGGAAGGCTGGTCGACCTTCCATCCGCCCACGTATTACATGCTCGGGGCCGGCGTGTGGAAACTCCTCGCCCCTCTGGGACCCGACGCCGTGCAATTCGGTCTGCGCATGATCGGCGCGCTGGCCGGCGTCCTTGCTGCAGCGGTTCTCTACAGGTGCGCCCGCGCTCTCGGGGCATCGGCTCCCACCGCCTGGACGGCGACCGCCCTGTTCCTCTTCGTACCCAGCAACCAGATCGCGGCGGTAATGATCGGCAACGAAGCATTATGCGCGGCGATGGCGGTTCTGGCGATCCCTCCGCTGCTGACCCTGCAGACCGACCCGACCGATCGCCGGGCCGCGTGCCTGGCTGGCTTGACCATCGGGCTGGCCATCATCACGAAATACAACGCTCTCCCGCTGCTTCCGGCCGCTCTGGTGCCCTTTGTGGTCCGACGGCCGAATCCGAAAACACTCGCTGCCATGTTGACCTTGGGCGTGACGCTCCTGATCATCGCCGGGCCTGTCTACTTCCGCAACTTTCTGGTGACGGGCTCCCCTATCCCGATGACACGCGAGATCGGCCCGATGCAGAAAGCCGAGAACAGCATGATCATCCGACCGCGCGAGGTGACCGACTACCTCTGGCTCGACCCCATGACCATTCGGCGCCCGTCGCTCTTCCAGACAGGACCGCGCCGGCCGAGGCTTGCCAACCGGAATCCCGCAATGGCCAACGTCTGGGGACTGACCCACGCCTCGATCTGGTTCGACCCGTTTCTGCATCGCACGCATGCCAATTTTCATCGCGATGGATCGCCATGGGGTGTCGTGCTTGTCACGCTCGGCCTTCTCCCGGCAGCCGCGATGCTCGCGGGCTTCCTGCTTGCCGTGGGTTCGGCCGTGCGCAGCCGCGGACGCTCGCCGTGGACCCCGCTAGTCGTTCTATGGTCCTTCGGGGTACTTCTTTTTCTGGCGTTCACCCTGCGGGCGCCGTCAGCCGCCGCCGTCAAGGGATCCTATATGCTGCCCATCGCCGGAGCGGGGGCCCTCTTCTTTGCCCGCGCAGCGACCGCGCTCGGACAGAAAAGCCGAGCGGCGTTGCTGATTGTCTGCGCCGGGACAGCCCTCTGGGCCTGCCTGTTTTTCACCGAGAATCTTTTCGCCAAAAGTCCGAAGTCCGCCGAGGGTTTCAAGCGCTCCTGGCGGATGTGGTCGACACAACTCCCCGAAGCCAACCTCGACGCCACCATCCTCTATTTCTTCCCCGAGGACGGAACCGATAGAAAAGACTCTTCAAGATAGCAGCTACCAGGTCTGTTTGGGGCGAGCATGACTGAGGAGCCAACTTCCCCCCGATCAGCAAAACTGATACCCGGAAAAACTGGAAGTCGTCCTCCGATGCAATCCGACCCATCCAAATCTGCGGGGCCCCTCCCCGCGGAGCCCGCCAACAAGCAAACGACGGTCGCGATCACGCTGCTGGCCATCCTGCTTCTTCCCGCACTCGTATCGCTCTACACGCAAAACCCGGTTCTCGGGGCGGTCAGCGAAACCATTGCCGGCTGGCAAACCACACGCTCGCTGGTCGAAAGAGGTGATCTTGATCTCGATGAGTTCCACCCCTCGGCCAGACACGACAAGGACCCGAACTATGCTGTCGTCTGGCGGGAAGGACGATTGCTGGGGATCGAGCCACTCGCATCAGCCCTGACCTTTGCGCCGATCGCCTGGGGACTCGGCATCGCGCAGGGCACACTGGAAACCGATGACTTCGTGCGCGTATCTGCGATCACTGCAGCACTCACCACCCTGCTCCTTCTGATCTGGTTGCTGCGAACGGTGCCACCCGGTCGCGCCGTTCTGGTGACTGTGATCTTTGCGCTGGCGACGAGCCACCGCACCCTCAACGCCAGTGGACTCTGGCAGCATACATCCAGCATTCTCTGGATGGTCATCGGCCTCTGGGCGTGGACCCACGCGCGGGACAAGTCCGGCTCCCATGTCTGGGCCGGTGTCGCACTCGCCATGGCGACGGCTTGCCGGCCGATCCTCGTTCCGGCCGCAATCCTCGTGATCTTCGACGCCTACCGAAACGCCAATCGACGATCGGCTTTGATCACCGGAGCGGTCGTGATGGCAATCGGAGCGGCAGCACTGGCTGCCAACTATGCCCTGCACGGATCACTCCTGGGGGGGCGCGCCGAGATCGTCTCGGGCATCGCGCAAAGTCACTCGGTCACTTCCTACTTCCACTTCTCGCCCACGCACCTGCTCGGCATGCTCGTAGCTCCCAGTCGAGGCCTCTTCATATACAGCCCCGTCTTGCTCTTCGCTCTTCCCGGCCTTCTGGTCGGGCTGCGCAGTCGATCTTCCGATCCACTGCAGGCGATCACCGTGGCGGGCCTGCTGATCTTCGCGCTCTACGGTTTCATCGCCACATGGTGGGCGGGCTGGGTGTTCGGGCCTCGCTACATGAACGACCTGTTGCCCTTCTTCGCGCTCTGGCTCGCCGTCGCACCGCCACTGCGCAGTCGTCTGGCGCGGGTGGCCTTTGTCGCCACCTTGCTCTGGTCGCTTGCGGCCATGGAAATCGGCGTCCGCGCATATCCGTGTGGCTGGAACGCAAGACCCGCGAATATCGACAAGGCACCGGAGCGACTCTGGGACCCCACGGATACCGAACTCGGCCGTTGTCTGGGGCGATTGCTCGAGAATCGCTCCTGAGTCAGCGCGCGACGCTGAAGACAAACTACTCGATGTATCCGAGACGACGGAGGCGTTCTTCGTCGTAGGGACTCAGTCCCTGTGGTCCTTCATTCTCGTTGGCGAGCTTGATCGTGATTTCATCGAGGCGTCGCTCGTGTTCGGCAGCGATCTCCGGATGCCGCGCGGCCACATCGGTTGTTTCGCCAGGGTCTGCCTCAAGGTCGAACAGAGCCAGGACGCCGTCCTGACGCGAGCGTGTACTCTTCCAACGACCGTTCCGGTAGGTCTGGAAGCTGTGCTCGCTGGTGAAGACCTCTTCGACCGATACGTCCTGTGGACCGGCCGTCTTCCCGCCGGCAAGGCGCAACAATAGATCGAACAAGTCCTGACTTCGCAGGAGCGTTCCGCTGGGCACGGGGATCGGCTGCGAAGTGATCAGCGGGATGTCGAGAACGGGTTGGAACGACGGATTACCGATATGACCCGTATTTGAGGGCAAAGCATGCTCCTCGCCAAGAGCCTCGCCATGGTCGGAGGTGAGCACGATCAGGGTATCGGAGAGCATGTCTCGCGCTTCGAGTTCGTCGAGCAACTCTCCCAGATGAGTATCAAAAGAGCTGATCATCTTGGTGTATGGCTGACGAAGGACCCCATACTCATGCACGTCTATGTAATGCAGGTAGACAAAGAGCGGC
>CBFHUR010000009.1:0-98608 GCA_965658895.1 Binatia bacterium
GATCGGGATGTCCCGCTACGGCCTTTTTGGCTTCGGTCAGACCGCCAGGCGTTCTCTGGGGCGGTTCAGTCTGTTCCTGACCACCTTGAGCGCTGGTTATATCGGTTTTGCTTTTATCGAGATCTTTCTCGATACGGCCGAAGCCTGGGGTATTGTCTTCGGGGTGGCGTTGATCCTGATGGGCTTGGTGTCGATCTGGCCACGAGCCTATCGTTCCATTGAAGGGCTGCTGGACGCGGTCCTGGTTCCCGAGCGCCAGAGATCTCGACGGGCTCTTGAGTCGGCGGCCGTCGAGATGGCCAGGATTCGAGACGCCGAGCAGATTGGCGCCTTCATCGAGCGCACCTTGGGCGATACGTTGGGTGCTTCGTGGGTGCGCTGCATGATTGGCCGCCCGGGCCAGCCGCTTCGCGAAATCGCGGTGTCCGAAGCCGGGCAAACGATCGATCCGCAGACCGATCTCTACCAATTGGTGCACAGGGGGGAGCATCTGGTTACCCAACCCACCGCAGCGCCCGGCGGCGCTCTATCGGGTGCGGTTGGCGAGGCGCGTCGCCGCGAGATCGCCTTGATTGCCTCCATGCCGTCCCGAGAGGGCATGGGAGGTGCAATTCTCTGCGGCCCACCTCGGCAGAGCGCGCCGTATACGGCCGCGGATCTGGCTCTGGTGAAACTATTGGCAACCGCGGTTGCCATTGCTCTCGAAAACGCCCGTTCCTGGAGCGAGGTACACGAGCTTCGGGCGCGCCTCGAGCAGGAGAATCTCTTTCTTCGTGCGGAGGCTCGATCCGAGGCAGGTCCCAGCGAGTTGGTCGGCGACAGCCCCCTGCTGCGCGAGGCAATTTCCCAAATCGACGCCGTGGCCGGCACTGCGGCCTCGGTTCTGGTGGTGGGAGAGACCGGTGCGGGCAAGGAGCTCGCCGTGCGTCGCCTGCACCGTAACAGTCTGCGTGCGAGCCAATCGCTGGTGAAGGTTGCCTGTGCCGCACTCCCCGAGAGTCTTCTCGAAAGCGAACTTTTTGGCTTCGAGCCCGGGGCCTTTACCGGCGCCACGCAACGACGTGTGGGTCGATTTGAAGTCGCGGATGGAGGAACGCTCTTTCTCGATGACGTCGACACGTTGCCTCTCTCGGTTCAGGCGAAATTGCTTCGTGCGATTCAGGAAGGTGAGATCCAGAGGCTCGGCAGCAATGAAGTGCTTCACGTCGATGTGCGGCTCGTAGCAGCGACCAACCGAGACCTTCTGGCAGAGGTGCGGGAAGGACGTTTTCGCGAGGATCTGTATTATCGTCTGAACGTCGTCCCCATCGAGCTGCCCCCTCTGCGCGAGCGTAAGGGGGATATACCGGGTCTGGTCGCGCACTTCGCGGATACTCTAGGCCCCGAACTCGGGCGCGAGGTCGTGGAAATCTCGTCCGAGTCGCTTGCGGACCTCCAACGATATTCCTGGCCGGGTAATATTCGCGAGTTGCGCAACGTCGTGGAGCGCGCCCTGGTGATGGGCCGCGGGTCGATTCTTCAATTTCCGGAAGGCTCCATGGGTGCGCAGCACTCCGAGAGTACAGCCTCGGTTCCTCACGAAAGAACACCTCCCGCGGCGCCGCGGGGTTCGGGCAGTATTGGGTCGGCCCCTCTCAAGGAGCTTCTGCAGTCGCATAAACGGCGGTTGATCGAGGAGGCGCTGGCCGAAAGTGAGGGGAACCAGGCGGCCGCTGCCAAGACCTTGGGGGTGCATCGGTCCAATCTGAACCGAATGATCAAGGACCTGGGCGTGGTGTTGCGCTGAAGGTCTCCGCCGAATATCTCGGCTGAGACCTCGTCGAATTTCGCCCACGGGGAGAGGGTTTTAGAGGGCTTCCTCTCCGTGCTCACCCGTGCGGATGCGAACGACATCATCGACGGGAAGGACAAAGATTTTCCCGTCGCCGATGCGCCCGGTCTTGGCGGCCTTTTCGATCGCTTCGACCACATCGTCGAGCCGGTCGTCGGCAACGATGATCTCGAGCTTCACCTTGGGCAGAAAGTCCACCACGTATTCCGCACCGCGATACAGCTCGGTATGCCCTTTTTGACGCCCGAATCCCTTGACCTCGGTAACCGTCAGCCCCTGCGCCCCGATGGCGCCCAGGCTCTCTTTTACCTCGTCAAGTTTGAACGGCTTGATGATCGCTTCGACCTTTTTCATGGATGACCTCAATTTGAAGAAGAAGAACCTCTATCAGTCCCGCGTCGGGCAGCAAGGGCTGACCAAGCATTCGCACGAATCGACGCAGTGTGTCAATCGCCGGAAGACCCCAGAATGTAGCCGCGCTCGCTATGTTCTCCGAGATCGAGTCCGAGCTGTTCGGATTCCTCATCCACACGCAGGCCGCCGGTCAGAGCACCGGTGATCTTGAGCAGGATCCAGGAGCCGACTCCGGCAAACAGGATCGTGATACCGACCCCTTCCAATTGGACGATGAACTGGCTCATGCGACCGCCTTCAACAAGGAAGCCCTCGAGCGCGAAGATCCCTGTGGCCAAAGCCCCCCATGTCCCTCCGACGCCATGAATCCCGACCACATCAAGTGCGTCGTCTGCACCCAGACGTTCCTTCAGGCGGATGCCATAGAAGCACAGAACTCCGGCAACCAGGCCGATGATCAGGGCGGCCATCGGACTCACAAAACCGCAGGCGGGCGTGATCGCCACCAGCCCCGCCACCAGCCCGGAGGCGGCGCCAAGTGCGGTGGGTTTCCCGAGAGTCCACCATTCGATGAGGATCCAGCTCACGGTTGCCGCCGCGGCGGCGGTGTTGGTGGTCGCAAAGGCCAGGACCGCGTCTTCGTTGGCGCCCAGCGCGCTTCCGGCGTTGAAGCCGAACCAGCCAACCCAGAGCAATGCCGCACCGGCGACAGTAAAGGGCAGATTATGCGGAGGCATGGGTTCGCTGCCGTAGCCCAGTCGTTTGCCGATCAGCAGGGCCGCGACCAGAGCGGCGGTGCCCGATGAGATGTGCACAACGGTGCCGCCGGCAAAGTCGAGATCGCCTGCGGCGCCCAGCCAGCCACCGCCCCAGACCCAATGGCAAAGGGGTGCGTAGATGCAGATGGACCAGAGGACCGAAAAGATGAGGAATGCGCTGAACTTCATGCGTTCGGCGAAAGCGCCAATGATCAATGCGGGGGTAATGACTGCGAATGTTCCCTGAAATACGGCGAAGAGCAGCGGCGGGATGGTTTCGCCCTCGCCCGGCGTCAGGCCGATGCCCGCAAGACCCATATGGTCGAGGCCGCCGATCACACCCCCGATATCGGGACCAAAGGCCAGAGTGTAGCCGATCATGATCCAAACCAATGTGAGGACACCCATGCACGTCAGGCATTGCATCAGGACGCTCAGGACGTTGGCCCTCCGCACCAGACCGCCATAGAACAGGGCGAGACCAGGTGCGGTCATCATGATCACGAATGCTGTGGAGACCATCATCCAGGCGGTATCGCCGGAATCGAGGGTTCCTTCCTGGGCCGAAGCGACGCTCGGCAACAAGCCGATGATCAGGGCACTCAGGGCCAGAGGAAGTGGTTTACAGATTTTCGACAATTCGCTTGGATGCCTCATATCTGGCGTATAAAGCAAAGGCGGTGCCGCGGAATTATGCAGTGAATCCGTGAGGTGCGATTAGTAATTAAGCATTTTGCAGCTTAACTTTTAATCATCGCATTAATATTGAGCATCATCTGGCGAGGGGACCACTGCCGAGTCGGGGTTCGGAGCCGTCGCGGAGCCGGGCGAGATTATCGCTGTGCCGGAGCAGGATGGCCGCGCTGAGGCCTGCAAGAAGCACCACGACCGGTGCCGGATAGCCGCCCCATTGGGCTGCCAGCGGACAGATCAGAGCCGCGGATACCGACCCCAGAGATACCTGCCGGGTGATGGTCACAAGAAACACAAAGAGAATGACCGGCAGGACCACTGCGCCGGGCGCCACCGCGGCGATCACACCCAAGGCGGTCGCCACGCCCTTGCCGCCGCGGAAACCGAGGGATGGCGGAAAGAGATGCCCGGCAAAGGCGGCTGCTCCGGCAACAATCCGAGGGTCATTCAATGAGGTGATCGAGGTATTCGGTGCCACCAGCAGCCCCGCCAGCGCCACCGGCAAAGCGCCTTTGCTGATATCGAGCACCAGAGTCAGCGCTCCCAGCCAGCCCCCGGCAGTCCGAGCCACATTGGTCGCGCCAATGTTGCCGCTGCCCGTGCGGCGGACGTCGACATGCACGCGGCTTGCAACCAGAACGCCGACCGGGAAAGAACCGATGAGATAGGCACCGACGGCGATGGCCAGCAGTTCAAGGTCCATCATGTCCTCGTCGTATCAAAGTCGCCCCCTCCGGTCTCGTACCCGGCGTCCGCCCAGAACCCGTCCGGCGATGAAGCCCAGGACAAGCATGCAGAGCCCCACGCTCAGCAAGACCATCGGCTCGCTGAGTCGAGGCGCGGGTTCCTCCAGAGCCGACAGCGTCCTTTCCTGAAAGCGTGTCAGGCGCTCGAGGCGCCGATCGATCTCGGCAAATGCTTCAACAGACCACATCGGGGGCTGGCCACTGGTGGCTTGCGCGGCCGCGGTTTGCTCCAGGAGTTCCAGACGCTGGCTCATTGCCTCGATCGCCTCGACCAGCTGCGTACCGTCGATCGGCGCCGGAGGGGTTGGTTCCGGGGGCGCGGCGGCGAATGCCGACAGGTGTTCATCGTTCATCGGAAAGAGAACCAGCGAAACCAGAGTCGCCAAAAGAAGGAGTTTGCGCACCGAGCCCGGGTTCTATCACCGGCGTGGGTCTCCGCAAAGAGGGGGGCAGGATCCGGTGCCGAGTGGCACCATCCGCACTCGAGTCGGGGTGACAGGATTTGAACCTACGACCCCTGCGTCCCGAACGCAGTGCTCTACCAGGCTGAGCTACACCCCGTTGTGTGCGGGGGATGCCACCGGCTACCGGAAAGATGGAATTAGCAGAGTCGTCCCGGTGCGCAAGGATCCGGCCAAACCCGGCCTCGGCGTCAGGCGCGATTCAAGCCGCCCGGCGCTGGAGCCGCGCGGCGAAAAAAGCGTCGAGACCACCGACAAGCGGGGATGTTTCCAGAAAGCCGGCTCGGGTGATGCGGTCGACTTGATCCGTGGCGAGGATCCGGCTCGCGGGATGCAATGTGAACTCGGGATGGTTTTGGAGAAAAGCTTCGACAACGGCATCGTTTTCTTCGCGTATCGAGGTGCAAGTCGCGTAGACCAGCCGTCCCCCGGGGCGCACGAGGCTGGCGCCTCCTGCAAGGATCTCCGCCTGTCGCCCGGCGAGTTCTGCCAGATCCTCGGGTTGGCGGCGCCAGCGGATTTCGGGATGCCCGCGCAGGGTCCCCAGTCCCGAGCAGGGCGCGTCGACCAGAACCGCATCAAAGCTCTCGGCCCGAAACGGCGGTTTTGCCGCGTCCCCGCGCGCTACCGACGACAGGCCGCGTGAAACGAGTCGTCGCGCCCCACTGGAAGCTCGGTCGGTCGCGACCACGTGTCCGTTGGGGCCGGTGCCTTCACGCAATAATTCGGTCTTGCCCCCCGGTGCCGCGCAGAGGTCGGCGATGGTCTCGCCCGGTTGCGGGTCCATCAGCTCGCCCACCAGAAGCGAGGCTTCACTCTGGGCCACCAGATCCGAGAAATCTCCTCGACTCGTCTTGAGAGCGCCGAAGGGTCCCTCGATGCGGAGCGCGCGCTGGCTGAATTCGCCCGGGTGCGCGGTGATCGAGTGCTCACCAAGAGCATCCATGAGAGCTCTTCGGTTCTGGCCCTGCGGGACTCTCAAATTGGTGGGGGCCGCTTCCTGATTGGCAAGGAGCAACTCGCGGGTCGTGTCCCAGCCCAATTCCTTGCCCCAGCGCTGGACCAGCCATTCGGGGTGGGAGAACTCGACAGCCATGCGCGCGTGCCGGGGCCCTTTGGGAAAGGGCCGCTCTCCTTCGCGCTGCGCCCGACGCAGCAGGGCATTGACCAGACCGCCGGCCCCCCGACCTGCCGCTTCGCGAGCGAGGTCCACGCTGGTGGAAACGGCGGCATGTGGCGGGATTCGATCGAGAAAAAGAAGCTGCAATAATCCCAGGCGCAGGCAGCCGCGGACCTCGGGGTCGAGTTGATCAAACGGTTTGCGCGACAGGGGGGCGAGGGTCCAGTCGAGTCGGTCGCGCCACGCGAAAACGCCGTAGGCCATCTTGGTCAGAAGTGCTGCATCGCGCGGGGTGAGATGCTGGCGACGAGTCAAGGTTTCGCCGAGCAGGACATCGCAGAAGCCTCCTGCTTCGACGGCGCAGACGATCTCGAGTGCGAGTTGGCGAACGCCGGGAGGGCGCGATGCAGTTTTGCGGCCGGCCATGTTTCAGGGCTCCAGCGACGAGCCGATGGAGAGGCGCGCGCCGCGCGCCCAGTCGGCTGCGGGCATTCTCTTTTTACCGGCAGGCTGAATCTCGAGCAGTCGCAGAACGCCAGATCCGGTCCCGACCAGGACACCGGTCTTGTCGACCGCGACGATCTCGCCGGGATCGGCAGACGACGAGGTTTCTTCCCGATCAGCCTGCCAGATGCGCAGGGTCTGCTCGCCCAAACGGGTGGTCGCTCCGGGCCAGGGAGAGAAGGCGCGGATGCGGCGTTCGATGGCTACTGCAGATTCGCTCCACGAGATCTTCCCGTCGGATTTCTGGCAGAGAGGGGCCATGGTGACACGGTCGGGCGCTTGCGGGGCCGCTTGCAACTTCCCGGCGCGCCAGAGTTCGATCGCCTCGAGCAGAGTGCGTCCGCCCAGATCTGCCAAACGATCCTCAAGGCTTGCGAGCGTCTCGTCGGGTGCGATGGCGAGTTGTTGTTGGTGAAGACAATCGCCGGCGTCCATCTCGCGAACCATTTCCATGATGGTGATGCCGGTCTCGGCATCACCGGCCAGAATGGCTTGACGAATCGGGTCCGCGCCACGCCAGCGGGGCAGCAGCGAGGCGTGCACATTGATGCAGCCGAATCGGGGGATATCGAGAGCGGCCTGGGGCAGGATTCGACCATAAGCTGCGGTGACAGCCAGATCGGGTTTGAGCCCGGCCAGCGTATCGATGGCCTCGGTGCCGCGCCAGCTATCGGGCTGATGAACCGGAATATCGTGTTGCTCGGCGAGTTGCTTTACGGGAGGCGCCAGAGTCTGGAGGCCGCGTCCCTTGCGGGCATCCGGCCGGCTGAAGACCCCGACGATCGAGTCGGAACTCAGCAACAATTCCTGCAAGACGCGGGCGGCCAGATCCGGCGTACCCAGAAAGACGATCCGTAAAGGTGCCGCCGGGAGCGGGTCGAGGTTCAATCTTCCTCCCGCGAGATGGGCCGACCTTCGCGCAGGGCTTTTTTGACGCGCTTGGCGTACATATTTCGTTTCAGGCGGCTGAGGCGATCGAGAAAGAGAGTGCCGTCGAGATGATCGATCTCGTGCTGCAGGCATACCGAGAGCAACCCGTCGGCTTCGATCTGAATTTCCTTTTGATCGCGGGTCCAGCCCACCACAAGGATCTGCTCGGGGCGGGTGACTTCGGCTCGGTAGTCGATCACCGACAGGCAGCCTTCCTCGTAGGTGATCAAATCGTCACCGTGCTCGCGGACTTCCGGATTGATCAACTCGATCAGGTTGGGTTTGTGTTCGCCGCCTGCATCGTCCTGACCGATATCGAGAACGATCATCCGTTCCGCCACACCAATCTGTGGCGCTGCCAGGCCGATTCCCGGTGCGGCATACATGGTTTTGGCCATGTCTTCGATCGTCTGGATCGTATCTCCGTTGATATTGCTGACGTCCTCGGCCACATCTTCCAACGAGGCTTCCGGATAGGTCAGAATGCGACGCACTCCCATGGAGGAAACCCTACCACGTTCGCCGAACTTGCTCCATGTGACTCCGGTCGTGGCAAACGACGTCCCGTCTCGGCCCGGCGTGCCCTCTTCGCGGCCTGGAGGGTCGGGTCCGGCATCGATCAGAGCATTCCAGCGGGATCGACATCGATGATCGTGCGGGTTTCTTCAGTGGTATGGGATTCCAGACGGGCGCGCGCCAGCGTTCGGGTAAGTTGCGGGGCGTTCTTGCCCTTGATGAGAATCTGATACCGCTCGCGACCTCGCAGGCGCTCCAGAGGAGCCGGAGCCGGACCGAGCACCATCACCTCACCGGGCGCCACACCTTCCAGACTGCCTGCAGCGCGGCGCAGATGATGGGCGATTCGTTCGGCTTGTTGTGTTGCCTGGGTGCCAGGCCCCTCGATGACCACACGAACCAGCCGGCCGAAGGGCGGATAGGCGAGCGCCTCCCGCGCGCCCAACTCGCTGCTGGCAAAGCCCCGGAAATCATGGTCGAGGGCAAATGTGAGTGACGGGTGCTCCGGGTGTCGCGTCTGTACAAGAACCCTTCCGGGCCGATCGCCTCGGCCGGCGCGTCCCGCAACCTGTGCCAGCAGTTGAAAGGTTTTCTCGGCAGCTCGGAAGTCGGGAAAGTGCAGGGAAGCATCGGCCAGAATCACGCCGATCAGGGTCACCCCCGGTGCATCATGCCCCTTGGCGATCATTTGTGTGCCAATCAATACGTCGAGGGACCCCGCGCGCCAGGCCTCGACTGTCTTCTGCAGAAAGCCCGGTCTGGATCCGGTGTCACGGTCGAGGCGAGCGATGCGGGCCCCCGGGAGCAGAGCGTGCAGCTCGGCTTCCACTTGTTCGGTCCCAAAACTTCGTGAGGCCAGAGGGGCTCTGCATTCCGGACAGATACTCTGGGGCGGACGCGCAAAACCGCAATGATGACAGATGGCGGCTCGCTGGCGTTTGTGGATCGTCAGACTGACGCTGCAATCGGGGCAGACGTCCACGTAGCCGCAGCTGTCGCATTGCAGAAAGCGTGTCCATCCACGCCGGTTGAGAAAGAGCAAGGATTGTTCGCCGGCGGCATGAGTTTCCAGCAAGGCCTGCTCGAGTTCCGGCGAGAATGCCGACGGTCCGCCCGGATCCAGAGGTCCTCTGGTGTCCTTGTTCTGCGACAGAGGTTTTTTCCCCGCGTCGCGCATGTCGACAAGGCGCACCACGGGCAGTGGTTGTCGGTTGGCTCGAGAGGTCAATTCCAGAAGGCGGTAGCGTCCTGACTGCGCATTTTGCCATGACTCCAGAGACGGCGTTGCCGAGGCCAAGATGATGGGGCAGTCGGCGAGCTTGGCGCGCATCACGGCGACATCACGACCCTGATAGCGCGGTAACTCCTCTTGTTTGTAGGCGGTGTCGTGTTCTTCGTCGACCACGATCAGACCGAGGTTTTCGACCGGCGCAAATACCGCCGACCGGGGTCCGATCACGATCGGCAGTTTTCCTGCGGCCACAGCGTGCCAGGTCCGGGCACGGTCGGCGTCCGTCAGGGCGCTGTGAAGAACGGCAACCTCTCCCGGAAACCGCGCATTGGCTTGCGCGACCAATTGTGGCGTCAGGCCGATCTCGGGCACCAGCAGCAGGACGCCTTGCCCCCGGGCGCGTGCCGCCTGCGCGGCGTGCAGGTGGACTTCGGTTTTTCCGCTGCCGGTGATGCCGTAAAGCAGGAAGGGAAGAAACCCCCCGAGGGCTTGCTTGATGGCGTCGACCGCCTCTTCCTGCTCGGGGTTGAGCGTCGGGCCAAGTTCGGGGGTTTGTGTCAGTTCTTCTTCGGTCGCCTCCACAATCGCGCCTCTGGCCAGAAGCGCGTTGATGGTGCGCTGCGCCCCCGGGTCTGCAAGCAGCAATTCGGTGCGTGATACGGCCTTGGGGGATTGCGCCTGTAGTTGAAGCCATAGCGCGAGTTGTCGGGGAGCACGTTTGAGATCGTCCTCGAAGCCCGGACAGGCGCGCAGAGGCAAAGCCGGCTTGCGGTGGGCGATCTCGCGCTCCTCCACACGGATCCTTTTCTGTCGTTTGAGTTTGCGGATCGCCGCCTCGGTCTCACGACCCCATGTCGAACGCAGGCCCGGAAGCGAAAGGCCCTCGGGAGGCAGTGAGGCCCAGATTCGATCTTCCAGGGGCCCCATCGTCGCCACGGCATCAAAGAGTCCGATGGCACGATCGGGGTCCGGGATCGGGATGATATGCCGACGCGTCTGCCGTCGGGCATCGGGCGGAAGAAGGGAGCGGCGCAGCAGAGACTCCGGCGCGCGATAGTAGCGCGAAGCCCAGGTGGCCAGTTCGAGGACATGCGGTGGGATGGTGGAGTCTCCGATCCTGCCATGAATTTCCCGCAATCGGCCTGACCGATCCTCGTCGTCGGGGCCCAGAACAATCCCCGGGACCAGACGGTTGCCCAGAGGGACCGTGACGACCGTCCCCGGCCGAGCCCAATCCGGATGCGGCTCGGGGACGGCATAGCTCAGGGTATCGGGAGCGCGTCCGCCCGCGACCAGGGCGACGCGGACTGTTTGCTCGGGGTCCATGATCGGTTTGTTTTAGAGTTCTCGGCGGCGAGACGCGAGCCAGTCCGCTGCCGCATGATAATTTTCCAGATTGCCCACGTCGAAGCGGGCTCCCTGCATTCGATGCGCCCACGCCAGGCCTCGCTGTGCGAGCCAGGCGATGAAGTTTCCGGGAGCATCGGTATCGTGGGCTTCCTCGAGGAAGGCTGGCAGTTCCGCCAACGCCTCATCTTCAAACAGATAGACAGGGGGGCAGATCCATTGCCCCTGCGGCTGTGCGGGTTTTTCGACCAACGCGAGAATCCGGCCGCTTTCGCTCAAGGTCGCGACCCCGGAGCGCGCCAGTTTAATGGGGTCGGTTTCCGGGTAGGTGAGCACCAATGTGCGAGGGTTTTCGGCATGGTCCTCGATCAGATCGGCGAAGCGGAAGTCGAAAAGATTGTCTCCTGCCGCGACCAGGAGGGGCCCCTGCAGACTCCAGTTTTCGACAGCCAGAGCCAGGTCGCGAACGGCCCCCAGTCGAGTCTCGTTGCTGGTCGCTCCATCATTGAGAACAGCGATCGGTAGCGGGTGTTCGGGACCGCGGCGGCTTTCACTCCACGCGACAAACGCGTCATGATGGGCGGCGTTGGTCACAAGCAGGATTTCTTCGAAAACGGCAGTGGTCTCGAGATCATCAAGCATCCGATCGAGAATACTGCGACCCGCCACGGGCAGGAGCGGCTTGGGTGTTTTCTCCGTCAGGGGCCGGAGTCGTGTGGCAAAGCCTGCGGCGAGGACAAGAAGCTTCATTGAAATTGGACCCCGTCGCCACTGTTGGCGATGAAAAATCGTGCCTTCGCGCCGAGGTGAGGGCAGGCGCGGTTGAAGGCTTCCTGAACGACCTGCGCGCAATTGTCGGCGGCGGAGGCCTCCACCAGGGCCAGCACGCAACCCGCAAACCCCGCACCGCTGAAGCGCGAGCCCAGAACTCCCGGGGTGGCGCCGAGGATTTCCTGAAGCGCCAACAATTCGGGCGATCCGACTTCGAAGTTATGGATGGAGCTTTCGCAGGACGCACGCATGGCCGCACCGAAGGTTTCGCGGTCCCCTTGCTCCCAGGCACGCGTTCCCTGTTTCACTCGATCTCTTTCCGTAAAGAAGTGCATGGCGCGGCGTCGCAAATCGGGCGGCAATTGATCTCCGTAGCGAGAAAAAATTTCATCGTCGTGTGCGCCCAGGATGTCGGTGTTCGGCGTCCCGGCCAGGCGGCCCAGGGCGCGTGCCGCTTCGCGGCATTGGGCAACGCGCTGGTTGAAGCCGCTGGTGGCGAGTTCCCGCTCGGCACCGGTGAAGCAAACCAGAAATTTCGTGGTATCCATGGCCGCGCCGGGGGCGACCGCCTGCCAGGTCTCCCGACCGGCATCGATCGATAAAAGGTGACCTCGACGTGCGCCCAAAATCGAGGCCTGATCGAGAATGCCCGAAGCGAGACCGACAAATTCATTTTCGGCGCGCCGTGCCAGCCGGACTCGATCCATGGGCGAGAGTTCGACTTCATTGAGAGACAGCAAGGCGGTTTGTAAAGCGATGAGAAAAGAGGCCGACGAGCTCAGTCCACCGCCGGGCAGGGCTCCTTCGATCGCGCCGTGCAGGCCTCGCGGGGCGGCCGGCAACTCTGCCGCAAGAGCGCGAGCCGCAGCCCAGGCGTAGCGAGCCCAGAGAATGGCCGGGGGGTTCTCCTCATCGAGTCCGATCCGGATCTCGTCGGGATAGTTGGCACTGCGCAGATGGAGGACGGGCTCGCGGTTCGGGCTGAAGGCCAGCGTGGTTCCGATATCGATCGCCTGCCCGAGAACGGTCCCGCCCTGATGGTCGATATGCGCGCCGATCGGGCAGATCCGGTAGGGTGCGAAGAGAACCTGCGGGGTTCCCCCGGGGTCCAAATGCCGCAATTCTTCGCGGCAGCGATCAGCGTTTTTCTCGAGGTGGAGACTCATCAGTAGGCGGGTTAGTCTTGCATGCGATGCCTCAGCTGAGTGTGAATATCAACAAGATTGCGACTCTGCGGAATTCTCGCGGGGGCGTGGTCCCGAGCGTGGTCGATGCGGCCCGGGTCTGTGTGGCCACCGGAGCTCCCGGGATCACCGTCCACCCGCGGCTCGATGAGCGTCATATCACCCGTCAGGATGTGATGGATCTGGCTGAATTTCTTCGTCCGCAACGGGATACGGTGGAGCTCAATCTCGAGGGAGATCTTCGTCCCGATTTCCTCTCGATGCTGCGTGAGGTTCGACCGCACCAGGCCACTCTGGTGCCGGTGCTCCCCGGTGAGATTACCAGTCAGGGAGGGTGGCCCGCCGATACGCCACGCGAGCTCCTCTCGGAAACGATCGGCGAGCTGCGCGGTCTCGGCATGCGGGTCTCGGTTTTCGTCGATCCCGTAGCTGAGGCGATCGCATGGGCGGCCGGGATCGGGGCGGATCGAGTCGAGCTGTATACAGAGCCCTTTGCGGCCGCCTTTGCCACGGACCGTGAAGCCGGTATCCGGCAATTTGCCCTGTATGCCGTCGCGGCCGAGCAGGCTCATGCTTTGGGTATGGGGATCAACGCCGGCCACGATCTGGATCTCGCAAACCTCGAGGTCTTTGCCGACCTCCCGCACCTGGATGAAGTTTCCATCGGCCATGCGCTGATCAGCGACGCGGTTTTTCGGGGCCTCGACGTGGTCGTGCGGGATTATCTCGCAAAACTGCAGACGCCCTAGGGCCTGCGTGGCGCCCTGGCGCAAGCCGTGCATTTTTTCTCTTCTGCGGGGCCTCCCGGTTCGGTTAGAATCGGTAGTTGTTATGAATCGAGCATTTCTGGCCCTCGCGCTTCTGCTATTTATTATCGTTCCTCCCGTGCCTTTTGTGGCGGCTGACGACGGGGTCGGCATGGATGGGACCAAGCTGCGCCTGAACCAACGTCGAGGGACTGTGCAGAAGTTGATGTACGTCGCACGCGGTGATCAGTTGCCTTTTCCGGAACTGGGCAGTGCGAATGATCCGCGCACGGCCGGGGTGAATTTCGAGATCTTTACCGCCGCCGGGCAACGCAATTCCTTCACCATTCGTACCGGTCCCTACGAGGGCGCCTCCTGGCGTGCGCGTGACGGCAAGGCCGCACTCTATAAATACAAGAACAAGCTCGCGCCAGCAGGGCAGAGTTTTGTGCAAAAGTTTCTGCTCAAGCGGAACAAGGTCATTCTGGTCAGCCGAAGCCATGATGTTGATCTTCTGCCCGCGCAGCAGGCCATGCTGGTTCGATTGACCATGGGCGATCGCGTTCTTTGTTCTTATTTCGACAATCCGATCTTTGACGGCATCATTCCGGGCCGAGATTCGGATGCGACGAGCTTCTTCTCACGCACGGGCACCGCACCGGAGGATTGTCTCGATTCGACGATCGAGACGATGCTCGGCGTTTCCTTTGACTAGTCTCGGTTTTCGGGTTCGTTGGTGGCGCCGACAGGGTTGAGTGTGTCGGGCGCGGCACTCGATGCCTCGGGGCGGACAAAGATCGGAGAGGACCAGGCTCTCTCTCGAACCAGCGCAAGGCAGGGGTCGTCGGGATCCGAGTCGGGTCCGGTTGCGGGGCAGAGGTTCCCCTGTGCGCAATTGCCGTCGGCATCGCGCTCGCAGCGCATGGGGTCGCCATTGACGGCTTCGGTGGGTTCCTGCAGGGCGCGCACATAGTAGACGGTCTCTCGCGCTTCCTGCAAAAACTCCGGGTCTTCAAACGAGACCACGCAGCCCTCGGCCTCGGAGGGGCAGGGGAAGACGCGCCAGGGGTCCTCGATCAATTCCTGCAAAGGTTCTTCAGGATGAGTTTGGGGCCGGATCCGAACGACCTCGATCCGATCAATCCGATGGCGCTGATCTGAAGGGTGGTAGCATTCATCGAGACAGAGATCCCGGAGTCGCTCTGGCGTGAGGCGCTCTTTGGTGACCTCGGGACAGCCGGGGAGTTGTTGGAAATCCCCCATGGCACGCACGGTGAATCGGGGTGTTCCCGCGACCCGAACATCGCTACCCATCGGAGCGCGACCCCGCAGCGTATTTTCCGCATCGAAATGGAGCAGGATCCGGGGGCCGCTGGTGCCATATGTGCGGCGTGCCTCGAGGGCGTCAAAGATCGAGGATCGATCGCGACCATCTGCATGCACCGCGACCAGACCGGCCGTGTAGTAATACGAGGCATTTCTTTCCGTTCCCGGATTCGAGAAGGGCAGGCCGCCGCGGAGCTCTTCGGGGGGGATCGGGCGGCTGCTGACCGGTTTGGGTTCCGGTTTCAGTCGGTTGTCCCAGTCGTCGCGGAGGCCATAGGCATCGCCGAAGGACTTCCGGCCGATCTCCTTGTAGCCGGCTCCCGCCCGAGCCTTGTGGTTGTCGCTCGAGCCGATGAACCCGAAACGAAAGGCGCCGTCTTCGGTGGCATCGGCCCCCGCCGGGCGCCGGGCGAGACCGTACTGAGCACTCATCTGCGGCCGATATTCCATGGCGGGCAGGAAGGTTCCGGCGAGTTGGCCGCATTCGCCCCAATCGTTTGGCGTCGCCCCCGGAACCACCCCTTTGGCCAGACCGCCGGGGAGTTCCAGATACCAGCGGCGGGCTTGCGCCGCGCGCTCCTCGCAGGTGGTCTCCGAGAGGCCCTCGCAGCGAGACCGAATGATTTCACCCGCCCGCCAGCAGCAGGGCTCGTAGCCATCGCTGGGCGGGGCACAACGGACTTGTCCGTCGGCATCGATTTCCGTGTCGCGCAGATCGCGCCATAGCTCGCTGTTCCCGTGCCCCGAGTACACCTCGAAGAGGCGTTGGCGCGAGGCATCGTGCTGGCCGTCCACCAGTTGATCACCGAGATCGGCTTGCGGCGGGGCGTGGATGCCCCAGGTGGTTCCGTGCGGAATGACCAGCGCGGGGTAGCCCCAATCGTCGAGTTTGGCAAAAAGTTCAGCGGGGGTCGGGGCTCCCTCGAGGCAATCCGGCGGCAGATCCCGGACCGGGATGTCGGGCGCACAGGCCTCGAGACCGCGAACCTCTCGTGTCCAACGATTGAAGTCGAGATAGGGGCCGAGATTATTCGGGAAGTCTCCCGCCGTCAGACCGGCCCGCACCACGGCCCACACAAAGCTCGGGATCTCGACCTGCGAGAAAAGGCCGCCGGCACCGGCGCCGATGGGGCGCTGAGGCGTTTCATGGTCTTCGATCCCGGCCAGAAGGACGTTTTTATGCCCCCAATGTTTGCCGTCGAAGCCCTCCGGGCTGCTTTGGGTCCATTCCCACCCGAGAAAAGCGACGGTGTCGGGGCTTTGGGCCTCGCCCGCCACCTCATTGCATTCTCGAATGGCCTTGCGGGTCTCGTCCCATTGGCGCGGGGTAATCGACTCGGCGTGGTCGTTGATGCTCCAGAAATCGAGCTCTGCACAAAACCTTGCAAAATCACAGGCATCGGCAGGAGGATGGGCGCCTTCGCCCTGCATCAGGGGCAAGCTGAAGGCGAAGGCGTCGGCGGAGAACGTCGTATGGACGTGGAGATCGCCGAAAAGGATCTGGCGTGGTTCGGCGACCGAGAGAGCCTCACTGGCCCCCGCCCGCGCGCGTTCTCGGGCGGCCACATGCTCGTCGGGCAGCGGCACGCGGACCGGGTTTCCGCGCGTATGCAGTTCGCCGGTGATCCCCTCGGAGAGAAACAGCGTCAATCCAACCAGAGCCACGGCGATCAAGCCCATCGGGATAATGATGTAGAGGACGATTTTTCTCACTCGCGGTGTCTATGGCGTTCGAGAGCAAGTCGCAAGAACGGAGGGGACCACAAGGCAGGGCGTTCCGCGCGGGCACGCACATGCGTTGCGGATTGCTGGAGAGGAAAGCTGTGGTTTTTTCGGGGAAATTTGATCGGTCGGCATTGACACCTCTAGGCGTCAAGGACATCCTTCTCGGGCCGTGGTTGGCACACGGTAATCCGATACATAGGGAATCGGCCGTTTCGTTGAGGAGCGAGCGGTCGGGTCAGGTGGGGTGCTTTGGTAGAGAGGGAACCTACGCGGCGGACCGGACTTCTGGCAGGAGTCGGGCAGAGTCTGTCGCGGTTGAAGGCGGGCAGTGGCAGTTTCGTGGTGGTCGATATCGGCTCCAGCGCGGTAAAGCTGCTCGAGGTTCGCGGCGGGGCGGAGTCCTTCGAGGTCATCCGCGCCGGGATTGCGCCGGTCCCCGAGGGCGCTCTGGCCAACAATACGATTCAGGATAGTGTGGCGATCTCGGACGTCCTGCGTCGGTTGGTGGAGAACCTCAAGGTTTCCGCCCGCCAAGTCATCACTGCCGTCCCCGGCCCGGCGGTCATCATCAAGAAAGCACATCTCGAGCTTCGTCCGGACGAGGATCTCGAGACCCTGCTGATGATCGAAGCACAGAACTTCATTCCCGAGAGCCTGGAGAACGTCAGCCTGGACTATCAGGTGCTGCGCCACGAGGATGCCGAAGCCGAAATCCTTCTGGTCGCCGTGCGCAAGGATATTCTCGACGGCTTTACCGGGGCGATTCGCCAGGCAGGGCTCGAGCCCTCCATCGTGGACGTGGATTATTTCGCCCTCGAGAACATGTTTTTGCTCAACTACGAGCCACCAGCTTCCGATCAGAACCAGACGGTGGCGTTGGTGAACATAGGCGCGCGATACTCTTCGATCAATATTCTCCAGAATGGCTCGTCCACGACCACAGGAGACGTGCAGGCCGGCGGTGGGGCCATTACCGATGATCTGGTCAGTTCTCTGGGGATCTCCTACCCGGAAGCCGAACGCCTGCAGGCCGGAGACGACCTCGGGGCGGCCGTGGCCGAGCGCGCTCTGCCGATTCTGGAGCGAGGGGCACAGGAGCTTGGCGACGGAATCGTGCAGGCGTTGAACTTCCTGTGCCGAACCGGGAGCGATGCTCCCCTGGCGGGCGTCTACCTTGCCGGGGGCGGAGCCCGGACGCCCGGGCTTCTCGAGGGGCTGTCCCGGCAACTCGAGATTCCGGTCGAGATGGTAGATCCCTTTGCGCGGGTGCAGATTGGGCGCAATCTGGACCCCGATGTCCTGCAGGAAATGGCTCCTGCACTGGCGGTGGCCGTGGGCCTTGGTGCCCGGAGGCCGGGGGACGCGTGATTCGCATCAACCTCATGCCTCGGGAAGAGGCGCGCCGGGCGGCGACACGCCAACGCGATCAGGGCTTGATTCTCGTTGCTCTGATCGGGCTGGTGGTGGTCATTCTGGGCGCCGAGGTCTGGACGCGAGCCGCCAATGCCGAGGTGCGGGCGGAAGTCGACCGCAACCGTGTGGAATTGACCGAGCTCGACAAGCGCTATCAGGAGTCCTTGCGCACCGAAGCGCGCCTGCGGGAGCTCTCGGCCAAGCGCGATACGATCGAGATTCTCGAGCGTCAGCGACGCGG
Source organism: Binatia bacterium (assembly GCA_965658895.1). Taxonomy (GTDB): domain Bacteria; phylum Desulfobacterota; class Binatia; order UBA12015; family UBA12015; genus UBA12015. Next base: position 17,898 of record CBFHUR010000009.1, read on the forward strand.
GCCCGTCTATGTGCTCGAAGACCTGGGGGCCGCGACGCCGGATTCCTTGTGGCTGACCGAGATGCGCGAAACCGGCGGCGCCGCGGTTCTCAAGGGCCAGGGGTTGGACAACCAGACCATTGCGTTATTCATGCGCCAGCTGGAGTCTTCGCCGTACTTTTCCCGGGTGGACCTCGTCGAGACCAAGCACCTTGAGAAAGGCCAGGCCGAACTGAAGGAATTCACGATCCGCGCACAGGTTGCCTACGCGGGTGCCGTTCCGGCTTCGGATCCGGCGGCGGAGGTTGCTCCGTGAAGGATTTGATCGAGCGCCTGCTTGGATTGGAGCCACGCCAGAAGCTAGCCTTGATTCTGGGCGCACCGCTGCTGATTCTTGTGCTCTATTACGTTTTCCTCGCCGGTCCGCGGGTGGTCGAGACCGCCGGCTTGCGTCAGCGCGTTGCCGAGATGGAGGAAGACCGGATACGCAAACAGGCGCAAACCGCCGATCGCGACAAGGCCGCGGCGCAATTACGTGATGTCGAGCAGGCATTGGCCAGAGCGATGACCCAATTGCCTGATCGCAAGGAGATCCCGGATCTGCTCAGTTCGATCTCTCTGCTGGGCCGGGACTCGGGTCTCGACATTCTGGTTTTCCGACAACGTCCCGAGGCCTATCGCGAGTTTTATGCGGAAGTCCCTGTCGAGATGGAGGTTCGGGGAACCTACCATCAGGTCGCCGCGTTTCTCGATGAGGTCGGCCGTCTCGACCGAATTGTGAATGTCTCCAATATCGAGGTGACCAGCCCCGAAATTGAGGGCGGCGACCTGCAGCTCAAGGCGCGCTCGCGCGTTACGACCTTCCGGTTCCTGAGCGAGTCGGAGAGGAAGAAATTGACGGAAGAGGGCAAGATCGAAGGCAAGAAGGCGGGGAAAAGCTGATGGTTCGGCACGTATTTTCGCTGTTCGCCTGTCTCGCCCTGATTTCAGGATTTGGGTCCAATGCGGTCGGAGGTCCGTCGGTCGCCGCTGCGGAGTCGTCGGGCTATGTGAGTGAGGGGAAAAGAGATCCATTCCGGCCGTTGTCGATGATGCGTGCGGCCAAACCCGATCCCGTGAAGCCCCAAACCCCTCTGCAACGCTACGAATTGGGCCAATTGACGCTGGTCGGCATCATCTCGCGGGTCGATCCGCCGCGCGCGATGGTTGAAGATAGTGCCGGTCTGGGCTTCATTTTGACGCCCGGGACGCCGATTGGTCGAAACGGTGGCGTTGTTACTGATATCCGGGAGCGGGGCGTGGTTGTGGAGGAGTGGCATACCGACATCATCGGGGAACGGCACCGGAAGGAAATTCTGATGGTGTTGGCGTCCGACGAGAGCGAGTTTCAGCCATGATTGGCAGAGAGATGATTTATTGGGGTCTTGTGGCCCTGGTGACTACAGGTTGCGCGGCTCAGCAAACGGCACCGGTCGCGCGGGAATACCGGACCGAGGTTTCGGGCCCCGGAGTGGTGGCGGCCGATCCCGGTGACGGGCGCCTCGGCGTCGCAACGAAATCAGGGCGTACGGTCTCGGAGGCTTCCGCGAACTTTGTGCCCGAAGAGGGATTGCGGGTCGTTGCGGTGCGCGCGGCAGGGGATCCCGAGGGCGCACGCGTGGTGGTGCAATTCTCTCGAACGCCGGAGGCGATCCGCTCTTTTGCGCTGGCCAACCCTGTCCGCTGTGTTGCGGATGTTGCCGGCGAAGTTTGGGATTCCGCCGGTCAGGACCAGGGCGAAACGGGTTTGTCCATGGCGCCTCGTTTCCGGATCGGCCGCTACAGCAACAAGGTTCGGATCGTCTTTGAATTGGCGGATGATGCCGGCGGAAGTTGTGTTTGGGAAGATCAGGGAAGTTCGCTTCTGATGGGTGTGGGGCCAAAGCCGGTCGGGGCCGCCGCGAAGGAAATTTTTGCTGCTGGCGATGCCCCCCAGGGCGCTCTTGCCCGGGCGGCCATGGTGCTCGCGGTGGCGACCGACGGCGAGATGCCGACCCGGGCCATCGCACTCAAGCCGGTTCCCGAAAATGCACGGTCGAAAACCCCGGCGGAGGCCGATCCTGCCATCGCAGCGATCCGGCAAATCGAGCAGGAGGCCGCTCGCCCCGTGCCGCCTCCCCCGCCGGTCATGTCGCCGTTGCCGGCACCGCGGAACGTCCCGAGTATCTCGCAGGACCCGGATCCGATTCCCGCATATTCCGGCAAGCGGATCACCCTGGAGTTCAAGGATGCCGATATTCTTAATGTCATGCGCATCATTGCCGATGTGGCCGAGCGCAATATTGTGGCCACCGACGATGTGAGTGGCCGCGTCACGATCGTTCTGCACGATGTGCCCTGGGATCAGGCGCTCGACATCCTGTTGAAGTCCACCGGACTCGAGATGGTCGCGTATGACGATGTGCTGGTGGTGTCCACGGCCAAGCGCCTGGAGGAAGAACGAAAAGCGCGCCTGGCGGCGCGCCAGGCGGGTCGCGAGCTCGAGCCCCTGGCGACCGCCTATTTGCGGGTAAACTATGTGAATCCCACCGAGATCGCGCGGATCCTGCGCGGTGGCCGCTCTTCGGGCGGCGCCAACAGCCAGACCGAGAGGCGCAATCGTCGCGGCATGTTGTCTGGCCGCGGGATGGTGATGGTCAACGAAGCGACCAATACGATTATCGTGCGGGATGTGGCCGATGGGTTGATGAACGCGCGGGAACTGGTTCGGCGTCTCGATGTGCAGACCGCGCAGGTCGCCATTCAGGGTTTGATTTTCGAAGCGGATGCCGAGGTCGCTCGAGAATTGGGCGTTCGGTGGGGAGCTTCCTACGTGGCCAGCCCGGAAACAGGCAATCCGACGGGCAAGAACTTCCCCGGCCGGGTCGCGGTGGGCGGCGCTGGTCCCGCAGGTGCGGCGGCAGCGGGTGCGCCCATTCTGGTGGACTTCCCGGCCAAGGGTGTCGCGGCAGGGGCCGGCAGCACCCTGGGTCTTGTTCTGGGATCTTTGGACGGAGCCTCGCAGCTGGATGCCGAGATCACGGCAATCCAGAACGACGGCAAGGGCAAGGTGATCTCGAGGCCCAAGGTGATTACGCTCAACAACCGGGAGGCGCAGATCCAGAGTCTCGAGATCCTGCGCGTCAAATTGCCCAGCACCGGGACCGTGATCAATACGGGGACCGGCGGTTCGGCGGGATCCAATACAACCGCGACGCAGGCAATCGATACCGGGATCATCCTCCGTGTGACCCCGCAGGTCTCCAGTGATGGTTATGTCCTGCTGCAGCTCTTTGTGAAATCCAGTGTGCCGAGTTCGACGGAAACCGATGGGATTCCCAACGAGATCAGTCGCCAGGCGACCTCGCAGGTCCTGGTGCGGGATGGGGAAACCGTTGTGATCGGTGGCGTCTATCGCCAGCGCGCCTCAAAAGGGGAAGGCGGCGTGCCCTGGCTCAAGGATATCCCCGTTCTCGGTTGGCTCTTCAAGAATCAGGTGACCCGAGATTCGCGCCAGGAACTTCTGGTCTTCATCACGCCACGCGTAGTCTGGAGCAAGGATGAAGCGGGAGATCTGCCGTCTGCTGCTGACCTCTGGCGAGAACGGGACCGCAGCGCGTACGAAATTTTCGCACCGCGAACGCAGGGTAGCGCGCCATTGTCGGCGATTCCCTAGTCGTTCGCCGGAGGGGATCCGCAGGGAGGATTCCGACAACGTCATGCCGTGCCAGGCACGTGAGAGATGGGCAGGAGCTCAGGATGAGAAACAGGATCAGGAACAGAAGATTGCGGGTGGGGTTGGCGCTTCTGGGCGCGGGGCTTCTGGGCGTTGCTTGCGGCAGTGGGGGGAGCCAGACCGACGGATTGGTTCTCAATGCCAATGGGATCTGGCGCGGCCCGGAAACGATTACGGGCACAACTATCACCTGCGTGGAAGTGAGTGTCTCCAACGCGATCGTGGATAACTCGTATACTCTGTATCTCAATCGCGTGAATGCTTTTCCCGAGCGCACGAATTCACTGGCTGACCCATGTGGTGCCTATTTGGGTGTCGAAAACAATCTGACGGAACTGGGCATGAATGTGCAGACGATCGATGTTCGCTACGAGGTGGTCGGGTCCGACATCGAGATTCCCTCCAACCAGATCGCTACCGGCTTCCAGATACCTTCGAGTTCCTCTACCGTGGCGACGACCAGTGGACAGCCGAACCTGGTTTACGCCGAGATGGTGGCGCAGTTTGTTCCGGCGACGGTTCTGAATTTCCTCCGCGACCGTGAACTCCAGTTGCCCGCGATGCCTTACCAGATGAAGGCCTATGCCCGCGCGACCGGGAGGTCGGAGGCCGGAAAGCAGTATCGTTCCAATGAAGTGGGCTATACCTTTACCGTCGACGAATTGTTTCTCGAAGATTGAGGGTTGTCGTCGGCAGGAAAGCCCCGGGGACGTCAGGAAAGCTCGGCTGCGCCTGAGAAAAGCCTGAGGGTCAGCGTCGCACTCCCGGATCCGTTTGCGAGACTCGGGCGCGAACCGTGTAGACGCTGTCGCCGGACAGAACCGCGGGGCGGCCCAAAAGGCGCCCGTTTTCCCAATGGGAGAGGCCCAATTCGGGTTGATGCAGAGCATATTGCCCATCCACCCAGCGCGTGAAGCCATTGCCGACAAAGGGCGCGTTGGTCCTCTGGAAAAACAAGGCATGCTCGTCAGGATCTTCGCTGATCAGGCTGGCCACAAATTGCGGGCTGTAGCGGTTGAAGAGGTCGATGGCGTCAGACACCTCGGCGACAATCTTCAAAGTGACTTCCGGCGTTTCCTCCCATTCCCATTCGCGACCCAATTCCGGTTCGGGGAGAATCGCGACTTGGGGCTCCTTCTGATCACCGGTGGCGCGGCGCACTGAAATTGTGCGCGTCTGCAGATCTTGCGGCAGCCATTTTTGATCGCCGGAGACCACATGCAGTTTGAAGTCCTGATCGCGTGCCTGTCCGGCCCGCTCCATCGCCTCGAGAAAGGCGGGGAGGAGGTCGGAGATGCGGCTTTCCGGAATGCAGCAAACATTGAGAGTGTTGCAAACCTTGCGGTCCAGCGAACTTTCGATGGCGGCGCGGAAAGATTCCGGGTTGGCGGTCTGGCTGCCGACAATCCACGCACCGCCGGTTCCGTGGAGGCTGGCCGGCACCCCGGCTTGTCTGGCGAGAGAGCCCAAAGTGGCGACCGCGGGGCCGGAGCCTCGGGCTACGGCGAGTGAGACGTCGCGGTTGGAGAAGAGTGCCCAGCCTGCAGCATGCGCGGCACTTTCAATCAGGACGACAGCTCCCGCAGGAAGCCCGCTTGCGGCCAGAGCCGGGTTGAGTGCCTCCGACATCAGGCATTGTGCGGTCTGCAGGGCATCGCTTCCGATCCGAAAGACAACCGTATTCCCGCTGCGCAGCACGCCGGTGGCATCGGCGAGAACATTGGGGCGGCCCTCGAAGACAAATCCGACCACGCCGAGCTCGGCACCGACGAGGTCCACCTTCCATCCCTCATGCTCGATGGTGTCGAGAACAGTGCCGCGGCGACTGGTTGCATCGAGCCATCCGCGCAAACCGTCAATCATGCCTCGGCGGAGCTTGTCATCGGCAATCAATCGGGTTGTCGAACGACCGCGTTGGCGCGCCCGATCCAGATCTTTCTCGTTGATGTCGAGAACCCGCGCCCAGATTTTCTCATCCTCAAGGCGAGCGGCGAATTCTGCGAAAAATTTCGAGATCTGGATGTCGCTGATCGTGCCCATCTGCGTGAAGGCCTCAGCGGCTCGTGCCACCGCGGCATCGGCGAGCGATCTTTCTGCCTTGGGAAGGTGCAGGATTTCTCCGGTAGATTCGACAACAACAAGTGAATCCCCGGGTCGGAAGGCCTCGGCGAGTTCCTTGGAGATTGTCGCAAATCGATCCCCGCCGACGAGAAGTCGCTCGCCGGCGGCTACCTTTTCCAGATGCCGCAGTTCAGCCATGTGCCAGCTTCGTGATGCCGATCGCCCGCGTCAAGCGATTCCGGGGCTGACGAGGCGGCTTTCTCATGCTTAGGATGCCTTCATGGCTGCATTGGAAGTGATTTCGAGCGAACCGATGGCGGGTGGTGAACAGCAGTACCTTCGCCACTTTTCGGATGAAACTGGCACGCAGATGACGTTTTCGGCATTCTTGCCGCCGCAGGCAAAGGATGGTCCGGTGCCGGTACTCTTCTGGCTTTCGGGTCTGACCTGCACGGCGGAGAATTTTACGGTCAAAGCCGAAGCGCAGCAGCATGCGGCGGACCATGGCGTGCTGTTGGTGGCTCCCGATACCAGTCCGCGGGAGGCCGGCATCGCTGGCGAGGAAGATTCCTGGGACCTTGGTACCGGAGCGGGCTTCTATCTCGATGCCACCGAGATGCCCTGGATCATGAACTACCGCATGTATTCCTACGTGACAGAAGAACTGCCCCGGCTGGTCGGGGAAGAATTGCCCGCCGACATGAGTCGACAGGGAATTGCGGGTCATTCGATGGGCGGGCACGGCGCATTGATGGTGGCGCTGCGCCATCCCGGACGCTTCCGCTCGGTTTCTGCCTTTGCACCGATTGTGGCCCCGAGCGAGGTTCCTTGGGGCCAGAAGGCGTTTACCGCCTACCTCGGTGAAGACCGCGCCGCCTGGGCCGAGTGGGATAGCTGCGCGTTGATCGCGCAGGCCACCGAGCGGTTGCCGCTGCTGGTGGACCAGGGGGAAGCCGATGAATATCTGGTCGAGCAACTGCGGCCGGAACTTCTCGAGGCGGCATGCGCCTCGGCGGGTCATCCTCTGGAATTGCGCCGTCACCCCGGCCATGGTCATGGGTATGATTTCATCAAGACTCTGATCGGGGATCATATTCGGCACCATGCAGACGCAATGCGGGGTTGAAGCGCGTAAGCATCTGTTGCTCGTTGGCAAGAAGCACTCGGTATCGAATAAGTTCGTACGATTCGCGTCCTTGATCGAGTCCGCCCGGTCGTGCTCGTCCATCCGTCGACAGTCCGGGCAAACCTCGATAGGAGATGGTTTCATGGTCAATAACGGTTTTCTGCGACTTTCCGGCTGGATGCTGGGTGCATTGCTGCTGACGGGCTGCGGAACAGCGGTCACCAACGAAGGGGGTACGGCTCCCTCGATCCAGACCCGAGGTGAAGCGGTGATTTCCGTCCCACCGGATCGGGCGTTTGTCACGCTGGCGATCGAGGCCCGAGATTCCCAACCCAACGCCGCTCAGGAAGCGGTGGCGAAAGCCTCCAGGACCGCAATGCAGGCGCTCGCAGGCGCCCGGCTTGGCGAAGACGCCGTGCAGACATTGTCGTATTCGCTGCAGGAGGAATACGACTGGCAGGACCGGAAACGCACCTTGCGTGGTTACGTGGCAAGAAACACCATCGAAGTTCGTATTGATGAGGTGGCGCGGGTTGGCGAAGTCCTTGGCCTCGCGGTGGGTACAGGGGTGACCTCCGTATCGGGTTTACGCTTTGATACGAGCAAGCGCGCCGAACTTGAGCAGGAAGCCTTGAGTCAGGCGGTCGCTCGGGCGCGTGCCTATGCCACGGCCGCGGCGGCCGGCGCCGGAGTGGATCTGGGTGCGGTTTTGGAGATTCAGCAGGAAGGGGGCGGATCGCCGGCCCCACGGATCGCTTACGCGCGATCGATGGCGGCGGAAGCCAAGGCGGGCGCTCCTCCGATCGAGTCGGGTGATATCGAGATTCGGGCATCTGCCCGCATGCGCATCGCGATTGATCCCTCCTGAGAAAACCGCAACGGTCGGTTTCAGTGCGTGGCTTCGGCGGCGTCCGTGGATTCGAACAAGGCGCGGTACCCGGTCAGCAGCAAAAGCAGAAGGAACGCCAGGGTGAGGAATCCCCCGGCCATCACAATCATTTTGCCCACGACGCGCCAGGTCTCCAGATAGCCGTAGAAAACGAAGTGCCAGAGTACCAGCGTCGTCGAGAGGCACTCGACCATGGCGGCGATCAGCCCCCCCTTGCGCCGCACCGGGTCAAAGGTGGACCAGGCTTGCGTCACAACGAGTGCAAAATAGGCGGCACCCAGAAGCCGGATGAAGAATTCGGCCGGGGCTGCGTAGGTCGGGAATCCGATGAGCTGGAAGCCGCTGAGCGGGAGAAAGAGAAGCGGGAGACAAAGCAGGAAGAATGAAAAAACGACTTTGGCTCCAAGAACCTGGCGTAACGTCGGCATGTAGGCACACCTAAGAGGTTCGCAGGGAAAGTGCAACGGAAGTCGAGTGCGCAGCGATCGGGAACGAAATCCTGACCAATGGATGTTGCCAGAGGTTCGATTTTACTGGATTTTATACAGCCAGCTCCGGCGACGGCCTGGACCGAAAAATGGGTCTAGGCGAGGCGCGCCAACCGTGATTATCTGGCGTCCTCTATGCGTAACCTCATTGCCGACAACCGTAGGTTCCCCCCCCTTCCCGTAACGGCGATTCTGCTGGTCTGCCTTTCGGGACTGATATGGCCCACCGCATCCTTCGGCCAGCGCCACCCGGGGGACAACAAGCGTCTTCCGTGCGCCGCGCAACCCAATCAGAAAACGGTTGATCTGGAGACCCGGCGTGACTACCGCACGTGCCGCTACCAGGGCAGTCTGAGCCAACCGGAATTGTCAGCCCGAGGATTCATGAAGCATTATGCGGACGCTCTGGGCATGGAGGAGAGTCTCGCCGATATCGAGACGATCGATACGCGCCGCGGTTTGGCGTCAGCCCATTCCCGGTTCCGCCAACTCTATCGGGGCATCCCGATCTTTGGCGCACGGTTGTCCGTTCATCAGGGTCGCGACGGTGGCATCAATGCCTTTCACACCAACTACAAGGTGCGACCGACAGCGGGTCCGATCGCGGCGCCGATCGTCCGTCGAGAAGCGATTGGATTGGCCGAGGCTGCCGTGGGCATGACCGAGCAACGGCTGGCTCCCAAGAGTCGTCGGGTCTGGTTCCCGCAGGCCGGTCGCGAGCTGCGCATCGCCCACGAGGTTTGGGTCTATGCTGCAAAGCCGCTGGGAGACTTTCTGGTGGTTGTGGATGCGCATACCGGCAAGATTCTCTTTGAGGAAAATCGCCTGGTTTTCGCCACCGGTGAGGGTCTGGTCTATCGGCCCAACCCCTACCAGACCAGTGGCACGACGACCCAGCCGGATAATGGAGATTCGACCAATGTCTTTCTGGATGCGCAGCGCGTTTCGGTGACTCTCGAGCGTCTCGACGAGGGTACCGGTCGCCTCAAGGGAGAGTTCGTGGATGTCACGCATTCAGGCGGTAAAACGTGGAACTTCGCCAATGAATCGAATCGGATCTACAACTACTCACGCAACGATATGCGCTTTGAGGAAGTAACGGTCTATTCCACGGTCGACCAGATCCAGTTCTATATGCACACCTTGGGCTTCGATGACGATGTCCCTCCGGCCAATGGTATTCGGGATTTTGCAAGTCTGGCCAATGCGCATTGGAACGACGAAGACCAGTCTTTCTACTCCACGGGCGACGACGCGATCCATATGGGTGACGGGGGCGTCGATGACGGCGAGGACGCCGACATCGTCGCACACGAATTTGGTCATGCCATCCAGCATAATCAGAACAGCTGTTGGGGTGGCGGCGATATGGGCGCGATGGGAGAAGGCTTCGGCGACTATCTGGCCGGGAGCTTCTACCATGACGTCGGAGATGCGGCCTATCAGTCGGCGCATGCCGCCTGCATCGGGGAGTGGGATGCGGCGAGTTATTCCAGTAGCTCACCGCCTTGCTTGCGGCGGATCGATGGGGACAAGAAATATCCTGAAGACCTTGTCGGCCAGGTCCATGCGGACGGGGAAATATGGTCGGCTTTCCTCTGGGTGCTTCATCCGATCGTGGGACCGGCGACCTTGGACAAGCTGGTTCTCGAGCACCATTTCGCGCTCCCGTGCAATGCCACGATGATTGATGCAGCCAACGCGTTGCTGCAAGCCGACGCGGAACTCAATGGCGGCGCGAATAGCGGCGCGATTCGCAGCGCTGCGTGTGATCGGGGATTCTTCAGCGGTTCGGATTGTGGAGGCCTCAGCCTGGTTTTTGCCGGCTCGCCAGATCCGGCTATCAGCGGCGAGGAACTTGAGCTCTCTCTGCAGATCGGCAACGACGACTCGCGAATTGTGAACGGGGTTCTGGCGACAGCCGAGGTGCCAGCCGGGACTGCCTATGTCGCCGGTTCGGCCTCCGACGGCGGGACGTTATCTGCCGGGAACATCACCTGGCCGACCTTTGGTGTGGCGGGCAGCTCTTCGGCAACCCGTTCCTTCCGCGTCGATGTTCTGGCCCCGGGTGGTGGCGGTGTTCTGTTCGCTGACGATATGGAAGTCGGGCCCTCGCGTTGGGCGATCTCTCACGGGGTGGGCGATCGGGATTGGGCCCTCAGTGATGCCAATCCCTTTGGTGGGAGTGGATCCAGCGGGAAAGTGCCCGATTCTCCGGTCGGCGCCACCCCTTGCGCGGGCGGCAAGGCCGGCGTGTTCAGCTGCAATCGGGTCGATCTCGAGCAATATCTGCCGATGAATTCGATTGGTGGTGGCGCGGGGAATGACGGTTGGGGGTGGACGGATCGCGATACGCAAAAGGAATACGTTTTGATGGGTCGGTCGACCGGAACCAGCTTTGTCGACATCAGTGCGCCGGCAACACCGATCTATCTCGGAGACCTCCCGACCCACACCAGCAGCAGCGATTGGCGCGACATCCGGGTCTACAACGATCATGCCTTCATTGTGAGTGAAGCGACGAATCACGGTCTGCAAATTTTTGATTTGCGCACACTGCGGTCGGTTGCGAATCCGCCGGCTGTCTTTTCCGAAACCGCGCACCTTGCAACCTTCGGCAGTGCCCACAATATTGCGATCAATGAAGAAAGCGGATTCGCCTATATTGTGGGGGCGAACGTTTGTTCGGGTGGTTTGTACATCGTGGACATTCAGGACCCGACCAATCCGGTAGAGGCGGGTTGCTTTGCCGATGATGGATATACGCACGATGTGCAATGCGTGATGTATAGCGGCCCCGATACGGATTATTCCGGCCGTGAGATCTGTTTTGCCTATAACGAGGACACCCTCACGATTGTGGACGTGACCGACAAGGCGTCTCCGCAACAGATCTCTCGCTTTACCTATTCCGGCGTGGCCTACAGCCATCAGGGTCGTCTGGCGAAGTCCCAAGGTTTTATCTTGCTGGACGATGAACTGGACGAGCAGCAGAGCGGTCACAAGACCAAGACCTATATTCTGAGTGTCGCGGATCTCGATGGCCCCGTGCTGGTCGGAGAATTCCTCGGAAGTACGGCCGCCATCGATCACAATCTATATATCGAGGGAGACTTTGCCTTTCAGGCAAATTACACCGCGGGGCTGCGCATTTTGCAGTTGGGAGACCTGTCGTCGGTAGACATTTGCGAGGTCGCCTCCTTTGATGTCTATCCGGATTCCGACAGCGCCATTTTCTCGGGGGCCTGGAGTGTTTATCCGTTCTTCAAAAGTGGCGTGGTGCCGGTGATGGCGATCGAGGGGTTGGCCCTGGTGCGGCCGGATCTGTCGAATCCCGTCTGCGTCGGGACCGGGGAGGGGTCCGGCCAGTCCTGGTTTGCGACAGCTCCCGGCGCGCTCACCGACCAATACCTGCAGATTGATCAGGTTCTGGCGCTGCCGGCTGGAGCGGTCCTGCGCTTCTGGCACGATTATGACTTCGAGCAGGGCTACGATGGTGCCGTGGTGGAGATTTCCGTCAATGGCGGAGAATGGATCGATCTCGGCGCGAAATTCGTGACCAATGGCTATAATGACCAGATTTCGGAAGCTCACCAGAATGCTCTTGGTGGGAGGGCTGCTTTCTCCGGAAGCAGCAACGGCTACATTCTCTCGGAGGTAGATCTCAGCGAGTGGAGTGGGGGTGCCGCGCGAATACGCCTCCGCACGGGAACCGATACCAGCGTGGCGGGAGTGGGCTGGTTTGTGGATGAGGTTTCCGTCTCGAGTGGTGTGACGTTGACCGCTACCGCAGCGGTCTCGGCGGCCGGAAGCACCACGCGCACCGCCACGTTGAATCTGTCGATCGTGGGTGATGGGGAAGAAGCCGTCTGCGGTGACGGAGAACTCGGCTTCGGCGAAACCTGCGACGATGGCGGCGAGAGCGAGACCTGCGACGCTGATTGCACCGCGGCGACCTGCGGAGATGGCGTGGTCAATCCTTCAGCGGGAGAGGCTTGTGACGATGTGGGGGCGAGTACGACCTGCGATACGGATTGCACCATACCCGAATGTGGAGATGGCGTTCTCAATAGTCTGACCGGGGAGTTCTGCGATGATGGAAACAACCTGAGTTTCGACGGATGTTCGGCGACTTGCACGATTGAGGAACCGCTGACTCTCGCGGCGAGAAAATGTCTGGCACAGAGTGCGATCTGGTCGAGCAAGCTGGCGATTGCACAGTCCAAGGAGAATCAGGGCTGCGCCAAGGACCTCGCTCGCGAGAAAATCTCGAACGGATCCTTTGAGGGCTGCGCGCTGCAGGATCGAAAGCTGAAAATTGCCAGATTGGAAATTGGTCTGGCGGCTGTTCAGGCATCGAAGTGTACGGAGATTCCCAGTTTCGGGTATTTGCCCTCGGATACTTTGGTGGCCGCCGGCGCCGCGGAAGGTTCGCGATCTGTCGATGATATCTTTGGCATGGAGGCCGGGTCGGTCATTGTGAGTGCGCGCGATTCGGCGACGCGCTCGGCCTCGGCCTGCCAGTTGACCGTGCAGAAGTTCGCAGAAAAGTTGCTGCAAATGAACGTGAAGGAGTTCACCACGTGTCTGAAAAAGAAAACCACGGGCCAGGGGGGAACGCTTCGATCGCCAAGCAATATTTCGGAATGCCTCGATACGGTCCTGGCCGACGCTCGTGGCCGCATCGCATCAGCCCGGGATAAATTGTCGCTTCAGATCACCAAGAAATGCCTGAGTCGGGGTGTGGCGCTCGGCGAGGCTCTGGGCGGCGATTGTGCCACCGAGACCAATGCCTCCGCCGCCACGAGTTGCCTGGCCGAAAAAATGGCATGTCGCAGTTGTGCCATGATGGAAGGGGTCTTCGGCCTGAATATGGACTGTGACAACTTTGATGATCAGTTGGACAACCAGAGCTGCGAGAGCGGGTCGTGACAGTCCATGGGTTGGTGAACGCGGTCTACTTTGTCGGTATTTTTATCGGGATGTCTCTTGGCGGAGATGATCCGGTCGACCAGCTCTCAGGATATATGGCAGTCGCGGTGGGAACCGTGGGCCTGGCAAGTGGTCTGCGGCACATTTTTCTGGCCGGTGCGCTTGGGGATCATCGGGAGCCATTGGCATTCGCAAATCAGACATTTTTCGAATGGGAAGCGGGGTTTGCGAATCTGGCCTTTGGCACGATGGGCCTGGTGACCTCCCTCGGCGGTTGGGGTGTGCCGGCGATGTCGGCTGTGGCCATCGGCTATGCGATCTATTTGCTCGGAGCAGCCGCAACCCACCTGATCTCGGGCTGGAGAGCTGGTTCATTGCGACGGTCTCTGATCTACGCGTGCTTGACGATAACCCTGGTTTCCACGGGGGCCTTTCGCGTGATTCCGGCCTGGAACCCCTGAGGAATCAAAGGACTCAGTTGCTGCGGTTCGGCGGCGGGAGTTCGATGACCGTCGCGTCGAGTCGGGCGAGGCGGTCGCGCAGGGCCGGGTCGAAAGTAAAATAGAGAATCTGCCAACCTTCCTTGGCGAGTTCGGCAAGTGCCGCGCTGAGGGCCTCGCGGCGCCCGGCATCGCTTGTGAGGAAGGCATCATCCAGTACGAGAAACCCTGGTTCGCCGAGAAGCCGTCGCACCAGAGAAAGTCGGATGGCAAGTGCGAGTTGATCGCGCGCGCCCCGGGAGAGTGCTTCGACCGGGAGGCGAGAACCATCGTCTCTTTCGACCGATAGCTCCTGGGAGCCTTCCAGGGCGATGGCTCGATAGCGACCGCTGGTGAGTTTTTCGAGGTAATGGCCGGCGGCCTCGGGACCATTGCCGAGTGCTTCGCGCAGAGGCCGATCAATATCCGAGGAAAGCTCGCGGATTCCCTGAAGCGCCAGGTTGGCGCCCTTGGTCTCGTTGTCCATGTGCTCGATCGCTTGATGCAGACGCGAATGCTCGGCGTGAATTTTGCCGATATCGTCGAGGCCGATTGCGGCCAGAGAGCGATCTCGTCTTTCCGTCAATTGTGATCGCAGGGTGAGAAGTCGGGCATCAAAGCCCTCCAACTCATGCTCGGTCGCCGCGAGACGCTGGGGGTTGGGTTCAATGCCCGGATCTTCGACACGAAGCTCGTCGAGTTGGTTCTCGAGTGGCTGGGTTTGGTCGATCGAGCCGAGCAGGCTCTCCAATGTCCGTTGGGACTCGAGCAGCAGGGCCTTGGTCTCACCACGTTCGCGGGTTTTACCTTCGAGTTGTTCGATCGAGGAGAGATGGACGCGGTCGCGGATTTCGGCGATCTGTCGCTGGACGATATCCAGACTGCGGTTGCGCTCGTCTTCAATCTTTTTTGCCGCAAGTTCTTTTTCTTCAAGGGATTGCACCACGGCTTTGGCGGCGATCAACTCGCCTTCGACTCGTTCCTGCAGAATGACGGCGTTCTGCAGCTGCGCTGCGCAATCCGCGAGCGTTTTTACGTCACCCAGATGGGCGCGTGCGCGGGCCAGCAAATCTTCCGACACAGCAGCCGCATGGCGAATACGGCTGCTTGCGGTAATCGACAGAGCCGCGCTGATCAGGCCGAATGTGGCCGCGGTACCTGCGGCAAGCCCCATCGACGCGGCCTGAGTGCCGGAGGCATCGGTGGCGGTGGTGATCAGTCCAATGGAGAGGAGCAGCAAGAGCCCGCCGGCAGCCCCCAGCGGAATTTTCCACAGGGCCCATGTCCCCGCGTTGGCGGTGGCGGTTCGCGCTTCCTCCAGATTTTCTTCCAGATGAGCGCTCCGGATCGCTTCGGTATGGGAGTTTCCGCGGTCGCGCGCCAGCTGGCGCTTTTTGGCTTCCTCGGCGGCGAGCTCCAATTCATCGCGCAGGCGGGAAGATTCGTTTTCAGCGGTCTTGGCGATCGCAGCGGCTTCGCGCAGCAAGCTGATCGCCTCGCGCCATTCACGCAAGTCCTGCTCCCCGTAGCGATCGAGGTCCCGCAGGCGCCGTTCATTTTCGCGAACGCTGCCCACCGCGCGCTCGGCGGTGCGAAAGCGTTCGAAGCGTTCGGCGGCACGGAGTTTTTCTCCATGGTTGCGATTGGCTGTGCGCTGCAGGTCGACTTGATGGATCTCTTCCTGCAATTTGCCGATGCCCGGGAGGTCGTCGAGAAAGGCATCGATTCGGGCGACTCGCTCCCGCAGGCGTTGGCGTTCATCGGCACGAGCGTCCCGGAGCATTCCGTTTTCGGTCAGACCTGCGCGATTGCGAACCAGATCGGCGATTCGTGCCAAATCGATACCGACGAGGCGGTCTCGGATCGAGTTCAACCAGGATCGACCCGCCTGAAGTGACGGGTCCGCATCGCGGACGATGAAGAGCCGCGCCAGAGAAGGGTGCTCTCGCAGCAACTCCAGAACGCTGCCGCCATCTTCCGGGTCGAGGAGGAGGTCGATCTCGCCTTCGAACCCGGGGCCTTCGCGGGTCTGCTCAATCAGGCGTTCCCGCCCGGGTCGCACCCGGTCTCGTAGCGCGCGAACCAGAGCATCGATGCAGGATGTCTTGCCCGCCTCGTTCTGGCCGTAGACGACCGTCACCGGCCCGGGCAAGAGGACGAGGTTGCGCAAAGGGCCGAAGTTGCGAATCGAGAGGCGTTGGATGCGTACGCTCATGCAATCGCCTCCCGAAAGGAGTGCAGGCCGAGTTCGAGAGCGGCGCGGCGCACCTCTGGCGCGCCGCCCGAAGCGCTATCCGGAGAAGGGCGCATTTTTTCGATGAATTCGACCACGACAGGTATATCGGCGAGAGCCGAGAAGTCCGCGACTTCGATTTCGATCCGAACGTCCAGCGACGATGCGCCGGCGGCGAATGCTGGCTGGGTCTGTTTCTGCCCCAGCGCGGCTTCGAGCAGGACGCGCAGATCGGCGGGGCTTTGCAGTGCCATGCCCGTGAGGCGCGCGCGTACACAGACATCGGCTCCGCGGGCCTCGGCGACGCGGCGGGCGATCGATTGAATGGCGGCCGACTCTTCTCCGGGAAGACAAGTTTCTTCGACCAGTGTGTAGCTCCGTGTGGGGAGGGGCAGAAAAAGGTGTTCGACCACACCCACCGAGCTCTCGAAGTCGACCAGCAAGACACCTCTTCGCCCGAGCTCTCGAGGGCTATGCGCCAGTGGGGATCCGGCGTAGGCCACCAGACGCTCTCCTTCTCGCAGAATCAGATTCTCGCCGGCATGTACATGGCCCAGCGCTGCGTAAGTGCAGCGACGCAAAAGGTCGTCGGCAAATGCGGGCATGAAAGCGCCCTCGGCCCCTTCGCCCGAGACCGCACTCCGCAGTCCTCGGGCCAGTGTCGCGTGAGCCAGCACAATGGTGTGTCGGGGATCCATGGTGACGCCTATCATGCATTCCGCGAGGGTTCGTCCCGGTTGCCAGGGGATCCCGACCACGTCCAGGCCGCATACGGTCGCCTTATGGACGGGGCGCCGATGCAGGTGAACGGCGTTAGCTCCGAGGTCGGTTGTTTCGTCAAAGGCTGTGGCGTCATCGTGGCCGGGCAGCAGGACAACCGGCAGGGGTGCCACCTTCTCGATCGCGGCGCGTACCAGTGGCGCCATTGTCGTGGGATCTGCGTCACGGCCAATCAGATCACCGGCGATCAGGACCATGTCGGCGGCACGCTGCTGTGCCGTGGCAAGAATTTGATCGAGCACCCCGATCGTTTCGGGGCGTTCGGGACACATTTGCAGGTCTGACGTCTGGAGCACGCGGATGCGAGGCATTTTTTCGGGATAACTCTCTCAGGGGGCTATGTCGATTTGATTCGGCTTCCACAGGCCCCAGACCATGGGATGAAAATTTTCCAGATCCTTTGACCAGGCGAAAGCCTTCCGTTGCCGGACAAGTCCGATGAAGGGAAGTTCCCTATGGATTATGGTCTGAATTCGCCAATAGAAAAGCTTTCTTTTTTCCAGATCTAGTTCGGCAGCGCCCTGATCGAGCAATTGATCGATTTCGGCTTCCCATGGCGTCGCGGGTTCTTTTTGAGCCGGGTTCCAAATATGAAGGTTGCCACTCGAGCGCAGGAAATTGGCGCCGTTATTGGGATCCAGACTTCCGGTGAAACCGATCATCACGACATCCCACTCGTGGGTGACGTTCAGCCTCTCCACCAGCGACTGGAAGGTTTGGGGCCGGTAATGAATTTCGATCCCCAGCGATTGCCAATCTTGCAGTAGAATCGAGCAAAGGCGCTCGCGCAGAGTATTGCCGGCATTGGTGGTGAGGCCGAATATCAGAGGATTCCCCTCGGGGTCTTCGCGAATGCCGTCACCATCGCGGTCCCGATAGCCTGCCTGCTCGAGAATCCGCCGGGAAAGCGCGGGGTCGTAGCGATAGTCCTGAAGCTCGGGATTATGGAAAATATGATTCGAAGGCGAGATGTTGGCGACCGAGGGAACGCCGAAGCCGTAGTAGACAGTGTTGACCATCCCGGGCTTGTCGACCGCATGCGCCAGCGCGCGCAGGAACTCTCGATCCGAGAACCAGCTCAGCTTCGGGTTTGGCTTACCGTCGACCCCTTGGCGCAGCCAGTAGCCAGGGTTCCGATTGAAGACAACGAACTGGTTCCCCGTGTCGATTCCGATGTCCCGGACCTGGATGGCCAACTCGCCTGCCCGATCCTCGAGGTTGGGAATCTCCTCGGGACGCGGCTCGTAATAATGTGTCTGCCCGGCGAGAAAGCGCAGCGCAATGGTATTCTGTTCCGGGACGATCAGAGTGGCGCGGCCTGGAATCGCCGGTAATTGTTGTCCTTTGGGCCCCTGTTCCCAATAATGCGGGTTTCGCTGGAACTCCATCACCTGAGAGGGCACGTAGCGGCTCATCCGGTAGGGGCCGGTGCCAATGATTTTCTCCGGTGGGGTGTCGATGCCCCATTGGCGCGTGAAGGCCCCCGTCTCCAGGCTTTCTCCGAGCAGATGGGCAGGCAGGAGCCAGACGTCCATTGCGTAGAGAAAGGGCGCGAAGGCCTCGGTCATATGAAATCGGACTCGATGAGGGCCGTCGGCCTCGACCCGAATTGGCTTGCCCGCAACGGTCAGGGAATAACGCGCACTATTCGGAACGGCATCGTCAAAGATCGCGGCAAAGGTAAAGACGACATCCTTCGCGGTAAAGGGATGTCCGTCGTGCCAGACAACGTCGCGGCGGAGCTCGAAAGTCCAGACGCGCCCTTCGTCGCTCGACATCCAGCTGGTGGCCAATGCGGGCTGGGGGCGTGTTGTTTTGGGGTCGATCCGCACCAGCCCTTCAAAGATCGGTGCCAGCGCCTGTCGAGACGTATCGTCGGTAACCAGAATCGGATTGAACGTTTTGGGATCGCTGAAGAGCGCATTGGTCAAAGAGGTGGAGGGACGGCGCGGCGCGGTTGTTTCGGTGGCCGACCGTTCGCATCCGACAAGAAGGAAAAGGCAGAGGACACCGGCAGCAAGGACGCGGGGGCTCATCATGGGCCAGCCGGCAGAAGTCTGATTTCGCGAGTCCCCGGGGGCGTCGCGATCTGAAACATGCTCGCAGGCATGAGCTTGTTGGGTGTGAGTTCGCGGTACTCGACAATGGCGTCGGTCGACAAGGTCTGCAGGCGGATCCGGCGCGGGACAAGAACGTCCTCGACGAGAACAAAGTCCTCGAAGCCGGCTTGCAAGAGACTCTGACCATTGCGCGCGATGCGTTGAAAGGAGACCGGCACGATCTGTTCATATCGATCGGCCTGAAGCTTCGCGAAGCCGATCACCACGCTCGCATCTGCACTGTCGCCTGCATGGAGAAAGACCGCCGGTGCGTCGGTTTTTATGGGCGCATCGTTTGCCGGGGGATTGGACGTCCATAGGCTTGCGAGTTCATCTGCCTCTACGGGCGGGCGCCCGAGCAGCAGGCTCGTCATGTCGCGCGGTGCCAGGGCGATGCCGATGACTTCGGCGATGGTCTGTTGGTCCGGGCGCCCTCGGTAGAGGACGTTGTCCTGCGTTGAAAGAGTGGCGAGCGCTTCTCCGTCGGCGGCAACCACGTAGCTGATGCCGAAGGGGGCGAGGACCTCGATCCGAAAGGCGTCGGGGGCTTGCACGAGAACCACTTGAGAGGCACGCAGCCGGTTTTCCGATGTGGAGACGCTGATCTTGCCCAAGGCATCCAGAGAGCGAAGATCCGCCTGCGATACCCGCAGCGCCTCGATCAGATCACTGGCAGGGATTCCCTGCAGGTCGGGGCGCCCCTCGGGGCTCGGCCGGACCATGACGGGACTGCACCCGAAAATGCATATCAGAGAGAATACCAGGGCAAGTCTTTGCACGATTTCCGGCTCAGAGATTTTGTTCTTGAAGTTGGTTGGTCCGACCATTGATTCGAAGTTTGTTTTCGATGCGCTGTCGCTGTGCTTCCGAGGGCGCATTGTTGCCGGCATTTTGATAGATCCGACGCGCCTCTGCCTCACGGCCCATGCGGCGATAAGCATCGCCGAGATGTTCCTGAATGGTGGGGTCATTTCCTGTGAGTTCCACGGCCCGCTCCAACTTCTCGATCGCCCGCGCATAGCGGCCCTGCTGGAAATAGACCCAGCCCAGACTGTCGAGGTAGAAACCATCTTCGGGCTCCAAGGCGAGAGCACGCAGAATCAGAGACTCGGCCTCCTCGAGGCGAATCCCCTGTTCCGCAAAGGTATAACCCAGGTAGTTCAGCGCTTCGGAGTTCCGCGGGTTCAGCGAGATGGCACGGCGCATGGTGATGACGGCTTCCTCGCGATTCCCCGAGGCATCGAGAAGTGCGCCAAGGGTAAATTGATAGCGATCGTTTTCCGGATGATCCTCACTGAGTTTCTGCGCCAAGGAAATGGCTACGGGCAGGTTGCCCCGATCTCGTTCGATCGCGATCTGGAAGGACATCAGGCCCGGAGCGTCAGGTCGAGCGGCAACCGCGGCTTCGGCGAACCGAGCCGCCAGAGCGATATCCCCCTCCTGTTGCGCCAGATAGGCGAGTTGCAACTGAGCATCGGCGAACACCGGGGCGCTTTCGGAAACCGCGAGCAGATTTTCTCTGGCTGTCTCGATCTCCCCGATCTCCGAATAGGTGATGCCGAGATAGTAGTGGATTTCGGGCTTGCCGGGAGCGGCGCGGAGGACCAATTCGAGTTCGGTCACCGCCCGGTCGTAATCACCTTGGTCCAGATACAGCAGCGCAATTTTTACGCGCGTCTCTGTCGGATCGTCCTCGATTCTTTCAAGAGCACGGAAATGAGCCAGGGCCTCGTTGAATTTCTTCTGACCGATCAGCAGGCTGGCGAGTCTCTCGCGCGCCATGGCGTTGTCGGGGTCGAGCACCAGCGCGCGTCGATAAATGTTGGCGGCCGCCTCGGGACGCTCGCGCATTTCTTCGATCAGCCCCAGATCGACCAGCACGAGAGTGGAGCGCGGGTTTCGACGCAGAGCTTCTCGAAAGTGATCTTCGGAATCCTGCAGGCGTCCAGCCGACGCATGAAGTCGCCCGAGATAATAATGACCCATGACGGAATCGGGGTTGGTTCGGACCAGGGCCTCCAGGGCCTCCTGTGCCGCGACTTCGTTGCCGGTTTTGCGGTGCAATGCAGCGAGCAGCAAATAGGGCTCCGCGATTTCCGGGGAGCGTTGGATGATTTCCTGATAATGAAAGGCCGCCTCGGTGCTTGCGCCCGTGCCCTCGAGGGTTCCTGCGAGGATGGTTCGACTGAAATCGTCATCGGGATTTCCTTCGACCGCGGCGCGTGCATGGGGCAGAGCCTTTTCGAGTTCGCCGCGTCGGACGAGGAGATGCGCGAGACGGGCGTGAATTCTGGGCTCGTTCGGGTCCAGCCGGGAGGCCTTCTCGAAGGCGAGATGCGCTTTGGCCGAATCGCCGTTTCTCAGGGCGACCTCTCCTTTGAGGAATTCTCCCAGCGCGCGCTCTTGAGCCGTCAGGCCCAGGTCGACCTTGCCCCAGGGAGGCGCCGAGCCCTCCGGCCCCCGATGGGCACTGCAGCCCGAGCCCAGAGCGAGCAGAGCCAGGAAAGCTATGGGCCTCAAAATCTTCATCGACCGTGAATCTAGCATGAACCTGGCCCCCGAATAAGAGACTCTTGTCGCTTGGCGGGGCGAATTTTCAGGAAAACCTGAACCGTCAGTCGCCTCGATCCTGGGCGGCCCGGAGTGCGGCCGCATAGACGTCGCTGACCGGAACCCGGTTCTCGCTCGCAGCTTTTTGGCAATCCGCGTATTCGGGCGTGTACCGCTCCCCTCCTTCGGGCAGGGTAACCACCTTGACCTCGATGCTGCCGAAGTTGGTGGTCACGTGGATTTGTCTCCGGGAGAGGATCCGGCGCTGGGCTCGCCAACTCCGCACGCCGATTGTCGAGGTTTCTCGCAGGAGGACAGTTTCCAGCGTCTCTCGGCGTTCGGGTGGTGCGAGAACGGTGATGCAGGTTGCCGGGCGACCGCGCTTCATGGTTTGCGGCTGCAGGGAGACATCGAGGGCGCCGGCTGCAAAGAGAGCGGCCATGGCTGCCTCGAAGAATTCCGGGTTCATATCATCGATGTTGGATTCCAGAACCACGATCTCGTCCTGATGGGAAGCGGCATCGAGGGCTGGAAGTTCGGGCCTGCGCGAAGACGGGACTTCCTCGGCGAGAATGAGCCGAAGAAGATTTGGCCGATCCGCGAAGTCCAGGTCCCCGGCACCATGCCCGATCTCGATCGGGGAGAGGGTTGGGGGTGGCCCGGTTTCGGCGAGTGCCTGCACAATCGCTGCACCCGTCGGCGTCACCATTTCGTGAGTCCCATTTCCGGGATCAGTTGCATGGCCGCGGAGAAGCTCGAGCGTGGCGGGGGCGGGCACCGGCATGCGCCCGTGGTCGGTGTTTACAAATCCCCTTCCTGTCGGCACCGGAGAGACAAAAATCTTGTCGAAGCCGAAGTGCACCAGGCCGGCCGATGCGCCGACGATATCGACGAGGGCATCGAACGCCCCGACCTCGTGGAAATGAACGTCGTCGATATCACAGCCATGAACGCGCCCTTCCGCGACGGCAAGCGCATGGAAAATGCGCGTCGCATAGTCTGTGGTCCTGGTGCCGAGATCGGCGGCGACGATACGTTTGTGGATCTCCCGGTAGGAGTGGCGTGCATCATGGGAGTGGGAATGGGAATGGGAATGGGCATCGGCATCGGAA
Organism: Binatia bacterium; assembly: GCA_965658895.1. Taxonomy (GTDB): domain Bacteria; phylum Desulfobacterota; class Binatia; order UBA12015; family UBA12015; genus UBA12015. The sequence goes on from CBFHUR010000009.1 coordinate 40,380, forward strand.
TGAGAGTGGGAATGAGAGTCCGAGTCCGAATGAGCGTGCGCATGCGAGTGGGTATGCGAATGGTCCGCCGCACCGTGGGGCACTCCGGGTTCCTCTTTCTGGTCCCCAATCCAGACGTCGGCCTTGGTCGCACGAATGCCATTTTTCAGGACCTCGCGGGTCCGGACTTCCACGCCCGGTAGCTCGAGCCTCGCGATGACATCCTCGAGGACCTGCATCGGCAGTCCCAGGTCGAGCAGGGCGCCGAGCACCATATCGCCGGCGATTCCCGAAAAGGCGTCGAAATAGGCAATCTTCATGGACACGACCTACCAACCATCGACACTCCGGCGCTAGTCGAGACTTTCGGCACGCTCGACAGCTTCCACAAAGAGCCGGTGAAAGTTGGCTCTTGTTCCGAGAATCTGAATGAAGGAGTCGAGCCCGACAAGGGCTCGGCCCAAAAAGACACTATGGGGTGGAGGGGACCGGAAGACGCCGCTTTCGATCCTGATCTGGGCGGATTTCATCGCTCGCGTGATCGAGCCGTATTCCAGGGGGTCATACTCTCGGTCCAGAGTCGCCGGTTCGAAGATCAGGTCGAGAACCTCGATGGTCGAGGTCGGATCATCTGACGCCTCGAGATAGCCGAGCTCGATGAGGGCGGCTACTTTCGCTGCACGATCGTTATCGAGAATCCCCCGCGCGAGCCGCACATAGGCTTTTCGGGTCGTCTCCTCGAGCACCCGAATGGAACCGAAGTCCAGAATGCCCATATGGGGGTGGAAGGTGATCAGGTAATTGCCGGGATGAGGGTCTGTGTGGATGACGCCAAACTCGAGAATCTGCTGCCAGAGCGTTTGCTGAAATTTGATCGCCACCCAATCCTTCAATCCCTGATCGATCCCGGGCTTCATGATGTCGGCGAGCTTGTATCCGTCGATGTATTCCAGCGTGAGGACGCGCCGTGAGGAGAGTTCATGAAAGACCTCAGGGATCAGGATCTCTTCGTCCTCGGCGAACATATCGGCGAACCAGTCGGTGTTGCGCGCTTCGTTTTCGTAGTCGAGTTCCTCCCCGAGGCGCTCTTCCATTTCCTGTTGCAACGCATCGGCATCAATGGGCTGCCGGAAAAGGTCGCGACCCACCAATGTAAAGGTATGCAGGAGCGTCTTCAGATTGCGCAGGTCTTGCTCGACCGTTTTCTCCACGCCGGGATATTGCACCTTCACGACGATGGGCGTGCCGTCGAGCAGCGTTCCTCGATGGACTTGCCCGAGAGAGGCTGCGGCAAAGGCTTCCGGTTCAAAGGAGCCAAAAAGATCTTCGATACGCCCGCCGAGTTCGGCTTCCACGCGTTCCCGAATCATCTCGAAGGGCATCGGTGGGATGTCGGATTGCACCACGGACAGGACTTCGAGGACTTCGGTGGGGAGGATGTCGTTGCGCATGCTCAGCATCTGCATGAGCTTGAGAAACGTACCGCGGAGTTCCTGAGACCCCTCGACAATCAGCAGGGCATTGCGCAGATGGGTGTCGAGGATTCCCTCGGCGCGTTCTTCGCCGTTCTGAAAGGGGCGTTTCAGCGCGTTGACGAGATAGTTGCCGCTGACCTGAGTGGTCATCGACCCCATCTTGATCGCCCGTCGTGCCCGGCCGGTGGTCAGGCCTGCCTTATCCTTTCGTGTTGCCATAGGTTCCCGGGGAATTGATCTGAGCGGCCGCCATCGCGGCTCCGAAGCCATTGTCGATGTTGACGACGCTGATGCCCGCCGCGCACGAAGTCAACATCCCGAACAGGGCCGTGCGCCCCTCCATGGCGGCGCCATACCCGACGCTGGTTGGTACGCCGATGACGGGGCGATCGACGAGTCCAGCGACCACGCTGGGCAAAGCGCCCTCCATCCCGGCGACGACAATGAGGACGTTGGCGCTGAGGATTGTCTGTTGCGATGCCAGAAGTCTGTGCAGTCCGGCGACACCGACATCATAGAGTGTTTCGATGGGGTGCCCCAGGGTCTCGAGAGTGGCGACGGCTTCTTCGGCGACCGGCAGGTCTGTGGTTCCTGCGGCCATCACCAAAATGGTGCCCGCCGGTTTGGGGTCAGGTTTGTAATTCCGGACCCGCACGATTCGAGGAGTGGGCAGATATTCTGCCGAGGGGATCTCGGCCAGGACAGCCTGCGCGCCTTCGGGGGCGATGCGGGTGATCAAAACGTTTTCGTTGGCGGCGTGCAGGCCGGCGGCGATCGATACGATTTGTTCGGGTGTTTTCCCCTCTCCGAAAATGACCTCGGGCGCTCCGGTACGAAGGGCCCGATGATGGTCGATCCGGGCAAAGCCCAAATCTTCAAAGGGGAGGGATTTCAGGTTCTGGAGAGCCTCGTCCGGCTCCACTTTTCCCGCTCGAACGTCTTCCAGAAGTGCGCGCAATTTTTCGGGGTTCATGAATCGACTCCTTTGCTCCGGACCTCGATCTCCTCGATCGATCGATCAAGAGTTTTCAGAATGCGAAGCCTTGCATAGGGTAGCTCACAAATCTCGTTGATGTTGGGCACCCGCTCGAAGTGATGCAGGAGCAGGCCGCCAAGCGTTTCATAATCGCCTTCGGGCAGACGCCAGGGGAAGCGCTCATTCAATTCTTTGACTTCGGCCCGGGCGCGCACCAGGCAAGAGCCGTCGGGCAGAATTTCGACCGGATCGTTCTCCCGATCATACTCGTCTGCAATTTCGCCGACGACTTCCTCGAGCAGATCTTCGATGGTGACAATACCGACCGCTCCTCCATATTCGTCGATCACAACCGCGAGATTCACGCCCTCGGCCTGCATTCGTCGCAGAACATCATTGGCAAGGATCATGTCGGGGACAAATGTCACCGGCTTCATCAACTCACGGACACGTTGCTGCTTCTCGGTAATCAGGAGGTCGAAAGCATGGATAATGCCGGTGACGTTCGGCATGCGCTCGTGAAAGACCGGGAGCCGCGAGAAGCCCTGAGTTTTCACCACCCGAATCGCTTGTCCAACCGAGGCGTCTTCACGCAGTGCCGTGACATCGACCAGCGGCACCATCACGTCCTTGATCTGAACGTCGGCAAAATCGAAAACGCGACGGATCATCTGCCGTTCTTCGCCGAGATCTTCCGCGGCATCGCGAGCAAGCAGGCCGGCCAACGGCGCGCGACTCCAGGGAGATGCTTCGGGTTCAGTCGAGTTGCCGGTCAGCGATCCCAGGGTTCGGAAGAGCCGGTTGGGCTTGATGCCGTCGCCTGCAAACGCGCGCGGGAGGCCGTCACCGACCAGCAATGTCAAAGGCGTGAGCAGCAGTGTGATGATCAGTCCGGTGAAACCCAATGCGGCGAAGGCGAGCAATCCAAGGCCGAGTGCGATGCTGGCGGTGGCCAACTCGGCCACCAGAAAGGCGCCCTGCAGGTTATCTGCCCAAGTTTCATTGCGCGGTCCGCGCAGGTGGGCGGTCTCCTGAGAGACCGCAAGCGCCCGAACAATAAAGCCGCCAACAACCAGGCATAGGGGAATCCAAAGGGGAGAAATCATGATTCAGGCTCCACCCGGACGCGCCGCAGGACGGTCCCTTCGCGGCGCTCGACGATAAATCGCAACCCGTCGATAGACACCGTTTCGGCCACGCGGGGGATCCGGCCGAGCTCGGCCATCAGAAGCCCGCCTACGGTACTGGTGGAGCCATCGGTTTCGATGGGACGGTCAAGCAATTCGGACAACTCCTGAATGGGCAGCCGTCCCGAGACCAGAAGATTGTCCCCCGCACGGATATAATCGGGGACCTCATCTTCATCGCCTTCATCGCGAATCTCGCCGAAAAGCTCTTCGAGAAGATCCTCCATCGTGACCAGACCGATCAGGCTGCCCAGATCGTCAAAGATCATCCCCAGATGTGTCTTGCGTCGCTTCAGTTCACGGAAGGCAGTGTCGACTTGCGTGTCGGGTGCGACGATTTCCACGGGGTGGAGGAGGGCCTCGAGATCGAAATCCTTTTCCAGGTTCCGGCCCAGAAGATCCTTCACATAAAGAATGCCCGCGATCTCTTCGTCGTTGTCACGTCGGATCGGGATTCGCGCGAAGCGCGCCTCGTCGACTTTGGCGATGAGGGACTCGGCTGAAATATCGATCGGGAGCGAGAAGATATCGACACGGGGGGTCATGACCTCATGCACCGAGCGGCTACCAAAGGAGCGGACATTGGCGAGCAGGTCTCGTTCATCGGGCTCGAGTTCATGCGACCAGGCGACGTTTTCTTCGTCCTCGGTAAAGGTCCCATCGTCCGCGTCGGCCTGCCCGCGGGCCGCATCCTGTCCGATGACGCGCAGGGCTCGGCTTAACGGCAGGAGGAGTCCGACCATTGCCCAGATTCGTCCCTGCATCGCGGGCGGGTTCTTTTGCGCTCGTTTCCGGGTGACCATCGACGAGGCCCAGGCGAGCCCTACCAGAATCCCGGCTGTCCAGGGCGCCTCGGGGGTCAGAATCAGGCCTGCCGCCACAGAGGAGGCAAGAAGAATGTCTCGACAAAGCCAGAGCGCCGTAAGTGCGGCGCGCGGAAATACGCGGGCATCTCGAACGGCTGCTGAATCTTCATGTTCGGGAGTGCTCCGAAGATTCAGGAGCAGTGCGCTCTCGGCGCGCGCGACGTGGGTGGCAAGAAAGACCACCAGTCCCGCTGTGGCCAGCTGCGCGACAGGGAGAACCCAGAGCTCGGGGTTGATCACGATTTACTCCCGAAATGATCAAAGCCGGATCGAGAGAGCGGATGGGGGTTTCCCTGGGCATCAGAAAGCGTGATCGCATCGGGTTGGTCGGTGGTTTTGCCGATCACGCTGAGGCTGATGCCGCATTGGCCTGCGAGTTTAGCCAGATCTCTGTCCAGACTTTGTGGCAAGGTGAAGAGGAGCTCGTAGTCCTCGCCGCCGTTGGCGGCGAAGTCCGATCCCATCGCATCGCGTTTGTCGACGGCCTGGCTGCGTGGCAATGACTCGCGTTCCACGATCGCGCCGATGCCACTGGCGCGACAAAGGTGACCGAGATCGGCTACGAGTCCGTCGGAAATATCGATGGCTGCGGTCGCGCCAGCGCGGGCCAGAACGCTTCCTGCATGGAGGCGAGCTTTCGGTCGCGCGAATCTTTCGCGCAGCGGCGGGTCCGGGGTTTCGCCGGATTCCCAGAGGTGCACGGCAAGCGCGGCATCTCCCAGACTTCCAGTGACGACAAGAAGTTCGTCCCGGGACGCTCCTGAGCGCAGCAGCGGCGGTTGGTCGAGTACTCCCAGCGCCGTGATCGTGATGGAGAGCTCCGACCCACGGCTCAAATTGCCCCCGGCGAGCGTCGCGCCCTGGCGACGAGCCTCTTGCGCGACTGCCATGGTGAGAGCTTCTGTGGTTTCCTCGGAAGTCGTTTCGGGGAGGATCAGCGACAGAAGAATTTTGGAGGGAGTGGCACCCATGGCCGCGAGGTCACTCAGGTTGGCGGCCATCGCGCGAAGACCGAGTTCCTCGGCGGAGAGCCAACCATCGCGAAAGTGCACGTTCTCCACCAGCGAGTCGGTGGTGGCGACGAGCGATCCCGCGGACGTGGCAAAGACGGCCCCGTCGTCGCCGGGTCCAACTTCCCCCGAGGCCGGTGGGTTTTCGCTCTGGAGGCGCGCGCAGAGATTCTTCAGGAATTCGTGCTCGCCGCCTCCGGTTATAGAGTCTCCGTCAGCCAAATCGTTCGCGTACCTTGTCAAAGAAGCTTTTATGTTGCGGGTGGACCTCTTCACCGAATGTATCGGCGAGCTCGGTCAGCAGTTCGCGTTGGCGTTCATCGAGTCGTCTCGGCGTCTCGACCGCAACTCGAACCAATTGATCCCCCCGACCGTAGCCGTGGAGGTCGGTGATGCCACGACCGCGCAATCGGAAAACACTTCCCGATTGGGTTCCTTCCTTGATTTTCATCGTGACCGATCCCTCGATGGTCGGGACTTCGAGTTCGGTGCCCAGAGAGGCCTGAGGGAAGGTGATGGTGACCTCGCAAAGGACATCGTTCCCCTCGCGCCGGAACAAATCGTGCTCCTTGACCTGAACAACTACAAAGAGATCTCCGGCGGCACCTCCAGGTCCCGGTTCGCCTTCGCCGCGCAGTTTCAGTCGTGTGCCGTGATCCACGCCGCCGGGAATTTTGACTTCAAGAGACTGACTTTTGCGGACCTGACCGGAACCGCGACAGGTATCGCACGGGTTCTCGACGATTGTGCCGCGGCCGTTGCAGGTGGAACAGGTTTTCGCGACCGAGAAGAATCCCTGCTGAAAACGGACCTGGCCTGCACCTCGGCACGTCCGGCAGGTGACGGGTTTGGATCCGTCCTTCCCGCCGGTGCCGTTGCAGGGTTCGCAATTGACATGGCGCGGGATTTCGATGGTTTTCTCGACACCGAAACAAGCTTCTTCAAACGAGATCTCCAGCGAATAGCTGAGATCGTCTCCTCGGCGTCGTCGACCGCCACGACGGGAGCCACCACCAAAGAAGTCTCCGAAGATATCGCCGAAGATGTCTTCGAAACCTGCCGAGTTGAAATCGAATCCGGAGCCGCCGCCTTCGAATGCGGCATGGCCGAATCGATCATATTGCGAGCGTTGATTGTCGTCCGAGAGGATCTGGTAGGCCTCCGACGCCTCGCGGAACTTGGCCTCTGCTTGCGGATTGTCCGGATTGCGATCGGGGTGATACTTCAGGGCGAGTTTGCGAAACGATTTCTTGATGGTTTCGCCATCCGCGGTTCGCTCAACGCCCAGTACTTCATAGTAATCAATCTTGGAGGCCACGCTCGCTCCCGTTCCCCCAGCAAGAAGGGGCGCGGCGTTGGCCGCGCCCCTTCTTGACGGAGACTTGGTTAGTTTTTGACTTCTTCGAAGTCCGCGTCGACGACATCGTCGTCGACGGGAGTTTGCGTCGGATCAGCGGATTCGTCACCACCGGCTCCATTCATGTCGGGCCCGCCTTCGTTCGCCTCGGCAGCCGTCTTGGCATACATCGCCTCGGCCAATTTATGCGCCGATTGGGTCAGCGTGGCTGCGGCAGCCTGCAGAGCTTCGGCGTCGGCCTCGGCATCTTCCTGAACTTTCTTGGCCTCGCCAATGGCGGTTTCGATCGCCGATTTGTCGTCTTCGGCCAGCGCTTCGCCATTGTCCGCCAGGGATTTCTCCGTCTGGTAGATCAGGGAATCCAGCTGGTTGCGGGCATCGATTGACTCGCGCCGCTTCTGGTCTTCCTCGGCATGCGCTTCGGCATCGTCGACCATCTTCTGAATCTCTTCCTTGGAGAGACCCGAGGAGGCCGTGATCTGGATCGATTGTTCCTTGCCGGTGCCGAGATCCTTGGCGCTGACGGCGACGATGCCGTTGGCATCAATGTCGAAAGAGACCTCGATCTGCGGCAAGCCACGTGGTGCTGCCGGAATGCCGACGAGATCGAACTGCCCCAGCAATTTGTTGTGCTCGGCCATCTCGCGCTCCCCCTGGAAGACTCGGATGGTTACGGCCGTCTGGTTGTCCGAGGCGGTCGAGAAGGTCTGGCCCTTCTTGGTCGGGATGGTCGTGTTCTTCTCGATCAGACGGGTGCAAACGCCGCCGAGGGTTTCGATCCCCAGAGAGAGAGGAGTCACGTCGAGCAGCAGGACATCCTTGACATCACCCTGCAGGACGCCGCCCTGAATGGCCGCGCCCACGGCCACGACTTCGTCGGGGTTCACGCCCTTATGCGGTTCTTTGCCAAACAGCTTGCGGACGCGCTCCTGAACCGCCGGCATCCGGATCATGCCGCCGACCAGAACCACCTCATCGATGTCGGAAGTCGAGAGCCCGGCATCCTTCAATGCGGTGATGCACGGGGCGTCGAGTCGATCGAGCAAGTCTGCACAGAGCGCTTCGAGTTTGGCTCGGGAGAGTTTCAGGTTGAGGTGCTTGGGGCCCGAGGCGTCGGCGGTGACAAACGGCAGATTGATATCTGTCTCGGAGGAACTCGAGAGTTCGATCTTGGCCTTTTCAGCCGCTTCCTTCAGACGCTGGAGCGCCATGCGATCCTGTCTCAGATCGATGCCCTGGTCCTTCTGAAATTCCTCGGCCAGATAGTCGATGATGCGCTGGTCGAAATCCTCACCCCCGAGGAAAGTGTCTCCGTGGGTGGATTTCACCTCGAAGACACCATCGCCGACTTCAAGAATCGAGATATCGAAGGTGCCGCCGCCGAGGTCGAAGACCGCAATTTTCTCGTCAGCCTTCTTGTCGAGTCCGTAGGCCAGTGCTGCGGCCGTCGGCTCGTTGATGATCCGCTTGACTTCCAATCCGGCGATCTTGCCGGCGTCCTTGGTCGCCTGTCGCTGGCTGTCGTTGAAATAGGCCGGGACCGTGACCACCGCTTCGGTGACCTCTTCGCCCAGATAATCTTCGGCCGTCTGCTTCATTTTTTGGAGGATAAATGCCGAGATTTCGGCCGGGTTATAGCTGGTTCCCCGGCACTCGACCCAGGCATCTCCGTTTTCGCTACGGACCACCTTGTAGGGCAGCAAAGCGCTGGCGGTTTGCACATCGTTCTCGTCAAAGCGGCGGCCGATCAGCCTTTTGATCGCAAAGACGGTGTTTTCCGGGTTGGTAACGGCCTGTCGGCGGGCGACCTGACCTGTCAGACGCTCGCCATTTTCGGCGAATGCGACCGTCGATGGCGTGGTGCGTGCCCCTTCGGAGTTCGTGATGACCTGCGGATCGCCGCCCTCGACGACCGCAACACACGAGTTGGTGGTTCCCAGATCGATACCAATGACCTTGCCCATTTTGGATGATTCCCCTTTTGCCAAGGAAAACCGGGGCTTTTTCTCTGCCAAAGCGCAGAAATACTCCGAGTTTCCCTCTAGAATTTAGATTTTTGGTGGTTCGCCCGGAAGATAAGCACGATATCCCGATGGGCAAGGTCTGAAGGCGCTATTTCTTTGGTTCTTCGGCCCCGGCGTCCGGCGCCTGCGCCACCGTGACCTGAGAGGCCCGCAGGAGGCGATCATGCAGACGGTAGCCCGGGAGATGTTCATCGATGACATGGCCCGGCATCTCGTCCGTGGTCGGAATCTGGGCCAGAGCTTCATGTTCTGCAGGGTCAAAGGGGCGCCCGACCGATTCCAGACGGGTGACGCCATGGCGCTCCAAGGTACTGCGGAGTCCGCCGAGGACCATGGAGACGCCTTCCTGGAGACCCTGGAGGGCTGATCCATCGCCGGCCGCAGCGATGGCCCGCTCGAGATTGTCGACGCTGCCCAAAAGGTCGCGCAGCAAACTTTCCGTGGCGAATCGCAGGGACTCGGTTTTCTCGCGAAGCAGGCGTTTTTTGAAGTTCTCGACCTCGGCGCGATCGCGCAAATGCTCATCGCGCGTCATGGCGATGGTTTCGTCCCTTTCGGTGAGCGCCTGCTGGAGCTCGCCGATCACCTCGAGGGCTGCTTCGAGCGTCTCGGGTGGTGGGGGTTGCTCGGCGGAGCGGGGGCCTTCGGCCCCCGGAGTTTCCGAATTTTCCTCGGTGTTCTCAGGGTCTTTTTCAATATCGCTCATCGAGAGGCTGCCTCGGAAAAGGGGGGTTCCGCAAAGGATCCCACGTCATATCGGATCGCGCGCACGGCGATGACGTAAGCACGCCATGCGCGTCTGTCAACGGAAGCGGGGAATCCGCGCCGTTGCGGGCGTCTCGGTAGAACCGAGTTGGCATGATAGAATATGAGCGTGCGCGGTTCGACTTCACCAGCCATTGTCCTGCGAACGATTCCTTTCGGGGAATCCGACAAGATCGTCACGCTTTTATCCAGAGATGCAGGCAAGATCACCGGCATTGCCAAAGGGGCCAAGCGATCGCGGAAACGTTTCGGCGCCGCGCTCGAGATTTTCTGCCATATCCGGCTCGATTACCGGGAGCGGCGTGGCTCGGAGCTGGCGTTTCTGGAGCGCGCGGTGATTCTGAGGCCCTGGAGCGGCTTGGTTTCCTCGCTCGAGCGCTACGCTGCGGCCACGCATGTTGTGGAGGTTGCCGACAAGATGTCTGCCGAGCGCGAGGTCGGATGCGACCTCTATGACGTGGTAGTCGCCGCGCTGGAGCGCCTCGAGCGCGCGGAACCATGCGCGGCAACGCTGCGTATTTTTGAGTTGGCGGTTTTGGCGGTATCCGGCTACGGCCCTGATTTTTCGGTTTGTGTCGGTTGTTCCAGTGAGTTGCAGGCCTTCGATCGCGGCGCACGGTTGCATGTGCCGGGCGGCGGACTCCTGTGCAGCCAATGTGCGGGACCCGAGGCTTCGGGGATACTTCTCGGCCCCGAGAGCATTGATTGCCTGCACCGTCTGTCGGGGCTGGTCGCCGGCGGCTTGCCCAACGAGGCGCGCGATACTTTCTGCGGAACGTCGCTGTTTTCGGTCGATGAAAATCTGGAAATTGACTCCGCCCGCCACCGGGTCGCGAGCGAATTGCGCCTTGCCGTAGCTGCGCTGATCGAGCCGCATCTGCGATCCCCGTTGCGGTCTCTGGACCTGATGAGCGGGATCTAGCCGCCGAGTTTGTCGGCGTGGACCGCAGCGATGGTGTCCATGGAGAATCGTTGGCAGAGAAGCGTGAGTTTGCGGTGCATCTGTTTGCGTCCGAGCCGATTGAAGAATCGAACATAGCCAGGGGTGCCCGGTAGCTTCGGCGAATTCGGATCGATCTCCCAGGGGTGGGTGTAGAGAACGGCCGACCCCTCGTCGCGGTTGTAGCGGGTGAGAAAGTGCGCGGTGACCGCGAAAGGCAGGGCGCGGAGGGTAAACCCGCCGCCAGCCAGAGGAAGAATGTGCCCGGTGGGGAGTTCGGAGAGCGGGAGCGGAAATTCCCAGAGGCCCGAGGCCAGTTGGGCGGGATGCCCCCGGGGCGTGATCCATTCGGGTGCGGCAGGTTGGTAGCGCAGCGGGAGCCAGCTGGAGTCCCAGAGAAATCCGGCTTCGGCAACGCAGTCGAGTGCCCAGAGTTCCGATCGTTCCCGGAGGAAAAACGGTGCCCGGAAACCAGCGACCCGATGACCAACGACATCTTCCAGCGTTTCCCGCGATGCCCGGATGTCATCGCGAACCTCGTCGGGCCGGCGAGGGCCGAGAGGTAGATGGCGAAGACCATGCGAGGCAATTTCATGCCCCCGGCCATGAGCCTCGCGCAGGAGTCGGGGGTGCTTGCGTGCCAGAGAAGCCAGGCAGAAGAGTGTGGCGCGAGCGCCGTTCTCCTCGAGTATTTCGAGCATCGTGTGGAGATTTTTCTCCACTTGCGGACCGTGCACCGCGATCTCGGCTTCGGTGGCGGGTCCGGACCCCCGGGACTCGTCGTGGTACCAATCCTCCACGTCGATGGTGAGAGCGTTCCGGACGGGTTCCATAGGGAGATTCTTTAGCAGAGATCCTCGACGCGGCGGGAATGCCCGGTCGGAATCAGAAGATCCCCGGTAAAATGCGCCAGGAATGGGCGCGGTAGTCGGTGTAGGCGGACCCGAATTTCTCCTCGAGGACGGCTTCTTCGCTCGCGATGCGCCACAGGGTCATTGGCAGCCAGAGGCCGAGCGCGACTCCCAGAGCCAGAGGGCTGCGCACGGCCAGCGCGGTACCGATGGCGATCAGCAGCAAGCTGGCGTAGCTGGGGTGGCGAATCCAGACGAAGGGTCCGTCCTGGACCAATTGATGTTCGTCCTCGACCAGAAGCTTGACGGTAAAGTGGGCCCCCATCACGCGCGAGACCCATTGCCGCAGTGCGACGCCCCCGATGATCAGCAGGGCTCCGCTGATCTCGACCAGTCCGGGTCCGCGAAAGTGTTCGATGGGAGTGCGGTTCTGAAAGGCTCCGGTGGCAAGAATCGCAAGAAAACCGAGTTGCATCCCCCAGCCAGTCCAATCGCCACCGTTGGCGGCTTCATTGGCCTCGCGTCGCCCGAGGTCGAAAAATGTAATCCCGGCGGTCACCGCAAGTATGATGGCCTCCGGCGACGCCAGCCGCCCGGATACGGCCACGACCAACGCGGCAAGCCCGCCGCGGAGCCAGGGAACCGCGGCGGTGAGATTGGCAGAACCGTAGTTCATCCTTCTCCCATAGCCGAAAAGCGGGGCGGCAATCGACCCCTCATTCCACGCGAAGGCTCGAGGCGCTCGAGCCCGGCTTTCTCCCGAAGAGCAAGGGGATCGCGAGGTGGCGCCAACTGGCCGGCCGCCAGGCCCGCCGATGCCGGCGGACCTGCGCCCGGCGGTCGTGATCCAGCCAGGGCCATACGAGTCCGGCGGCCAGCAGGTTCAGGTAGCGCAGAAGAAGGTAGAGGACGTAGCCCCCGACACCCTGCCACTTCCACACGAAAAGATCTTCGGAAAGTGCAGCTTGCTGCTGGCGCGCGCCGGATTCATGCCGGGCGATGCCTCCGTGCGTCACGTGAGCTTCGGCGCAGAACAGCACGATACCTCCGGCCTCGCCCAGACGTCGGCAGAAGTCGAGTTCTTCGCAATAGAGAAAATAATCATCGTCAAAGCCCCCGACGGCACGTGCGGCATCGCGGCGGGCCAGCAAAAAAGATCCCTGGACGGCGTCGGTTGGATGGGTGACTCTTTGTTGCTGCCGCGATGTTCCCGGGAGTTTTTCGGCGAGGCTCGCTGGGGCAAGGCGGCGCATGAGCGGATGGGCCAGGGGTTGGTTGGCTAACGCGGCGAGAGGCCCCGGCCAGCTGGCTTTCGGGAAGGCGGCGGTCTGGAAGGCGCCGTCGCGACCCTGATGGCTGCAGCCGATGACATCGGCCGGTGTGGGCCATTGTCGGGCTGCTTCGAGGCAGATCTCGACAGCATTGTTCCGAAGCCGCGTGTCGGGGTTCAGCAGAAGAACCCACTCGTGTTGTGCAATCTCCAATCCGAAGTTTATCGCGGCGGCAAATCCGGGATTGTCCGGTGCGGCACGCCAGTGGACTTCCGGGCAGGCCGCAAGGATCTTCTGTCTTGCCTCGGCGCAGCCTTCATTGTCGATGACGATCAGCTCCAGGTCGAGATGGGGACTCCGGGCACGAATATTATCGAGGGCGCCGAGCACTTCGTCGGTTTCGCGGTAGTGGACGACAATGACGCTGACGGCGCTCATGGGCGACACGAGGGGGATCGGACGGGTCGTTGTCGGCCAGCCGCAAAGCGCAGGGAGTTCCACCAGACCCCGGCGCCCCAGAAAAGGTGAATGGTGGGGAAAATGATCAGGAGGCGTCCCAGATGGGGCATCGAATCGGGAAGAGCGGTGAGCAGGGAGGCGACCAGGATCAGCCCCAGATAGGTCGCAATCAGAGCGCTGCAGAGAAAAGCCGCGAGTGGGAAAAACAGGCCGAGAATGGCGCTCAGGGCGACGAGTCCCAGAAATAGCGGGGGAACCAGCTGGCGCCATTTCAGGGAAGCGGGATGTTTCCACAAGGTATAGGCACGCCAGCGGCCGTAGCGCAGATATTGTTGGCGCAGCGCGCTCCAGGTCGATCGCGGTGTGTAGACCGATCGGATTCGGGGAGAAAGAAGAATTCTCCCGCCGGACTTCGCCAGACGAACATTCAGTTCGGAATCCTCGTTTGCGTGCGCTTGTTCGTCGAAACCACCCAGACCCCGGAGCGTTTCGGTGCGCCAGGCACCGAGGTAGACGGTGTCGACAAATTTTTCCTGATCGGAGTAGTGAAAATGGGAATTGCCCAGCCCGAAAGGCGTGCTGGTGGCCAGGGCAATGGCCTCGCCCATCGGACTTGTGCCACGCGGATTCATCCGCCCGCCGACATTTTCGGCCTGCCCAGCCTCCAGCATCCGGACGCAGGTCTCCACATAGTCGGGGGCGATTCGGGTGCGTGCATCGACACGGATAAAGAACGCACCCCGCGCTTGTTTCAGCGCCAGATTCAGAGCAGCTGCCTGGTAGCGTCCGGGGTTCTCCAGCAGACGCAGTCTCGGGTCGGCGCTGGCGATCTCCTCAATGATCGCGGTCGTCCTGTCGCCGGATCCGCCATCGAGGATGAGAACTTCCATTTCAGCGCCGGAAATTTCCTGCGCACAGACGGCTCCCAGAGTTTCCCGGATGGCCTTCTCTTCATTAAGGACGGGAATGGCAATGGTGATCCGCGGTTCGTTCATCCGTTGGCTCGTTTCTCTTCCCGCACCTCTGCATACAGATTGGCGAGTTGGTCCCCAAGCGCATCCCAGGCGTAGCGGCTCCGGACCAGCTCGAGGGCGGCCGCGGCCATCTTCTCCCGGCCATCGCGATCGTCCAGAAGTTCCTCGATAGCGCCCGCCAATTCCAGGTGGCTATCGGCAATCCGTAAATCGTGCCCGTCGGCCGCGGCGATCCCCTCGGCGCCGATGGTTGTGGCGACGACGGGGCGCCCCAGAGCCATAGCTTCGAGAATCTTGATGCGGATCCCGGATCCGACCCGGGTCGGGGCAATGAAGAGCGTGCCGCGCAGGATTTCGGGCCGCACGTCCTCGACGTAACCGGCAATATCGAGACCCTTTTGGTCGGCCCCCCGGATGACCTCTTCGGGGATATTTCTACCCACGATCGTCAACCGAGCCTCGGGTCGGCGCTGACGGACCTCGGGCCAAACCTCGCGACAGAGAAAGAGCAGCCCGTCGCGCGTCGGTCCCCAGGAGTAGTCCCCTGTCGTCACGACACGCTGGTCTTCGGGCGCGTAGCGCGGGTCGGGTTGGAAATAATCGGTATCGACGCCATCGGGCAGGACATCGATGTTGGCCGACGGCGAAAGCTCGCGGAGTTGTGCGGCATCCACCGGGGTCACGGCCAGACATCGATCGAAGCGGGCGCATGAGGTGGCCTCGTAGCGTGCGACCGCTCGTGCCTGGCTCCGGATCAGGGGGCGGAGCAAGCGATGCGCTGCGGTTTCCGCATAACGCGATAAAATGCGACTTTCCACATTATGTTGCCGCAGGATCGTGGGAATTTGGGGCGGCAATGCGCGCACGTAAGCGGCGGTATGCAGGTGGTCGAAGTGAACCAGGTCGATCTCGCGTTGCTCGCAGAGGTCGGCCGCTCGTTTGGCTACCGCACGCGAGTGAAAGCGCGACATCGCCAGCGGTCTCTCCGAGCTGATCGAATCCAGAAGCGAGAAAACCGATCCCGTATGGTCCTCCACAGTCACGATATTGTCACAGAAGGGGGCCAACTCCGGGATGCCGTCCCGCGGATCCTCCTGACAAAAGCTGAGCAGCGTCAACTGGTGATGACGCCCGATCTGGCGGACCAATTGGTAGAGCGCCATCCGCCCCCCGTTGTCGGGCGGCCAGGGAAGTTGGGGAGTGATTTGCAGAACATGCATGGTTGGACCGAGGAGATTTACAGACTCTCCTTATCCTCTTGCATGTCAGGTGGGAAATTTCCGCCACCTGCGGCGATTTCAGAGCTCCGGCAGGACCGCCTGCAGAGCAGCAATGACGGCCTCCTGCGTAAAGGGTTTGGTCAGATAGCCATTCGCGCCCGCTTGCCTCGCGAGTTGCCGGTGTTTTTCGCTGCCCCGAGAGCTGCAGATGATGACGGGCAGATTCCCCAGCTCAGGGTCGTTGCGGACCGCATGAAGGAGTTCGTAGCCGTGCATCCGGGGCATCTCGAGATCGGTGATCAGGACCCGATATTGCCCGCTGCGGAGCTGCTCCAATGCTTCCCGGCCATCGACTGCTGTGTCGCCCGACACGCCTGCGCCCGCGAGAAAATGGTGTGCCAATTTGCGAACACTGATCGAGTCTTCGGCCCAGAGGACCGCGGCTTCCGAGACTTCCGGGGTGGTGTCGGTATGGTGGCCCATGGGACCGATCGTGGTTTTCCAGACTGTATGGAGGCGGCTGGCATCCAATGCGAACACCACATTCCCGTCGCCCCGCAAGGTTGCGCTGCTGATATAAGGATGATTGCGGAAAAGCGGCCCCAGGGGACGGATCACGGCTTCGCGTTGGGACTCGATCTTTTCCACCAAAAGGGCGACGCGGCGTTCGCCGCTCTGCAGAATGACAGCTGTGTGCGGATCGTGCGCCGCGGCGCAGCCCAGCAGGCGGTGCAGGGGGAGAGCGGGAAGCCAATCGTCCTCGAAAGCCATCAGATGGCGCCCGTCCTCTTCCCGGAGATCTTCCGGATCAATATTGAGGATCGTTTCCACAGGCCCCTGGGTCAGAGCAATCGTCTCGCCCCCCGCGACGAGCAATAGAATCTGCTCGATCATCGATGTGAGCGGTATGTGAATCCGGATTTCCGTGCCGCGTCCCGACTCGGCAAGGACTTTGACTGATCCACGCAAGCGAGCAACTTCCGAGGCGACGACGTCCATCCCCACGCCACGACCCGATACGGCATCAACGGTCTCTCGTGTGGAAAATCCCGGTTCGAAAATCAGGCCGGAGAGGTAGTCTTCGTCTTCCGAGCGGCTCTCGTCGAGAAGGCCCCTTTCCCGGGCCCGGTTTCGAATGGAGGCAAAATCCAACCCGTCGCCGTCGTCCTGCACGCGGATCTCCACGTGGCCGTGGCTTTGTTTGGCGTCCAGAAGAATGCATCCACTTGCCTGCTTGCCCTGTTGCCGGCGCAGCGCGGGTGTCTGGATCCCGTGAGCGACGGCGTTGCGCACGAGATGCAGAAGCGGGGCATAGAGGGACTCGA
Source organism: Binatia bacterium (assembly GCA_965658895.1). Taxonomy (GTDB): domain Bacteria; phylum Desulfobacterota; class Binatia; order UBA12015; family UBA12015; genus UBA12015. Next base: position 57,059 of record CBFHUR010000009.1, read on the forward strand.
TCAAAGATCGGTCGAGTTGCACATCTCCCCCGCGGCATTCGAGAACGACCTCTTTTCCGGATTGGCGCGCGGCATCGCGGGCGGCAAGCGTAAGCCTTCGGTGCAGAGAGTCGAGCGACACCAGGCGCATATCGCTCACCGTTCTCTGCAAGCTCGAGGTCACCTTGGAAATCTGGCGCGACTCGTCCCCGAGAGAGTCCAGCAAGCGGCCTACTTGTTCAACGACCTCGGAGGTATCCGAGGCCAACTCGACAAGCGTCCGGGTCAGCACATTGAAGTCGTCGTATTTGTCGAACTCCAGATCCGTGAAGGCATCCAGGCGGGAGGAGCCGCGCCCTGCGGCCGTGGTCGCAGGTGATGATGGACCGGGTTGCTGAAATTCGAAATTGCGAAAGCCCTCGATGGTTTCGCTCAAGCGCATGCGATCCAGCGAGAGTTTCTCCCGCATACCCTGAATGGTCGACATCCCGTCGTCGAGCTGTGTTCGGCTGACCACCAACTCGCTGATGCGACTCATCAGCAGGTCCAGTCGGCTGCTATGCACGCGAATCACGCCGCCGTCGGCGTCCTTGGTGGGCGGGGCCGCTGACGTGCGGGCCGGCTGCGCCATGGGTTCGGGGACCGGGTTGCGGTTGTCCGCCGCGGCGCCGATTGGGTCGGCGGGCGCCAATGCTTTCTGGATCCGGGCCTTGGGGTCCGCCAGGATCTCGCCCTGATGTTCACGATTTTGGGATTGCGCAATCAGTCCGGCGGCCGAGTCGAGAATCTGCAGGAGGCATTCCTGTAGCTCCTCGGGTGCGACGATTTTCTGATTTTCGAGGATTTCTTCCAACAGGGTCTCGCCGGCTTCCATCTGTTGGACAATCCGATCGAGTTCCACGGCAGCGGCCGCACCTTTGACGGTATGAAATTGGCGGAAGAGGATGCGCAGAGGTTCGAGATCCTCGGGTTGCGCCTCGAGTTGGATCATTGCGTTCTCGGCTGCTTCGAGCGCGGCATCGGCATCGAGGTGAAATGCTTCGAGCATTTCCTTGTCGAAATCGGTTTGCTCCGGATCCGCCGGGCTGTCGGCGGCTTGATCCTCTTCAGGCCCGTCGGACTCACCTTGCCGGGCGGCGGCTGCTGCCAATTCGAGGGCCTCCTCGGGTAAGGGAAGACCAGCTTCGCTGCAGAGTTGGCCGAGCGTTTTCGAAATCTCGGCAAAAAATGCCGAACCCAGAGGGAGCTCCGGGCCTTGTTCGTCCTCTCCCTCAAAAGCAACCTGCAGGTCGCGGCCCAGAGCGCTCAGACTTTCCAGTCCAACCGTAGCCGCGCTGCCTTTGACTGTATGGAAATCGCTACCCAGAGCGGCGCAGATCTCCTCCTGTTGCCCGGGGTCGGCGAGTGAGGCGAGATGGTCAGAGAGATTTCGCAGGATGCCGGGGAGCTCGGCCTGAAAAGTCTGGCGGAGTTCTTCGCCGAGGCGACGTTCGAAATCCTCTTCCTCGGAGGAGGTTCGGTCGGCAGGGAAGGTGTCGTTTTCGAAATCCATGCAGGGCCCCTGACGCGTTTCCTATACGGAAGAAGCTGTTTGAGGAGGTTGCTGAATTGCCTGACATAGCTCGAGGAGTGCTTCGCTCCGATGACGAGTGGTTTCTTCCGAGATTTCCAGTTTCCGGGCGAGCGAGCCAAGTTGTTCCAATGCAGATTCGATCTGGCTTGCCGCTTCTCGCTGGGAGGTGGCGCTATGAGTAACGGCATCGACGGCCGCCTGGGTGCTCTCGGCGTTCTGACGAAGTTTTTCGATCGAGCGCTCGGCGGCCGAGGCAGCGGCCGAATGCATTTCGATACGCTCGCCCTGTCGGTCCATACCACCCACGGCTTCACCGATATCGTTCTGGATGCCGCGAATCAGACGGTCGACCTCCTTGGCGGCCTGAGAAGCTTTCTCCGCCAGCTTGCGAACTTCTTCGGCAACGACTGTGAAACCATGCCCCTGTTCGCCTGCCCGTGAGGCCTCGATTGCGGCATTGAGCGCGAGCATGTCGGTCTGTGCCGACATTTTGGAGATGGTCCCGGTGATGGCGGCGATCTGCATGGAGCGTTCTCCAAGGCGTTTGATCTTCACGGTCGCGGCTCTGGTTTCGCGCTGCAGTCCATCCATCCCGGCGTTGAGGTCGACGATGGCCGAATGGCTCTGCTTGCCGGCCTCCTCGGCAAGATGGCTCGATTCGATCGCTTGTTGGCAGAGGCTGGCCAGACGTTCGTTTTCGGCCTTGAGTTGGTCGGCCTCCTCGGTGGTTGCCGCGCAGACTTCGCGTTGCGTCAAGGCCTCGCCATGTGCTGCATGGGCGGCAGAGCAGACCTCCTGCGCGGAACTTCCAATGCCTTCGGAAATTTTCTCGAGCTCCGCTTCCCGCGCGGCCAGCTCCTCGAGTGTTCGATTGAGCAAGTCGCCGAGCGCCTCGAAATCTCCGGGAAGATCGCATCGCACGTCGCGCTCTCCGGATTGATGGCGCAGGAGGGTATTGGTCGCGCTGGCGAGCTGGTTGGTCACATGGGCGCGATGTTCGACGAGGTGTTGGTGCTGCAAGGCCCAACTATCGAGGATGCGATTGATCGATCGACAGGATTCGGCCGCAGGTCCCGAGCCGTTCGTGGGTAGCCGCGTTTCATAGTGTCCTCGCTGCATCTTGCGCAACGCTCTGGGGAGATCTCGCAAGCCGCCGGCAAAGGATTGCCAGAGATGTCGACCCAGAACCCAGCCCAGAACACTGGCCATGATGGCGGAGATTCCGGTGGCGAGGCTCAACGAGAGAACGCCGGGCTCCATGAGGAATCCCTCGAGGACCAGAAAGGCCAGACCACCTTGCAGGCCGGCGATGATCATCGCGAGCAAGGCGATTTTTCCCGCGCCTTCGCGACTCCAATCGTGATCGCGGCGCGATGCCGACGCGACTGCGGGTGTTTTCGGTTTCAAGATTTCTGCAGTGGCCATTGCTCACTTTTCTCCTCTGTGGGGATTGCCATGAAGCCGTCGCGAATGATCTCGGCGACCTCGCGAAGAAAGAGGCTGCCGTCGAGTACGATGGTGGGTGAATCGCCGGGGCGCACAACGCCACGGATCAAATGCAGGGGTATGGCGATTTCTTCCGGGGTGGCGGGGTGGATCTCCCAGGGTGGGAAATGCTGGACCGCGAGAACCTCATCGACGCCCACGGCTACTCGCAGGTCCTCGTCGGCGAGAATGATCAAATTTCCCGGTCGATCTTCCGATGCAGGCTGTTGGTGCAGAAAGGTCGCCAGCGAAAGCAGCGGCAAGATCTCACCGCGAAGATTAAAGGCCCCCAGGAGGCCCTCCGGGGCGCGCGGAATCTCGGTGTAGGCCCGTCGTTCGATGACTTCCTTCGCGATTTCGGTTGAAAATGCGAATTTTTTCGAGCCGCTGCGAAAGAGGCAATGATCATTTTGGGAGTTCATAATTCGACCACCTCGATCCGCTGGTTTTCCCGCGCGGAGACGGAGGCGCCCAGCTCGACGGTCAGGGTGTCGAGAGATTCGTGGGCAGATCCTTCCGCGTCGAGGGCATCGCGATTTTCGGCTGCATCCAGGCAGCAAATGCGCGTGTCCGCAGAAACCCGTTCGAGGGCCTGCGAGCGGCTTTCATCCGGGGGACCTTCCAGGACGATCATCTCCGGGCGAAGCAGTGCGGCGAGGTGGGGTAGCAGGGCAAAGTGTTGGTCGAGCAAGATCCAACGATCCCTTTCACCGGCCGGAATTTCGCTCAGCAGCCGTTGGGCGCTGTCGGGGGCGGATGTGGAAACCAGAAGGCGAGAAGGGGGGATCGGGATTTCCAATTCTGAGCCACTCCGGCGCGCCAGCAGCAAACTTGCCCGACATAATTCGGCATGGGCCGCAAAAAATTCCGCGCCTGGATCCACGATCTCGCCGTGTGCATTCAGGTGGGTTCCCCAGCGTCGTTCTCCTCGGTCGGCACGGAGGGCCTCGACGGCGGCCGCTGCCTGGTCGAGCAGTCGATCGATGGTCGCGGAATCGGCTTCCAGCTCCCGGCGACTGGCAAAGGAGGCGGCGTCTTCCAGAGAGCTGAGCAGATGCCGAAAGCCGCTCTCGACCGATCCGAGCCCCCCGCGGGGCGCGGCGGCGGTCGCACGAGGTGGCGCGAGATCTGTTGCTTGGGGTACCCGGCGGTTCTCGGCCAGCGCGTGAGCGACCACGCTCAGGATGACCTGTGGCTTGAAAGGCTTGGTGATGTAGCTGACCACGTTGCGGGCGTCTTCATACGCCTTGCGAATGGAGGTTCCCTTGGCCGAGACGAGAACCACGGGGGTGGCTTGCGTCCGGGGAATTTCTTCCAGTGCGGCACAGACGTCCGGGCCGCGCATATCGGGCAGGACGTAATCGAGCAGAATCAGCTCCGGGTTGAAGGCATGCGCAATCTCGAGGGCCTCCTTGCCGCTCTCGGCGAGACGAAGATCGTAGCCTGCCGGCTCGAGAATCATCTCCAGCGCGCGGCGAATGGTCAGCGAGTCATCGACGACAAGAATTCGGGCACTCATGGGTTTCGTTCCTGGATGCGTTGGGCGAGGAAATCCGGCGCGAGAATCAGCAGGGGTTCTCCGTCACGCCATTGCAGGTGAATTCCGAAGGACCCGTTGGGGAGTCGGCCGAGAGGAATGATCGGATGGGGTCCGAGATCCTCAATGCCGACCAGTCTGTCGGCGCATACGGCGACGGGACCAATTTCGGTTTGGACCAAGGCTGTCCATGGTGGGTTGGGGGCCCCGCTGCGGGGCGGGGCGCCACTGATTTCGGATAACTCGAGGCGCGGAAAATCTCTCGGGATTGGCGGATGGGTCGCATGGGGCTCGGTATCGACTTCGTGGAAGATGCGAACGACGGTTTGCATCCCGAATCCGATCGAACATCCCTCGCTCTCAAGGACCACCAACAGGTTTTCCGTGGCCATCTGCTCGTCTGCCTCATACACGCTTGCGGTCCCCCGTGGAGGCCGCTTCCGAGCCTCGTTCCCTTTCCACCTTGCGATGCCGGATCGGAGCCTTTGCTCGAGGACTTGAGTGTTTTCGTTGTGGCATCGACAGGTTCAAGAACCGCCGTGAGCTGTCCGAAGGGAGGGTTATCGGCCTCGGGCCGCGGGAGAACGGTGGGAGAATGTATGGGTGGTGACGAGGAGCTTCAGGGTTTGGAGGCCATCCGCGAGAGCGCGGAGCCTCGGTTTTTGGTGGTCTCGCTCCTGCAATCGTTGGTGCAGTTGCCCGACCAGCTCGCCGGTGGCGGCGATGATGTGGGGACTGAGGTCGGGAGTGAGGTCGGGCTTGCAGCGGCCGCCACTGTGCTCAAGGACCATTTGGGTCTGGCCGGCGTGGGACTTTTCGCGGCTCACGGAGGAAGCCGTCTGGCGGCGGTGGGGATGCCCATGGCTCTGGATGACCTCCTGCGCGATGGCGGAGATGCGGGCGATTCACTGATCGACCGGGTCCTGCGGGACGAGCGGATCTTTCTGATCGGGGGTGGCAGTGCGGAACCGTGTCTGAGCCGTTTGCGGCAGATGGGAACAGATTGGCAGGTGCTGGCGTTGGTACCGTTGCGAATGGGCACCGGTGGTCAGGCCGTTCTGGTTCTCGGGGCGCATGACGCAACCGTGCTCGCTCCGGACTTGCTGGGCTCCTTGCAGCCGGTATTTCGTTTCCTCGCCGGCTCCCTTGGTCTCGCGCCGGAGATGCAGGCGCCCGAGGGGATCGAGGGGATCGAGGGACAGGCGCGACACGATCGCCTGGAAGGACTTGCCGACCCCGATGGCGCGATGCCGTCGGTGGAGGATCTCGAAGCCGAACTCGAAGCACTCCGCTCGCGGAATCGTGAGATGGAAGACTTGCTCCAGATGGCGCAGGAAGCCTCGGCGGCCGGCGAGGCGGCTCGCCGCGTCGAGATCGAAGGGGCACGTATGCAGATTGCGCAGCTGGAGTCATCGTTGGCCGGCGCTGGTAGCTCCGAAGACCTGGAAGACGCCGCAGAAGAGGCTCCGTGCGGGACTTGCCTCGATTTGCAGCAAGTGGCCGAGGAGGCCGAGAAAAGCATACGTTCGCTTCAGGAAGAGATCGAGCAATTGAAGTTTGCCGCGGAGGTCGCTGCCTCGGTTGCGCATGTGGATCTCGCCGACCCGGGCTCGGCCCCGGCGCAGGGGCCCGATTCTCCCGAATCCGGTTTGCTGGGCGCGATGGCCGATGCCGCGGTCGCTGAGTTGGTCGGTGAGTTGGGGGGTGAGGAATCGTGCGAGGGAGTCGGCGATGAAGCCGGAGCGCGGGGAGTTTCTCCGCAGATCGAAGAAGAGATGTCGGCAGAAATTCCGGTTTCGATACGGCAACTCGAAGCTGAGCTCGAATCTGAGCTCGAACCGGAACCGGAACCGGAACCCGAACTAGCGTTCGAACCTGAGCCAGCGTCCGAGCTCGAGGCAATCGCCCGCCTCGCAGAGCCGTGGGTTCTTTGTGGCGCGGCAGGCTCGAGCGCGATGTTTGACGAGTTGGCAGAATTTGCGGAAGCGCACGATATGGAGATGGTTTCGCTGGAAACCGGCACGGCACCGGAGGGTCGCCGGTTGGTTCTGGCGAACCTGCTGGTGGATGACCCCGACGAAATCAGCGCCTTGATCGGCGAGTCGCGCGAGGAGGATCGACTGCTCGGGTACATTGCCGACGGTGGACGCGGAGCTCCGCTGGGAGAAATCGATTGGTTGTCGGCACATTTGACCACCGAGGAAGCCCTGGAGCGACTCGGAAGAGATCGTGGACTGCCTCGGCATACGTTGCTGGTCAGCGAGCGGTTGCGCGAGATGGCCGGGCTGCGCGAGGCGCTGACCAATGCAGGCAGCGCGGTGGCGATGGCCTGCGATGCGCGTCAGGCTCTCGATTTGCTCGAGATCGTTCAGAAGCCGGACGCCGCCATCCTGGACGTCGCCGTCGAGAGTGCCGCGGCATTGGCTCTGGCGGCTCGCCTGGTGCAGGAAAACGCTGGCGGGAGCTTTCAGCTGTTTTTCCTGGCGTCCGACTCCGGTCACAAGGCCGCTTTGTCGCCCGATCCGGCATTTGCCGAAGTTTTTCGGCCGTTCGGGATCAGCGACCTCCAGAGGTTGATCGCCCCCTGGATTCGCTTGCACTAGCGGGGTTCAGGGGCCTTTGATCCCGTCCCTTTCGGCAAGAGGCCGCCGTTGGTAACCACTTTGGTAGATCTCTGCCGATCCACGGTGGGGATGGAGCAAGCGGGGATCCAATGGCCCAATCGAAGAAATCATCCAAAGTGACACCCGCCGAGGAGCGGATGGAGCGTATCGTCAACCTCTGCAAGCGCCGCGGGCTGGTCTTTCCCTCGAGCGATATTTACGGAGGCCTGTCGAGTTGCTGGGACTACGGGCCGATCGGCGTCGAACTCAAACGGAACGTCAAGGAGGCCTGGTGGCGCGATATGGTCTGGGGTCGGGGCGATATTCTCGGCCTGGATTGCTCCATTCTGATGCATCCGAAGGTCTGGGAGGCCTCGGGGCATATCGACGGCTTCACCGACCCTCTGGTCGATTGTCGCGTTTGCAACAAGCGCTACCGGGAAGACCACCTCGAGGATACGGCCAAATGCCCGGAACCGAAATGTGACGGGAATCTGACCGCCGCGCGGAATTTCAACCTCATGTTCAAGACGTTCATGGGACCGGTGGAAGATTCGGCCAATACGGTTTTCATGCGGCCCGAGACCGCGCAGGGCATGTTCGTCAACTTCTCCAACGTACTCGATACCCAGAGGGTGAAATTGCCGTTTGGTGTCGCTCAGGTCGGTAAATCCTTCCGCAACGAAATCACCCCGGGCAATTTCCTCTTCCGGACCCGAGAATTCGAGCAGATGGAGATGGAGTTCTTCATCCAGCCCGAGGATGAGGCGCAATGGTACGAATACTGGAAGAACGAGAGGTACGATTGGTACCTGCGCAACGGGATCAAGAAAGAGAAATTGCGCCTGCGCGAGCATGAAGCTGATGAATTGGCGCATTACGCTCGCGGGTGCGCCGATGTCGAGTATGAATTCCCGTTCGGATGGTCGGAACTCGAGGGAATCGCCAGCCGCACGGATTACGATCTGGGCAAGCATGCGGAACATAGCGGCAAGGATCTGACCTATTTCGATGAGGAGAAAAAGGAGCGCTATCGGCCCTTTGTCATCGAGCCTGCTGCGGGCGCCGACCGCGCCACACTGGCTTTTCTGGTGGATGCCTATGATGAGGATGAAGTCGACGGGGAAAGCCGGATCGTCCTGCGTCTGCATCCGCGTTTGGCGCCGGTCAAAGTCGCGATCCTGCCGCTGCTGCGCAAGCTGGGTCAGCCCGAGAAAGCCCGCGAAATTCATGCACGTTTGCGGCCGAATATGGTGACCCAATACGACCAATCGGGCTCGATTGGTCGTCGCTATCGTCGTCAGGACGAGATTGGCACTCCTTTCTGCGTGACGATTGATCACCAGACCATGGAGGATGGAACAGTGACCTTGCGGGATCGAGATGCTCTGACCCAGGACCGGGTGCATGAAGATGAGCTTCAGGGGGAACTGATGAAGAGGCTCTTCAGCTAGGCGGGCGGGTTTTTTGCTTCCCGGGGAGTATCGGGGAAGCCCAAAAGCACGGGTTCGGCCTCGAGTGGGACGCCGAATTGCTCGAACACGCCCTGGCGTATTTTTCGGGCAAGGTCGAGAAGTTCCTCGGTCCGGCTGCCGCCATGGTGGACGAGTGCCAAAGTATGTCGGGAGGAGAGACCGACGCCGCCGGCGGTCAGGCCCTTCGGAAAGCCGCTTTGCTCGATGAGCCATGCGGCCGGAATTTTCCGGCCGCCGTCGGGGCCCGGAAAGCTCGGGATCCCGGAGTCGGGCAGAGAGAGTCCCTTTTCGCGAGCGTTTTTCTCGAGCGTGAGGAACTCGGCCTCCGATACGATCGGATTGAGGAAGAAGGACCCGACACTGCGACGGTTGGGGTCGGTGGGGTCCAGGACCATCGATTTGCTCCGACGCAGTTCGAGGACGGCCGCGCGGCACGAAGCCAGCGTTACCGGACCGCGGGCACGCACCGCCTCTTCCAGTTCCGGATAGCGCAAGGCAGGACCGGTGTCGGATCGCAGGCGGATTTTCATGCTGGTTACAATCCACCGACCAGCCTCACGTTTGAGTCGGCTGTTGCGATAGGCCAGATCGAGATCGTCGGCGGTGAGGATGGACGCTCTCCCGGTAGGGATCTCGAGCACGGCAACTTCCAGCAGCACCTCGGAGATCTCCTGCCCGTAGGCACCGATATTCTGGATCGGAGCGGCACCGCAGCTGCCCGGAATTCCGGACAGGCATTCGATCCCGGCGAGCCCGGCCGCGACAGAGGCGGCAGCGACGGCCTCCCAGTTTTCGCCCGCGGCAATGTCCCAGACCTCCCCGCCGGGTACCGCTTGCCGTCGCACGCCGCGGGTGGCCAGACGCAGCACCAGCCCGGGAACGCCCCTGTCGGCTACCACGATATTGGAACCGCCCCCGACCGGGCATACGGGTAGTTGCCGGGTCCGCGCCCACGCCAGCGCGTCCGGAATTTCGTGTGCCTCTCTGGCCTCGAAAAAATTCCGGGCCGGTCCGCCGAGCTCCAGCGTGGTGTACCCGGAGAGCGCGACCTCGTGACGGATCGCCAAGGGCTTTTGGCTCACGGTCGTGGCTCCTGGCGTCTCCGGGCCCAGTCGATGGCCGGGAGTTCGATATAGCGCCGCGAGATAGCGCCCAGCAGCGCCGAGGCAGGCAGGACAAGGGCGGTCATGCGGGCAAACGAAGCATCTCCATTGCCCTCGACCCAGCCCAGCGTCTGGCCAAACAGCAGGATCAGGGGAAAGTGCCAGAGGAAGATGCCGTAGCTGACATCTCCCAGCCAGCGGGCCAGGGGGTTGGCCATCAGCCATTGACCCCGAGGGCTGCTGACGGCGGTGAGGGTCATCAAGGTGGCAAAGGCTGCGGCCGGAACCACGTCGTCGAGATAGCGGTCATAGAAGAGTTGTCCGGGTCCGCCGCTGGATCGGCCGTAGGCGGCGATCGAGAGGACGAGGGCGCCGAGGGTGGCCATCTGGACCAGACCGACCGAGGGCAGGCGATTCTGATCGCGCCGCTGCCATAGCTGCGCGAAAGCGAGCGCTGCCGTCATGCCGAAGGCGAAATGGGCGGCGTATCCCGGGAATTGCGATGCGAGGCGTGCCCCGGCCGCCGCGCCGACCTGCAAGTCGAGCAATTCTCCCACCGAGGGCAGGGTATGGCCGATCAGGCGCGAGGCGAAGGCCACGCCGACTCCGAGCAGCAATCCCAGTCGCGGCCGCCGATAGTAGAAGCCCGCAATCAGCGGCAGCGTCGCATAGAAGAGGACTTCGATGGAAAGCGACCACAGAGCACCGTTGACGCCGAAACCCATGATGGCGTGGTCAAATCCCAGCCGACGGATCAGCCAGCTTGGTGTTTGGTGCTGCAGAAACAGCCCATGGCTGAGCAGGACCAGCAGCCCTCCCGGGGCCGTCCAGGGCGACGGGAATCGGGTCAGAACCGGGGTGAGCAGGGATTGGAAGAGCAGGGCGATGTAATAGGCCGGCGCAATCCGGGCGAACCGGCGACGGGCGTAGTCGCGAATCGAACCCACCTGCCCGCCGCGACGAACCACTGGAAGGAAAAGCACGAATCCACTCAAAACAAAGAAAAAATCGACGCCCAGACCGGTCCCGATCAGGAAATGCAGAAAAAATCCGCCATCGAGCGCCGGATCGGTCATCAGCCAGCAATGGAAAACGGTCACCATCAGGGCGGCCAGACCGCGAAACCCGTCGAGAACAGGAATATGCGGCGGAATTTCCGCGCCAGAGATCCTATGGGTGGTTGTTGCGGACATGGACTTTGCCGGAATTCGCAGGAACCAGCCCCGTTGTCCAGCCTCAAACCATCGGGCCCGAGCGGGGCAAACCGCAGAAGGCTCCCCGGGGCGTTCGCCGGCTGGAGGCTGGCGTGGCTTTTCCTGCGGTCAGCCGTGGCGGGCCCGCAGGTGGCTTGGTAGGGAAATGCGCTTACGGTCGGTGCGAGCCTCGCAACCAGAACCGCATTTGAGAAGGGAACCCAGGGAAAATGGCACGTGGCAAAAAAAGCGCTCCCAAAGCGGCGCGCGCGAAGCAGAAGAAAGTTACCAAAAAGACCGCACCGAAGCGTGTGGCCAAAAAGGCTCCGGCAAGGAAAGCTTCTGCGAAATCCGCCGCCCGACCCGTAAAATACGTCTATTCCTTTGGCGGTGGTCGCGCCGATGGCAACGCGAAGCAGAAAAATCTGCTCGGTGGCAAAGGCGCGAACCTGGCCGAAATGGCGTCGCTGGGGTTGCCGGTGCCTCCCGGATTCTCGATCTCGACCGAACTCTGTACCTACTATTACGATCACGGTCGTCGCTATCCCGAGATCCTCGACAATCAGGTGCGACGGGCTGTCGCCAAAGTCGAGAAGATCATGGGCAAGAAGTTCGGCGACGCCGACAATCCGCTTCTGGTCTCGGTGCGATCGGGTGCCCGCGTCTCGATGCCCGGCATGATGGATACCGTCCTGAATCTCGGGATGAACGATACGACCATCAAGGGATTGGCGAAGGCGTCGGGGAACGAACGCTTTGCCTGGGACTCCTACCGTCGTTTCGTCCAGATGTACGGCGATGTCGTGCTCGGCATGAAGCCCGAGGACAAGACCCAAAGCGATCCCTTCGAGGGATTGATCGAAGCCAAGAAGGAAGCACGCGGCATCGAGAACGATCTCGACCTCACGACCGACGACCTTCGCGAGCTGGTTGTCGAGTTCAAGAGCATGGTGAAGAAAAGCACCGGCAAGACCTTCCCCGAAGATCCATGGGAGCAGCTCTGGGGGGCCGTTGGTGCCGTGTTCGGCAGCTGGATGAATGACCGGGCGATTACCTACCGGCGCCTCTATGACATCCCTGCGGATTGGGGCACGGCTGTCAATGTGCAGGCGATGGTCTTTGGAAACCTGGGTGACGATTGTGCCACGGGCGTCGCGTTCACCCGCGACCCGGGCAATGGAGAGAAGGCGTTCTACGGCGAATTCCTCATCAACGCTCAGGGTGAGGATGTCGTTGCCGGAACCCGTACGCCTCAGAAGGCGACTCTGGTGGCGTCCCGCATTGTGGCCAAGGCCAGCGGAATGACCGAGGCAAAGCGCAAGAAGCTGGCCCCTTCGCTGGAAGAACTCATGCCCAAGGCCTATCGAGAATTGCGCAAGATCGCCTCGACACTCGAGAAGCATTACCGCGATATGCAGGACATCGAGTTCACCATTGAGCGAGATCGTCTCTTCATGTTGCAAACTCGCAATGGCAAGCGGACGGCAGCATCTGCCCTCAAGATCGCTTGCGATATGGTCAAGGAGAAGTTGATCGATACGAACACGGCCGTCCGGCGGGTGGAACCGGGAGCTCTCGACGCTCTTCTGCACCCTCAGGTCGACCCCAAGGCCGCCAAGGATGTTCTGGCCAAGGGGCTTCCCGCATCTCCTGGCGCCGCCGCCGGTGAGATCGTCTTCAATGCCGACGATGCGGCCGAAGCCGGCAAGGAAGGTCGCAAGACGATTCTGGTGCGCGTGGAAACCTCTCCCGAGGATATTCACGGCATGCACGCTGCGGAAGGCATTCTCACAGCTCGCGGCGGAGCAACCTCGCATGCGGCAGTGGTTGGTCGCGGCATGGGCAAGCCCTGCGTTGTGGGGTGTGCGGCGTTGCGGATCGATTACAAGGCCGAGACCATGCGCGTCGGTGATCGTGTCTTGCGCGCCGGGGATTCGATTACCCTCGACGGTGCGACAGGAGAGATCTTTGTCGGATTGGTTCCGACGGTGGATCCGGAGCTCTCGGGTGATTTTGGCAAGCTCATGAAGTGGGCGGACAAGGCCCGCACCATGAAGGTCCGTGCAAACGCCGACACGCCGCACGATGCTGCTGTCGCTCGCGAGTTTGGCGCGGAAGGCATCGGGCTTTGCCGAACGGAACATATGTTCTTTGACGGGGACCGTATCGATGCGGTTCGTGAGATGATTCTTGCTGACGATGAGTCAGGCCGCCGCAAGGCGCTGGCCAAGATTCTGCCGATGCAGAAGAAGGATTTCATCGGCATTTTCAAAGCGATGGAGGGATTGCCGGTCACCGTTCGGTTGCTCGATCCGCCGTTGCACGAATTCCTTCCCCATACGGACAAGGAGATCACGGATCTCGCGCACAAGATTGGCGTCAAACCGAAGCTTCTCCGTGAAAAGCGCGACAGCCTCCACGAGCTCAACCCCATGTTGGGCCACCGTGGTTGCCGCCTCGGCGTGACCTTCCCCGAAATCTACGAGATTCAGGTGCGGGCGATCATGGAGGCAACCTGCGAGTTGTCGCGCAAGAAGGTCAAGGTGATACCCGAGATCATGATTCCGCTGGTCGGGGTCGACAAGGAGCTCGAGCGTCTGCGCGGTCTGGCGATTGATGTCGCCGAAGCGGTGAAAAAGGAATATCGCGCTCGGGTCTCGTACAGTGTCGGGACCATGATCGAGGTGCCCCGCGCGGCGATTACCGCCGACGAGGTTGCTGACCATGCGGATTTCTATTCCTTCGGGACCAACGATCTCACCCAGATGACCATGGGGTTGTCGCGCGATGATGCCGGCAAATTCCTGCCCTACTACGTCGAGACCGGAATCCTCGGTGCCGATCCGTTTGTTTCGCTGGATCAGACCGGCGTCGGCTTTCTCGTCGAGCACGCTGTTCGCAAGGCGCGCGAAGTGAAAAAGGATCTGAAGTGCGGGATTTGCGGCGAACACGGTGGGGACCCCTCCTCGGTGATCTTCTGCCATAAGGTCGGTCTGGATTATGTGTCCTGCTCGCCTTTCCGCGTTCCGATTGCTCGACTCGCTGCCGCTCATGCGGCCTTGGGTGCCTGAGTACGCGCTGCGGGAACAAGTAGTTTCTCTGCGATCCAGCCCCGTCCGGCCTCTGGCCGGGCGGGGTTTTTTGCATGTGTCGCAAGGGAGCCTGTCGGGTGGGGGATGCGGATTACTGGCCTTCCGGGAGTGGAAAGCGCTCGAAACCTCGCTACACTGGCAGTGATGGCCTCTATTCAAGTGCCGATCGACGGCGGAACGCGGATCGTGGGAATCATTGGGGATCCCGTCGAGCACTCTCGTTCGCCGGCCATGCATAATGCCGCGTTTCGATCTCTGGGGATTCCATGGGCCTACATCCCCTTTCCCGTTTATGGGCGAAATGTGGGTGCCGCCGTCCGTGGTATCCGTGCTCTGGGAATCGCCGGCATCAATGTGACCATCCCGCATAAGGAGGCGGTACTCCGGCACCTCGACGAATTGACCGAAACCGCGCGCGCCTGTCGCGCCGTCAATACGATCATCAACCGCCGCGGGACCCTTGTGGGTGATAATACGGACGCTCCCGGCCTCACGCGGGATTGGTCAGAGATCGGGTTGTCCGATCGTGTCGATCTCGGCGTGGTTCTCGGAGCTGGCGGGGCGGCACGGGCTGCTGCTGTCGCGCTGAGCAAGCGCGCCCGGCGGATTGTGATCGCGGCACGGCGGTCCCCGCGGGCACGTGCGCTGGCACGCGATATGAGCCGTATTTCCCATGTCCCGGTCACCGGCGTACAACTCAGCGAACTTGCGCCTGACCACCCTGCTTCGGCCGATCACCTCGGTGGTGCCGCCATCGTGATTAATGCAACGTCTGTGGGGATGAATGGAGAAGAGTTCTTCCCCCTCGACGTCGGAGCCACGCCTCGCGATTGTCGCTTCTATGATCTGATCTATACGGCCAACCGGACGCCGTTCCTCGCATTGGCCGCCGCGAGTCGTCGGCCGGTTTTCAACGGCCTCGGAATGCTGCTGCACCAGGGGGCTCTCGCTTTTGAAGAGTGGACGGGTCAGCCCGCGCCTCTCGATGTCATGCGTCGCGCCTTGCGCGCACGGAAATGAAGCCACGTCACCGCGGGCCCAGGCGACGCGAGCCGATTGCGCGACCGTCCGAGGATCTGGAAGTTTGTTTGCGCGAGATCGATGGGCGTTCCTATGGCGACTATCGCTGCCTGGAAGGGGGGTCATTTTCTCTGGGCGCCAGCGGGCTGCAATTCGATCGTGTGCAGGCGGATCCTTTTGCGCCCCCGAGTCGCCTCTGCCTTGAAGTTCCCGCCCATTGGCTGGAACTGCCCCCCGACGTGCGAGAGACTTCGGATCAGCGCCGGGCCGCGGCTGATTTCTTGCACAGGGCGCTTCTGACAGGCTTGCGTCGCGATTCAGGTGCGGGTCCTTCCCGGACATCGGGCTCCCTCGGCATGGCTTCTCCCGGTCAGGAAGTTCTCAGCCGCAGTGCCGTCCGGGTCCGGCCCGATGGGAGCTGCCAGATCCGATTCACGGCCGGGCTTCCGGCAGCGGGTCGCCGAATTCGTGGTCATGCCGCCGCCATCCTTCTGCTGGAAAAATTCCCTCGGGTTCTGCAGGAATCCATTTCTTCCGATGTTCTGGACCACGCCGCCCTGAGCCACCATCTGGCTGTGGTCGAAGATCAGGTCTTTCTCCGCGCCGCACTCGCCGACCGAGGGCTGGTCGCCTTTTTGGCCGACGGCGCGATCCTGCCTCGGGCCAGCGGTGTTGATGATCGGCCGATGACCGACGGACTGCCGTTGTTCGCCCCGGATGCGCTTGCGGTCGAATTGGAATTGCCCCACGGCGGCCTGGTTCGCGGCATGGGCATCCCCGAGGGTGTGACCTTGATTGTCGGGGGGAGTTATCACGGGAAGTCCACACTCTTGCAGACTCTGGCCCGTGGGGTCTGGGATCAGATCCCCGGCGATGGGCGTGAACGATGCGTGTCGCGTAGCGAGGCGGTTTGCGTACGTGCGGAAAATGGTCGCTCGGTGGCTTCGGTGGATTTGCGACCTTTTATCCAAAATCTTCCTCTGGGGCGTTCAAGTCGGTGCTTTTCCAGCGCCGATGCTTCCGGTGCGACTTCGCAGGCTGCCAGCATTGTGGAATCTCTTGAAGCGGGTGCCCGCGTCCTGCTGATCGATGAGGATACGGCAGCCACGAACTTCATGATCCGCGACGCTCGGATGAGAAGATTGATCCCTGATGGAGAAGAGCCGATCACGCCATATCTGGATCGCGTGCGGCAACTGGCCGACGATAAAAATATCTCCTCGGTTCTGGTCGTCGGGGGTGCTGGTGATTATCTCGAGGTGGCCGATACGGTCATCCGCATGGAGAGCTATCGAGCGCTGGAGGTCACTGAAGATGCTCGTCGCATCGCCAGCGAGTTGCCGGGTGCCGCCACGCAATCCTCAGGACGGCCTGGCGATTGGCCGATCGCGCATCCGCGGATCCCGCAGCCGGAGTCCTTTGCCGCGACCGGTCGAGGGCGCTCGCGGCCGGTTCGGCGCGGGGATGGGTACCGACTTTCCTTTGGAGATCAGAGTCTGGACCTTGCCTTTTCCGAGCAATTGGTGGAGCCGGGGCAGGTGTCATTGATCGGGGACCTCCTGCAGGATCTCGGTCGCGGGATTTGTGACGGAGAGACAGCGCTGGCGGATCTGCTTGCCCATGCCGCCAAGGAACTCGCGCGCGGTTCGGTTGTGGATCTTGCGGCTCCCGGCTGCGGGGATCGGGTGGCCATACGCTCGCTTGACCTGGCTTATGCGATCAATCGCCTACGCGCCTTGTCCTGCGTTGAGTCGGAAAAAACGTAGGCACAGCAATACTTTTCCCGAATTGTGCTGGCGTATATGGACGTTTCGCCCTGCGCACCCCTAGAGCAAGCCCTATAAATATCGCATTTGCGCTAAGGGTCGTGCCCAAAGCGCCGATAGGTCTATCGGGGAAGACTTTTGGGCAGCGTTGAATCCATAGTGAGACAAGGTTCGGGCATCGAGCGCAATTCGCAGGTGCCGACCAGTCGGGTAGGGGAGCTCCTCCTGCGCCAGGGCTTGATTGCCGAAGGCGATCTTCGTCTGGCTCAATCTCGCCTGCGTGAAACCGGCGGCGCTCTCACGACCCATATCCTGCGACAAACGGATATCTCCGAGGCTGATCTGCTCACAGCACTTCAGGAAGAGTACCATCTGCCGGTTGTGGATCCGGGTTCGCTGGATTTGGCCGATGAACTTGTGGATGTTTTGCCGGCGGTGATTGCGACCAAGTTTCAGGTCGTGCCCGTCAACTTGAGCCGAACGACTTTGACGCTGGCGATGGCCGATCCGTCGAATCTCGCCGCGATCAATGAGGTCAAGTTTCTGACCGGATTTGATGTGCGCGCTGCGATCGCCAGTCCCACGTCGGTCGAGAAATGTATCGAGCGCCACTACGAGCAGAACGTCAATTATGGCGACGTGCTCTCGGAGATCGGCGACGAAGAGATGGAGGTCGTTCGATCTGACGAGGACTTTGATCTCAAGCAGTTGGAGAAGGCCACCGAAGAGGCACCGGTCGTCAAGCTGGTCAATGCGCTGCTTGCGGATGCGATCAAGAAAAGGGCTTCCGACATTCATATCGAGCCCTACGAGAAATCCTTGCGGGTCCGTTTTCGAATCGACGGCGTTCTGCAGGAAATCATGCAGCCTCCCCTGAAATTGAAAAATGCCATTACTTCGCGCATCAAGGTGATGGCATCTCTGGACATCGCGGAACGACGACTGCCGCAGGACGGTCGCATCAAGGTGAAACTGGCGCATGCGCGAGAGATCGACCTGCGCGTCTCGACCTTGCCGACTCTATTCGGAGAAAAAGTGGTCCTCCGAATCCTCGATAAAAACGGCGTACAACTCGATTTGGAAAAGCTCGGCTTCACCGGGAAATCGCTCGAGCATTTTCGCGAAGCCATTGCCAAGCCTTACGGCATGATTCTGGTGACCGGTCCCACTGGCTCCGGAAAGACAACGACGCTTTACTCGGCGCTGGCGCAGCTCAATGATGCCGGCACCAATATTTCGACGGCCGAAGATCCGGTGGAGTACAACCTCCCGGGGATCAACCAGATGCAGACCCATGAGGATATCGGGCTGAATTTTGCGGCGGCCCTGCGATCGTTTTTGCGGCAGGATCCCGATGTCATCATGGTGGGTGAGATTCGGGATTTCGAAACCGCGGAGATCTCGGTCAAGGCGGCCCTCACGGGCCACCTCGTCTTTTCGACGGTCCATACCAACGACGCTCCCTCGACCGTGAACCGACTTCTGAATATGGGTATCGAGCCCTTTCTGATTGCGTCGTCGGTAAACCTGATCATGGCCCAGCGTCTGGCACGGAGTATTTGTCCGAAGTGTCGGGAACCCTATGAATTGCCCGCTCAGGCATTGATCGATCTCGGAGTCCCCGCAGAAGAGGCCAAGCCGATCCATACCTGGAAGGGCAAGGGATGTTCGCATTGCGGAGATACGGGCTATCGAGGAAGAACCGCCCTGTATGAAGTGATGCGAATCACGGATGAATTGCGCGAGCTGGTCCTGGCGGGCGGCACGGCCGCCGAGCTGAAGCAGCAGGCGATCGACGACGGGATGGTGACCTTGCGTCAGGCCGGAATCACCAAGATCGCCTCAGGGGAAACGACTTTGGAAGAGGTTTTGCGCGTCACCATGGCGGATTGATCGCTGCGGAATTGCCTTCGGGTGGATCCGGATCGATTCGATAAATTCAAGCAACGCCCGGCCCTGACCGATGGAATCAGTATCGGCCTGGAGAAGCCGGGGGATGGAAGGCTCGGCTTTTCGGTGAAACCGAAGCCATTCGGGGAGGGTTTTCAGAATGCAGATGCAGGATTTATTTGAGGCGATGGCAAGTCAGGGGGCTTCTGATCTCCATTTGACCGAAGGGGCGGCGCCGACGATCCGCGTTCATGGGGAGATGACTCCTCTGGAACATCCGGTGCTGAACTCCACCGACACGCGACAGCTTTGCTATAGCGTGCTTTCCGAAGAGCAGAAAAAGCAGTTCGAGGAAGAGTCGGAACTCGACTTTTCTTTCGGGGTGCAGGGCTTGTCCCGCTTTCGCGGGAACCTCTTTATCCAGAAGGGTGCTGTCGGTGCGGTCTTTCGTGCCATTCCGCATGAAGTCCCGCCCATTGGCGACCTCGGTCTGCCGCCAACGGTGGAAGATTTGATCAAGCTGCCCCGCGGATTGATCCTGGTCACCGGACCCACGGGTAGCGGTAAGTCGACGACGATGGCCTCGATGGTCGATCGGATCAACGAGACGCGCGCCGAACATATTATTACGGTCGAGGACCCGATCGAGTTCATCCATCCCCATAAGCGCTGTGTGGTCAACCAGCGGGAGGTCTTCGCGGACACCCAAAGCTTTGGTCAGGCCCTCAAGCATATTCTCCGTCAGGACCCTGATGTGGTTCTTGTCGGTGAGCTGCGCGATCTCGAAACAATCGAGGCTGCCTTGACGATTGCCGAGACTGGCCATCTGGTTTTTGCAACGCTGCACACGAATTCGGCGGTGCAGACGATCAATCGCGTAATTGATGTCTTCCCCGCGCACCAACAGGCGCAGGTCCGAGCCCAGCTCTCGCTGGTGCTGGAGGCTGTGATCTCGCAGACTCTGCTGCCCCGGGCCGACAAGGATGGACGGGTCATGGCATGTGAGCTGATGATCCCGAACGCAGCGATCCGCAATCTCATTCGCGAGGAAAAGGTCCATCAATTGTACTCGCAGATGCAGGTCGGTCAGGAGAAAAACGGTATGGTGACGCTATCCCAGTCGCTCCTGAATCTGCATGCGCGCGGCTTGATCTCGCGCGAGTCCGCGCTGTTGGCGGCCACCGAATCCGAAGAGCTTGAACGCATGATGGGCGCGAGTCCAAAAGATGGCCAGGCTCGCGGGGCTGTCTCTCCCCGAATCACGTTGGCCCGTTGAGGTGAATGATGCCGGTTTTTGCCTATGAAGGCCGCACGGCCAGCGGAAAAATACTCCGCGGTGATATGGAGGCCGACTCTCGCGAGGCGGTGATCTCCCGGTTGCGTTCGCAACGGATCCAGCCCATCGCCAAGAGAATTCGCGAGAAGGGCAAGGGCTTGTCTCGTGAGATCAATCTGCCGACCATCGGCAATCCGGTCTCGCAACAGGAAGTCGTTGTCTTTACCCGACAGTTGACCACCATGGTCGAGTCGGGGATGCCGCTGGTGCAGACGCTCGATATTCTGGGCTCGCAGAGCGAGAACAAGCACTTCAAGAAAGAAATCCTCGAGGTCAAGGAACTGGTCGAATCCGGCGCTACCTTTTCGGAGGCCCTGCGACACTTTCCCAATACCTGGGATGAGCTCTACACCAATATGGTGCAGGCCGGCGAGACAGGTGGCATTCTCGACACCATCCTGTCGCGGCTTTCGGTCTACATGGAAAAATCACTTTCGCTCAAGCGCAAGATCAAGGGCGCCATGATCTACCCCTTGACCATCATGTCGGTGGCCGTTGCCGTGACCATGATCCTGCTGGTGTTCGTGATTCCGGTTTTCGGCGAGCTGTTCGGAAGCTTCGGTCAAGCCCTGCCGCTGCCGACACAATTGGTCATCAATCTCTCGGATTTCGTGATCCAATATATTCATTGGATGCTTCTTTCCGTCTTTCTCCTGATGTTCGGGATTCGACAGGCGGCCAAGACCGAGCGCGGCCGGACCATATTGGACCGCCTCTTGCTGAAACTTCCGGTGATCGGCTCACTTTTGCTCAAGGCTTCCGTGGCGAGATTCTCACGGACCTTGGGGACTCTGGTTTCCTCAGGAGTGCCGATTCTGGATGCTCTGACGATCACCGCAAAAACCGCCGGCAACAAGGTTGTCGAAGCGGCAGGGTTCTCGGTGCGCGAGAGCATCAGCCAGGGACATACGATGCTGGAGCCTCTGTTGGCGTCGGGGGTTTTCCCGCCGATGGTTTGCCAGATGATCGGGGCCGGTGAGATGACCGGTTCCATCGATCAGATGTTGCAGAAGGTGGCCGACTTTTATGAGGAAGAGGTCGACAATGCCGTCGCGAATCTGACCGCCTTGATGGAGCCATTGGTCATCGTGGTGTTGGGCGTGATCATCGGCGGTCTGGTGGTCTCCATGTATCTGCCGATCTTCCAGATGGGCTCTGTCCTCGGGGCCTGATGACGCGAATGAGGATGCTGCCGCAACCGCCCGTTCGCGGGGCGCGCATCCTCACCCTGGCTCGGTTGCTGATTGTCGCCACTTTCGTGGTCGCCATTCTGAGTTGGCTCTTTGCGACCAGTGCGCTGCTGTTCACGGGGAACTTTCGGCCGGAGATGGCGCGAGCGATTGCGATCGACGGGTTGGCGTTGGCCGCATTGGCGGTGGCTTCGGGTTGGTTGGCGCATAAGCTCGAAGGGGCCCAGCAGGAGTTGTTGGACGCGCACGCGGCCATGGACCGGTTGGCCGCGGTGCATACGGCACTCTCTTCGGGTCTTGAATGCGGCGTCGCTGTGCTCGATGAGTTTGGGCAAATTCGCTCGCTGAATCCGGCAGCACAGCGCATCCTTGGTTTTCCCGGGGACGAATTGTTGGGCCGCCGTCTGACAGCTCTGATCCCTTTGCTGCAGAGTCAAAAGCCGGATGCCTCGGGATTTCAGAATTGCGAGCAGCGCCTCGCGTCGGGTCTCTCGCGATCCTTGCATATTCGTCGGGTTGCGCTCGCCGACCCCGCCGCGACACCGTCTGGAGAAGTGGTGCTTTTGCAGGAAATCAAATCCGTGCATCGGGAACGTGAAGTCGAGGCACTTTCGTTGGCGGGATCCATGATCCCCGAGAGTGTCCCGGAGGATACTCTCGTGGGAGACGGCGAGGGCATGCAGGAGGTCCGGCGCTTGATCGGCAAGGTCGCTTCGGCACCGGCCACGGTTTTGATCCATGGCGAGAGCGGTACCGGCAAGGAGCTTGTGGCGCAGGCAATTCATACGGGTAGTGATCGTGCATCGGGCCCATTTGTGGTGGTGAATTGTGGCGCGATCCCCGAGGGATTGGTGGAAAGTGAATTATTCGGTCACGTGCGCGGTGCGTTCACCGGGGCGGATCGCCACCGAGAGGGGTTGTTCCGACACGCGCAAGGCGGGACGCTTTTTCTGGACGAAGTCGGCGAATTGACGCCGGCACTTCAGGTGCGGCTCTTGCGTGTCCTGCAGGAGAAGGTGGTTGTCCCGGTGGGTGGCCGTGATTCGATCCCGTTGGATGTGCGGGTCCTTGCGGCTACCAACCGCTCACTTGAGGAAGAGGTGCGCGCCGAACGGTTTCGGCAGGACCTGTTCTACCGGCTTGCGGTGATCACCATCGATGTGCCGCCCTTGCGCGACCGAATGGAAGACCTCCCGGCGCTGCTCGAGCACTTCCTCCAGCAGGCCGCTTGCCGCCACCAGCGCTCCGTTCGCGGGATCGATCGCGAGGCGATGCAATGCCTTCAGAGGCATCGCTACAGGGGCAATGTGCGCGAGCTGAAGAATATCGTCGAGTTTGCGGTGACGCTCACGGAATCCGAGGAGCTACGTGTTTCCGACCTGCCCGAAGCGGTATGCCGCGCCAATGCGGCCTTGTCGGCCGTCGAGGGTGATGCACCGAAGGCGTCTGTGGGTGTCGGGTCGGAGAAGGCAGGTTCCTCCTCGCCCGGCGCCGGGCCTGATTTCTCCGCTCAGGGGCCCGAGAGTCTCGATGAAAGGCTGGCACGGACCGAGCGCGATCTGATCCTGGAAGCG
Source organism: Binatia bacterium (assembly GCA_965658895.1). GTDB lineage: Bacteria > Desulfobacterota > Binatia > UBA12015 > UBA12015 > UBA12015. The sequence continues at coordinate 79,875 of CBFHUR010000009.1, forward strand.
CTCGATCGGGCAGCCGGTGTGAAAAAGCATGCCGCGGCTCTGCTTGGAGTGAACTACCGTTCGCTGCGCCACCGACTCCAGAAACATGGGATCACGGGCCGGTCCGGGCGTCCGGGCCTCTGATCCGTCCGGAATTGGCAGACTCCATGGCCTGCTCGGCAGGGCGCAATCTGTCACCGGTGTTCGGATTTTGTCACCGGAGGTACGAAAGTGACGAAATCCTGCCGTTTGTGGACTGTCAGAAACATGACGTTTCGGACATCTCCCGACCAGATTTTGAAATAAGCATTGAAAACAAAGCATTTTTCAATTCCAGGTGGATTGCGGCCAAACTGGCACCGGGCTTGCAAAGAGTCAACGTGGAAGCCGCGCGCCGATTCGCGTCGGCAAAATTGACAGCGGTGACAGCGCGTTGGTGTCCTGCACCGGAATTGGAGGAAAAAATGGAAATGATCAAGAATCTGAAGGAGCGAGACGAAAAGGGCTTCACCCTGATCGAGTTGCTCGTCGTCGTGGCAATTATCGGAATTCTGGCAGCGATTGCCATTCCGCAGTTCTCGGCCTATCGCGAACAGGGCTTTGATGCGCAGGCATCTTCGCATCTCCGTAACATCGCTCTCGCGCAGGAAGCCTACTTTGCTCAGAACGCCTCGTATGCCTCCGCCGTGGCAGATCTCGCACCGGCCGTTCAGGTCGATGCCGACATTCCGGTGACCGTGGCCCTGGTCTCGGGCGGTTTTACGCTGTCGGCTGCTCACGCCAGTGGTGGAACCACCTTCAACTGGGACTCGACGCTCGGCGGGTTGCAGTGACAGTAGAGTTAGCGATTCGTAATTCGCTGTCAGTCTAGCGTGCTTTCGAGAAATGGCGTCGCTCCTCCGGGGGCGGCGCCATTCTTGTTTTTGGACTCTTTTTTGAGTCGGCGCCAGCCGTTTGCTGGCCTGTTGGGACAGGGAATGCGACCATGCCGTTCGTGGATCTGGAAACCTTCGAGACTCTTCTGGTGCTGGTCACCGGGGCCATGGTCGGCAGTTTCCTCAATGTGGTGATTCACCGGGTGCCGCTCGGAGAGAGTGTTGTTTCCCCCCGATCGCGGTGTCCGCATTGCCGCCATGAGATTTCATGGTGGGAAAATATTCCGGTACTTTCGTGGATGTTGTTGCGTGGTCGTTGTCGCGGGTGCGGAGCGGCCATCTCCTTCCGCTACGTCCTGGTCGAGGTTCTCGCCGCTCTGCTGGCCGGGTTGTTGTTCTCCCGGATGGGTCCTTCGGGGGAATTTCTTTTCTTCACTTATTTCTCACTGAACCTTCTGGCCCTGATCTATATTGATCTCGACCACCAATTGTTGCCGGATCGATTGACCCTCAGCGGCTTGCTGATCGGGCTGATGGGCGCACCGCTGGTCTCTCCCGACGGGCTGCTGGCCGGGTTCGTATTTGCCCTGATGGGGGTTCTGGTCGGAGGAGGACTGCTTTTCGGGGTGGCCTGGGGCTACGAAAAGGCCACCGGCCGGCAGGGGATGGGCGGCGGAGACATCAAGCTGCTTGCCATGATCGGGGCCTTCCTCGGGTGGGAAGGCGCTCTTCTCTCACTCTTTATCGGATCTCTTGCCGGATCCGTGATCGGCGTGGCCTTGATGGTATTCCGCGGTGCTGATGGTCGACTCGCGCTACCTTTTGGGCCATTTTTGGCGATCGGTGCCTATGGGACCCTTTTCTGGGGGCCGCAACTTCTGGAATGGTATTTTGGTTCTCTGCGACTCTGATTTTTGTTGGCGAAGATTTTCTTGCCCGGCATAATGGGTCGAGGGGCGGCACGGAGCCCCCGAGGAGAAAGGCGACAGCATGATTTTCGGAAATCGAGTCAGGGCAACAAGGCTAAACGTACTTCTCGGCAGCCTTGGGGTCAGCCTGCTGTTGTTTGCTCTTGGTTCAACCTCGGCGCTTGCGGCGATGTCGGTGGTCGGGTCGAGTTTCGGGCGCGACTGCTATCTCAGCGCCACAACCGGTGGCGCGAGTGAAGAAGACATTCACACCTGCCGAAAGGCTTTGACCATGGAGCGTCTGGGCGATCGGGATCGTGCCGCGACTCTGGTGAACCTGGGGATCATTCTCACGCATGCAGCGCGCCACGATGAGGCGATCTCCTCGTTTGATGCGGCCGAGAAGATCAATCCGCAGCTGACCGAGGCGATGATCAACCGCGGCAATAGCTATGTTCACCAGCGCGAGTTCGGACTGGCGATCGAGGAATATGATCGCAGTCTGGCGCTGGGCACATCGCGACGCGCGGAGGTCTTTGCCAACCGGGGTCTCGCCCACGAGTATGTCGCGGACTACCCGCGCGCAGCCATGGACTATGCCTGCGCGCTGGCGCATCGGGACGGGTTTGCGAAAGTGAATCGCGGTCTTGGCCGCGTGCGCGTCAAAGGGGTCGAGATACCGGAGTGTCCGGTGGGGCTGGTCGTCCTCAACGAGATCGATTAGGCGGTTTCTGATCTAATCTTGTCTCCGGCCAAACGCGACCGGAGGATTCGGTTGCCGTCGCGCCGGCGAGATTCTAGTGCGGCCCGATGTTGTCCATCCGTCGCTTTGTTCACCGTCGTTGCGCCAGCGGGTTTACGCTTCCGGAAGTTTCTTGTGTGCTCGCACTCATCGGGATTCTCTCGGCCGTCGGGCTTTCTTCGCTGGGTCCGCAGATCGAGAAGGCGCGCTTGATGCAAGCCGCGACCCGAATCACCGGGGCCATGGTCGGTCTGCGTGCGCGGGCTCATCTCGAGAATCGCCCCTGGCGGGTTGTGGTGCGCGAGAATGTTCTTTTCCTCAATGCTGGGGATCAGGCGGTGGAGGTTTTACCCATGCCGCGGGGAGTTCGCCTGTCGCTGAATTCCGGAGGAGATTTTCGCATATACGCGGATGGATCCGCTGAAAATGCCACCTTCCGAGTGCATAATTCTGCGGGAGAAAAGACCGTCGTCATCAACCAGCGCGGACGAGTGCGGTTACGATGAGGCGGGTAGGGCAGAGATCCCGGCCCTGCGAGGGCCAGCGGTTGTCGTCGCGAGGCTTCGGGTTGATCGAGGTCATGGCGGCCCTATGTGTGCTTCTCGCCGCCTCGATGATCAGCGTGTCGGCAGGCAAGGCGGGTTGGCGTGCCGTGAGGACGGCGCGGCTGGAGGCCGGCGGGCTCGCCGCAGGCCGGGATAAAATGGAGGAACTGATCGCACGCCCATCTTCCGCGCGTGAGAGCGGACAGGATGAGTGGCATCAGGGGGCGGACCGCTTTGTTCGAATTTGGCGGGTACGCCCATGGTCCGGGTTTCCCGGCTTGCAGCGTCTCGAGGTCAGCACGCGCTGGTCGGATCAGGGACTTGTCCTGCTCGACCTTGTGGCGGTGGCGCCGTGAAGGATGTCTGCGAATCTGATCGGGAGGCCGGTTTCTCTCTGGTGGAGCTTCTCGTCTCGGCGGGGTTGGGGACGTTGGTTTTGTCGATGGCTCTGGCCCTTGCGATGGGCCATGGGCGATCGATGGTCGGATTGCGCGCCGAGGCACAGGCTTTGGCAGATATACATTGGTCGATGCAGCAGGTGGCTGCCGATCTTGCAGCCGCGGGAATTGATCCGCAGCGAGTTGTTTTTCCGGAACCCCTGCGGATGGGGGCGCATGGCTTTTCCCGGATAGCCGATCTGAATGGTGACGGGGAGGTTGATCGGCGCTCGCGAGAATTTGTCACACTCCTTGTTTCGAGTCGCGGGGCGCTGATTCGTTCGGTGGGGCGTCAGCGGATGGCGCTTCTGGAAGGGGTGATGCCGCAGGGGTTTGTTCTCCGAGCGATGGAGCGCTCGGGGCGTCGGTCAAATCGGGAATTTTCCGGTGAGAATAGCGGTGAGAATAACGATGGGATCACCGATGGGACCACCGATGGGACCACCGATGGGACGGTGGCACGTGTCACCTTTTCGATCGAGACGGCGCGTGGCGGGAAGTTTTCCTCAAGCACGGCACTGCGTTGGACGGGGGCTTCCGTCTGGGCGGGCAGGTCCGGCTCGGCGCGTGCCGCAGGCTTGCCGCCTATCTCGGATCACCCTGAACTTTCCGATGCAGGGGAGGTTGCGGGTTGAACGGTCGCGGCTTTGTTTTGCCTGCGACGCTGGCCTTGTTGGTCCTTGTCAGTGTCAGCACGAGCAGTATCTGGTTTCTCCTGCATGCCGATTTGCAGGCCATCGGCCGAGGGCGAGCCGCCTTGCAGGCGCGCTATACAGCCGAAGCGGCTTTGCTGGCTGCCAGTGTCGCGTTCCCGCCACGGATCGAACCTCTCTCGAGAGGGGAGGGATACCGACTTCCGGGAGAGGGCGAGCTGGTTGTTTTCCCGGGGCCACCGCATGGCTTTCGCCTGTCCTGGTGGGACGAGTCGCGAGGAGAAGTGGGACCTGACGCGCTGGGTGTTGTGGCAAGAGTCCAGGCGGTGGCAGGTGCCTCTCGAACTCTTGCGGGTGTTCTCATGCCCGCGCGTTCGCCATATGCGCCGGCCGCCCTGTTGATCGAGGCCGGGACGCTCCACCGGGTGGATCTCGATTCGGCCGCAGGCAATGAACTCGGGACACCGAAGATCATAGTGGTGGGGGATGCCGTGGCCGGGGCTCTCGCTGCACAGGATGTGGTCGCGGCAAGGCGTCTGGAATCCGAACGGCCCGAAGACTCCGTCGCGGTGGCACAAGCGGTTCGAGTGCCGCTGTTTTTGCAGGATGCGAATCGGCGTCCGGAAGCACGAGATCGCTGGGAGCTGGGTTCCTTTGGGCAGCAAGCCCGATTCCTGCAGGGCGGCAGGATCAACGGGCTCCGGGGAGAAGGTTTGCTGGTGGTGGCCGGCGACCTCCGCCTCGAAGGTTCGGTGGACTTCTTCGGGGTGATTCTGGTGGAAGGGACATTGGAGCTGGCGAGTGATTCTTGCGTAGTTCGGGGTTTCGTTCAGGCCCGGGCTTTGCGCGTCGGCGCACCGTGCAGCTTTGCGCGGGACGCGGATGCGATCGGGTTGGCCGACCGTCTGCAGGCCTTGCCGCGAGCCGTTCGTCTTCAGGCGATCCTCAACCGCGAGGCGCCCTGAACCTAGCCGGCATTGTGCGAGTTGCGCGTCAGATCGAAGGGCTTCTCCACCAATAGACTGTCCAGAACCTTGCCCCCCTTGGCGACCCAGGGACGATCCTCATAGGTGGTGCCGTCCTCGGCGTTGGTGGCATCTGCCCGGGCATATTGGATGACCCACGCCCGCCTCTCGCGATCGGCGGAATGGTTTCCCCCGGTCTTGTGAACCAGAAGGGAGGAAAAGAGCAGCAGGTCGCCTGCTTTTGCATCCAGCGCGACCGCTCCGGTAGCGTCGACATCGGGAATGACCCAGTGGACATCGCGAAGTTCATGGCGGCGCTGTCCCTGCCGGTGGGAGCCGGGCAGGACAAGTAGCCCCCCATTCTCCGGGTCGGAGTCATCCAATGCCAGCCAGAAGGTCAGATACTCAGGCACCTGGCCGCGTTGATAGCCGTTGTCCTGATGCCACTCGATGTGGCTGCCCGAGCCAGGAGATTTGTTGATTCCCTGATCCCACCAGAAACGTATATCTGGCCCGAGAAGCTCGATGGCCAGTTTCACGAGGTCCGGGTGGCTGATGATCTTCCGAAGGGGTTCGCTGCGGAAATTAAGCATGGCGCGATAGGGAAATTTGCCGTCGGTCTCATTGCCCAAAGTCTGTTTCTCGGGCCGGACGAGTAGATCATATTCCGCGCGGATCCGGGCGAGTTCCTCGGGTCCGAGAACCGGTCCGAGATTCACGTAACCGAGGTCCTGCAAGGCGTCTTTTTGCTCCGGCATAAGGCTCATATCAGGGCAACATCCTGCGGGCCGAGGGTGAGGTCAAGGGGGCGGGGGCCCGTGCTCTGGCGTTTGGTGTCGGATTTGCGCTGACGGATTTGTACGGTTCGCCTGCATAGCGGCAAAATTTCGCCGCTTTTGATGGTTTTTGATTTCCGAGAATGTTCCGCAAAGTACTGAAATAACAGGACTTATTGGAAATCTCCCGAAAAGAATCGCCCGGGAATGAAGATTGCTGCTCTGGGGGGTGGAGGAAGAAGATCATGGCAGCAAAAAATCAGACAAAACAGCCGACGTGGGAAACTCTCCTGTCCGGACAGGGCGGGTGGAGTCTGATGGAGGTTCTGGTGGCGACGTCCATGATCCTGATCCTGGCAGGAATCGCTGTGCCGCAATATTCTCAGATCGCCCGTCAGATGCGCGCCAGCGCAGCGGCGTCCGAGTTGCTCGGGAATCTCGCCTTTGCGCGAGCGCAGAGCATTCGTACCGGTGTCCGTCACTACGTTTCGACGTCTGAGGATGCGGGTGTGTCCTACCGCGTGCAGCGTGTCGGCGCGAGCAACACGATCGTTCCGGAAGAAGATCCGGTGGTGCGCTCGATTGATCATAGCGCCTCGATGCCGGGCGTTGAATTTGATTTGAATGGTGCTGTCACCGGGCCCTATGGCAACATGGTGGCTGATCCCGCACCGAGCACGCCCATTGTATTCACCGCACGCGGTATGCCTCTGGAGACAGGCGCCTATTACGTTCGTACGGTGGAGGGAACAGTGGCCTATGCGGTGTCGGTCACCGGAGCGGGTCGGGCTCGCCTCTGGCGTCAGACCGAGGGTGGCTGGCAATGAAAAGACTCGCTTCGCAGGACGGCTTTACCATCATCGAGACGCTGGTGGCCATGTTGCTGATTGCGACAGCCTTCCTCGGGCTGGCAGGTGTCCATATGGTTTCGGCCAAGACGCAGTCGCTGGGGAACAATCTCGGACTGGCCACCAATTTGGCGGATCAGCGCCTGGAGGCATCCCTGCGCATGCCGTTTGATTCGATCGTAACGACCTGGGAATCCGAAGAGCGCGAAGGCGTCGATTTTGCCGTGATCCGGGTCGTCACGGAATTCGAAGTTGCCAAGAAAGTCGATGTGTTGGTGATTTGGGACGAGAGATTGGGCCCCCGCTCGATCACTCTGACGTCGCTGGTCAGTCGGGTGACCAATTCATGAATCACGCGCGCAACAATCAAGGCGAGCAGGGTTTCTCCCTGATCGAGATGCTCGTGGCAATCGCGATCGGCGGTACGATCCTCGGGAGTATGGTGGGCGCGATGACGGCCCAGGGGCGCAGCGCTTCCTACCAGCAGGGATTGGCGGATGCTCAATTGACCAGCCGCGCCATTGGATACCTTTTTCAGCAGGATGTGCGCATGGCCGGCTATGGCATGTTGGGTGTGGGCGCCGAGACCGGTCTCTCCGCACTTGCCTATGAAACGCAGAATGGTCGACAGGAGTTGACCCTCCGGGGTGCCTTTGGCGATATTCGCGGCGTGCTGATGGAGAGTGCTTCGTCGGGTAGCTCGACGATCGAGGTGCCCGCCGGCCCGGACTTTGGTGTCGGAGAGGTTGTTTTGATCGATAGCGGCATGAGCTCGGAGACAGGCGTGATTGCCGGTCTCCAAGTTGTCGGGGGCGCTTTGCAGATTCAGTTGGAAACCTCCCTCGAGCATCAATATCCCATGGGGACGAAAGTGATCGAGATCGAGGAAGTGCTCTGGGTTCTCGACAACGGAATCTTCCAGCGCAATGGATCGGTGATGGGTGATAATTTGCGCGAGCTGCAACTCGACTTCATTGCAGAAGATGGCGAGATCACCTCGACACCAAGTCCGGATTTACGTGCCGTTCAAATCAGTCTCCGCAGCGCGCAGGCAACCGGTTTGCCCGACAACCCGGAGGCCTCCTCGATTATGCAGACTGAGGTAAACGTGCGTAATCTGGCATTTCGTTTTCAGAGGGGATGAAGGGAATGACGACACTTCGGGATGAAAAGGGCATCGTGATGCTCGCTGCTTTGGGAATGGTCGCGATTCTTGCGGGCATTTCTCTGGCAGTCGCCAGTAGTGGTCAGATGTCGACCGTGGGTGGTTCGTTGAGTGTGGAGTCGGTACGCGCCTTTTATATGGCCGATGGTGGGGTCTTCTATGCGCTGGGAGAAGCGGAGAACTTTGTTCCCGAGAGCTCCCGGACCGCCGATCTCAGCGAAACAGCCGCCGGCCTTGATGCCGAGGTCGAGTCCTCCTTTATCGGCTATGAAGCCTTGCCGGGGAATCTCCTGATTCGAACCACCGATGGACGTCTCCGACCGGCCCAATTCGGCCAGGGTGCGGGATTGGGAAAGATGTATATGTTCCAGATCGATTCGCGGAAAGTTTCGGGAACGCAAGGTCTGGCCTCTCGCGGACATGTCCGCATGACGGCGGCGCGTCCGGGCCCCTGCCTTGATTGTGGGAGCTGAGGCGATGCGCGCCGGATCCCTGATCGGAGAAAAGCCGTCGCGAATCTCGAGACGGTTTCGACGCGGGCCGATTCTATTGGGTGCGTTGCTTTTGCCGATGGTGTTGGCGGGCCCCGCCCGGTCCCTGGATACCGACATTTTCACCGGAGCTCAGGTCGACCCGAATGTCCTGATCATCTTTGACAATTCGGGGAGTATGGGAAGCGTCGCCTATAACGTCTACCCGGGGATCGAATACACAGGCGCCTATCTGCCCGGGGCTGTCTACTCTCGTTGTCGTTCCAGGAACGGTATTGCGGGTGGAAGTGTTCTCTCGGATTGCTCGTGTCGCAGGACCCAGTCCACCTACGAGATTGACCAGAGCAGTTGCGCGGGTTCCTTCGTGGATCTGATTCCCGGGCCGGCAGGTGACGATATCGATGATCGTGAGTCTCGTCGTCGACGCGGGAACCGTTTGAATTTCGAATCGAATCCGCCTCGGAGTTGCAGCCTGCCTCCGTCGCAAAGTTGCACAAGCGATACGGATTGCGAGGGCAGCGGAAATTCGTGTGTCGAACAGAACAAGATGGCGATCGCGAAAAGCGTGATGACCTCGGCTTTGAACAACGTCGCCCATGAAGACGTGCGGTTTGGCATGACCGTGTTCAATCCTTCGACTATCGATTACAATACGATGGATTATTTCAGCGAAAGTGCGGTGGCTTCGTGGCATGACAACGACAATGCTTTCCTGTTTCCGGTGCAGGATATGGATGCTGCCGCCCGGAGTGAACTCACCACGGCGATTCAGGGGTTGTCCGCCGGAGGGGGCACCCCCACAACGCATCGTCTGATTGATGCCTGGAAGTATTTCAATGGGGAGGTTTCAGCGAGTGGGTTCTCGACCTCGCCTGTCGAGGAAACCTGCCAGCGCAATTTTTTGTTGATGGTCACCGACGGTATACCCGAGGTCGAGGCCGACAAGCTTGCGTGGACACAATCGGATTGCGCGTTTTCTCGGCTGCAGGGCTTCGTCGGGAACCCGGGTGATTTGAATGCGGATGGCAAGGAAGACCCCACGTCGCCCGCCTATCTGGCGAATACCGCTGAGATGTTCAACTGCGGATCGGACTATCTCGACGATGCGATGATCCGCGTTCGCGAGCAATTTCCGCTCGGCAATACCGAGAACCAACCCCTTTCGCTCTACGCGATTTCCTTCGGGTTTGATTATTGCCAGGAGCCCGACGAGGGCGATCTGTCTCCGGGCGCGGGATCTCTGCTGTGGCGTGCCTCGGAAAAATATGGCGGTGGCGAGTGTTTGTCGGCCGCAAATCCGCAGGATCTCGATGACGCCCTGCGGGAAGCGATCAATCTGATCAAGCACGATGCCCAATCCTTCGTGGCTCCGGTGGTGCCGGTCAGTCAGACCAACCGAACGGAGTCCGGGGATCGACTTTATGTGGCGCTTTTCAGCCCCCGCGAAGGCGGCAGCGAATGGCCCGGCAACCTGAAGAAATATGGACTCAACAAGGACGAGGGCGCAATTTGCAATGCGTCGACTCCGGAGTGCTCGCTGGGCGGCCCGGGCGCCGCAACGTTGGCGGATGGAACCCTTCTGGCAACCGCCGAATCTTTTTGGGACGCGGGAAGCGGTGGCCCCTCGGGGAATTCCGTGACGTCCGGAGGCGTCGGAGGGCTGTTGGCCCAGCGCGATCTGACGTCTCGCAATCTCTATACCTTTGCGGGTCCGGAGACCGGGGACCTTTCCGGGATTGATTTGACTGCGGTTGCCCAGCAGTTTTCTCGGGATAACGAGTTGCTCACCCCGGGCTTGCTGGGGCTGTCGGCCACGGATACCGAAACGCGAGACCAGCTCATCGATTATGTCTACGGTTTCGATGCCTTCGATCAGGACGATGATGGTGAGGTCGCCGAGAACCGGTCGTGGATTCTCGGAGATATTATCCATTCGATTCCGTTGATTGTCCGCTATGAGGAGGGCGAGGAGGGAGCCCTGATTCTGGTGGGTGCCAACGATGGACTTCTGCACGCCTTTGATGATGAGACGGGGGAGGAGTTGTGGGCCTTTCTCCCTCCGGATGTTCTCCCCAACCTCAATGCCCTGGAACCGGCTGAGGGTGGCGCCCACCCTTATTTTGCCGATGGTTCCCCGAAGCTCTTTTCCGATGAGGGCCAGAAGATCGTCGTCTTTGGTCTGGGTCGCGGGGGAAGGGCTTATTACGGTCTGGACATCACGAATCGAAGCGCGCCCAAGCTGCTTTGGCGCGTCAACGAGACGACGCCGGGGTACTCCGAGCTCGGCTATTCCCATTCCACGCCGGCGCTGACCAAGTTCGGTCCCGCCGGAGGCGCTCCGGTGGCGATTGTCGGGGCCGGATATGATTTCCATTTTGATGCCGAAAGTGTCGATACGCCCAACCCGAGCGGACATGGTCGAGGGCTGTATGCGATCGATCTCCATACCGGCGAGCGCCTGGGCTTTGCGCAGGCTGCGGGCATGACGTTTGCGATTCCCAGCGACCCGCTGATTTTTGATATCAATGGTGACGGGCAGTTTGATCGCGGCTATATCGGGGACCTCGGAGGGAACCTCTGGCGGATTCGAGACGATTTTCAGGTGGATCGCCTCTTTGCGACGCCATCAGGACAGCGTATTTTTTATCCACCCGATGCGGTGGTCAATTCCGGCTCGGTCATGGTCTATTTTGGCACAGGCGATCGTTCCAACCCCTTGTCGACCGAGGTGACGGATCGATTCTACGCGGTGCGCGATACCGGTTTGCTGGATGTGGGAGAGGCCTCTCTGGTCGATGTGACTCTGAATGTGCCGGCTGCCGGCAGTCCCGAGGATCTGGCCCTGGCCGATACAATTGCCGCCAAAAACGGCTGGTACCTTCGCCTGGAGGGCGCGGGTGAAAAAATTCTTGCTTCGCCGACCGTCTTTTTCAATGTCGGCTTTGCGACCTTTACCCCCTCGGATGCTTCCTGTGCTGCGGGCGGGGATGCGCGTATCTACCTGTTGAACCCCCTGAATGGGGCGCCGACACTGGATCTGGCCGGGACCAGTGGCAGCACTCTTGGGGATGGCAGCGGTACGGGTTCGGGGCCGGAGGGAGAACTCACGGTGAGTGATCGCTGGGTGCTGGTCGGCCAGAGCATTCCCACCTCCTTGAAGGTGACCTTTGGCGATGATGAGACCAAAGCGTTTTTCGGCGTCACCAAAGGTGGCGGGATCGCCCTGCAACCGCTGGCCTTGCCGCAAATTGCGGCAAATGTGATTCCGGTAGATTGGCGGCAAGTCCATGAATAGTGGAGTGATCAAGCGGGAGTGGTCGCGGTGGGTCGGCCAGGCGCTGACGGTCGTGCTCTTTTTGGCCCTGGTCGTGGCGCCCCCGGCGCAGGCGCAGGAAAACCTCCGCACTGTGGAGGGAAAAATCACGTATATCGCGGAAAATGCGGTTGAGGTGGCCGGAGTCCGCGGGTTGATCGGCCCCCGTTCGTCGATCCTGTCCGCGGGGCGCGAGATCACGGTCCGGAGCATTCGCCGTGGCATGCCGGCCCGGATGGAATTGGATGCTGCCGGCCGCGTTCTGGAGCTTCGGGTGGCCGGAGTTGTCGAGTAAATTCGCCGCCTCGAATATTTTTGGGTGAGTTTCGTCAGAGATCAGTAGGGTGCGTTTGCGGAGCACGAGACGCCAACAGGCTCCGGCAGGATGAGCGCGACTCAAGCGGCACAGTGGGGTGTCGCTGAATCCCTCCGGATTCGGTGCCGAGGTTTTCCTCCTCCGCCCGGCACCGATCCGGAGGACATTTTTCGCTCACCGACGCGCGTCTGCGGTGGGCTCGAAGTAGATGACGTTGTCTCGCTCGATCGTTCTCAGGTCCCCTCGGGCCTCGAGCAGGTTGAGGTGGGCGATCGTCTCCATCACCGCGGCGCCTCGATTGAACCGATGCTCTTCCGGGTCCCCTTCGAAGACCCACTTGAACGAGTTCTGGGCGACTTCGTAGGCGCTGCCCGGCTTCTTGCGGAGATAGTCCAGCATCTCCCGCATGCGATGTTCGTGATGGGCGATCAGTTGTTTGGCCCGGTGGCGGTGGTCGCTGTAGATTCCGCCGTGTGCGGGTGCCACAAAGCGGACCCCGTCCCGTGCGGCGATCTTCTCCTGCGAGGCGATAAAGTCGCCGAGAGGATTCTGGGGCCCCCCGGCAAAAACGCCGATATGCGGCGTGATCTTGGGCAGTAGATGATCTCCCACGAACAGGGCTCCGGTGGTGTGCTCCAAAAAGCAGCAATGGCCGGCGGTGTGCCCGGGGGTGTGAATGACTTCGAATTCGCGTTTGCCCAGTCGCAGGCGTTCCCCGTCTGCCAGCTCGTGATCGGTATGGGGGGCGGGGCGGAAACCCTCAGCCCAAACGTTGGTCGGCTTGGGGGCGTCTTTCACCTCGGGGGGGATCGGAATGCCATGTCGTCGCACGTGGTCGACCATCGCTGCCCCCGAGACTTCGTTCATCCACGCGATGGTTTCTCGCTCCTTGGGGTGCAGGTAGATCTTCGTACCGTAGTCCTCGACGAGAGCGGCCGAAGCCCCGAAATGATCCGGATGATGATGGGTGGCCAGAAGCGTGGTCAGGCCTTCTTTCGGGACTCCGATCTCGGCCAGAGCCAGTCGGAAGGCTTCGCGACTGGGCGGCCGAGCGGTCCCGGTGTCGACCAGGGCCCATTCTCCATCACCCAGATCGATGAGATAGACATTGATGATGGTTGGTTTCGCAGGTAGCGGCAGGAAGATCTCGAAAACCCCCTCGCCCAGATCGACGGTTTTCCCTCCGGCAGGTTCGGGCGTACTCACTCGTGGATCCGATTTTCGATTTCAAACGTGACCTTGCAGCGGACTCGCCAACCCTGGACGCGCCCCTCTTCGACCAGCGCCGTTGTCTTTACAAGCTCGACCTCGCTGATGCTGGAGAGGGTCACCGCCGCGCGTGAGATTGCCAGCTCCACGGCATCCTCGATCGAGTTTGATGAGGTCCCAATGAGTTCTACAACTTTTTCGACCAAGGTTCGGGTCCTTTCCTTCGTTCAGCGAGCCAGAATTTCGAGTTCGCACCCTCGGCAACTTTTCGCCAGAGCGTCTGTGAATTTCTTGACAGTTTCTATCTGCTGCGTCGAACCCGAGTCCCCGGCGATCACGCGAGCCTCCTCGAGTACTTTGCGAGCTTGCTCATCCTGTTCATCCAGATGATAGGCCTCGGCCAATTCCAGACGCTTGCCGACCGATTGCGGATCCAATTGCAGAGATCGCTGCAGCAGTTGGATCCCCTTGGTCCGATCGCCACCAAATAGATAGGGAAGCTTGACCAGCATGCCTCCTCGGGAGCCGAGCGCATCGGCGTGATTCGGGTCCAATTCGAGCACGAGATCCAGTTCTTCCTGCAGGGAGGCCAGTTGCCAAGCCGCCCGCGCGAGTCCTTGCATCTGTGCGAGTCGCCCGCGCGCGGCAAAGCGCAAAAAATGAGCATCGGCGCTTTTCGGGAGAAGCGTGACGGCCGCATCTGCATGACGCTCTGCGGCAAGATAGAAAGCGCGTCGGTCGTTCGGGTTGTGGGCCTGCTCGCCCTCATCGAGAAGCTCGCTGGCCCGGGCAAGATCGGCCTGTGCTTCGGCGAGATCTGCAGATGAGGTCGCAACGACCGGCGTTGGTGCGGTTTCATTTGCGGCGACTCCCGGGTGTGCAAGGAGCAGGGCCGTGAGCAGAATGCTTCCTGCGGGAAGGAGTAGTTTTCTCAATCGGTTCATTTTCCGCGTTGACTGCCTTTCGACCACGCGAGTAGCATCAGGTGAACTACCTCGGGGGGTTCGCCTCGGCCAACACGTTCGGATTCATATGAAACTTCACGCTCCACCCAATCGCAATGCTTCTCTCGAAAAAGCGAGTCGAATTTTGTTCGCATTCGATGAAGAGACCTCACAGCTCGGCGTCATGGATATCGCCCGACGCGTCGGTTTGAACAAAAGTACGGTGAGTCGATTTGTGGCCAGCCTTACCGAGCTTGGGCTACTTGAGCGCGTGGAAGGCGGTCGCAAGGTCCGGCTCTCTCTTCGACTCTACGAAATCGGCATGCTGGCAGTGCGGCATCGACCAATCCTCGGCATTGTGGGCGCGACGCTGACGCGGACGGCGGCCCGCGTGGGAGAGACCTGCGCTGTCGGTGTTCTGATCGGCGACGAGATTGTGTTTCTCGAAAGAGCTGGCGGTGGCAGAGAGTCTGTCCGTTTGGAGTTGGGCCGTCGATTCCCGGCATCGAGCTCCTCGGCCGGGCAGGTCTTGCTGGCGGGATCCCGCGCCGAGGAGGCATCTGCCGACGAACCTGCGCCGGAATTCGACGAATCCTCCCTCGAGGAGGGATGCTCCCTGAGCGAGGTCCGTTGCAGTGGATACGCGACCGAGGTGGGCCAGATGATCGAAGGGGTGAACTCGGTGGCCGCGCCGATCCTGGACCGGTCGGGCACGCCGGTGGCCGCATTGGCCGTACTGACCAGTCGCCGCCGCCGCGGCGATACGATCCCGCCCAAGATTGTCGAAACCGTCACCTCGGCGGCCGCCGAAGTCTCGGGCAAGCTTGGTTACTACCGTGCCAAAGGTAGCGAGAAGAAAATGGAGACGCGCACCGGGCCCCTGCGCGCCGGCGTGGGCTGAGCGCCCGCGCGACGAACCATCCCGCGAGTGCCCCTCGGTGTGAGTGCCTTGTCTTCTGCCCTCGACAATTTGGTACGCAAATTTTATTCGGACTGGGCCGTCGTTTCGCCGCGCCAATTGGCGGCCTATTTTACGCCAGAGGCGACCTTGAAGACCCCCTTGCAGGATCGGGCGATTGTTGGAGCGAATGCGATTGCCGGAAATATCGAGATTTTTCGAGCGAGGTTCGAGAATGTCGACGTGGAAGTGGTCAGTATTGCCGTAAGCAGCAACATCGTACTCTGCGAACATGTTTGGCACTATTCCATGGCCCGCGGCAACAAATTCGAGTTGGCCGCGCAGGATGCCTTCACGTTCGCGGAGCAGAGAATCTCAAGCTGGCAACGCTATTTTGACCCCCTGAAGCTCACGGAGCGGGTGGACCTCGGGGAGAGTTGAGGGCCGCTTGCCTTGACGGATAGTTCTTCTGCTCATAGGCCAAGGCAGGACCGATCAATCAGGAGGCAAGAGGATGGGATTTCCCGAGTGGTTTCAAGAGCTGGCAAAGAAGGTTTCCAACAAGGGCCGATGGGGTGAGGCCGATGAACTCGGAACACTGAATCTGATTACCCCGGAAGCGACGTTGCGAGGCGTTGGGACCGTCAAGCGCGGGGAGTCGTTCTCGTTGGCGATCCCGCTGGACCGGGAGGGTCCGCAAACCGGGAGGATTCCCAACCGGATCAACCCCCTCCATTCAATGATCGGGATCAATACGCCTTTTACCGGAGATCCGGACAAGACGTGCCTGTCGGATGATATCATTTCGATGGGAACGCAGGCCGCCACCCATTGGGATGCCCTCTCCCATGGGAGCTATGCCGGGACGATGTATAACGACCACCCCTCGGCGATGATTCGGGCGGAAACGGGTGCGATGGTTTGCGGAATCGAGAAGGTGAAGACGCTGGTCACGCGCGGGGTACTTCTGGATCTGGCGCGCTTCAAGGGACGCGAGCGTCTCGAGCCGGGGTTGGTGATTACACCGGAACTCCTCGAGGATTGTTTGCAATCGACCGGACTGACCATCGAGTCCGGGGATGTGCTGCTCGTGCGGACGGGGCATATTACCAATCTCGATATCGGGGATCGGGACGCCTACCGCGTACCGGCGCCGGGTTTCGGCGTGCAATCCACGCTCTGGTTCAAGGAAAAGAATCTTGCTGCGGTGGCCAACGACACCATCGCCTTCGAGGTATGGCCGGGCGAAGATCCCGCAACACTCTTCCCGGTTCATATGCTGAATCTGGTGGATGCGGGATTGACCCAGGGCCAGAACTGGCAATTGGAGCAACTGGCCGAGGATTGCGCGAAAGATGGTGTGTACGAGTTTTTGCTCAGCGCCACGCCGGAGCCGATCGTTGGTGGCACAGGTGCACCTGTGAACCCGGTCGCGACCAAGTAGCGCAAGAGGGTTCGCTTGGACCTGACATACACTTCGGCTGAGGAGGATTTTCGCGCCCGTCTGCGAGATTTTCTCGCCTCGAATGTGCCGGACGAAGATGCCCCGGACGATCCGGATGCGGAATTTGCCTGGCTCCGTTCGTTCCAGCGGACGATGTTTGCAGGCGGGTGGTGCGGGATCCATTGGCCAGCAGCTTTCGGGGGCCAGGATGCGACACCGACGGAGCAGGCCATTTTTGTGGAAGAGATGGCACGCGCCCGGGCACCTCAATTGGTGAACCGGGTCGGCATCAACAACGTCGGCCCGACCCTCATGCATTACGGGACCGAGGCGCAGAAGCAGCGCTGGCTGCCCGGTATACTTTCTGCCGACGAGATCTGGTGTCAGTTGTATTCCGAACCGGATGCGGGCTCGGACCTGGCCTCGCTGCGCACCCAGGCCGTGGCCGAGGGTGATGGTTGGCGCGTGTCGGGACAAAAAGTCTGGACGTCCTATGCGCAGCACGCGCGCTGGGGAATTCTTTTGGCGCGCACGGATGCCACGGCCAGCCCGCATCGGGGCATCTCCTATTTCGTCCTCGATATGGAGCAGGCCGGCATCGAAATCCGCCCGCTGCGCCAACTCGACGGTAGCGTGGATTTCAATGAGGTCTTCCTCGACAACGTCTGGCTGCCCGCAGACCACCTCATCGGGGAGTGCAACCGAGGTTGGAAAATCTCGACGCTGACCCTGGCGCATGAACGCGGAACAAACTTTGCCTTCAAGGAGCAGGCTCTCGCGCGGATCGCGCTCGAGGAAATCCTCGAGGAGGCCGCCACCCGAGGGCGTCTGGATGATCCGGTATTCCGCCAGGCGGCGGCCCGCCTGCATATGGATGTGGAGATCATGAGATTGCTCAATCTCGGAACCCTGACCCGAATCGGCCGCGGCGAGGTCCCGGGCGCCGAAACCTCGATCGTCAAGGAGCATTGGTCGCGGCTGGTCCAGAACCTCGGCGATCTATCGATGCAGGTCCTGGGAGCGGCCGGCCAGTTGCGCCAAACTTCTGCCCATTCTCCTCGGGGTGGGAGATTCGCGCAGCGTATGCTTTTCTCCCGCGCGGCATCCATTGCCGGCGGAACAAGCGAGATTCAGAAGAATATCATAGCGCAGCGGTTGCTGGGATTGCCGCGCACTTGAGGAGAACCACGAGATGGCAAACGATTTGGGCAAAGGTTGGCTGGGAAACTTTTTTGAGGACTTCGAGTTGGGCCGGGAGCAGGTCTGTGCGCCCCCGCGCGTGATTGGCGCCCCCGAGTCGGCCATTCATATCGCCACGACGAACGATCGGCAGGCACGCTTCTGTGGCGGCGAGGGCCGCATGCACCCGCTGGCGGTGTTTCATACGGTGATCGGGCAGACGGTTCGGAATATTTCCCTGAATTCGCCGGCGAACCTCGGATATTCCAAGATGATCTGGCATGCGCCGGTTTTTGCCGGCGACGAGATCACCACGACGATCAAGATTGTGGGACTCAAGGAAAATTCCAACGGCAAGACCGGCAATTGCTTTGTCGAGACCACGGGCCGGAACCAATCCGGCGAAGTCGTCCTGCAATACACGCGTTGGGTAATGGTCCGAAAACGAGACCACGATACGCCGACCGATTATCTGGACAACCCGGTGACACCGAGTCTGGCAAGTCAGGTCGAAGTGGCGGAGTTGCCGGCATGGTCGGGCGATCTTTCCCGATCCGAGACCACCGGCGGCGCCTATTTCTTTGAGGACTATGAGGTTGGCGAGCGAATCTTCCACCACGATGGCATGACGGTGAACCATACCGATCATATGCAATATACGCGGCTATGGCAGAACTCGGCGAAGGTTCATTTCGACGAGATTCTGACCGACGGCAAGCCTTTGGTCTATGGCGGCTTTCCGTTCTCGATTGCCTATGCCCAAAGTCTCAACGGTTTGGAGAACCGCTCGGGGATGGTGGCCATGAACTCGGGTGCTCACGCCAATCCCTGCTACAGCGGCACGACCATATATTCCTTTACCGAGGTTCTCGAAACTCACGATCTCGGTGACCAGCCTTATGGAGCACTTCGCTTGCGCCTGGTCGGCATCAAGGATCTCAATCCGGCCGACGAGAAGGACTTCGACATTGGCGAAGACAACGGCAAGGGACGGATCAAATATGATCCACGCGTTTTGCTCTGCATGGATATCTGGGAACTGATGCC
>CBFHUR010000010.1:0-94002 GCA_965658895.1 Binatia bacterium
ATCGATGATGCGACCTTCGATCCTCGCACCGGCCGCCTTCTCGCGATTGCCAACAACGGGGAAAGTGCGACGCGCATCGTGCTTGTGGACCCCGAGACAGGCGATACCACAGATTTGGGCACCGTCCTGTTCGACCCGGATGGACCGGGCCCGTTGGCACCCGACACGCCGGCCATCGACATGGAGGGTCTGGGATCGTCGGCAACCGGGATGATTGCCGGCGTCACCGGTGACACAGGATTTCTTTTCGAACTCGAACTTCTGCCGAACGAAGTGCGCGGACACCTCATTCGTCGGGTTCTCGATGCCGACCGATTGTCGGACATCGAATCCCTCAGTTGCAATACCCGCCCCGTAGCCAGCATCGGCGGCATCGTTTGGGACGACGCCAACGCAAACGGATCGCTGGACGGCGGAGAAACCGTCATCGAAGGCGTCGTCATGCATATGCTGGCTCCCGACGGATCGGTAGCCTCCAGCACGACAACTGCCTCCGATGGTAGCTATGGCTTTGCCGGAATGTCGACAGGGTTCTCCTACGCGGTCGAAGTGGCGAGAGAAAATTTCCTCGTCGGCGGGGCGCTTCTGGGCTACGGCGTCACCAGCGACCCTTCGGGGAGCCTCGACAATATCGGCGATTCGGACCTTCTGGACGGAACCGTGATCACCGCCGACCTTGACATGAACTTCGGCTATATTTCCTACAACATTTCCGGGACGGTCTACGACGACCTCGACACCAGCCAGACCCTGACCGGTGGCGATGCCGGATTGAGTGGTGTGACGGTTGTCCTCTACGATCTGACGAACGACTTCTGCCAAAGTGTCGCGACTGCGGGCGACGGAAGCTATACGTTTGCGGCTGGCCCCGGCGACTATGAGATCTATGAAGCCGCAGGGGAAACGCCTGGCGCGCTGACAGCCTGCGTGCCGAGCGTCGACTTCGTAGACCCGACAACCGAGGTAGTAACGCGCGGTACGATTCAGGACCCCGTCGGATACATGTCGACTACGGCCAACCGCATCGACGTGACGCTCACCAACGCAGACCTCACGGGTCAGGACTTCGGCGACATGGCACGCGGAGACGAGATTCCGTGCGGTGCAATCGGCTACCTTTTCCAGAAAAACCCCACCGAACTCTGGAGCGTCGACCTCGTCACCGGAGAGAACAGCCTGGATGTCGCCGGCTGGAGCGACCAGCTCAACGGCGTGGGCTATGACGTGTTCAGCGGGATGGTCTGGGGCGGCGTCAAGATGGGAGGGCAATCCACCAACCGGATCGGCGTCGTCGACGGAAGTTGGAACCAGACCAGCCTGCCGATCCTGAATTTCGTGGGAACAAGCGAGGTCTTTCAAGCCAATTCCGGCGACGTCGATCTGGACGGCTACCTCTACGCCGGCACCGCCGGCGGATCAAACTGGCGCAAGATCGATCTGAACCCGCAAAGGACAACATACCTCCACGCGGTCAATTGGACGACCAACCAGCCCGACATCAATGCCGTGAGAGTCAAAAACCCGTCTACCGGGGTGGATATGGCATTCAGCCCCATCGACGGCATGGCTTACAGCGTGACCAACCAGCAGCAACTGACGCGGGTGGATCCGGCAAGCGGCGACAGCGAGGATCTTGGGGATCTGTCCGGATTGATTTCAGCGGACACCTCTTCGGGCTTTGGCGCACAGTTCATGGATGACGAAGGGTTTCTCTTCATCAGCCACAACACGACCGGCGAGATCTTCCGGGTCGATTTGAGCACGCCGCCCGACGGCACCACCCTGCCCTCGGTTACGTTCTTTGCTCAAGGTCCCGCATCCAATCAAAATGACGGCGCACGCTGTTCACTGGCCGAGACCGCCGATATCGATTTCGGCGACGCGCCGGCATCCTATGCAACCCTGCTCGACGACGACGGTGCGCGACACATCGTGCTTGCCGATGGTCTCTATCTGGGCGCGACAGCACCGGACTCGGCCGATGACGCGGCCGCCTCGGCCGACGCAACCGGCGACAACAACCGCGAGGTTGACGACGAAGACATCACGAGCGCGGTATTCAACAACTACGTCCTCGGAGACTCGTCCTATCAGGTCGATATTCCGGTAAACAACGGCACCGGCTCGAATGCCTTCGTGCAAGCCTGGATCGACTGGAACCAAGACGGAAACTTCGAGGGTACCGGCGAGATGTCCGACCTCGTCGAAGTCAGCGGAGGTTCCTCGACGGCGACGCTCACC
This sequence comes from Binatia bacterium, assembly GCA_965658895.1. Taxonomy (GTDB): domain Bacteria; phylum Desulfobacterota; class Binatia; order UBA12015; family UBA12015; genus UBA12015. The sequence continues at coordinate 2,242 of CBFHUR010000010.1, forward strand.
TGGGCAATCCCGGCCAATCCGACTGCGGGGGCCTCCTTTGCGCGATTCCGTATTACCTCCGACGCGTCGGAGCTGAATGCGGCGACCGGCCCGGCATCCAACGGCGAGGTGGAAGACGTGGCGGTTCCTGCAATCCAGGACCCGGCGCCGACTCCGGTGCCGAGCCCGAGTCCCAGCCCAAGTCCGAGCCCGAGCCCCAGCCCCAGCCCGAGTCCCAGCCCGAGTCCCAGCCCAAGTCCGAGCCCAAGTCCGAGCCCAAGTCCGAGCCCGAGCCCGAGCCCGAGCCCAAGCCCGAGCCCGAGCCCGACACCGGTGCCGACTCCGAGCCCGACCCCGGCGCCGACGATTGTGCCGACACCGGGACCGACATCGTATGCGGCGATCTGCAATCACCCATGCCCGTCAAGAGTTCGCTTCAAGCGGCGCGGGAATGACTATCTATACCTTCGCGCAGGCATCGATCTGCCGACCGACTTCAACCCGACCACCTCGGAGTTCTTCGTGGAGCTACGCAGTGACGGTGATCTCGTCTACTCCGGTACGCTGGAAGCGGGCGCCGTTCCCAAGCAAGGACACCGTTGGCGCTATATTGATCGAGATGCTCGCAAAGGCACCGCCGCCAGAGACGGGATCTTCTACATGCTGATGTCGATGAACCGCGACGGCGTGTGGCGATGGTCTTTCAAGGCCTTTACCGACCTGAGTACCGCTGCGGATCCCAACATTCGGGTCACGCTCACCGTCGACGGGACCGTGGTCTACGACCGCGAGAAGGAATGGGAGCAACGTTCCAACGGCTATGTCGGCGAATTGGGTCGCGGCTGATTCAGGTCAAACAGGGAGCAAGAAAGCACTTCACCTGAACAAGGGATTTACAAACAGGAGCTGATCGCAAGCGCCCCCGAGGATCCAGCATACTCGAAACGCAAACGAGGCGTCAGTTGACTCTGAAAACTTCTTCCTGGCTCGCGCTACTCAACACGCCCTTATAATTTCAAGCTTCGTCGATCAGGCGAAGGCATCCCCTGTCGAACTCGGTCTGGCAGGCAAATACACCCTGCTGGCGGAGGGAGAACCGCCCGAGAACTACGGGGGCCTGATCAAACTGGGATCTGCAGCGCACATCTTTGGTTCCGTTGGTGCGCGTGACCGAATTTGTCTTTCCTCTGGTGCCACCGTTGACGACGACATCGACTATGGCGGGTCTCTGGAAGAGGGGAGCGGGTCCAGCTTCGGCGCGGCCAATCTACTTGATCAGGCGTATTGGCTCGAGGTCGAAGCCGGCCGACTTCAATCCTGCTACCGCGGAATTTCTCGTAGAGCTTCGCTCCGGGGGAGACCTGGTCTATTCAGGATCTCTGGAGTCGGGTGCGGTGCCCAAAGTAGGTCACAAATGGCGCTATCTGGATCGCGGTGCCGCCAAGGGAGTCGCCATCCGAGATGGCGTCTTCTACATGCTGATGTCCCCCGATCGTGCCGGGATCTGGAGATGGTCCTTCAAGGACTTCACCGACATGAGCACCGCTGTCGATCCCACCATTCGGGTGACGCTCACCATTGACGGAACCGTGGTCTACGACCGTGAGAAGTCATGGACGCAGCGCGCCAACGGCTACATCGGCGAACTGGGCCGCGGCTAGCTTCTCCACCTTGTATCGCGCGCCCGATGTCGGGGGAGCCCGGAAGGTGCTCCCCCCATCCGGCACCCTCGCGACAGAACCTGCAAGCCTCCTGCGTAACCAGATGTTCCCGGGACCGGAAACATCCCGTTACCAGATCCACTGCCCTATTGAAAAAAGTCCATAAAAAAGAGGATTTCATTCGGCACGAAGGTTGCATTTGCTCCCTGACAGAACGATTACGGGTGACCTTCCGGCAGGCAGACGACCAGCGCCGCAAGCTGGGAAGGGCACCCCAAAACCTACGGGGGAAACCATGCGACACAAGGACTCAGGAACCTTTCGAAACCAATACATCACCGCAGGCAGGATGGCCGCACTCGCCGCCGTCCTGCTCAGCCTCAGCCTCGCTGCACCAGGCCAGGCAGCCGTCGTGCGAGTCGGACTCGGCATCTTCGGCGGCCATGCAAAGGATATCGTGAGCTATTCCGACTGCACCGGGCAGACTCGACTGATGTCTGCCGTCCGCGGCGACAAGGGCGGCGTGCTGCTCAACACCGCCGGTACCGCCTGGGGACCCATCTTCTATGGCCGGCCGGGCGAAATGGACGAACTCGAAGCCGACATCACCGATCCCGCTGTCGGCTCGGGAGCCGGCACCATCTTCGGCACCCTGAACGACGGTAAACTGATTGCGAACGCCACTTGCCCCTTTGTCCGTGCCGGCTGGAATACGGTCAGCAATGGCGGTGTGTTTCATAACGGCATGGGTGTGGTGGAACGGATATCTACTGTTCTGGGACACTCCAGCGGCACCTACGTGGGCAGCGACGATGGCAACATCTACCGCACTACCGACGGGGGGACGACATGGACACTTCTTGCCACACCCGTTTCGATGGCTCGCGTGGTATCGATCGCGGCCTATACAGACAGCACGACCAACCCCATGCTTTGGGTCACGGTGGACAATGGAGGAACCACCGAACTCTACCCCCTGACCTACAGCGGCAGCTATGCCGTGGGAGCGATGATGTCGGTGCCTTCGATCGATGGCATTATCGATCGGGTCTTTGTCTACCCCGATACTACGATTGCCGATGCTCCCCTGCTTTTTGTGACCGGATCGTCGCCGAGCAATAGCGTCTACCGTGGCTTGCTGGGGGGCAGTTCCTGGACCACCACGACCGATGCCCCGCATTACTTTCAAGAAATGCGCTTCGATGCGGCAAACGGACGTATCTATGCCATCTCGGGAGTTTCGGTGGACTACGGCCTGACCTTCACCAGCATGCCCAATCAAGTGCGGACCCTCGGCGCCATCCACAGCAACGACTACAGCATGGCGATCGACCCCAACAATCGCGGCACCGTCTTCTATGCAACCGACTGGTTCATCGGAGAGTTCAGCATCGCCACGGGCAGCTGGACCGCCCTGGGAGAACTGGCCGGAAATCGAGGCGTCGCCGCGATCTTGATCAATGATATGGATCAGGTCTCCACCACAACGACCACCAAGGATACCTTCGTGATCGGAGGCAAGACAGGCATCGGCATCACTCAGGATTTTCTGACCCATACCGGAGCCTATCCGACCTGGACTTATCCGATTTTCCCGGCCAGCGACGGGGCGCCCATCACGGCAACTTTCCTGCAGGATTACGATCTCGATGGAACCATCATGGAGAATGTATTTGCGGGAAATGACAGCGGCGATCTCTACCGAGCCACCAATCAGGGGCTAACCGGCGGATCCTATTCTCAGGTCTTCGACGCTCAGGTCGATGCAGTGGGGTACCACTTCGATGACAACACCATCGAGATCACCAGCATCGTGGCTTCACCATCTAATCCCGATGATCTCTACATCAGCTTCGGCGATTGGGATACCGGGCACGTCGGCGGCGGGGTTGCCTGCTCCACTGACAACGGCGCGACCTGGCAGATGGACCCGGCATGGACGACCGCTGGCGACTCGATGATGGTCCGGGATATTCAACTTACCAATACCAAATTCTGGGTAGGCGTCGGCAAGGACGATGATCTCGACCCCAACCACCGCGGCCTGTACGCCAAAATCGGCTCCCTGGCCGGCTGCGGCACGGGCACCTTCAGCAAGGCAACGACTCTGGCAAATCTGGACGCCTCGATCGTCTACGATCTCGATGGCCCGACGACCTCCCCTGTCTACGTCGCCGCCTCGGGCGGGCTGTTCCGCGGCGAACTGAGCGGCACGTGGATCTGGACGGACATGTCCACTGTCACCTCCATTCCCACGGGCGCGGCCGAGTACAAGGCTGTCACCTATAACCCGACGCCGGGCGGCGGCTGTGCCGAGGAATTCTACGCAGCGACGGGCGACCAGATCTACCGACTCAGGCTCTGTGGCGGAAGCTGGAGCTCGACCCTGATCTCACCGACCCCCTTCGAGGATGTCAACGTCCTGCTCTGGGATGAACTGATCGCGGGGACTTCATCCTCCTTGAGCAGTCTTGGTCACGCGCGCAAAAATATCACCAAGTGTCGTGCCGGCTTTGACAAGGTGCGCGACGCTTATATTCGAAGCAGCTCAAAGGTATGGCGTAGCTGCTTTGATGCCTCGCTGAAATCGGGCGACAGCTGCCCCTCGGCCAAGGCTGCGGGCAAACTCGACAAGGCAACGCAGAAGATCAACCTGAGTCGGAAATGCTCGGACGACGAGGTCGCGGCCCTCGGCCAGAGCTGGCCCGGCAGCTGCGTTCATGCCCAGACAGTTTCGGATCTGGAGACTTGCCTGCAGGAGGATGCCGATACGCTGGTTGCCGCCCAACTGGAGCGACAGTATGGCGCCGATGTCGCTGCACGGGGAGGCACGGCCGACAAATGCCAGAAGGCAATCGGTCGAGCCTACGGCGGCTTGCTGCAACAGGCACTAAAACAGATCTCCAAATGTGAACGCCAGGTCGAGAAGGATGAGGAGACCGAATGCCCGAATGCATCGACACTCTCCAGCATCGAATCGGCCGCCATCCGTTCGCTGAGTCAGGTTTCTCGGTCCTGCAGCGACGAGGACATCGCAAGCCTGTCTCTTCTGGGCACCGGCAGCAGCTGTGATACGGCGACCAGCGTCTCGGAGATGCACCTCTGCCAGACCACAGCCCTGCAGGAGGAACTGGAGTCTCTCAGAACACCGATCTCCGACGACTTCTGAGAGAAGGAGAACAACGCGGCCCACCTCATTTCGGCGCATCCCCCGCAGCCGAGGTGAGTGGGTCGCGTTGGTCTTTTTTCCCCGTCCCACCAACGCCATTCCGCCAGCAACGTCAGCGATCAATATAGCCCAATGCCTCCAGCTGTCGCTGCAGGGACTCTGGCAGATCCATCGCGGGGGCGGTCACTTCCCCCTCTTCCTTCCACTCATTCCATGCAGCTTCTTTCTCGATCAGCTCGGCCAACACGGCAATCACTTCGCGAGACTTCCCCGTTTCTTTTTCGAGTTCGCCGGCTTCGGGGCGGACGTTGTAGAGCTCATAATAGTCGCGATTGTGTCGGATGAGCTTGCCTTCGTTCATGCGCACGCCGACGCGGCCCCCTCCGTAGGTTTCCGGGAAGGAGACCAACTGCGGCAATTGGCCAGCGAAAAGATCCCCCCGCAGCCACGGACTGAGATCTCGATCCTGCTCGGGAGCCTCTGCCGGCATCCCGAGGGCCTTACTTTCGACCTCCGCCAGCCCCAGGATGGTAGGCGCAATATCCATCAGCCGAACCTGCTCCTCCAGAACCAGACCCGCTTCGATCTCGGGTGGATAATGGACAATCAGGGGCACCTGAATCGCTTCATCGAAAATATGAAAGAGGTGTCCGATCTTGCCGTGTTCAAAGAACTCCTCTCCATGATCGGCAGTAATCACCACAACCGTATTTTCCCAAAGTCCGAATTCGCGAAGTTTTGCAAAAAGAACGCCCAGCGCCTGATCCGTAAACCGTATCTCCCCATCATAGAGAGCAACGACGTGTTCGAGATCTCGCTTGGCAATCGATGGAGTCAGAAGTCCGATCTCGGTCCCGTCAACGACACCCTCGTAAGTTGGATCGAACATCGTATCGAAAGGTGGTGGTGGCGAAAAATCGTAATGGACATCCCAGAGATGCAAAAAAGCAAAAAAGGGGCGCGGAGGAATGGCGCCCCCCTCCCCGACCAACCAATCCACCACCTTCTCAATCAACTGCGGTGACGTGGTCCCGGTATGCGCAGCTTTGCCATCTTCCACCATGGATTCATCGTAGAGATCAAAGCCCCGTGCGTAGCCGTAATCACTGCGAAGATAGGGACCCGCGACAAAGCCCGCGGTTGCGTAACCTCGTGCTTGCAAAACCTCCGCGAGAGTCGGAATTTCCTCCGCCAATCGGCGGTCCTCCTTGCTCACTCCGTGGGCTGCAGGATGGCGCCCGGTGAGCATCGTCACATGCGAGGGCAACGTCCAGGGGGCCGGTGCGATCGCGGTCACAAACCGTGCCCCGCCCGCAGCGACCTGGTCGATGTTCGGGCTGGTGTTCCGGAAATAACCATAACTGCCCAAATGGTCCGAGCGCAGACTATCGATCGAGATCAGTAATATATTCGGCGGAACCCGTACTTCCTGCTGACAGGCCGAAACCAGCAGAGTCGAGAAAACAGCAAGGGTCGCAACCATGGAGCGCATGAGCACAGCCTTGCGGATCTGTCCGAATCGCGCAACGGACGACTCGCTCGGGACGGGACAAATACATCCAGGCAGCACGCCCTGGCAGTTGACTCGACCCGGAAGATCAAGGCAAAAGGAAGCCCTCTCATCAGGGACATTGGCTAACTCTTGCCCGAAAGTCCCCCTAACTGACCACGACAAGGATATTCAAAATGTCTCAAGCCCCCGCTTTTCTCGTTGCCAATTTCCAGATTCACGACGCCGCCAAATACCGCGAGTACGAGAAGGGGTTCTTCCCGATTCTGAAAAAGCATGGCGGCAGCTTCCACACTTACGACGACAATCTGGAACATCTGGAGGGGCAATCTCCGCGGACCGGTCGCATGGTCATCTTCCAGTTCCCCTCGGAAGAAGCGGCTCAGGCTTGGTGGGCCGACCCGGATTATCAGGCACTCTCCGAGCACCGCCGTGCGGGTACCACGATGGAATCCCTGACTCTGGTGCACGGACTGCCGCCGCGAGGTTGAGAGAAAAGCCGGTCAGGCGCACTGCGAACGAAAAGCCGACGGCGACTCTCCGTAAAAACGCTTGAACGCCGCCGAGAAGGAAAACCCGCTCGCGTAGCCGACCTGGTCCGCAATCACCTGGATGGACTGCGAACTTTTCTCAAGAAGCTTTTTGGCCTCATCCATGCGAATTTCCTCAACGATCCGCCCCGGTGGAGCATGGTTCCAGCGCTTCACCTGGCGGTGCAGCGTTGTCCGGGAAACGCCAAGCTCTGCTGCCAGATCTTCGGTTCCCCAAGACCGACCGGGGTGCTCCCGAACGCGATGCCAAAGGGAAGCCAGTTCAATTGCGGGATCATCTCCGGCCTCGCCAACGGGTGCGAGCATCGCCTCGAGCTGCGCCTGAAGAATCGAGCTATAAAGCTGAAAAGGGTCTGCCATCGGCCGGGCAGCTGTCGGATCGACCTCCAGGCGCGCGATCTGGGCCCCGTAGCGCGTCTCGAGGTATTCACAGGGGCCCTGAGCCGCGATCGTCTCCGAGGCGACGCCTTCGCCTGGGCCCTCCTCGGCCAGCATCCCCTCGACCGGCAATTGCAGGCGGGCCAACCAGGGGCGCGAAAAAGAACGAAGACCACCGCTTGCAAGGTGCTGCCATCGCAGCAACGGCCAGATCCGACACGTCAGGATCCGCCAGAAAGGCGCGTCCGTGAAGTAGCGCCGAGCGATACCCGCCGGCACCAGCACCAGATCTCCCGAGCACAGACCTGTGGACGACTCAGCGGTCTCGAGAACACCTTCACCATCCAGACAACCAATCAACAAATGCGTTTGGCCCTGGGTGCCCCAATCATAGCCCTGGCGGACCTCGTGAATTCCCGAGAAGCAGACTCCCATTCTGCGCAGCGACGAGGCGCGAATGTCGGCAAGGGGCAAGATCCAATCCCGGCTACCCGCCGGCACATGGACGCCTCCCGTCTTCTGACCACCCTTCACGTGTCGGAGCCTGACACGCATTCGTATGGCCCTGCAACCTGAAAATCTTGCCTAGGCCCCGCCCCCTATGACAAACTCTCAGGCTGATTCGTGGATTGCATGGTTCGCCTCTCTGAAATACCCAAGCTCGAACGCGAGCACCTGCTTGCCAAGGAATGTGAGCCCTTCGAGAGCCGCCCATGGGCGCTCGGACCAGCGTTATCCAGGCGGCGCGTGGCCCTCTTGACCTCCGCCGGCCTCCACCGCGTTCAGGACAAGGCGTTTTCCATGGTCGACCTGAGCTATCGCGTCATCCCCGGCGATATCGACGCCGACGAACTCACCATGACACATTCCTCGGTCCACTTTGATCGATCCGGATTTCGAGAGGACGTCAATCTTGTCTTTCCCATCGACCGACTTCGGGAACTCGCCGCCGAAGGCGTCATTGGATCGGTTGCGCGTTACCATTATTCCCTGATGGGTGCCGGGTGGCTGCCTCATCAAATCGAATCCACCATGCGCGAGATCGCGCGCCTGCTGCGGGAGGACGAGGTCGATGCTGTCTGCCTCGTGCCCGTTTGACCGAATTGCACCCGCGCCGTGGGCGCGGCCAGTCACTATCTGGAGGCCGCCGGAATCCCGACAACCGGCATCAGCCTCGTTCGCGAGCATACCTCCGCCATGCAACTGCCGCGATTTCTTTGGGTCTCCTTCCCCCTGGGTCGCCCCTTCGGCGCGCCCCACGAAGCAGCGCTGCAAAAACGCGTGCTGCAAACAGCCTTGGAGCTCTTCGAGCGACCTGGCGGTCCCGTGCTCCTCGAGGACTTCCCCGAAGATGCCCCGGCGGACCCCGACGCTTCCGGCAATCAGCCAGCGTGGTCGTGTCCGGTCGCATTTTCCCCCACTCCCGATGCCGATGAAAGCGATCTTGTGTCTGCCGCATTGAACGAACTCCGCCAACTCGAACCGTGGCACGAAATCCAGCTGGAGAAGTCTCGCGTTGTCCCCCCCGCCAGCGGTGCCACCCATGAGCAGATCATTCGCGAGATTGGACGGATCGCGCAAGGAGACGAAGCCACACTCGCTGACGCCGAACGGCCCCTGCATGAATGGCTTCGTTTGGCGTGTGACGACTTGCGCAATTGGTATCTCGATGCGGCTCAAGGCCAGCCCGGCCGGGGATCGGCGGATCAGTTGCAGGATTGGTTCTGGCGAAGCACCGCCGCCGCACGGTTGATCGCAGCCGCCGCCAGTCAATTGATCCATCATCACGAACCGATGGTCGTTATGCTGGCACGCCGCGCGATGGTGCCACGAGAGTATCTCGCCGAGCTTGCACCTGAAATAGAGCCAGCCATTTAATTAGAAAGGCGCAAGCCATGAGCGCAGACCCCAAAACGATTATCCGATCGCCCATTGCCTCTCCCGGCGCCTGGTACGGCCCCGATCTGTCACGGGCAACCGATTGGCTCTATCCGATCACGGCCGATCATCAATCCGAACTGCTCGAGGCCACAGCCGCCGCTCGCGCACAGCAAGTCGACTTGGCCAAAATTGGATCGGACACATTTCCGCTGCCGGGTCTCATGCCCTTGATTCATGAAATCGAGAATCAGATCGAAAATGGGCCGGGGCTGATCGTCCTGCGCGGACTGGACCTCGATGGTTTGACCGCCGAGGATGCCGGGCTGATGTTCTATGCGATCGGTCAACGCATGGGGCGGCCCATCAAGCAGAATGCGCAGGGGCACCTCCTCGGCCATGTGCGTGACACGGGACGCGACATCAAAACGGACCCCAGCGTGCGCGGCTACCAAACTCGGGTCGGCCTTCCCTTTCACACAGACACCTCCACCGACCTCCTCGGGCTGCTGTGTTTCCGGACAGCCAAGGAAGGCGGCGAATCTTTCCTCGCCCCCTTGATGACCATCTACAATGAGATCCTGCGCAAAGATCCCGAAATGATCGACACCCTCTACGAGACCTTCCACTACGATTGCCGCGAAGAGAAGCACCCCGATGGGCACCCATTCTACAGTCGCACAGCGGCCAGCTTCCATGCCGGAAAACTCTCCCTGCGACACAATTCCGGCTATGCCAAAAGTGCCCAGCGACACCCGGCATGCCCTCGCCTGACGGAGGAGCAGCTTCGTGTCATGGACGAGATCGACCGGATGTCGTTCGACCCGGAGATTCATTTTTCGCTCAAGCTCGAGCGGGGAGACATCCTTTTCGTCAACAACTACCAGGTGATGCATGCCCGAAGCGCATTTGTCGACCATGAGGATCCGGCCCAGCGACGCCATTTGATGCGCCTCTGGCTGCATCTGCACCGTGGGCGCGAACTAGCCCCGGAGTTTGACAATCGCGGAGGTCTCGTCACGACCGAGGCTGCGGCCGACAGCGGACTAAGCGCATGAACGGCGCAACTCTGGCCTTGAAGACGGCTGCGGCCGCTGGCGTCGACATCTGCTTTGCCAACCCCGGCACCACGGAAATGGAGTTCGTATCCGCGCTGGACGAGACCACCGAGATTCGTTCGGTACTCTGCCTGTTCGAAGGCGTCGTCACCGGTGCGGCGGATGGCTACGGCAGGATCGCCGAGAAACCGGCTCTGACGCTCATGCATCTGGGACCGGGGTTCGCCAATGGAATCGCCAACCTGCACAACGCGCGCCGGGCCAACAGCCCGATCGTGAACCTGATCGGCGATCATGCAAGCTGGCATCTCGAAGCCGACGCACCCCTGACCTCGGACATTGACTCGCTGGCCGCTCCGGTATCAGCCTTCCTGCACCGAGTGGAATCGGCAAAGACCATCGGACCAGCCATGGCCAAGGCGATCGCCGCGGCAAATGGTTCGCCGCAGAAGATCGCCACTCTGATTCTTCCCCAGGAAACCGCCTGGGACAACACCGACAGCGAAGAACCCAGTCCGGTACCCACGGCGGAAGCGCTCGACATCTCGACAGGCATCGAAGACGCGGCCCGGCGCTTACATGACCACAAAGAGGGCATGGGCCTCCTCATCGGGGGCACTCTCAGCCCCGCCAGCCTGCATGCCGCTGCGTCCATTGCCGAAAAAACTGGATGCCGTATCTGGATGGAAACCTTTCCCAGCCGGGTCGCACAGGGGCGCGGCCTGCCTGCATTCGAAGCGATTCCGTACTTTCCGGAACAGGCGACCGAGGCCCTTTCGGGCATCTCGACCCTGGTGACCGCCGGCGCGTCCGCACCGGTGGCCTTTTTCGGCTATCCCGGCGGGCGGAGCTACCTTCTGCCCGAGAACTGCGAAGTGATCAGCGCTTGCGGCACGGCACGTAACCCGGAAACCGGCCTCGAGGCACTCGCCGATGCACTGAAGGCACCCGCCAAAACACCCGCTCGGATTGAGCCGATCACCGCGGTCCCCGATGGACCGAGTGATGCAGTCTCACTCGGAGCCGTGATTGCCAGCCAACAGCCCGAAAATGCCATCCTGATCAACGAAGCGGCGACCTCGGGAATGGGACTCGCGATCCATGCCCGTCAGGCACCGCAACATGACATGATCCATCTCACCGGAGGAGCCATTGGCCAGGGCCTGCCCAGTGCCGTCGGAGCCGCTTTGGCAGCACCCGAGCGCCCCGTTCTGGCGGTTCAGGCGGACGGCTCCGGCATGTACACCCTCCAATCTCTCTGGACCATGGCCCGTGAGAACCTGAACGTCACGGTGGTCGTCTGTGCCAACCGGGCATACCGAATCCTGCAGTTCGAGCTCGCACGGTCGGGCAACCAGACGCCCGGACCGGCCGCACAGGGACTGATGGATCTATCACGACCCGATCTCGACTGGGTCATGCTGTCCAAGGGCATGGGCGTTCCGGCAGCAACCGCCAGAACCACAGGTGAGTTAAGCCAGCTCCTGCGTGAACGATATCAGGAGCAGAGCGATGGGCCGTTTCTGATCGAGGCGTTGATCGCCTGACGGTGCCCGCCAGGAGCGCGAGTCGATGGAGACATCTCTGCTGCGGGGTTTCTCAGCAAAAGTCGTTCTCGAGTCGGGTCAACCAGTAGTCGACGTCGATACTTTCGTCTCCCAGAAGATAGCGCCAAAGCCGAATACGATTCAGGATCTCCAACCGCCCGGTATCCAACTCGAACCATGGCTCCAGCCGCGTCAAGATCTCATGAATCGGATCTCGACCAGCCCCGTCGCCCGTCCAGAAGATCGGGCGTTGACGATGGTGATCTTCCCCCAGGTCCGAGACGTCCCAAAGTCGCTTCTGCGGTGCTGTCGGGGCCAGCCTAAGCTTGAACATCAGCCGCCTTGCGTCGGATCGATTCAGCCCCGCACCATGCCAGAGGCCGTGATGGAAGACAAAATCCGTTCCGGGATCACAAACAACATGCCTCTGCCCGCGCAGGTTCTGGTAACGACCAATACTACTCTCGCTGACGATGCGAAGATGCGATCCGGGGACATAACGCGTCCCGCCCATTTCCGCCGTGACAGCCTCGGGAAAGTAGAGCAATTGAATATCAAAGGCGCGTCGGACATCGATGGTCGAATCCTGGTGGGTCGTTTGGGAAACCGCCCCTCCGCGACCATCGAGCGACCGTTCCGGCGGAAACGTCATATGGAGAAATTGGTGGTCAACGACCGGACTGACCCCCACCAGACTTTCGATCGCACCGCGGACTTCGGGAACCGCAAAAACTTCAGCCAGTGGGGTTTCGGGCAAATAGGCTGCACTCAGGGGGCACCCGGGCGCGACCGTCGGAATACTCCCGGATTGCAGCACCTGACCATAATGGATCATGGCGGCGTGAGACTCGCCGCCTTCAAAGGCTGGGAGGCTGTCCACAAACGCCTCGTTGACCGCGGCGGGAACCACGCCATCAAGGCGAAGAAACCCGAGCGCCACAAACGAGGCCATCTCCTCGGATGTCAGCAGTCGGGATCCCTTACCCATCGATATCCACAATCTTCTCGAAGAAAAACTCGTACTTCAGATACGAAGTACGAAACTCGGCTCCGGGGAGCTCCGGCGACAGCGGACTTGCCTGGATCAGCCGCCATCCATCGCGCAAGGCCGCGACTCCATTGGCATAAGGAGGACTATCTTCATCGCCCGCCATCGGGGTGGTCTCTCCGGTGCCATCGTAACGGGCCCAGCCCACCACCTCCGAGTCCAGCGCGGAAGTCTGCAGATACAGGACCAGCACCTTCTGGCGCGCCGGCATATCAGGCGCGAGAACCACGCAGAAGACGTCCGGGCCGGGCCCCGGTATCCTGGTCATGACGACGCGTGATCTCGCCGCCGAGAATCGTCGCCAGATAACCCGAAACAGGCTGCAGAAGTCTGGCACCCCCGGCTGGCAGGTCCTCATGCACCTCGGGACGTCTCACATCGAGGTTGTCGGGGTCGATCACATTCACATCGGCTCGCATACCCTGCTCGAGAGTGCCCCGATCGTGGAGGCCGTAGAGCCGTGCGTTGCGACGCGTCTGTTTCTCCACCAGCATTTCCACTGGCAGACGGTCTCCCCGATTACGGCGATAGCCCCAATGTTTCAGCTGCGTGGTCGGCATCGTGCCATCACAGATCAGATTTACGTGAGCGCCACCGTCGGCAAGACCGGTGATCGTCTCGGGGTGCGAGAGCATTTCGCCGACAGCATCCAGGTTGCCTTCCGCGTAGTTGGTACCCATCAGCGACAGGAACCACTTGCCGTCATGGTCGGTCAGATAATCGTACATCACCTCGAGGACGTCACGATTCTCTCTCTCGGCGATCGCGGCGAGAGCCATATCGGGTGTGGGCTCATAGTCATAGCCATCCGGCATCACGTAGAACGCACCCGCGCCGATCAAAAAGCCGGCCGACAACATCTCCATTGCTCCAGCTTGCTCCGGCATCACATCGACATCGGTAAGAATCCGCTTCTTCATTTCCGGATCTCGCATGCGCCGCGCCCGCTCTTCCAGCGGCAACTGGGCCAACTCGTCTCGGTAGGTCCGGCGGTGCATGAAGGCATGATACCCGCAGAGTCCGCTCAAAAGGGCGATTGGTCGGGAGGCGACCTGCGGACGCAGGATCGAGCCTTGCGCGTTCTCTCGCAAGGCGAAATCCAGAATTTCTCGCCACTCCTCGGGGTGGTCCGGGGTCTGCACGGTCGTGAAGGTGACCGGCAAATTCGCTGCACGCGACATCGCCGCCAGCAATTGCAATTCGTGTTCGGTATCGAACCTCTCGCCTCCGAGGAACTCCATATCTCCGATCGAAGACGAGGTGATCGCTTCAATGACCGCCCCCCCGCCGCGGGCAACAGCCTCGGCCAAGGCGACCAATTCATGTTCCGAAGCGTAGGTCCCCGGAATCGCCTCTCCATCAATATTGCGATGAAAGATCGTTCGCGAAGTCGAGAAACCAAGTGCACCGTCGCGAGTCGCCTGTTCCACCAAACGACTCATGGCAAGGATATCTTCGGCCGTCGCGTCCTCGTGACGAAGCGCTCTGTCGCGCATCACCTGCAGTCGAAGAGCGCTATGCGGCAACTGGGTTCCAAAATCGACGGCATAGGGTCGATCCTGCAAGAAGTCGAGGTACTCGCTGAAACTCTCCCAAGCGCCCCAGGGAACACCTTCTGCCAAAGCGGCCCCCGGAATATCCTCAACCCCTTCCATCACTTCGATCAGGGTCTTTTCTTCACCGCGCGGACAAGGCGCAAACCCGACCCCGCAATTACCCAGCATCAGAGTTGTCGAACCGTTACTGAACGCCGGGTCCAACTTATCATCCCAGGCGACCTGCCCATCGTAATGCGTATGCACATCAACCCAACCGGGTGCCACCAATGCACCATCGGCATCGATCGAGGCCGCACCGGGGGCATCAATGCGTCCACCCACCTCGGCGATCTTCCCGTCGGCGATCGCCAAGTCGCCCGCGTAGCCGCGGGCCCCGGTTCCATCGACCAACAAACCGCCTCGAATCACAAGGTCATATCTCGAATTTTCGCTGGGCATCGCCGCACCTCATTGCTGATTTGAGTTTCTGCAGAAGTAATAAGACAGCCCATGATCGCCGGGCTGCAACCTCTATCAGATACCTTATATCTGCCTTGGTCGAGCCCATATCGTCAAGCCCAAGCCGGGAATCTCGCCGACCCGCGCCCAGCCCCAAACAGAGCACGCCCGGACCCAACCATGACACTTGAGAACTTGGCTGATTTTCGAGGCTGACAACCCAAAAATAGAGACTGTTGCGGAAGCCCCCTACTTGCTAGCCTTTCGAGATGAACGCCGCTGCCCCCACAGCCAGCCGGAGCCTTCTGGTTGCCTTCGCGGCCGTCCTCATTCTTGCGACAGGACGGCCGGACATTGCCGGCGCCGAGGTACATTGCACGGCCTGTGAGGGGATTCCTGATTGCAAACCGCTTTGCTGGGAGTTCAATTCCGACCAATCCGGTTTTGATCGGGAAGAGGATACAGCATCCCCGGCAAATGCCCTGCGAGCCACCGGTGGTCTGTGGGTGACTCCCTTCCGCACCGCCCCGCTCCTGCCCCAACCGGAACTGCAGGCATTGATCCAGCAGATAGCGACCGCGGGCCGCGTCGACCCCGCGCTTGTCGAAGCTGTCGTCCGAGCCGAATCCGGTTTCGACCATTTGGCCGTCTCGCACCGCGGAGCGCAGGGCCTGATGCAGTTGATGCCAAAGACCGCTCGCGCCGTCGGTGTCAAAAACAGCTTTAGTGCGCACGAGAATCTGCGCGGTGGTGTAACCTACCTGCGACAAATGCTGGATCTCTTCGACGGAGATACACGACTGGCACTCGCCGCCTATAATGCGGGGCCCACAACCGTTCTCCAATATCGAGACGTGCCCCCTTTCGAGGAAACACGCGTCTATGTCGATCGCGTCTTCCGATTCCGGGAACAGATTCGCTCGCGCCGGTAAGATTCAGGACCGGACCTTGGAGCCACCTTGGTGCGGGCGGCGCCCGAGCAGACAGGGAAATCGACCGAATACAGGGTTTTCGTCTCATCCACACAGCACGCAGGCTAAAAAGCAGTTTCAGGAGTTTCGGGGTGCTCGGCACAGGATCAAAATAGGGATCGATTTTCCCTGGGAAGGTCAGAGATGAAACACGACATCATCATTCGGGGCGGCGAAATCGTCGATGGCTCGGGCAGCGAACCGTGTAGCGGTGACGTCGCAATTCAGGACGGTCGTATTTCAGGGCTCGGCAAGGTCGAGGGTAGCGCGCAGCGGGAAATCGATGCCCGGGGATGTTTGGTGACGCCTGGATTTATTGATGTCCACACGCACCTCGACGCGCAAATCGGATGGGATCCGATGATGACCCCCATCAGCTGGCACGGCGTCACGACCGCCTTGATGGGAAATTGCGGGGTCACGTTCGCGCCGTGTCGCCCGCATGATCGTGAAACACTCGCAGGCATGATGGAGACGGTCGAGGATATTCCCAAGGAAGCAATCCTCAGTGGCCTCCCCTGGGATTGGGAAGATTATGGCGGGTATCTGGATGCGCTGGAGCGGTTGAATCCGGCGGTGAATGTCGCCGGTCTGGTCGGCCATTCGGCGGTCCGCTACTATGTGATGGGCGACCGCGCGGTGAAGGGACAGCCAACCGCCGACGAGCGCGAACAGATGGCCGCGCTCGTCGCACAATCGATGGACGGCGGTGCGATCGGATTTTCCACCAACCGCTTTCGCCCCCATAAGGGACCCGACGGGGAATCGATTCCGGGGACATTTGCTCGGACCGACGAACTCGAAGCCATCGGAAAGGTCGTCAGCCAACGCGATGGCGTGTTTCAGGCCGTCGGCGCCGGCGCCGGCATGCTCGGCAAACTCTCCTCGGCAACCGGCGCGCGTATTCTTTTCAGTTCGGCGGTCCTGGGCCCCACTTCGCTGGCCGGGAACTTCTGGAACGCTGTCTTCAACCGTGCCAACGCGGGCGATCGCGACCTGACCATGTGCACGCACGTCCGACCCTCGGGCTTTGTTTTTGGTCTGCAATCCAACTTGCCTCCCGTGCGTGGCGAAAGCTGGGCACGCCTCAAGGAAATGAACCTCGAGGAGCGAAAAAAGGCGATTCACGACGGAGCGTTTTGCGCGGCCCTTACCCGCGAGGCCCGCAAGAACCGACTCGGCGCCCTTCTGGTGCGACGGACTTTCTATATGGGCGACCGCGAACAGCCCGAATATACACAGCCGCGGGGCGAAAACCTGCTCGCACAGGCACGTCGCGCCGGCGAACATTGGTCCGAGACTTTCTTGAAACTCTCGCGGAACACCGAGGGACGGGCACTCTTTACCTTGCGGCTGTTCAGCGCGAACCTGCCCGGGCTGAGCAAATTGATCCGGAACGAAAACGTACTCCCCGGCCTCGGCGATGCAGGAGCACACGTGTCCCAGATCATGGATGCCGGATGGCCGAGCTTCATGCTTTCGCATTGGGTTCGCCAGGAGGCACATTTCACCATGGGTGAGGCCATTCGGCGGATGACCTCAGCATCGGCTCGCGTGATGGGATTGAACGATCGTGGCTTGCTGGCCTCGGGAATGCGGGCCGACATCAACGTTTTCGATCCCGCCAAAGTTGCCGAGCAGCAGCCGCAATTGGTGCGCGACTTCCCGCACGATGCGCCTCGCTTCATCCAAAGGTCACGAGGCTACAAGGCAACCCTGGTGAACGGACAGGTCAGTCTGATCGACGGGGAACATACCGGCACCCGTGCCGGCATGGTCCTGCGCCAAGCTCCGGCATCGCGCGCCCGACAAGCGGGCGCTTAGCTCTCTTGTCGGGCGCGGATTCAGGTGGGCTCAGAAGGCCCCGATCTGAATAAACTCGGATTCAAAAGAACCTGAAACGGGCCCGCCGATCTCGGTGCTGGCCTGATCGAGACGAATCGTGCCGACCCCACCAAAGCCGACAATCTGGGGCTGATCCGGGGTGGCCGGATTCACGAGCGCAAGGAAAACACTCGTTTCAAGCCCGTGCATTTCGGTCACACCTTCGACGAATACCTCTCTCGGGATCTCGAGGGCGATCGCGAAAAACTGGCCATCCGGTCCCGGCCGCAGCATGAAGAGCTGATAGCCATCTCCTTGGGTACTCAGACCGGCCGCGACCAACAGGCTCTGCCATTGCTGCTGCTCGCCATTCAGGACAACGGACACGGACGATCCAGGACTCGGGGAAGGACCATTCAGCCAGACTGTCTCGAATTCTCCCGAGATCCGGGTGATTGCCTCGACCCGACATTGAGGTGCTCCGATCCCGCGGGCGGCGCGAATCCATTCGGGGAATGCCGCAACTTCACGAGCCAGGGCCACGCGGAGGCCTTCACCCTGCGCGACGATAAACCTCCTCTGTTGCTCCAACGAAGACGAGGAAGCATTGGTCAGAGCGCCGATTCGATCCGCTTCGGCCAGCAACACGTCTTCGTCCCAAAGCTGTTCGTAGAGAGCGCGCAGCCGGTCCACATACATGGCCCGCCCCTCGGGATGTTCGTAAAGACGATTGGCAACCGCACCCTCCGCCAATACGGCAATATCGGTATTCTCCGGATTGAAAAGGCGAATGCGCTGGAAGGCGCCATCGGCGCCCCAAGGGATGTAATAAAACTGATCGCTGCTCGGATCATGGTACATCAAATAATTGTTCCGGTTCCCCGAGTAGCTATCCCAATGAGAGGTGATCACTTCCATCGCCCAAAACGTCATGAAAGCGTCGATATCCAGATGCTCTTCGAGCGCGTCGAGTAACTGGTCGTCATCGACCTCAAGGGCAGCTGCCAGACCTCGCAGATCGCTTCGATCGTTGCGTTCCTCGTTGGTCTTTAGCTGCATGCGATCGACCAATTCCCCGGAGACGTCGGATCCCTGACCCTCGTAAAGATTGCCGTTATCATCCGAGAAGTGTCGACGAATCATGGGCTTCTTCACACTCTCGACGTGCGTGTAGATTCCGAGATCCTCCCCATTCACGACCACCCGCGCGAAATTGCAACGAGGGGCAATGGATCCTGCCTGTCGAAACAGCTCATAAGCCATGCATTGATGGGTATTGGAGGGATCCTGCCGGTTGTTGTTCAACGTCATGCGCTTCATCCCCGCATGCGTTCGACCCTCGACAAACGTCCCGAAGTTCAGCTTGAGGGAAGGTCGCAGATTGGACAGCGAACCCAGGAAACCTTTTTTTCGAATTGCCACGTTGCGGTAGCGCTCGCCATCGACGGTCACCGTGGCCCGAAAATTCTGATAGGCAAAGCCGTCCGAACAACCCGAGAACACGCTCGGAGCCGTTCGCCCATCCTGACAGAGGATGTTCCATTCCGTGGGATCAATCTCGACCTCGACATCAATCACGTGGTCCCGGTCGAAAAGAGCGACAGTCAGATCAGGACCATCACCGGCGGTTGGCGCGCCACCCTGCCCGGGGCCGCAGGCAGCAAGAACACCCGAGAAAGTAATCAAAATCAGGGCTGAGCGAAGTATCTGGGACAGCATCCCCTACACCTACGATGAATCAAAAAACCGAGCAACAAGGGCCGGCTCCGGCCCACTTTTACTTTTGCTCTCCCGACCGACCCGCGCGACCTGGCTCAGCGCGCTCGAAGAAGGCGTTCATCCATGACGCCATCGACCGGATTGCCCGGCTCGAGTCCCAAAACCCCAAGCACAGTTGGATGAATATCGATCGCACGCACGCGATCCACACCGCGGCCTGACGCGAAGGCGTCGCCGCGCACATAGAGAATTCCCTCGACCCCGGGCGTTTCCGGGGGGTAACCGTGGGTGGCAGAGAGCAAAGCAGACGCCGGCAGAATGTCCGGGCCAACCCAGGCAAGCCACCTTACCCAGACGGGCCAGGCACGCGCGTCTTCGATGAAGTAAGGCGGGCGTGCCGAGAGAATCAGATCGCCGACCCGCGCACCCGTGCCCAGATGCCACTCGGGCGGCTGGTCTCGCGGCCGCACCACATCGAAGGCATCATATGCCGAGAGCTTCTCGATCGCATCGTCCACGATCGCCTCGCTGGGCTCATCAAAATAGAGAAAGGAGCTGGTCCCCGCAGAAACCGCGCGTGCCGGAATCTCGTGACGGCGCAGAATTCTCTGGATATTGACGAGGCTGTCGACCGGCACCATGCCATGATCGGTGGTCACCAGAAGCTGGATTTGATCGCCATCGGGCTGAGCCTCGATCGAGGACAGGACCTCCCCCACGATCGCATCGGCGGCGATCACCGCCTCGCGCGTCTCGGCGGCGTCCAATCCATAGCGATGCCCCGTGGAGTCCGGCCCCTTGAAGTAGGCCAGAATCAGACCCGGCCTGTCCTGCGATGGTCGCTCGAGCAGATCGACCAACTGGGCCATTCGCCCCGGATCATCGGGATAGTCCTGATAGGTCTTCTCACCCGGAGGCCCCTCGGAATCCAGAGCCCCTCGCCTGGACGAGTACCGACCGTACCAGCCCAAGGCTGCGGTGCGCACACCCTGGCGCTCTGCCGCCTCGTGCAGATGCTCACAATCGATGAGCCAATCAGCGTCGCCGCCGTGGTCATATAGACCACGCTCGGGGTCGAGGAAAAGATTCGAGAGCACGCCGTGGGTCCCGGGCCAGCAGCCTGTTGAAATCGTCACGCCACCGCTGAGAGATACTGTGGGGAAGGCCTGATCCATCGCCGCGGCCGTCGTTCCTTGCGCGGCCAGTCGATCCAGGCCCGGAGTGGGGAATTTATCAACATAGGCTGGCGGGAACCCATCGAAGACCATGACCACAAAAGTGCGTTCTGCCGGAGCGACCACAGGAAACCCCAGAAGGAAAAAAATCAGCAACGTCAAGGCTCGGAACCGCGGGTGGACCCGGGGGCGACTGCGCAAGCGAAAGATGGGGTTCCTCATCGGTCGACAGACTACATCGGCGGAAACCGCCGCACCAGCTTGCCATCCCGGGAAAGACGTGAACGTCTGAAGCATGGCTAAAAATGTATGCGAAAACCTCCTCGATATTCTCGCTTCTGCAGGCGTGCGCGATATCTTCGGCGTCACCGGCGACGCGCTCAATACTCTGCTGGATGCCATTCGAAAAGACGATCGTTTTCGTTGGATCGGCGTCCGACATGAGGAGAATGCCGCATACGCCGCCTACGCCCAGGCCGAATTGACCGGTGGGATCGGCGTCTGTGCCGGCACCGTCGGACCAGGGGCTCTGCACCTGATCAATGGGCTCTATAATGCAAAGAAGGAAGGCGCCGGTGTTGTGGCGCTTACCGGGCAGGTTGCCCATGCCGAGCGCGGCAGCAACTATTTTCAGGAAGTCGACCTCTCGCGCATGTTTGATGATATCTGCGATTTCCAGGCGGTCCTTTCCTCTCCTTCGCAAATGCCTCGTCTGGCCGAGATTGCCGTACAGAAGGCGCTGGCCGAGCGCGTCGTGACGCGCATTGAACTCCCCATCGACGTCATCGACGCCAAGCTCCCCAAGACAACCCCAACCCACCCCTTGGTCGTTCTTCCCTCGAGTGTTCTGCCGCCCGACAGCGAGATCGAGAAGGCTGTGGATCTTCTCAGCAAGGGAAGCAAGGTCGCCCTGTTCTGCGGGGTCGGCTGCCGAGGCGCCAAGCAAGAGGTCCTGGAGCTCTCCGAGAAACTCGATGCGCCTATCGTGCATACACTCCGGGCCAAGGACATCTTCGACTACGAAGACCCGCGCGTGGTCGGCCTGACCGGGTTGATCGGAAACCCTGCCGGCTACCATGCCGTGTGGGATTGCGACGTGCTGCTGATGGTGGGCACGAACTTCCCGTATGACGGCTTTCTGCCCTCGAATACCACGATCATCCAGATCGACCGCAAGGTGGAAAATATCGGTCGTCGCGCCCCGGTGGAACTTGGTCTCGTCGGGACCGTTCGCGAAACATTGCAGAAACTCAACCCGCAGATTCAATCGGGCAGCTCGGCTAAATTTCTCGGCGGTCTCGAGAAAATGCGCGACAAATGGCTCAAATCGATGGAGAAGCAAGCTGATCCCAAACGCGTCGACGAGCCCCTCCATCCACAGATCTTCGCGCGCGCTGTCAGTGACCGGGCTGACGAGGACGCGATCTTCGCGGTCGATGTCGGCGAATGTACCGTCTGGATCGCGCGTCAGGTTTCGATGCGCAACGAACGCCGCATGCTCGGGTCGTTCAATCACGGTTCTCTCGGTGCCGCCCTCCCGGTAGCCCTTGGCTCGAGCTCCCTCGATCCCAAACGACAAGTCTGGGCCTTCTGCGGGGACGGCGGGTTTGGCATGGCCATGCAGGATCTCGTCACGGCAGTCCGCTACGACTGGCCGGTCAAGATTCTCCTGTTCAACAACAGCGAGCTCGGTTTCGTCAAAATGGAGACCGAGGTTTCCGGCCTGCCCGTCTATCAGGAAGCCACAGGGCTGCTGAACCCGGACTTCGCCGCCTACGCGCATGCGTGCGGAGCAGGAGGCGTTCGCGTCGAGCATGCCGCCGATATCATCCCGGCCATCGAGGCGGCCATCGCTCACGACGGGCCATTCCTGATCGATGCCATTGTCAGCCCCGGTGAGCTGACCATGCCGCCCCACCTTACCATCAACGAGGCGTGGGGCTTCGGCCTCTCCAAAGCCAAGGAGGCGATTCTCGGCCTCAAGGGTGACCATTCGCAGTGGAAAGGTTGGCGCGACGAGTTCATGGCAAATCTTCGTTAGGCCCCTCGAGCGGGAACCTGGAGGTTCCCCGGCGAGGTCGCTCCGCGATCACGTCGCGCTTCGGTCCGCGGGAACACTTCTCAGGCACGCTCCGCAGGACGTTCGTCCGCCCGGCAGACTGGCCGAGGCGGGGGTCGACTGGTAAACACGTGGCAAGGAGCCTCCAAGCCATGACCAAGACCAAGACACGAACCGAACACGACTCGATGGGCACCATGACCGTGCCTGCAGACGTCCTTTATGGCGCCAGCACACAGCGCGCCGTCTTGAACTTTCCCATCTCCGGCCGTGTCGTCGGCCATGAAGTCATTCATGCCTTCGCGCTGCTCAAGCGCGCAGCTGCCGAAACCAATCACGAACTTGGTCGCCTCACGCAGAAACGCCGCCGACTTATCGTCAAGGCCTGCAACGAGATCGCCACGGCGCTCGAGGGCGACGCGGAAACGCGCCAAGCCATGATGCGCAACTTCCCGGTGGACGTCTTCCAGACCGGCTCGGGCACGTCGAGCAACATGAACGCAAACGAGGTGATCTCGAACATGGCGTGCCTGGCGGCCGGCGCCAAAATCGGCGCACAGGACCCGGTTCACCCGAACGACCACGTGAATCTGGGCCAATCCTCCAACGACACCTTTCCCACCGCGATGCAGGTCGCCGCGTGCATCGAGATTCGCCGCACGCTTCTGCCGGCGCTCAAAAAACTTGCGAAGACCCTCCACCGAAAGGCCAAGAGCTTCGACAAGATTGTAAAAATCGGCCGCACCCACCTTCAGGATGCGACACCGATCCGGCTCGGTCAGGAATTCTCCGGCTTTGCGGCTCAGGCCGACTATGCCGTCAAACGGGCCGAACGCGCAGTGGAAGCGATGGCCGGCAATCTGCCCATCGGGGGCACCGCGGTCGGGACCGGCATCAATACGCATCCACGATTCGGCAAAATTGTTTCGGCGCGATTGGCCAAGGCCACCGGTGTGCGCTTCAAGGAAGCCGCCAATCACTTCGAAGCGCAAGCCACGAGAGACTGCGTTGTGGAAGCCCATGGATTGTTGCGAACCGTTTCGATCAGTCTTTCCAAGATCGCCACCGACATCCGCCTGATGGGATCCGGACCGCGCTGCAGCTGGAGCGAATTGGTTCTGCCCGAACTCCAGCCTGGTTCCTCGATCATGCCCGGAAAGGTGAACCCCGTTCTGGTCGAAACCGTGATGCAGGTCTGTGCCCAGGTGGAAGGAAACGATGTCACCATCGGCGTCGGTGCCATGGGAGGCGTCGGATCGATGATGGAATTGAACGTCTCGATGCCATGCATGGCCGAACGCATGCTCGAAAGCATTCAACTCCTCGCAAATGCGAGCGATGTGTTTGCCGACAATTGTGTGGCCGGCCTCAAGGCCGACAAGCGACGCATTGCCGAATCCGTGGAAAAAAGCCTGATGCTCGGAACCGCCCTGGTGCCGGTGATCGGCTACAACAAGGCTGCCGAAATCGCGCACCATGCCTACGAGAGCGGGCAGACGATCCGGGAGTATTGCCTGGCCCACGACATCCTCGATGCGAAGACTCTCGACAAGGTCCTCGACATCAGCGGCATGACCGAGCCGCAATAGACCCTGTCTTGCCCAGAAAGGCGTTGACGTTGTATGCTGCGCAACGTGGTTGAGCAGGCATCCGAACCTGTCCCTGGGCGCACGGGCCCGGTGGATCTCGACATCATTATTCCGGTTTTCAATGAGGAGTTGGGGATCGAGAACCTTTTTACTCGTCTGGAGACGGCCTTCGATGCCAGCGTGCGGGAGTCGCATCAGATCAAGTCCGTTCGACTGCTGCTCGTGGATGACGGGAGCACGGATGGCACAGCCGCCCGGATCGCCGAGCGCATCCGCGCTGGTCTCTCGGCCCGCTTGATTCGGCTCTCGCGTAATTTCGGGCATCAGGCGGCACTCTGTGCCGGACTCCATCATGCGGACGCCTCGCTGGTCGCGATCATGGATGCCGACCTGCAGGACCCCCCGGAGGTCATTCTCGAAATGCTCGCTGCCTGGCGCCAGGGGGCCGACGTGGCTTTTGGCGTGCGACGCAACCGCAAGGAGGGCGTGATCAAGAAACTGGCCTACGCCGGCTTCTATCGCCTCTATTCCTTTCTGGCCGAGGTCGATGTCCCGCTGGACAGCGGAGACTTCTCCCTGATGGACCGAAAAGTCGTCGACGCGATGGAAGACTTGCCCGAGCGCCTGCGCTTTCCGCGCGGACTCCGGACGTGGGTGGGGTTCCGACATATTGCGGTCCCCTACGAGCGACTCGCGCGTCGAATCGGGGAAAGCAAATATGATTGGCGCGCCCTCTACCACCTCGCAACCGACGGCATTGCCGCGATGAGCATCCGCCCCTTGCGGATCGTCCAATTCTCGACCTTTGTCTCGGCCTTGTTCACCTTGATCCTCGGCACCGGGCTCGCTCTTCGAATGGCCCTCGGCGCACCGCTGGATCCGCTCGTGTATTGGGCGCTGATTGTCTGCCTCGCGGTCCTGGCGACCAGCTCGATCAATCTGGCTTGTCTCTATATCTTCAGCGCCTACATCGGGAGGACCTATCTCGAAATGAAAGGCCGCCCGACCTACGTCATTCTGGAGACGATCGACCCCGCGGAAAAGTCCACATGACTCGCGTATCGGCACCGAAATCCTCAGGACCTGGTGCTGACATCCAATGGATCAGCGATGTGCCGGGCGAACCATTTGTCGACGGATGGTTCGAGGTCGGCTCCGCCGAACACTTCTGGTTTCGATGGCGGTTCCGCGCGCTCCAGGGGCTGATCCGGAGCCTGGGACTGCCCACCGAGAAACCGCTGCGAGTGCTCGATATCGGCGGCGGCCACGGCGTTCTCCGGTCGCAGATCGAAGCCGCGACGGCCTGGCAGGTCGACGTCGTCGATCTGGATCGATCGGCGCTGGCTCGCTGCGCTCCGGGCCGTGGGCGCATCCTTTTCTACGATATCCTGGAGCAACGAAGCGAATTCCTCGGCAGCTACGACGTATTGCTCATGATGGATGTTCTGGAGCATATCGAAATCACGAGACCCTTTCTCGAGGCCTCCACAGCTCACCTGCGCCCCGGCGGCATCTTGCTGCTCAATGTCCCGGCCCTGCGCGCCTGCATGAGCATCTATGACCGGGCCGCGGGCCACTTCAGACGCTATCAAAAAGACACCCTGCGCGAAGAATTCAACGCGGCGGAATTCGAACTTCTCGAGCAACGCTATTGGGGAGTCTCGCTGGTACCCGCAGTCCTGGCACGCAAGGCGATTCTGGATTTTCGCAATCGCGAGGCCGACGCGATCGAAGAAGGCTTCCCCGAGCCACATTGGATCGCCGACCGCGCTCTTCGCGCGCTCCTCCGCTGCGAGACGGCCTTGCTCAAGCGCCCACCGGTCGGAGCCTCACTTCTGGCCGGCGTCCGCTACGATCCTTCCTGATTCAGGGAGAGGGAAGAGGCCTGGCGGCCCCCTCCGTTTGCAAGGCCGACCTCGCCTGCCGAGCCGCTTCGAAGTCATAAAGGAGCATCCCGTCAGCATTCCCGTGATCGCCACCCTTGATGCGAAGACCGAAGACCATTTTCTTTCCGTCCGGACTGATCACAGGATTGTTGGCGCCATAGCCCGCATAATCGGTGAAATTGGTCAGTCGTCGCACCGCTGCTGTCCCGTCGAGAGACAGCTGCCAGATATCGATATCCCCGACCGGTACAGCTGTGTAGGTATTCGCCTCTCTCTCGATCGCGATGCTCTCCCCATCCGGAAAGACCCCCTCGGCCTCGTCATAGCCCCAGTCCTGCGAATAGTTGGTCAGAGCGCCGGTGTTCAAATCCACGCCCATGACCTCGCCCCCCTTGTAGGCGTATGCGGAAAAGAGCAATTCCGAATCATCAGGTGGACGAAAGTCCTGAGTTTCGAGAAAGGCCAGATAGTAGAAATCCTCGCGACCGACCCGGCGTCGCCGATCGACAATCCTTGCGCGGCCGTCCTCCAACGCGATCCGGCCAGTCCAGATCTCGGATCGAGCAAAGAGAAGTTCCTCAGGGTAATCCGAACGAGTCCAGGCGATCGTCATGCCGAGACGGGAAACCGCCGGGCCCTCGAAGCAGGGCTCACCAAGAGACTGAGCCGCCCCACCGTCGGACGGCAGATAGAACAACTCGGTATGCCAACGGTCGCCCACAGCACCCGCCGCAGCGTCCACACCTTCGCTATCCGGGTTGGCGGAACCCGGGCCGCAAAGCAGGAGAGCTCCATTGGCCAGATAGCGAGCCCGCGTAAAGCCATGGTGAGGAAAATGCTCCGTCAGACTCCGTCGGCTCCCGGTCGCAAGCTCCACCTCAAAGACGTTACCCACCAGAGCATCGAGATAGACCAACCGGGCAGAGTCGCCCGACCAGTCGGGCCGGACCCCGAAATCCTGAAGCGAAATGATCCAGGGCGGCAAATCCCCCAAGGGTGATCCGGAACGAAATCCCATCGGCCCGGCACGATCACAACCGGATAAAAAAGCCACCAAAAACAGAGTCAGGCATAGGGACAGGCCGAAACGCGCACGCTCCGGGAAGGCGGCTTGCCCAAGCTTCATGAGTCACTCGAGGCGACCATCAGCCCTCAGTCGCTTGGGCCGCGCTCTTGCGCTGGCGGTGCAAAGCGCTCATCACCGCCCGAAAAGATGCAGTCGTAATGGATTCGTGCATCCCGACGCCCCATTTCAAAGTCCCATCAGCGCGCCGAGTTTCGACATACGCCACTGCTGTGGCTTCGCTCCCGGAGGCGACCGCATGCTCGCAATAGTCGACCACATCCACATCCATCCCGAGACTCGCCCGGAGTCCGGCCATCAATGCCGAGATCGGACCATTGCCGGAACCCTCGACAGTACGCGGTTGGCCATCGAGCAAAATCTCTGCCTTCACCTTCGATCCGTCCGCTCCCGTTGCCGTCTCATGGGTCACCAATTCGATGGTCTGATTCTCGGGGAAATACTCGGATTGAAAGGAATCCCACATGGCATCGGGGCTGATCTCGGTCCCTGTGTCCTCGGCGATTCCCTGAATCGTTTGCGAGAATTCAATCTGCAAGCGACGGGGCAGATCCAGACCATGCTCGGCCTGAATCACGTAGGCCACCCCGCCCTTGCCCGACTGGCTATTGACTCGAATGACGGCTTCGTAGTTCCGCCCCACGTGCTTGGGATCAATCGGGAGGTAGGGAACGCCCCACTCCTCGTAGTCGGTTCCGAGTTCGGCAAAGCCTTTCTTGATTGCGTCCTGATGGCTTCCGGAAAACGAGGTATATACCAGATCCCCCACGTAGGGATGGCGGCAATGAACCGGCAGACGGTTGCAGTATTCCGCGACGCGACGGAGGCCGTCGATGTCCGAGATCGCCAATTCCGGGTCGATCCCCTGACTGAAGAGGTTCATCGCCAGAGTGATGAGGTCGACATTTCCGGTCCGCTCGCCATTGCCAAACAACGTTCCTTCTACCCGGTCGGCACCTGCCATTACGCCGAGTTCGGCAGCGGCCACCGCGCATCCGCGATCGTTATGCGGATGGAGCGAGAGACATACGCTCTCCCGATTGCGAATATTTCGGTGAAAATACTCGATTACGTCCGCGTAGATATTCGGAGAGTACATTTCGACGGTTGCGGGCAAATTGAGGATGATCGGCCAATCTGGCGTAGGCTGGATGACATCCATGACGGCTTCGCAGATCTCGATGCCATACGCAGTCTCGGTTCCCGTGAAACTTTCGGGCGAGTATTCGTAGCGAACATTGGTACCGGGCAGGGTTGCCTCGAGTTCCCGACACTGCCGAGCAGCAGCCGTCGCAATTCGCGTAATACCCTCTTTCTCCAAACCGAAAACAACTCGGCGCTGGAGAACCGAGGTCGAATTATAAAAATGCACGATCACGTCACGCGCGCCGCGCAAACATTCGTAGGTCCGCTCGATGAGCTCGGGACGACATTGCACGAGCACCTGAATCGTCACGCCCTCGGGAACCAGATCCTCTTCGATCAACTGCCGCACAAAATCATAATCCGGCTGACTTGCAGCAGGAAAACCGACTTCAATTTCGCTGAAGCCCATCTCGACGACCGTGTCGAACATCCGTCGCTTGCGCACGGGGTCCATGGGATCGATCAGAGCCTGATTGCCATCGCGCAGATCTACCGAACACCAAAGAGGCGCCTTCTCCGGCCGGCGGTCCGGCCATGTTCGATCCGCGAGATTGAAATCAAGCGGTTGAAACGGTCGGTATTTCTCAAAGGGCATCCGTTTGGGTGCCAGATTCTGCGACATCACGATCTCCCTGTCTTCGTCCTTTCCTAGCCCAGAGCGACGCGGCACGAAAGGTTCAGCTTCCCACGACCGAAGAAGCAGGAAGCCTAGTCCGGCTCAGCCCAAATCGTAGAGCAAATGCTGGCTGAGATCACCGACAAGATCAATGAACATCGTACGGGTCTCGAAGCACCAGACACCCTCCACCCGATGAAAGGTATCGTGATAATGTCCGGAAATAATCGGCTGCAACGGGAGGGCCTCTGTCCTCTGCAGAACCGTATAATAACTGCGGGCCTTTGCCTGGTCCTGATCCGCTCCGATCTCGATAATCGCATTGGTCGTCAGGTGGCGCGTGCGCGGTGTCCCGTCCTCATAGATACGAGTGGATGCCTGGTACATGGACAAGACCTGCTCCACTCCGACAAACGTCGCCTCTCGGGGAGCGTCCGGGGACGGCAGAATCCGACCGTGACGGAACAACTCGGCAACACCGGGCAGGTCGCCGGCGTCGATTCTCTCAGCGTAGGTATAGAGCAGATTCTCAATCTGTCGGGCATGATCTTCCATGGTCAGATGCGCTCCCGGGGCGGCCCTCAATACGGCCGACGTCCTTGCTTTTTGCGGGGCCTCGCCGCAGCGATCCAGACCTTCTCGACTGAATTTCCGGCCCTTCCACACATGGCGAGAGGCTATCAACCCAACTTGCGCTTGCAAATCTGACCGACATCACGCCGGGATGCCGGCATGTCCCCCTGACACAATCACCTCAGGCGACCGGGTCAGCCTGCAAGGCGCTGGCGCCCAAGGGAATCCTCCACCTCTTCGACCCCGACCGCGGCATCCGGCCCACGCACCTGGTCGCCAGGCCTCTTCGCGATCTCTCGCGAGACTTCCCAACCGCAATTATACCCCGGAAGAAACGTAACCCCCGGACCCGGATGGCAAGCAGCCCCGCATAGATAAAGTCCCTCGATGGGCGTCCGATGCGCCGAGCCGGCGACCAGAGTTCGTTCACCAAGCATATTTTCGGGATGGATCAGGCCATGGGTAAAGTCGCCTTCTGTGGCGCCATGCATGGTGGCAAAATGGTCCGAGGAAAATACCGCCTTGTCGACAATCCGTTCCCGGAAGTCCGGCATGTAGGAGCAGATCTGCTCGATGACTTGTTCGGCAGCCTGATCGAGCAATGCCCCCCGAAGTTCCTTGGGGGCCTTGCAGGGAAAGCAAAAGCCATAGGCACTTGCGATATGTTGGCCCTCGGGGGCCAGGCTCGGATCGACAATCGAGGGGATCTGGAACGCCACCGGCATCCAATCGGGCAACTCTCCGGCATCACAGGTCTCGAAACTGGCCTGGAGGACTTCCGGTGCATTGACCATCGCACCTCCGAAACGATTATGAATATCCGGATTGAGCGACGCCCACTCTCCCGCATAGCTGGGTAATCCGTCGAGACGAAACAACATATGGACATACGCGCCACGGTGTTCAGCCTTGGCGATATTCGAGGCCAGGGACTCGTCCAGATATTCCTCACCCACCAGACGCCCGAAAGTCGCCGGCTTGTCGAGATTGGAGAGGACCACTCGAGCGCGAATTTCCTCGCCTCCCTTGAGAGAAACGCCGACCGCACGACCCTCTTCGACCAAAATCCGATCGACCGAGGACTTCATGCGAATTTCGCCACCGGCGGATTCCAGCGATCGAACCAACGCCTCGCTCATCGCGCCCATACCGCCTTTCACACGACGCATCAGGCCACCCTGGCCGCTTTGCGCGAAGGTATAGACCAGACAAAGAGCCGACCCCGGCGTATAGGGCCCCTTGTAGGTCGACTGGATCGCGGCAAATGCCAGCAGCGACCGGAACGTATGGTGCTTTTGCTTGTCGGGGAAAAACTTGTCGATCAGATCCATGGCTGATCCTGCAAAGGTCAGCCGCAATTGCTCGCGCGCCTTTTCCGTCGGGGCGTCGGCGAGAAGTTGATCCAGAGTTCGCGGGATTCGCCCCGGCGTGAAACGATCCATCACGCTCGCCGGATACTTGAGGAACTGAAGCAGCCGGACAAACCCCACCATGGCGGCCACGCCGTGGTAGCGCAGGATATGCCAGAGCTGACGCCTCTGGTTGCTGTAAAGAATCAGGGGCTGGTGGCCTTGTCCCACCAGATTGATGGCCATCACGGGCAGTTCAAGAAACTCGACGCCGTTTTTCTCGAAGGCAAAATATTCAAGGATCTCGTCGGCGATCGGAAACAGGCAACTCGCACCGACTTCATTGCGGCATCCTTTGAAGATCTCTCGGGTCCCCGCCATGCCTCCGACATAGGCGTTCTTCTCCAGGACCAGGACCTTGTAATTCTCGTTGGCCAGAACCTGCGCGGCAGCCATGCCGTTGTGGCCCGCACCGATGACAATCGCATCATATTTTTCAGCCATATATCCCTCCAACACCTGCAAGGCGCCTGAGAGGCACTCTGCACGATTTGGACGCCGGCTTCTAGCCATCGTGATCGGCGCGCGAGGCGATTCACGCCGAATTCCGCACCGCCGGGTGCAGAATTCGACGCGCCACAGCAATTCCCGGGAATCTCAGAGGTTGTAGCCGCTCTCTTCGTGCAGAGCGATGTCGAGCCCCTCAAGCTCATCGTTCGCATCCACACGAATCGGCACGATCAACCCGGTCAACTTGATCAGGATAAAGGTCGCTACACCCGTGTAGACACAGGTCAGGACGGCCGCCAGCAACTGCGTCCAGAGCTGCGCGGGGATCGCCAGGTCCCCCTCAAGCCCCCCGAAGATCTCCGAGGCAAAGATGCCGACGAGAACAGTACCGAGAAAACCGCCGACGCCATGAACACCAAAAACGTCGAGCGAATCGTCGTATCCGAATTTGTTTTTCAAAGATGTGGCAAAGTACCAGCAAACGCCGCCGGAAATGATGCCGATCGCAAAGCCTCCAAAAGGACCGATATAACCCGAGGCCGGCGTCACGGCGGCCAGACCGGCGATCGCTCCTGTGGCCGCGCCCAGAACGCTTGGCTTGCCATACTTCACCCACTCGATCGCCATCCAGGCCAGCGTCGCGGCCGCCGCCGAGATATGCGTCACCACGACCGCCATCGCGGCGTTCCCGTCGGCCGCCAGAGCACTGCCGCCATTAAAACCGAACCACCCCACCCACAACATCGCGGTACCCATGAAGGTCATGGTCAAATTATGAGGAGGCATGGGCGTACGCGGATAACCCTCGCGGGGTCCCAAAACGATGCACAGAACCAGAGCGGCGATTCCGGCGGTAATATGAACGACAATCCCGCCGGCGAAATCAAAGACGCCCCACTCCGAGAACAAACCGCCACCCCAGGTCATATGACAGATGGGCGCATAGACCAGAAAAAGCCAGAAGGACGAGAACAAGAGCATCGCTGAGAATCGCATACGTTCGGCAAACGCTCCGATAATCAATGCCGGTGTAATGACCGCAAATGTCATCTGAAAGGCAAAGAACACCAATTCGGGAATCGACCCCGAAGGTGTATCGGGCGTAATCCCCCGCAAGAAGAATTTCTCGGTGAACGATCCAAAAAACGCATTCCCCTCGGCAAAGGCCAGACTATAGGCACCGCCAAGCCAGAGAAGACTCATCAACGCGGTCAGCACCAGACATTGCATCAAGATCGACAGAACGTTTTTCGTGCGGACCAGACCTCCATAAAAAAGCGCGAGAGCCGGAATGGTCATGAACAGCACCAGAGCTGTGGAGGTCAGTACCCAACTCGTGTCTCCCGCACTGATCCCCTCATCCGCCAAGGCGACCCCGGGGAGATATATCCCCGAGATGACCGCACCCATAATCATTCGCCATCGGTTCGTGCCCTTGCTCTTCATGATCGCTCCACCTCTTTCCGAATCCCGCAGCATCCAGTTCGGGACCCTCAGCTGCGCAAATAATAAGCACATCGAAACCGGTAAACAACAGAATCGAAGGAAGTGCGAGAAATTTAGGCATAGGCTCCCAAAAACTCGATTTTTACTGAACTTCGAGGCCGTTCGCGGGAATCGACTCGAGCGTGGCAAGGGAAGAATCGCCCAAGTCAGGTCGATTGAAGTCGGCTCAGGGAATTTGCACGTCGGCGGGAGGCTCCGGTGCCCGCAAGACAGGCAGCAAGGCGGAAATCGAGCCAGCAGCACAGACCAGCAAAGCAATCTGGTAGGAACCCAAAAGGTCTCGAGAAGCGGCCAACGCGGATGGCCCGATCGCACTCCCCCAAACGATGCACATCAGCATCGTGCTGTTGATCGCACCCAGGTGGCGGCGACCGAAAAAATGCGGGATCGAAACCGTCGAAAGCGGCACAAAACATCCGTTGCTGAAACCCAGGCCGACGACCGCGACCCAATAGAAGACGGGGTCCTCGAGCGCCGAGGCGGCAACAAACCCGCCCGCCTGAGCAAGCAACATCGCGGCAAAAAGTATCTGCAGCCGGACATGGTTTGTCAGCCAGCCCACCAACAGGGAGGCCATCACGCTGACCACCGCCATGGCAGGAAAGATCCCGATGGTCACGGCACGAGCGAGACCTGCTTCCGCCCCAAGGTCCAGAATGTGAAATGTGATTCCGGTCACGGTAAGCCCCTGCAACGTCAGAGGCACGACGATGGCCCAGAACATGAGGGTTCGGATTGCTCGGGCTCGATCATATGCCGGCTCCAGATTCTGCAGGCCGGCCGACTCCGCGTCGAGAACCTCCTCCGAGGCAGCTGCCCTGAAGTCGGGCTTCGCCCCGTCCATGCGCAAACCGCATTCCTCGGGGGAATCGCGCAGGAGCAACCACCCAACAAATCCCATCCCCAAACCGATGCACAGGCCCATCTCGATCCAGGCGCCGCGCCAACCCGAAGCGTCGATCCACCCCGCAAATAAAAGGGGCGCCAGAGAAAATCCCAACGAAACAAAGGGACTGGATGCCCCCGAAACAACACCCCGCAGTCGATCGAACCAACGGCCGATCAACGTCCTCCCGATAAGCGTCAACATGCCCTGGCCAGTGAATCTCAGGGCAAAAAATCCAAGGACGAGCATCACAAAGGAGCTCCCCTGCTCTGCTCCCCCACCAAGCAACTCGCTGACCGCGGCGGCCGCATGATCCACCACCGAAAGGTAGAACAATGTGATCGAAAGACCACCGGCCCCGGCGAGGATCGCGACCCGGGCGCCGACCCGATCGAGAAAGGTACCCGCCCAGGGGAGCAGCGACCCCGCCAATAACGTTCCGCATAGGTAGGCATTGCTCAGGCCGACGCGAGAGAGCCCGGTTGCCGCCATAAGGGGTTCGGTAAAAACACTGACACCCATGGTCTGGCCAGGAATGCTGACCAAAATGGCGAGCGTTGCGACAACGAGCACCACCCAACCGTAAAAAAACGGCAACCGTTCAGGCCGGAACGGGAAATCAGGATCAACGACGCGCATGGTGCTTGCCTCCGGGGCGGTGGGCCCGCGAAACAGGACTCACCCAGGCACTGCAATCCCGATGACCGTGAGGAGACTCACCTCGCCAATCGTGACGATCGAACTATGAAATCCGGGGGCACGGAACTGGCGAATCGGCATTTCTATGCCCGAAATTCCGATGGCTTTCACGGCGATCATCCACTGCTGGCTACAAGCGATGAACGAAAGAAGCAATGCGCGGCTTCAATTTGCACTCCG
Source organism: Binatia bacterium (assembly GCA_965658895.1). Taxonomy (GTDB): domain Bacteria; phylum Desulfobacterota; class Binatia; order UBA12015; family UBA12015; genus UBA12015. Next base: position 36,790 of record CBFHUR010000010.1, read on the forward strand.
GAACAGGTCTGTTTTACACTAAACTCACGTTCTTCCACGATCTTCCCCAACTTGAAAACTAATCCTTGGCTCGACGCGTCTACCACCTCTTGCTCCCCAATGGAGAACTTGATGAAAAAACTTCGCCCATCCTTTCGCCTCCCGGTTCTGTCCGGACTTCTGGTCTCGTTACTCATCGGAGGTATCGCGGCCGCCACAAGCGCCCTCGCGGAGAATTCGTCGCTGGCCTTCGACTGTCATGACCTTGCCGAGATCTGCGGGCCCGACGAGTTGACCGTCAGCGAAATCGAGGGGCCCTATGTCTACCATGAGGGCCTCGGCGGCGGTGGCAGTTACACCACGCTCGTTGACGGAAGGATCACAGGACAAGGATGCAACAGCGCCCTTGGCTGCCATTATATGCGGATTGATCAAGCCACCACGGAAGCCGCTTTTCGTTTCGACTTCATTGACTCGACCGGAGCCCCGGCACCCGCGGACATCTATGGCATTGTGATCTGGAATGATCGTCAGGACACGGGAGACGGCGTCGCAGACCTTGCGGTGAAGCTCTATGATGCCGGAGACAACCTGCTCAAAACCTTCGCGACGCCGATGGAGAATCTTACCACCGAGCATCTGATCTATTTCGGGAACCCTACCTTTCCGCCCGGCTTTGAGGGAGGCTTGCAAACGATTCCGAACGTGGCCTACGCCATTTGGGAAATTCGCGCCTTCCACGGAGACGACGCAAACCCGGGGCCTGACGCCCAAGCCCATCAGTTGCGCGAAGTTGGCTACAACCCGGTACTGACAGAGACGGACGGGATCACGGTGATTGCCGTCGAAGAGTCCTCGGTCGTGGCCGACACCACCATCTATGAAGTTTGCAAGCACCCTTGCCCGTCCAAGCTTCGACTTCGACGCGTCCAGAAAGATTTCTTCTACTTCCGCTTGGGGATGGACCTGCCAGCCGGATTCGACCCGGCAGTATCGGAATTCACGGTCACTCTGCAAAGTGACGGGAGTCCGGTTTTCGAAGGCACGCTATTCCCCGGTGACGTGATCCAGCGAGGCCACAAATGGAGCTTCCGCGATCGCACGGCTCGACGCGGGGTCGGAGCCAGAGATGGCATCAGCCTCATGTCCATGTCCGAGAACCGCAACGAGATCTGGCGTTGGCAAATGAAGGGGTTCACCGACCTCGCAGCAGCGACCAGTCCGGAGATTCAATTGGTGATCGAGATCGATGGCACGGTAGCCTTTGCCCGAACCGCGACGTGGCAGGATCGCTCGGACGGCTACGTATTCGACCTGACGGACTGAACGGCATCAGGCCGCCGGGGCGGGATCAGCTTCGATTCACCACACCGACGAGCCAGAGCAGGACAAGTGCGCCAACGGTCGCCGAAATCAGAGCACCCACAAACCCGACGGCAGCAAATCCGGCCAGGCTGAACAGAAAGCCCCCGATGAAGGCGCCAACCACGCCCACCCCCATATCCCCGACCAGGCCGAAACCGGCCCCGCGTGTGAGGACTCCCGCAAGCCAACCCGCAATTGCCCCGATGATCAAGAAAGCGATTAAGTTCATTCCGACCCTCCTCTTTGCGACAGCACTCTAGTGCAAGAGACGATCGGAGCGAAACTCAAACGGCTAGAGACGCTCTCTCAGAATTCATACCCGAAAGTTTCAATCTCGCGGCGGTAATAGTCACTGACCATCTCACGCAAATCGTCATCGTAATGTCGGCGGTAGGACGGGACCCTGGGATCGAAATCAGGCTCGACCTTGCGCCGGACGGCGTGATCCGCCGACCCCAGATCGACGTCGATGCCGATTCGCTCGGTGATTTTTGCGAAGTCCTGATGGAGCGATTCGAAGCGGCCGATAAAATCCATCGCCAACACACCCTCGGTAAAATAGAGATAGCCAAGATAGACCGGCAGAGGCGTGTGAAAAAAGCCACGATTCTTGCGCAAGAGCCATTGGCGAAAGGTGGGCTTGCGTCGCTCGTAGATCCTACCCCGCAGGGCGGAGCGGGCCCGCGTCCACTGCGACCCTTCGTCTCGTCGCCAATGGTCAGGATCCATTTGCATACAGTAGAGCGAAAATACCTTGTCCCAGGGATTCCGCTCGAAAGTAAACTTGAAGTAGTCTTTCCAGACGTCCTCGCCGACGAACTCGCACACCCGGGCCGCCCCCTCATGCTTGCGGAGGCCGGACTGACGCTGCTGCACGAGGAGATCCTCATCCCCGCAGACAGCCTGCAGGCGATCGGTAATGGTTGTACCAGCGGTCTTGGGCCCGTGGATGAAGATAAATCGATATTTATGCGATATTATCATCAGACAACTTTTCCTCGAGGCCCCCGCATTTCATGCATGCTCCTCCGGGCGCAGAAGCGGTCGGGGTCGGCGACCGCTGTCCCGGACTTCTTCTATTCCAGGTGCTCGAGGAGGAACGGAATCAATTCCTTGCCGGATGGGTCCTGAAATCCATAGGGACCCCCACCTTCGGCATAGGCAACGATCTCCAACCCCACCTCATCCGCTCGTGCCTTCACGGCATGAGCGTGCAGTTTATGATGGAGGAACACATTGAGAAGGTTGCCAAAACCGGTTTCGTAGTTCCGCACAAAGATTGGAGCGTCATCGGCATCCATCATGGCCAGCATATCAATACTGGCCCGATAAGCCTCGTTGGCCTCCGCAAAGATCTCGTCGACCGTGGCGACCCCGAGGAATGTGAGCATATAGTTCTCGGCGCCCACTGCCCTGGCAACTGTCGGGATATCCGTCCCGCCGAGAACGTCGATGAATTGCTCGGTGAGCGGCGAGAGAAAGTCTCCCCACCGGATCACATCATAAGTCGCCTGCGTTGCCATCGCACCGGCCGCTCTGATGCGGGTTGATTCCCGACGGACGGGATCGGCATTATCGGGATCGGCCATATCATCGCGCGTCGCCATCCAGAGGCTGGCGCCTGCTCCTGCCGAGGCACCGAGCATGACCACCCGCGGGCGATCCAGGTTCAGACTCTGGTAATGGTAACGCAGAAATTGCAGAGCCAACGCAGTATCCTCCAGGGAGGAGAGCACCCCGCCCTGAGCGGGGATCGAGCTGGTCCCCTCTTCTCTCGAGGGAACGTCCAGCAGAAAATAATCGACCGTGGCGTAGGCAACACAGTTGCGGAGGAATTCACGAATATTTCCCTCGTTATTGTGGCCGGCGGATCGGCTTCCCCCGGTGAATCCACCCCCATGAACATAGATGGCCAGTCCGGTCGGCTCCGTACAATCGGGGAGATAGATGTCGAGGAAATTGCGGGAACCTTCGCCGTAGCGCACGCTGTCGGCATACCGCGCCGACACATCCTCCAGATCAACCGGAGGCTCCGTAAATTCCAATTCCAGGACGGGACGAGGCGCCTCGCTCGAATCGCTATCGCCGCAGGACACAGCCAGCAGGCACACCACAAGCAAGCACAAACTTTTTGACGGTTTCATGAACTAATCTCCAGACTGACTAAAGGCCCCGGGCTCGAACAACTTGCGCCCAAAATCCTTTTCACCCGATTTTGCTCACGCGAGCAAGGGAAACCGACCAAGCGGCTTCTTCTCGGGACCATAGAGCGCTCTCGGGACAGCGTCGGCCGTGCCGAGGACTCGATCCATCGACTCGATCCATCGACTCGATCAGTCGATGAGAACCCCGCGGGCTCAAGTTGCTCGGGGCGGAGTCTCAAGCACCACGTTGCAGGGCGCTGATTCGCTCCTCAAGAGGCGGGTGACTCATGAAAAGAGCGCCAAAGCGAGACCGATGCCCGGGAGAGATCCCGAAGGCCGCAAGCTGCTCGGGCATCTCGGCATCCGTGTGGGGGTTCTTCAAGGCCTCGAGCGCCGAGATCATCTTCCCCCGGCCGGCGAGCCGAGCGCCCCCGGCGTCGGCGCGAAACTCTCTCTGACGCGAGAACCAAAGCACGATCACGCTGGCCAAAATGCCAAAGACCACTTGCGCGACCATTACGCTGACGAAGTACCCGATTCCGCCCCCCTGTCGATCGCCATCACCCGAAAGGGCTCGATCTACGCCGTAGCCGACGACCCGTGCGAGGAAGAACACAAAGGTGTTCAGGACACCCTGAATCAACGTCAAAGTCACCATATCACCGTTGGCAATATGCGAGATCTCGTGGCCCAGAACGGCTTCCACTTCTTCGCGGCCCATCCCGTGCAAAAGCCCCGTACTCACCGCAACCAGAGACGCATCCCGACGAGCTCCGGTGGCAAAAGCATTGGGTTGCGGAGAATCGAAAATGGCCACCTCGGGCATCGCTATCCCGGCCACTTGAGCTTGATTCCGCACGGTATCCATCAGGAATTGCTCGGTCGGGTTGGCCGGCGACTCGATCACCCGCGCGCCGACGCTGCGCTTGGCCACCATTTTCGAGATCAGCAGGGAAATAAAGGACCCGCCGAAACCGAAGATCGCCGAAAAGGCAAGCAAGGCCCCGAAGTTCAGACCATTCTGATCAAGATAGGCCGGAACACCCAACAGACTGGCGACCACCGAAAGAACCAGCATGATGGCCAAGTTGGTCGCAATCAAAAGAAAAACTCGTTTCATTATTCCCCCTGAGGGCCTATGAGGCCTCACCTTAGATCCTACACCGGGACCGGAGGTTTGCGCCAGTACCCCAGCGCGTCCAACACCGAAACACGGCCCCGTTCTCCGCCTCACCGAACCATTCTCCGCCTGAACGGACCGTTCTCCGCCTCACCGAACCACGCGCGTCGCTTTTCGTAGAATCGACAACAAAATCTGATAAACCCGGCAGATGTCCAATTTTTCAAGGCAGATCATGATCGTTGCGGCCGCCTTTCTGAGCTTTTCCTGCGCGGGCTCGGGAGAACCGCCCCCGCCGACGGACTTTGTGGCCACCGCCGCCGATTTCAAATGCCTTTCGGAACAGCCTCGCGTCCGCAATCTGCGTGTCGCCAACACTCTCGGGTTCCTTGACGAGGCGCTGGCTCTGGCCGAGGTTCTGACGCCGGGCGAGCAATATCCGATCGGCACGATCCTGCAGCTCGTTCCCGGTGAGGCCATGGTCAAACGTGGGCCCGACTTCGACCCGGAGAACAACAACTGGGAGTATTTCGAACTCGAAGTTTCGGCGACAGGCACCGAAATTCGCGTGCGCGGCCGCGACGAAGTCGTCAATCAATTCGGGGGCGAATGCTTCGGCTGCCATGTCGATGCACGCGAAACCGATTTCATCTGCGAGAAAACCAACGGCTGCGTGGACATCCCGCTCTCGCAGGAGCTCATTGATTTCCTGCAGGACAATGATCCCCGATGCGATACACCCGAGGACTCGCCAAACTGATTGTCGGGCGAGTCCCCAGCGCGAGCCAGGACCTCAGGCCACTTCGGGCGTAAAGGCCAGATCCATCTTCTGAAAACTGCGGACCAGAGCTGACGGCGCCATCTCGGGTGCCTCTCCGGCATAACGCATCCCCGGAGTCCGGCGCAGCAACTCCCGGAAAGCCACGCGCATCTCCATCCGCGCCAGGTTTGCGCCCAAGCAGAAATGGTTGCCGATTCCGAAGGCCAGATTGGTCTTGTTACGTTCGATAATGAATCGATCCGGATCCTCGAAAACCTCCGCGTCGCGATTTGCGGACGGATAGAGCATCAGCACTTTTTGCCCGCGTGCAATCTTCTGTCCGCGCAACTCGGTGTCGCAGGTCGCCGTGCGGATAAAGGAGATAATCGGGGAGGTCAGCCGGAGCATTTCCTCGACCGCAGGTTGAATCAGATCGGGATTCTCCGCCAACTGCTCGGCAATCTCCGGGTTCTCGACCAGCAATTTCATGCCGCCCGCCAGGCCGTTGCGAGTGGTTTCATTGCCCGCCACCAGCAGCAGTACGCAGAACATGATCAGTTCGTCATTGTTCAACTGACGTTGCTCTTCGAGCACGATCACCTGATCGAGTCCTTCATCCTCGCGATCGACCAGGACCCCCTCATCTTTGGCCGTGACCAAAATGCTCATGAGGTCGTCGCGCGGATTCTTTCGCCGATCCTCGAGGATTTCCGTGCAATAAGCGCCGTATTCGACAAAAGCATTGGCAGCATTCTCGACAACGCCAGGTTCATGCATATTGCCCTGTGCCAGAATCATGCAATCGGACCAACGGTGAAAGCGCGCCCGGTCTTCTGTTCGGACACCAATCATGTCCGCGATGATCAACAACGGAAGCGGCACGGCCACATCGTGGACAAAATCACATTTTCCGGTTGGAGCGATCGCATCGAGAGCGTCCTTCACGATCCCCTCGAAATCTTCCTCCATCTTTCGGACCATCCGGGGGGTAAATCCCTTGTTCACCAGTCGGCGCAGCTTCTGATGACGAGGCTCATCCTCATCGATCAGACCTAATTTGGCCGGGTTCGACGGAAGTACACCCTCACCCGAACAAAAGATTTCGTTGTTTTTCGACGCGAACATCACGTCCTCGAATTTACTCAGAATGAATAGATTCGATTTCTCCGACCAGTGAACCGGGTCATTCTCGCGCAACCATTTCAGCTGGTCATACATGGGCTGATCCCATGTCCAGAAGTCGGACTTTCCATAGTCAAAATCAGGAATACTCATCTCAAGAAACCTCTCCGCAGTCGGCGGGAAAATTTGCCGTTGCCCGAATCGGGCGAACAGCTTCAGAAATAAAAGATGCGGCTCGGGGCAGCCGCTCCACAATGGGGTAGGCCTCATCCGAGAGCCATTGGGTCAATGTCGCGTGCAAGGCGCCAAGAACCATTTCGGCAAGGAACTCGGCATCGAGATCCGAACGCACTTCGTTGTTGGCCTGCCCGCGCTCGAGCAGTTGTGCCAAAGGCCTCCTGAGACTGACCAAATAGGGAGCCGCATCCTCGGGTCGCGCACTCGAGCGCAGCATCTCCAGCATCACTGCACGGGCCAGCTTCTGCTGCTCGGAGATCAAGGACGCTGCATGGCGGGCAAGCCCCTCCAGTCGCGAGGCAACGTGCGCGTCGTCCTGCAGGTGCGCCTCAATCAGAAGCTCGACGGATTCGACCACCTGGGCCGTGATCTCACCCAACAGGCCGCCCTTGCTCTGGAAGTGATTGAAAAAGGTGGCAGGCGCGATGTCGGCCGCTGCCGCGATCTCCTCGACCGTGGTCGCGTCGAACCCTTTTTCGGCCACCAACTCCAAAGAAACTGCCAGAACCCTCTCGCGCAATTCGCGACGGCGCCGCTCGCGGCGGCCGGTCGGAAGCTCCGATTCTGGCATTGGCAAATTCATGGAGGTGGGTCCAAACTTGGAGACTCATATATGAATGGAGGGCTCTATAAGTCAATGAAAATCTTGCGTGGAGCAAAGGATTGTTCAGCCCGAGTCGGGATTGCCATGGCGGAACCTATAGGGACGCCGAGATTGGGAGCCAAAGGCCCGGAGAAACGTGTTCGGGCGGCCGAAAAAGCCTACCCGGGCACTTTTCCACGGTGCTATAAAATGCCCGTGGAATATTTACGATTCAGTGTGGCGATCACTCTGGCGACCCTTCTCGGCGCGCAGGCGGCCGCGGCAGCCGTCGCCGGGCCTCGAAATGTGTACCGAAATCTTGCTGGAACCCGGGGTGGCGCTGCCATCGCCGCGCCCATCATCAATCCGGGCAATCAGGGACAGGTAGTTCTCGGGGCGTATTTTGACGTCCGGGGTCGCCGACTGAACCCCGCGTCAATCGAGACCGCGCCACAAATCACCAACCTCCAGATCTGGAATCGCAATACGTCGGACGAAGCGCTCCCCGAATGCACCCGCGAGGATTTCATCGCCGGGCTCGATGGCCTGCATTGCTACAATCCCCTCGGCGGGGTTCTGGCGCGTGTTTTCTTTCGCGAAGCCGGCACCAGCCAGCGCGCGCTGAGCTTTCCGATTGCGATTGGCTGCGGACAGACCTGGGCGGGGTCCGTATCGATGGGAGAGAACAATCTCCCCCAGGTACGCACGCGCTTCCCGGTGGTCAAGGCCGACGAGAACGGTCTTTATATTGCCGAGGTCCCCGAGGAACCCCTCCCCTTTGTCAGAGACGACAACGCCCCTGGAGATCTCGAGGATTGGCACCGAGGCTTTTTCGAAATCATCGGGATCGAATCCATTCCCTGCAGCGCGACGATCCTGCCCGGTCCCAGTGGGCTACCGGATGATCGGATATGGCAGTGGGGAAAATTACGCCCGGGCGGACACGAGCCCAGCAACGCGATCTCGGCCAAGGTCTTTATCGTACAGCCGCGATCCGGACGTTCCTTCTCGTATCAGGCAACTGCGCTGGCCCGTTTTGTCGAACTCGAAGGCGGTCCGATTCCTCTGGGAGGCAATTTACTCGATACGCCCGACCAGCCGACGTTGCATGATTGCATTACCACTGGCTGGGACAAGGAAACCCGCCTGACTCCGGCAGAGTGCATTTCAGCCGTAAATCTTGCGATCTCCTCGGCCGAGACTCTCGGGCAATTTGATATTCAGGACGTGTTTGCCGGGCAGACAAGAATCGCGATGGCGATGCCCACACGGCGCTACCGATGCCTCGAGGAATTCTTTGCCAATTCCGAGCCCTTCAGCTGCCACCCCGCCGGCGAAGAAGTCGCGTGCGACCTCTACAATCGGCTCGGGAACCGAATCGAAAACCCGCTGGAGCCTCCCCCTGGCTCGGACCCGGACCTACCCGACCCCTCCGTCTGCCGCCTCCCGAAAGATATGTCCCTTGTCTCGATTCGCGACACGGTGCCTGACCCCACGGCCGATCTCACCTTGTGGACGTGGGAGTTACCCCTGGGCGGCTCCGGCAAGTTCACGATCGATCTCGCGGAAAACGATGACGACGAGCTGATCCACCAGGAAAAATATTCACCTCGGGTGAACAGCAGCGACCAGCGCAACCTGGCAAGCGATCACCTTGGCCCCAAAAATCTGAACGTTCAGGGTGTCCCGGTCGATGGCTATCTCGGCCTTCCCGTTTTGTCGGTCACGATTCAGGAATTCACAAACCTCTCCACGGGCGGAAACTACGGCAACACAACGCCGTCAGGTTCTTTCCAAACCATATTGCTCCCTTGTGATTGAGCCGGAGATTCTGACGATGCACAGAAATATTTATCGAGCTCTCGCCTTCGCTCTCGCAATCCTTGGTTCGGCCGCCGGAGCGGACCACCTTCAGGCAGCCCCTCTGCCGCAAAACAACTGGACCGCATACGCCGTGGTCGCTGAGGATCAGATCTACGTCGGCCCGAATCGCAATCTTTCGGGCAACTTTGTGGTTTTGGGAGCCGGTGGCCATTTCGACTTGGGCACCGACAGCTTTCAGGCTGGTGGTGTGGTCGCGGCCCAAAGCGCTCGCCTGCAAAAGCAATCCTCGGTCGAGCGACTCTATACCCAGGACCGCACAGGCCAGGGCAGCGTCCGCGTCCAGGAACAATCGAGTGATTTCCCACCTGCCAATTTCATTATGCCGCCAACGGTCACACGAACGACCGATTGCGTGACCGTCGCGGACAATATTGACGTACCCAAGGACAGCGTCGGGCCAGCCATCCGAGCCCGATGCTATCGCAATGTCACCGTCCGCGATGGCGCGAGCCTGACACTGCCCTCGGGCACCTATCAGCTCCGCAGCCTGACGATCGGCAAGGGCGCCACCCTGCAAGTCGAAGGCACGGCAATCGTCAAGGTTCGACGCGCTGTCCGGATCCAGCCCGAAGCCAACATTGCCCCGGACAGCGGGGATCCGGCGGATCTGGTCTTTCGGATCGAAGCCGAAGGCAGCTCTAACGTGATCGGTCGCCTCTCCCGGGTCGTGGCGCAATTCGTCTCGCCCAACGATGGTTCCTTCCGCATTGAGCAATTCACCAGAATTACCGGAACCGTCCTCGCGGGACGCGTCGACATGATCGGCTTTCACGGCGAGCCGCCGCCCCCCGAACCCTATTGTGGCGACGGCATTATTCAGGACGGCGAAACCTGTGACGACGGCCCGGCCAACGGAACCGGGAACCCGGGTCCTGAGGGCCTCGTCTGCCGGGCGGACTGCACTTATTGCGGAGATGCCATCCTCCAGAGCGGAGAGTTCTGTGATCGGGGCGATCTCAACGGGACCTCCAGTCAGTGCTACGCCAACTGTCGCGCCTGCGGAGACGATATCTGCCAAAGCTCGTTCCGGAGCTATGTCTGCTTTGATGCCATGCCCGGACTGCCTGCCGCCCAGACCGCCGAACAATGTGACGCGACCTATGAAGGGCGGGAAGCAGCCGGCCTGAGCAGCTTGGTGACCGTTGAGGAGTGCGACCTCGGCAGCCGCAACGGCGTCGATGGCGAATTCGGTCCTCTCTGTCCGAACACGCCGCCGCCAGACCCCAGCGACCCGACGAGGCTCTTTGAATGCAGCAGTGTATGCGCGCCCGCGATTACGCGTCTGCCCTGTGTCGACGGCGGCGATCCCGTCCCCTCGGAGGGCGAGACCTGCCGATCCGGCGTGCCCTCCGGCTATTGGGATAATATCTGCCGCACCAATGGCCCGGACGTCTGTACCGTATGCGGTGACGGGATCGTGCAGATCGGACCGAACCCCGAGTTTCCACTGGAAGAGTGCGACAACACGGGACCGGATTGTGGCCCGGACTGCAAGAAGGTGCCTGACACCCCGGGCGTCTGCTCTCCTTTCCCCGAAAATATCTTCAAAAACCGCTGGGGGCTCCAAAATGCCACTCGGATTGCCGAGCAAAACGGCCGCGCAGCGCGCGTCGACACGGCTCAAGCCGCTCAGGCTGTCAGTGCCGAAGGCTCGGTCTACGCCGGGCCCGTGCTGAACATCGGTGGCGACGGACAGGTGGCGCTGGGGCCATGGTATGATGTGCGCCCCAATGACGGCGACGCCCAACAGGTGCTGATCCAGATCCGCAACTCGAATACCGGCAATGAAGATCTGCCGGCCTGCACCCGCGCTGATTTTGCGCGCGGCACCGACGGGGCACTTTGCTACAACCCCTACGGTGGCATCCTGGCTCGAGTGAGATTCCGCGATTCCAAGCTGGGAACACAAGCCTTGAGCTATTCGATTGCTCTGGGCTGCGGCCAGGTATGGGCGGGCAACCTTCAGCTCGGACCCGATGGCATGCCCCAGCTCCGGTCAAGATTCCCGGTGGTGGTCGAGGAGGACAATACCTCGTGGCGGACCGCGCCTGCTTTCGAAGAGCCCCAGTCCTTCACGCAAGCTGTTCCGGGAGATGTCAGAAACTGGCAAACCGGATCGTTTGAAATCATCGGAGTCGAGTCCATCCCGTGCGCTCCGGAAGAGCCGCGCTCTTTCGACGGCAACCGATGGGCGAAATCCGACAGCTTTCTGCGGGAAGCCGCAACCAACCATTTGACGGCACAGGTATTTCTGGTGCGGGTCGGCGCGGGCGTCTCCCATGCCTACCGCACGCCCGCGATTGCACGGTTCGCAGCCCGCGATCTGGGACCGATTCTGGTCGAAGGTGGCATTCTCAACAACCTCGACGCGCCCACGCTTGCCGATTGCCTCACTTTCCGCACGGATGGGGAACGGCTCTTGACCCCTTCGCAATGCGTATCGGCGGTCAATCTGGCGCTCACGTCCGCGCAGCTGTCGGCCCAATTCGACATCAGCCCTCTGGTTGGGGGCGAAACGAGGGTGATCACGACCCTGCCGACCCTGAACCTGAACTGCGCCGAGGGCGACCCCTTCGGACCAGGCCCCTTCAGTTGCGACCCGAATGGCGAAAGCATGCGCTGCGTGGTCTCTGACCGGGAGGGCAATACCCGGGACGCCTCGCTGGCGGCGATCGGCGGGAATCAGGGTACCAATCGATGTCGCCTGCCAAGGGCGACAACCGAGATCTCCTTGCGCGCGGATCTGGCGCGCAACGAGCTTGACGATCCACCCGCCAATATTTCCCTATGGACGGACCGATTGCCCTTCGCGCAGTCGGGCACCCTGAAGCTGTATTTCGACCGAAGTCTGTCGGGAGAACTCCTGCACGGCGAAACGCTGCCCGAGGGATTGCTGAACGTGTTCGGCCGATCCGCCACGGGCTACGAAGGACTCCCGCTCCTCAGCTTGACCATTCAGGAGTACCGCAACGGGAACGTGGGTGGCACCTACGGCAACAGCACTCCGACCGGATCCTTCGACAAGGTTCTCTATCCTGGCAACTAAGTGAACGGCTGCGTGGAGAAGACCTCCGCGCAGCCGGTTCTCGCATCGGCACGCCGGAAGCTGTGCGGAACGCCTGCGGTGACTTTGCGTCCAGAGCGAAGTTTGGGCTAGCCTTTCTCCGGGGACCGCATGACGCGGTTCCGGGCATGCGCCCCCTCATAAAAGGACAAGTGCAGGATGAATCACCCGGTAGCGATCCGACCCGAGGACCATGCGGTCTTCAAGCCCGAGAAGATGGGCAAGGCCACGCTTTTTGAATCCGACCGCATTCTGGTCGGCCTCAACAGCTTCGAGCCCGGGCAGGAACACGCCCTGCATTCCCACGCGGGCATGGACAAGGTGTATCAGGTCGTTCAGGGCCGGGGGGAATTCCTGCTGGAAGGCAAGGAAGTCCCCATGTCTGCCGGGGTCGTCCTGGTCGCGCCCGAGGGCGTCCCGCATGGAATTCGAAATACCGGTGACGAAAGGCTTGTGGTGCTGGCGATTCTAGCACCCGGCCCCCGCGGATAAACGCCGGATTCTTCCACCGGAGAGTGACCGCGCCTATACCGTCTGGCAGCGCGAATCTTCGACAGGGACGGCCGACGGAACGGGGCTAGTTGGTCCCGCCGTTCTCCCGCACGAATACCGGTTCGTCGGGGGAAGAAGCGCTGTCGTCAAGTCGATACCCCATCCCCGTAAATCCGCGAATCCCGGCAATGGTCTTGATCCGCTCTCGAATCAACCATCCCGCCATCGCACCGCGAGCGCGTTTGGCAAAGAAGCTCACGATTTTGTAGGGGCCACCATTTTTCGAGTCGAGGAATTTCGGCGTCACGATGCGCCCCTGCACCTCGAGGGGGTGGACGGAACCAAAATACTCGTTCGAGGCCAGATTGACGAGCACTCTGGCCCCCGGGCTCTCCTCGAGGTCCGCGTTCAGCGTCTTGGTGATATGGTCCGACCAGAATGCGTAGAGATCCTTGCCGCGGCTATTGGGAAGGGATGTCCCCATCTCCAGGCGATAGGCCTGCATCAGGTCCAACGGCCGCAGGACACCGTAAAGCCCGGAGAGAATCCGCAGCGTCTTTTGAGCATGGGTATAGTCCCGACTACCGAAGGTACCCGGTGCATCCATGCCGAGATAGACATCCCCGGTAAAGGCCGCGAGCGCCGGGCGTGCATTTTCGGGCGTAAACGGCGTTGTCCACTCCTGAAACCTCTCATGGTTCAATTCCCCGAGAGCAGAAGAGATCCCCATCAATTTCGAGAGGTCTTTCGCGGATTTCTGCGCCATCACCGAGACCAATTCGCTCGAATGTCGCAGCATTCTCGGCTTCGAGGATTTATCTGTAGCCAGAGGGGATTCGTAGTCCAGGGACTTCGCCGGAGAGATAACAATCAGCACGAGATTCGGTTTACCGTACCCGGGCACGCATGAAAACCCTTGGCCCGGGACGACCAGGGGGCGGGCCACCCTGCCGAAAGCATCTCCGGGAAGTCGCCGGCGCCGTTCCCGACCGAGAGCTTGCCAAAAGAGCCCCGGTGCGCGAGGGCTGAACAGTCGCTGCGACTCTGTCGCAAATCGTCTGCGACTCCTATGCAACTCCTATGCGACTCTTCTCGGACTCTCTTGCTGAAATTCCGAAAAACGATCGAATCGAGAAATCATCATGAACAACGAGCACACTCTCTACGCCATGACCCATTCGCTCTATTCGGGACGGGCCCGCTCCTACCTGATCAAAAACCGGATTCCCTTCCGGGAGCTTTCCACCGGTCACGAGAGCTTCAAAGCCGAGATCTTGCCGCAGGCAAAAATACCGACCATCCCTACCCTGAAGACCGCCGACGGGTTGGTCATCCGTGATGGCACCGCCATTATCGAGCACTTCGAGCAAGCCCGTGGCTATCCCTCTCACCCGCCCACGCCGCGACACGAGGTGATCAGTTCCCTGTTCGACATGATCGGCACAGACGGCCTGCTGCGACCAGCGATGCATTACCGGTGGAATTTCCCGGAGGAAAATCTGGCCTTTCTCCACCATCATTTCTTCCATTCACAACGCGATGTTCCCGGGCGCGCCGAGAAGACCGAGCGCATGATGAACAAGATGCGGTTTGTTGCGGGCCTCTGGGGTGTTTCCGACGAAACCCGAGAACTGGTCGAGACGCTTTATCGCGAATTTCTGGCCGCCCTCAACACCCACTTCAGCACGTCTGCCTACCTGCTTGGCGGAAAAGCCAGCATCGGCGACTTCGGCCTGATCGCGCCCCTCTATGCACATCTGGGACGAGACCCCTACCCGGCGCGCTTGATGCAACAGGAAGCGGTGTGGGTATTCCGGTGGGTCGAGCGCATGAATCGCCCGGACAACGATCATCCGGAATGCTTCGAAGATGCCTCGACCTACCTTGCTGATGATGCCGTTCCCGAAAGCCTGATCGAGGTCTTGCGGATCCTGTCCACCGATCTGCTCCCCGAGACCCGCGCTTCGGCAGAGGCCCTCAACCTCTGGCTCGCCGAGCACGAGCCAGCATCGGGGACGCCCGCCGAGCGATTCCTCGGAGAAATGGAATTCTCCGTGCGTGGACAACGCCTGCGGTCCGTGGCCCAGCCTTACAGATTCTTCCAGCTCCAGAGGGTGCAGGACTTCTTCGATCGCCTCCCGCCCGACGAGCAGACTTCCGTACAAGACCTCCTGAAAACGGCGGGCCTCGACGAACTTCTGCGACTTCGACTCTCCCGGCGCCTCGCCCAACGAGAAAACCTCGAAGTCTGGCTGTAGAGAATCAGGCAGGAGTCCGTGAGACCCGAATTCCGCTCAGGGATCGAGCCGAATTTCGGAAACCTTGTCCGCCTCGATATCCGCCTCGCAATAGGGAAAGTCGACCCACTCTTTAGCTGAATATACGCGAGTCATATCCGCAAAATGAGGGGATTCCGGGTTGGTGGATTGCGAGTAGGTAAGGAGAGCCGAGGCATCCGGGCACGCGCTCTCATCCCAGGTCACCGCCTGCACGTAGCTATTTCCATGACGGATGAAGCCACGTCCCTGATCACCGACGTAACGCGAGGAGATCACACTGAACATGGACGCCCCCGACCCTCCGTGAATCGGGATCCGCTCCCCATCGACCTCCTTGTACTGCACGTCACCCCAGGCTCGCTGCATTGGCAAGCCGCGATCGGCAACGAGCTCATTGACGGCATCGCCCAACGCGGCCTTGACCCCCTCGACGACCTCCGGATCCATTCGATTGAGTTCTCGTGGCGTATGCACGGGATCATTCGCATCGAAAGGAACCACCCAGAGATCGGGAATATCCAATAGCCGACCCCAAAGCTCTTCCCAGATATGCGGACCGACACTGTCGTTATTGTAACGAGTATCCCATGCCGTGAGCACCTCGCAGGCCTCGGCTGCTTCCACAGGGTGGTCCGAATAGGGGTTCCATAAATCCACGCTGCGGCAAATCTCGATCACATCCGCCAAAACCAGATCCGCACCGATATTTCGATTGCGGTAGAGCATCTCTTCGAGCAACTCGCGATCAAATCCCGGTGCACCCAATCCGTCAGTACCGGCGATTCGCTCCTCGGCCTGCATGAAGGTCAGCCGGGTTCGAAAGGATTGTGGGACGTCCTCGCGGCCGATCACCGGCGAGAAGCCCGTGAGAAGCTCTTGCGGGTTCGAGAGCCAGTAGCTGTCATTCGCATTGGCGACGAAGGTTGTATTCTCGAGCGTCGGTAATTGTTCCGGGCCGAAAAGACCGTCGCGAACACCCGGCTCGGCACCCCACGCACACTCGGAGCGAGAACCTTCGACGGAAGCATAACCCACGTCGGTCAGGAGCTTTGTCAGCGGAGTGCTCCCACACTCATTGAGCTTCGCCACGGAAATATTGGGGATCGCGCCAACATCCCCATAGAACGCCTGCCCATCGCGATCCGCCGCGATCGTATTGACCCAGGGCACACCCAGGATCGACAAAGCTTGCCGGAGTTCGGCGATGTTCTCGGACTGACCTATCGCCAACCATTGGCGCAAGGCCTCGGTGTTGTAGAGATTCGCATCCCCCAGCGCCAGAATCGTTCCGAAGGCTGTCGGCCAACCACCAACAACCGGGTTCAGGACGCCCAGATCCACAATGGGCCCGAGGTGGCTCATATAGATGATATGGGTTTGCTCCTCGACCGTTCCGTCCTCGAGCGTCACCTCAACGGTGACCTCATTAGCCGTGATCTCGCGAATCTCGTCATCGTATCGATAGCGCATCGGATCATCGGGGAGGATCTCCAATTCGAAAAAGGAAAACCGACGGGCTGTAGAAACAGTATGTGTCCAGGCGACAGACTCATTGAAGCCGATATTGACCAGCGGAACACCGAACAACGAGGCGCCAGCGACGTTGTAGACACCCGGAATCTCCAGATGGACCATGTAGAAACGCTGTGGGCCGTTCCAGGGGAAGTGCGGGTTGCCGAGCAACAATCCGTGTCCCGAGCGAGAAGCGTCTTTCCCGATGGCGTACGCGTTGCTCCCAAGTTCGCTCGGGGGTAGCAGGCCAAGATCCTCCGCCTGAAAGGCAAAACTCTGTGGGCTCCGCGGCGCGGAACGGGCCATTGTAGCACCGGGGGCCACCACGGAGGTAATGGCGGGAATGAGAGGATCGGTCGAACCTCGCAAGATCAGTTTTCGATAGACCTTGGCCAGATCAACCGGTGTGACCTCCCGCACCCAGGCCGCGTCGCGGCAGCCTGCTTCTCCTTGCGGCATCCCGCCGGGGCCGACCTCGGCAAGATAACGGTTCATGCCGTCGGCATAGCCACGCACGAGAGCGTCGAGCTCTCTGGGCGCCGCTGCCATGAATTCATTCTCGATATACTCGTCGTTGTTGAAAAAGCGATAGACGACATCGGCGTCGACATTGCCTTCATCGCCCAGAAGAAGTGCCGAGCGACCATTGGCCCGCACAACTTCCTTCATCAGCTCGCAATAATTGTCCTGCGAAAACGCGTAGCCATAACCGTAGCCCAACCCACGAAAGTTCTGCGCCTTGATGTGCGGAACCCCGAAACTGGTGCGTGTGATCTCTGCCGAGTAGGACTCATTCGAGCTACTCCCCGAACAGCCGACAATCACCGTAAACAAAACCAGCCAAAAACATCGAATCAGAATCTGCATCAAAAGACCTTTCTCAAGTCGATACCGTGAGGAACCCCGCGGGTTGTTCCTCCTGTCCTATGTGCATCTGAGCCCGGTTACAATCCGGACTCGCCAATCAGGCTTGCCAACTCGACGTCGCCGATCTTCTGGAGCGATAACCTTTACCGTTCCTGAATTTTTGTTGCTCGCGCCGTTCCTCGCACCGGGGTATGCTCCATGGGCTGCGCTGCAACGAAAGCGTTCCTCATGAGGAATCCCGAAACGCAAATTGGCCGAACTGGCCTCCGCCCCCGATGGACCTTCGGCACCGTCCTGTTGTTCCTCGTCTGCCTCTTGATGCCATCCGCGACCTTGGCGCTTGACCCCGACATCAAATGCCGCCGCGACCTCGGCAAGGGCTACCGCAAGTTGTCCGCGGCCGCCTTCAAGTACCAGTCCCGATGCCACGAGGACACGCTTCGCGGCCGAACCACTTCCGGGAATTGCAGCTCGCTGGAGGACCTCGAAAATCCGAAGCTCAAATCCGTGCGAAAAGCGGACGAGAAACTCGCCAAACTGGCCGCCCGAAGTTGTACGGACAGCGATACTCCTTTTGCCATCGGGATGGGATATTGCCCGGCGCCCTGCGGAGATCGCCTCAACGAAAGTTACGCCGGCGTGGCAAGCTGCCTGAGCTGCCTGGCGAAAGCCCGCGCAACCACGGCCGCCAACACGATCTACCCGGCCGCACAATTCAGCGAGGAAAAAGATGATCTGCGCTGCTCGGCCGGCTTGGGCAAAGCGACTCGGGTTCTTCTCGATCGTCGTCAGAAAGTTCAGGGCCGTTGCCGTTTTCTGGCTGACCGCACCCAAATCGAAGAGTCCTGCAGAGAATTCACGGCCTTTGTCGATCCACGCGGCGAAGTCGCCATTGCCGAGCAGAAGCTTCGCGCGGCCGCGCTTTCCTGTCCCGCCGGGAGTCCTGAACGGCTCGCCCTCTGCGCCAACGAGCCCTCCGCCTTGCAGGACTGTCTGGCCAACGCAATCGACGAGGTCGGCGAGACCATTTTTCTGGACCTGTTCCCCGAGCCATTTCTCGAACTCCAATCCCCCACGCAGGGACTCTTCCTTCAGGGCTCCATGCTGGACGCCAGTGGCGTATTCGGGGGCGCTGCTCCCGAGAAGTATTCGGTCTACATCAACGACGAAGTTGCGCAGACCGGCAGCATGGGTGGGTTCTCGCATGCGATCGAGGCAAGCCCCGGAATTTTGCAGCCAGTTGTTGCCGAGCTGAGAAGAACGGCAACCCAGGAGGTCGTGGTGCGCCAACGCCGAACCCTGCTGCAAGCGCCGGGCGTTCCCCTCGGAGCGACCGAAGGGTCGGGGCTGTCTTTCCGACTCTCGGATCGTGGACTCGACCGCCTCGAACCCTCTTTGGCATCGATGGTCGAGATTGACCTGCCCTCCCTCCTGCCACCCGGAACTCTGGTAATCGATGACTTCGAGTATTTTTGCCTCGTCGGATGCCTCACCACCGATGTCACCATCAACCCCTCCAACGGCGGCAATGCACCGGCGCCCGCGGTCACCGGATTCCGATTGGGCGCTGACGCGCGTGGCGCCGGCGTGGGCTATGTCGAGGCCGAAATCATTCTCGAGAATGTATCTCTGAGCGCCCGCGTTGTGGAACTCGGTTGCGACATCAATGTGACTTCCAACGCCGCTGTGCTGCGCGGGAACTTCGACCTTTGGTGGGAGCCCGCCCAACGCTCGCGAATCGACGTCACTCAGCTCGGCGGCATCAATGTCAGCTTCGCAGGATTCGGAGCGGAAACCGACTGCGGTGATGGCTTTGGAAGCGGGCTTCTCGAGAGTCTTGTCGGGAACTTCCTGGGGGACGTCGAGTCTCTGGTCCGCGACGGCTTCTCGGGATTTCTCGACAATCAGGCTGCCGGCGATGACGACCCGCCGATTGCGTCAGCCATGGAGATCGCGCTGGAGGGTTTTGCCATCGAGGGCGTTCTGGGCAACAGCCTGGGCGTCGGGCTGAGCGCACCCATCGCCGATATTCCCATCGATGACGAGGGAATCACGATTCGCAATGACCTCACCCTGGCGGCCAATATCGGTGGCGGCAGTGGGCAATGTACGCCCCCGCCGGGCGCAGCAGAACCGCAGGGAGTGATCGATGCGAGCGGGTCCTTGCCGATCTTCAACGCCGGCGCGCCGATTTCGGGCCGGGCCTATGACGTGGCCCTCTCGCTCTCGCGAACGGTCCTCAACCAGCTCCTTGCAGGAGAGACCCGATGCGGTCTTCTGGTCAGCGACATTGATACTTTGGCTGGAGCCGCCCTCACCACCGACTTGCTCGCCGTGCTCTTTCCCGAAATCGCAGCGACCTGGCCCGAGACTCGACCGGTACGGATCGAGGTCCGC
Organism: Binatia bacterium; assembly: GCA_965658895.1. GTDB lineage: Bacteria > Desulfobacterota > Binatia > UBA12015 > UBA12015 > UBA12015. Next base: position 56,595 of record CBFHUR010000010.1, read on the forward strand.
CCGGGTCTGGCCCCCTTCCTGACCACCCAAACCGGTCCGGGCGGCGAAGTCGCCGAACTCTGGATCGGCCATCTACAACTCGGATTCTTCGTCGAAGACGGAGGTTTGGACATTCCTGTCCTCGATGTCGTGATCGATCTTCGGACCGGAATCGAGGTCGGTTTCGACAATGTTCTGGGCCTTCTGGAGTTCCAGCTCGGACCCCTTGCTGCCAATGAAATCAGCATTCAGATTCTTGAAAACCCGCTCGTTCTCAACGAGGCGCTGGTGGCCGCGACTCTGCAGCAACTGCTCCCGGCAGCCCTTCCCACCATCAGCTCGACCCTCGGTAGTTTTCCCATTCCCGAGATTCTGGGAAAAACCTTCTACGGCCTCGAGGCTTCGGCCATCGGCGGCAGCCTGGGCGTGTTTGCAGACCTCTTGCCTGCGGGAACAATCGTGCAACGCGATTTCACCGGCGCGGATTTTCAGTCGTCCGATTTCACTCTCAACGGCAATGCCGTCTGGGTGGAAGACCCGGCACCCTTTTTCCAGCCACAACCGCGTCGCCTACGCCTGACCAGTAACCAGACAAACCAACAGGGATCAGCCTGGTATACGGGGCGAAGAATCGACGCCAGTCAGGATTGGAAAGCCTTCTACCAATTTCAGCTCTCCTATCAGGGAGCCGAAGGCGCCGATGGCCTCGGGTTTCATCTGCAATCCGATGGTCCGGGGGCCAACCCTGCCGAGGACGGCACGGGCCTCACGGGCCCGCGGGTTTCGGTGGTTGTCGATACCTATAACAACGGGCCGCAAGGCACAGAAGAGTCCCTCTATATTCTGGTCAATGGCGGCGTTGTCTACTTCAACGATCTCCTTGATTTTCCGTCGGACCCTCGACCGGGTTCATCGCCTTCGGTGTTTCGGATGGAATTGGAGTACTGGGCTGCCGCCGAGGAGATGCGGATCGCTCTTTTCGAGGAGGGCGCGAACGCTTTTCTCGACGAGCGGGTCGCCATCGACCTGCGCAACCTCGGGCCCGTGCACGCAGGTTTCTCCGCTCGGACCGGAAATGCCACCCAGAACCACGACGTGCGCTCCTTTCTTCTCGCCGGCACCGTCCCGATTCTCGACCTCGGCCCGGGACTGCTGCGCCGGGCGCGAGATTTTACGGCCGGTGACTTTGGCACCTCGAGTCTGGCTCTCGTGGGAGACGCCTTCTGGACCGAAGACGGCGCACCCATCTTTTCACCGTATCCGCGCCGCCTGCGCCTGACGAGCAACGGATCAGGCCGCAATGGCGCTGCCTGGGATACCGAGCGTCGCTGGGATGCCTCCGCGAATTGGAGCTCCATCAGCCGTTTCCAGATCACTTTTGGCGGCCCGGATGGTGCCGATGGCCTGGGCTTTCATCTGCAATCCAATGGGACCGAGATCAACCCGAATCACCATGGATTCGGGCTCGGCGGCGAGCGACTATCGGTCGTCATCGACACCTGGAACAACGGGGACGAAGGGGCGAACGAATCCCTGCAGGTGTGGCTTGCCGGCAACCGAATTTACATGAACGACCTGCAGGACCTCGCCCGGGACCCCCGACCCGGATCCAGCCCCAGCGTCTTCCGGCTGGAGGTGCGTCATCTGGCGGCCCTCAACCAACTCCATTTGCGGCTGATCGATGAGTCAGGTGGCGGCTATCTCGAAGATACTATCGGTCTGAATCTGGAGGGCTGGGGGCCGAAGTGGGCGGGATTCTCGGCAACCACCGGGATGTCGGCAGAAAATCATGATATCCGAACCTGGGAGTTTACCGGAGGCCCCCTGCCATGAGGAAACCACACCAATTGTTGTCAGCCATGCGCCACAGCGCCTCTATCCTGCTCTTGCTGGCAATGGTGTTCCCCGTCGAGGCCGCCACCGATATCCCCATCGGCGCACGCAAGCTGGTCATTCGGGACAAATCGGCTGTCGGTGCCCGCTCCAGCGTCGTCTTTGTTGCGCGCGACAAGGACGGTCTGGTGCAGGTGGGCAACGGGATCGACCCCGCTTCCGTCGAAGCCGAGCTGGAGGTTTTTTATCCCGACGGGAAACCCGCGGCCCGATTTCGGATCCCGGCAGGCTCGGCCCCCGGGGAGCGCGGCTGGAAAACACTCCCCGGAGGGTTCTCCTTTACCAACAAGAATACGGATCCGGGCGCATTGGACAGCCTCACCGGTGTCAAAGCCCTGGTGGCCCGCTCCGGCAAACTCCTCAAGGTCGTGGCGCGCAGTGCGGGTGACCTCGACAGCAATCTCCGCACACTTGGCGCGCCTGCAGGCCCGGTCGACACCGTACTGACCCTCCGCAACGCCGGAGAAGAAATCCGTCATTGCTCGCGCTTCGAATCCTGTCGATTCAAATCCTCCGGTGGCGGGCTTCTCGCCAATCTCGTTTGCAAAAATGCAGCACCGGGCCCCTGCCCCGCACCGGAGTCTCGGACGCGGCTGGAGAAGGCGCGAGAACCCTTGCATCTCTACGTGGTCCGCACGAGCGATCTCTCGGCTGGCGAGCAAGTCATGGTTGCCGGACTGCAGGGATTGGTCGCAAGAACCAGCCCGACCCAGATCTATCTCGACCCCGGGGCCGGCGGATATCGGACATGGCTTGAAGATCTCGCGGCCACCCGGGGTGTCACCTATGAAGAGGTTACCGATGCATGGTGGTTGGTCGATCGCTTCCGCGATCTGCTGCGCGGGCATCTCGTCTGGCAGGCAGGGGATCACTCGATCAGCGTCGCGAACTCACTTGCCGGCATTGAAAATGCTTTATTGGTCGATGCCTCCATGGAAGGACGCGCTCTTGCTCGCGGACTGATTCGAATCGCCGACCTGCGCGGGCTGAACGAGGGCTGGATGCTCGCCAACTATGGATCTCGCCTGAACCCGGTAGCTGCCTTCGAACAACGCGAAGAGTTTACCCAGCAGCTACGCGACTATGCCGTGCTGTCGCGCGGGATGGTCTTTTTCGACGGCAATTCGGCATTTCGTAACGATCTCGTCAGTACCCTGGCGCCCGATGCGGCGATCTTCGGCTGGGGAGACGCTCAGATCGGCGAAGACGTATTTGTTGGCGCCAACTCCGACCGCGGGGCCTTCACCATCCCCGCCGACCACGCCCATAACGTCGCACCGCTCAGTGGCATTCCGGCCGAGCAGCAAACCCAAAGAAACCAACCCGCCGCCACCGCAGCCCCCGGCAAACATTACGCCTCTTTCCTCATGACCGATGGCGATAATATCCAATGGTTGCTCGGAACCTTTGCCACCGATGCGCGCTGGTATGGCAGCCCGCTGCGCGGCAGTTTCGATATGGGCTACGGGATGGCGCCCTCGCTTGCCCAACTCGCCCCCTCGGTCCTGAGTTGGTACTACGCGAACGCGGCCACCGGTGCCGGCGAGGACTATTTTGTCGTTGGCCCCTCGGGCGGCGGCTATCTCTACCCGAGCCGCTACCCGACACCGGCTCTCCAAACGCATATCGACCGCCTCGCAGAATGGATGTCGTTGGCAGACCTGAGCCTGATCCAGATCCTCGACGCAGGGGCCAGAGAGAGACTCGATTTATGGGATCGCTTTACCACGCGCGACGAGATCGACGGGCTCTTCTATCTGGAATACGCCGATTATGCCGACGGTCGCGGTCGGGTGAACTGGTCCAACGGCAAACCGGTCGTGGCCCCTCGCGGAAAGCTGTGGACCGGCTTGCCCAATTCCGATGCGGCCTCGATCATTTCACTGCTCAACAATGCCAGCCGCGACTCGAGCAGCGTCGCCGGCTACAGCCTGATCAATGTTGCGGCCTGGGATCAGTCCTTTGATCTGGTCCAGAGCGTGGTGGCGAGCCTATCGCCCGACGTCGAGATCGTGACACCCGGTGAACTTGTCCAACTCATGCAGGACAACGTTCCCCATCAGATCGCCTTTCATCATGACTTTACCGGGTCCTCTTTTGAAACCTCCGACCTCACGCTGGTCGGATCCACGTTTTGGGTTCGCGACGAAGACGCGCTTTTCCAGCCCAACCCCCAACGCTTGCGCCTGACCAACAATGGCGGTGGTCAGGTGGGTTCAGCCTGGTTGACCCAACCCATCGATGCTTCACAAAGCTGGTCGACAGCCTTCCGACTGCAGATCAGCCATCTGGTCAACGGCGGCGCCGATGGCATGTCCTTCCACCTCCAACCCGACGGGTTGGCCGCGAACCCGGGCATCCGCGGTTCCTTTGCGGGATCGGCACTGACGGTCGCCGTCGACACCTGGGATAACGGCGAAGGCACAAGTGAATCCCTGGAGGTCCTGCTTGGGGGGACCCGAATCTTCTTCAACGACCTGCTCGATTTTTCGGCCGACCCCACGCCCGGGACCACAGGGCATGTCTATCGCCTGGAGCTGGACTACCTTAGCGCACTGCGTCAGCTACGAATCCGCCTGATCGACGAAGGCAGTCCTGCCGCACTGGAAAATTCGGTGGATGTCGACCTGTCGGGTTTAGGCCGGGTCTACGCCGGGTTTTCCGCGCAAACAGGCGGCTCTGCGCAGAATCATGACATGCGGACCTGGACGCTTTCTGCAGCCGCACCTTAGCGCGATGCGTCAGTCAAAAATTGTCTGAGGCAATCCCGAGGCTCGGGAGAACCTTATATTGACCCGCAGGCTCTTGCGGCGATATGAGGAAGGCTGCACCGAACAGTCCAACAGGAGTTATACCCGATGAAAACCCGCCTCGTTCGTTCACGAAGCCGTTTCGCTCACCTGCAATTCGGCTTTGCCCTGCTCGCTCTCGCAACGGCGGGGCTCGCCATCCCTCTGGAATCACGCGCTGGCAGTTTCGCCACCAGTTGGAACTCGGGGATCGGCTCACGAACATCATTGATCGGAGATGCCCAGGCCCTCAGCGCCAAGGTCGTCCTGACGACTAACTCGGGATCTGAATATGGCCGGGTTTTGATCGATGACCTCGATCCGGGCCGAGCGGTAGATTCCTTCCACGGATGCACTACTCTATTTATCGGTGCGGGTTCGGGAGCCGACGGCTTCTCGTTCAACTTCGGGGACCCCAACAGCATTGTCAGCGACCCGGAAGGCGTGACCAATGGTCTGGCAGTCTCGCTCGACACGTACGATAACGGTGGCGGTGATGTCGCGGGTAAAATCGCGGCGTACTACGACGGCGGCCTGGTCGTCGAGGGAGCCTCCAAGAATTTGCGCACCGGAAACTTTGTTTCGCTATGCGTGGTGGTGCGCTCAAACGGCGAGATTAAAATCTGGCACGATGGCGAAGGCATTGTCGGCAACATCGGCTCGTGGACGCCGGTTGCCGGAAGGCGCTTCATCCTCGCCGCGTCCACAGGTGGTCTCGCCGACGAACATACCATCGAGGACACCTCGATCGTCACCCACGTCGTCGGGGCCCTCCCCGAGCAATTCAATTCTACCTCGCCACAATCCGGTTGGAGTTTCTTCGGCAATGCCCGAAAAGACGATTTCTACCTCCGCCTGACCGACAATGCAGGTGGCCAACAAGGCTCGGCAATCCTGGAAGATCAGAACCCGGGACAGGCCATCGAGAGCTTCGCGGCCTACTTTACGAAATATGCCTGGAATGGTGGCGGTGCGGACGGCCTCGGCTTCCGCTTCGGGAACCTCAGTGATGAAAGTTTCAATGAAGGTGCGGGCGCCAGCGGACTGACGATCTCCTGGGCGACGTATAATAACGATCGAATCCGGGCCTACTACGACGGGAATCTGATCGCAGAGTCCAGCCCCCGACAACTTCGCGGCCAGTGGACATATGTACAGGTCGCGGTCGATCGCAACGGGCAACTCGTCGTCGCCGATACAGCCGACAACACGGCCGGGGCACTGATCGAAGTGCAGATCCCGGGCTGGGCACCGCAATCTGGCTGGCGCTTCGGTTTTGGCGGACGTACCGGGGGCATCAGCGACGATCAGGCCATCGCACAGATCTCGATCCAGACCGGCAGCTGCGGAGACGGACTGCTCGATATTGGCGAGCAATGTGACGACTCCGGCAATTCGGACGGAGACTGCTGCTCGGCGACCTGCGGCTTTGAAGCCGTGGCGTCCACCTGTGGCGGCAGCGCAACAGAATGTACGCTGCAGGACACCTGCGACGGCGCCGGTAGCTGCGTCGACAACGGCTATGCCGCTCTGGGCGATAGCTGCGGCGACGCAGGCGATGAGTGTACCGTTCAGGATACTTGTGACGGCAACGGTGCCTGCACCGATGGCGGCTTCGAGACGATCGGCACAAGTTGCGGCGATGCCGGCACGGAATGCGTGATCCAGGACACCTGCGACGGGACGGGCTCCTGCACCGACAACGGAGTCGCCTCCCCGGGGACGGCCTGCGGGGACGCCGGCGACGAGTGCACAGCCCCGGATACCTGTGACGCCTCGGGTTCCTGCATCGACAACGGGTTCGAAGCAAGCGGCGCCGCCTGCGGTGACCCATCGGATACGACCTGTGACGATCCCGACACCTGCGATGGCAATGGCTCGTGCCAGGCCAATAACGCTGGCACCGCAACGACCTGCGGGGACGCCGGCAGCGCCTGCGTCGTTCAGGATATGTGCGACGGGGCCGGCAACTGCGCCGACAACGGCTATGCCGCTTCCGGCGCAGCCTGCGGTGATTCCAGCGACACCGAATGCACCGCTCCGGATACCTGTGATGGCTCCGGCTCCTGCCAGAACAATCATGAATTGGTGGGTGCCAACTGCGGGGACTCGGGGACGGCATGCACCAATCAGGACAGCTGTGACGGCGCAGGCTCCTGCTCGGATAATGGACACGCGATCGTCGGTACGGCCTGTGGCGACAGCACAGATACCGAATGCAGCGACCCGGATACCTGCGACGGCTCGGGCTCGTGTGAAGAAAACCATGCCATTGCCGCCACCAATTGTGGCGACAGCGCAGATACCGAATGCAGCGACCCGGATACCTGTGACGGCTCGGGCTCCTGCGAAGAAAACCATGCCGCGGTAGACAGCAGTTGTGGTGACGGCTCCACCACGGAATGTTCGGCACCGGATACCTGTGATGGCTCCGGCAGCTGCGATGAGAACCATGCGGACACCACCACCGCCTGCGGCGACGCCGGCGCGGATTGTATACTGCCGGATAGCTGCGACGGCTCCGGCGCGTGTGCCGACAATGGGTTTGCCTCAACAGGCACGAGTTGCGGGGACGCCTCTGACACCGCGTGCACCAACCCCGACAGCTGCGACGACAGTGGCAACTGCGAAGACAATCACGAGTCGGACGGCACCACCTGCCGCGAGTCCGGGAGCAGCTGTGATGCGACCGAGGTCTGCGCCGGGGGCGCCTGCCCTGCCGACGAGAACCTGCCCGATGAAACAGCCTGCGACGACGCAAACCCGTTGACCAATGGCGAGAGCTGCGAGGTCGGTGTCTGTAGTTGCAGCCCCGGCGAATGCGAATTCAACTGCGGCGACGGCATTCAGGACACGACCGAGGAATGTGACGACGGCGGCAATCTCGACGGCGATGGCTGCTCGGCGATCTGTTCGCTGGAAGCTGGCTGCGGCAACGGCGCGACCGATAGCGGTGAAACCTGCGACGATGGCGGAAACGTCAACGGCGATGGGTGCTCAAGTCGCTGTCAGGTAGAGGCGACCCAATCCAAAGACCAACAAAAGTGCATCAACGTGGTCAACACGCTCACCGTCAAGATCGCCCAGACGCAAGGAAAGGAAAATCTGATCTGCCTGAAGAACGGCGGACGCGGCAAGCTCCCCGAGGGCCAGACAATGGCCGAATGCCTGACGGCCGATGCGAAAGGGAAAATCGCCAAGGCCGCTGGCAAGATCAAGGTGGCTCAGGAAGGCGAGCTCGACGACCCCTCCAAGACCAAATGCCCAGAGCAGCCCGACTTCGCCTACGTCGATGATGCCATCATCGCCGACGAGGTGACTTCGATCGCCCGCGACTTCCTTGGCGATGTTCTGGGGACGGACATCGACGCCACGGCCATCGACCTGACCGACAAATCGCTGAAAAAAACAGGCATCTGCCAGCAGACCCTGGTCAAGACCGCCGACAAGGTTCTCTTCTTCCAGATGAAGGAATTCATCGGTTGCAAGAAACTGTTGCTCAAATCTTCAGAAAACCCGGCGATCTCGGCCGAGTCCCTGGAGGCCTGCTTCGCAAGCGTTACGGGCGATGCCAAAGGCAAGGTCGAGAAGGCGAGACTGAAAATGGTCGACCTCTTCGCCAAAAAATGCACCGCATTCTCGGTCACGGCCAACGATGTTCTGGCGAGCAGCTGCGCGCAGAACGCCTCGGGCATCGAGGATCTCTCGGATTGCGTGGTCGAGGCCGGTCGATGCCGCACCTGCCAAATCTTCAACGCGGCCGACAATCTCGAATATGACTGCGATACCTTCGATGACAGCCTTGCCAACAACAGTTGCGTCGAGACGAACGGGGGATCGCCGTCGGGCGCATTCGTCGACGGGATCCTGCTCACTCGTTTTTGATTCGGGTGCAAATTCAGAGAGGACTCGCGGCGGGGGGGCCCTCTGCTCTTGAGGGCCGTCATCGCGCCAACACACCCTTGAGATATGCTTGACCATCGGGGGTCGAGACGTGCTAGGGACACTGGCATGAAAACAAAGCACAAAATGGTTCGAAACGATCTTTCCCGAAACCTCCTGCTGGCGATCTGCGCTCTTTCGCTGGCCGCCTGTTCCGCAGGCCGTCACCCCGACAGCGCGGGCATCATTCAGTCCGGTACGCTCGAGGAAGCCACCGTCGAGGCCATGGCCACGGTCGAAAAGGTCGACAAATCGACCCGTGACATCACCCTCAAGACCGGCGACGGTGCCTCCTCCGTGATCCATGCGGGTCCCGAGGTCGTCAACTTCGATCAAATCGATGCCGGCGACAAGATCCGGATTGTGTACTACGAATCCGTTGCCTACGACGTCAAGGTTCCGGGGGCCGCTACCCCCGGAATATCCATGACCGGCGCCGCCGAGAGAGCCACCCCGGGCCAGAAGCCTGGCACGATGGGCGCTCGCGTGATTACCGTCACCGCCACAATCGACCGAATCGAGCGCAACCCGGACTCCGTGACTCTGCGCGACGTCGACGGGAAGACCCGGACCGTTCAGGTCCGGAATCCGAAAAATCTCGACAATCTCAAGGTCGGCGACCTGGTGGAGATCACCCTGAGCCAGGCTGTCGCGATCGTCGTCCAGGAAACCGAGTAGACTGGCAGCCCAGCCTCGTCATCTACCGATCCGAGATCGGTAGATGACGTTGCGGGCTTCTTGCCAATGGGCGGCCTCAGACCTCCGAGACCACTCCATATCGGTCCTGATAGACCCTGTATTTGGCTCTTTCTTCCGCCAGATCGAGACCCGTATCGGAAAATCCGTATTGGTGGATGCCATGTTTGTCTTGCGGACGCCGAGCCAAAAAGCTCTCGATCCCGTCGAGCACAGGCTGGGGGAGCTCGACGCCCAGCCAGGAGTAGAGTCTGGACAACGAACCCGACGGGTCTGCCACCAGCTCGGGATAGCGCAGATCAAAGATCTGATCTTCCGGAAGCAAGCCGGCCGACCGTTGCTCGACCACGCGCTGCACAAGCATTTCGTAGCCCAGCGACATCTGCCAGACCACCGAGGCATAATCCACAGCTCGACTCCGCATGCCACGGAGCGTGGCCATGAGATTTGTCAACGAACCCAGAACCTGAAGTGGGTCCCGATGGGTAATCACAACCCGCGCGTCAGGATAGACCGCAAAGAGCTCGGGCAACTGAGAAAGATGTGACGGCGCCTTCAACACCCAGCGATCCAACCGATGGCGCGATTGCAACAACTGCAGCAAGCGACGATGCGCCTGGTAGGAGGCGAGCTTGTCGGTCGTCGACATCCAAGCCGAATAGCTGGGGATCTCGAAGGCACCCGAGAACAAGTCGGTTGCGAACTCCTGCGCCAGGAGAAAAATACATTCGGTAGGCAGGTTGCCGGCATTTTCATGCATCGCGGGAAACGTCGGCGCGATTTCGTCCATGATGCGAATCTCGCGGTCGGCCCTCTCGATCCGCGGATCGTTCAAAAAACTCGCCGTCTCCGGCGGTGGCGCGGGGTACATCGTCTCCCAAAGCATCGGAACACGGTTGCGGGGATCCTGGGTCAAGAGCTCGTGCAGAAATGTCGTTCCCGTCCGTGCCAACCCGGTAATGAAAACCGGCGCCTCCACAGCTTCCTCCAGAATCTCGGGCCGGGCGCGCAAGGTATCCCGGACCTGCAAGCGCGTCTGGAGGATGCGCTGAATTTCCTGCCGCGCCAACAGGCGTCCGAGAAAGCTCAGTTGGGCCTCGGCCTCGAGGGCTTGCAGCAAGCGGCCCAGCCCATCGCGGAACCCTTCGTCACCGAAGTCCGAAAAACCGGTGGCATTTTCCGCAGCAGCGAGAACTTCGGACTCTTGCAGCGAAATCATCTCGGCCATGGCGACATTGCCCAGATTATCCCCCAAGGCATTAAAGCTCTCGACCCATGAGGCCTGCGGTGTCGGCGTCCATCCCATGCGACGTTTCTCCCAGAGAGCCGGGCCCACGACAAGAGATCGGGCCCGCATGATCGATTTGGCAGCGGACTCATCCAGTGATTTAAAGGCGCCATGCACGACCGCATCGAAGCAGTCCATAAAAAATGGCTCGCGGCTCAGGAAAAAGTCGTGAACATCATGCAAACGGCGGCGCCGGCAGACTCGCCCGTAGATCTCGCCGAAGGCATCCGCTGGGCCGGGCGCCTCACCAGCATCGCGCAAGACTGGATTCTGGAGAAAAACGACCCACTCCATCCAGTGCTTTTTCTGCAGCAGGGCCCCTACCGTAAATTCATCGTCGACAACCCGGACGTGAACTACCATTTCTGCGTCCTCGACGATCAGCAAATCTACCGACTGTCGGGATCGCGCGGAGACGCACCTTATATCGGCCTGACTCTGGGGACAGACGTGTATCATTGGGGTTCGCCGGGCGGCGGCGCGATGGGGACTCTGGAGCAATCTCATATCGACGCCTTTACCCTGGATGCCAGCGGGAATTTCTCCATCACGATCGGAGGGCCGGCGCTGGCAGAAAACTGGATGCCCCTGCCAGCCACGACACAGCACCTGGCCATCCGGGAGACCTTCACCAGCCGCGACACCCAACAGCCGGCCGAACTGAAAATCGAACGTCTCGGCGAGCCTCTACCGGCCCCCCGGCTGGAACTCGACGCATTTCTGGAAAAGATGGAGACCGCATCCAACTTCATGCCTTTTGTCGCCGATGTATGCGTCGGCATGTATGCGGGCACTGCCGCAAACCTCAACCAGATTGGTGGCGGCACCGGGGCCGAGCACGTCGAGGAACAGGACGACGAAGTCGAAAGCCACTGCAACACCGAGATGGCCTATATGGGTGGTCGGTGGAAACTGAATCCGGGCGAAGCTCTCGAGGTCGTCATTCACCCGCCGCGGCGCCCTTTTGTCTATTGGGGCCTGACCTTGGTGAACCCGTGGTGCGAATCCTACGACTATCGGTACGCGCGTACCTGCACCAACAACGGTACCGCCACCTGCGAAGAAAACGGCGATTGGCGGTTGGTGATTGCCGCCGAAGATCCAGGCGTTCCGAATTGGCTCGACACCGGCGGACGACTTGAGGGGAAAGCCCTGCTGCGATGGTGTCTGGCCCCGGGCGCGCCACAGCCGACATGCACACTTACCACCCTCGAGGCCATCCGGCGCGGAAACAATCACGCTTGATTCCGCTTGCCCCCGGAACAGGAGTCGCCTGATCAAGAATCGGCGGGCACTGTGTGCAGCTCGGCCACCACCATAAAGGGACCCTTGGCGCTATCGCTTCCCAGGAAATGACTGGTCGCACAATGCCAGCCTTCCGCGACCAGAAACTGCTCGAGCACCGATTCCCAGTTTTCGGCAAACGGGAGAGAAAAGCCCAGATTTTCGTCCGTAGCTTTCAGAAGTTCTTTCGCTGGACCCTTTTTCCCCAACTGCACCATGCGATCGCTGTAGAAATCACAAGCAATCACACTGCCGGCGCCTGCATGCGCGCGGATGTCGGCAAGCGTTCTGCGGACATCGGACTCGGCAAGATAAAGGGTCACACCCTCCCACAAAAACAGGGTGGGCTGCTGGGGATCATACCCGGCGGCCGCCAGCTGCTCGAATAGATTGTCGCTCTCGAAGTCGGTGGTCACAAACGTGACGTGATCGCGGGAAAGCCCGGCCTGGTCGAGAGAGGCGATCTTCAACGCCTGCGTCACAGGCAAATCGACTTCGAAGAACCGCAACTCTTCTCGGCGCATCGGACCGTACGCGCGCGTGTCGTAGCCTGCTCCCAGGAAGACGACCTGGCGCATCTTGGGCGCAGCTCTTTCGAGAATCTCATCGAGAAAGCTGGTCCTTGCGGTGATCATCTGTCCCAGAGTTTCCTTCCCCGGAGCGACCACCGTGGGGTAGAGGATCGAGCGCCCGGCAATCCAATAATGGACGGCCTGAGGCCACAGCATGAATCTGGTCAGCCGGAGCGAAAAGTTGGGCAGGACACGCGACAAGGCCAAGGTGGCTTCATCCCGACGAAGCCCGAAGAGGTGCATATGAACACGCCCTCCCAAGACCTCGATGCCCGTCTGGGAAACGCCGATCCGACGACTGACCACGATCTGGTAATACGAAAAGACCAGAGCGGCCACGATCAACAGCGGCAAGAGCACGATCTGGATCGGCAGGTAGACCAAAAATGCAAGGACTCGCATAGCCCAGATGTAGCGCGGCGAACGCGTTTTTCAAACCAGGCGCGCCGTCTTGATCGAGCGATCTATTGCAACTCCGGCCGGTTGCGAAAATGCACCAAGGAGGCCGGATTGGCGAGCGCTTCCTCGTTGGCCGGGGCCCGGCCGGCAAGAACTTCTCGCACGGCCAATTCCACTTTCTTTCCCGATAGCGTGTAGGGAACCTCGGGCGTCTCCAGGACGAAGGCCGGGACGTGCCGAGGGGATGCTTGCTGGCGGATCAGCGATCGCACTTCGGCCACACGCGCCTCGGTGAGACTCTCGCCGCCCCTGGCCTGAACAAAGAGAACGATCCGGACATCGCCGGCGTGGGGTTGTCCCACCACAATGCTGTCCTGTACCCACGGCAGGGTCTCGACAAGGCTGTAGATCTCGGCGGTACCGATCCGGACGCCCGCGGGGTTCAAGGTTGCGTCCGAGCGCCCGAATACCACCACGCCGCCACAATCGCCGTGGGTCTGCGTCATTTCGATATAGTCACCATGGTACCAGACGTCATTTTTCTCCCTGAAGTAGGCTCCGCGGTACTTCTCTTCTCCCGGATCGTTCCAGAACGAGACTGGCATCGAGGGAAAGGAGCGCCGACAAACCAATTCCCCGCGCTTCTGGAACACCGGCTGGCCGCGATCATCGAAAGCAGCGATATCCATACCGAGGCCGGCTGCCTGGATCTCGCCGCGGAGCACCGGCAACAAGGGGTTGCCCAACATGAAGCAGGAAATGATATCGGTACCGCCACTGATCGAGGCAAGAAGAACGTCGGGGGAAACATGCGTATAGATCCAGTCAAAATCCTCTTCCAGCAAGGGAGCGCCGGTCGAGAGCACCACCCGCAGAGCCGAGAGATCAAACTTCTCGCGCGGCGTGACCGCACCACGGCAGCTCCCGATATACTTCGGACTGGTGCCCGCATGCGTAACCTTCTTGCGGGCGACGGCTTCCCAGAGCGCATCGATCTCGGGTTCGGCCGGAGAACCGTCGTAGAGCGTGATCGCCGCGCCGGTATAAAGGCCCGACACCAACCAAGTCCACATCATCCAGCCACAAGTTGTGAAATAGAGAAGGTTATCGTCCGGGCGGAGGTCGGAATGCAGGATCAATTCCTTGCTGTGTTGCAAAAGCGTGCCCCCGGCCCCATGCACAATGCATTTGGGAACTCCCGTGGTGCCGGAACTATAGAGAATGTAGATCGGGTGATTGAACGGAAACCTGGGAAATTGCATCCGGTGGTCGGTGAGCGCGGTGGCCCCAGTCCATGACAGGACCGGGACGGCAAGATCCGGGGGCATTTCGTCGCCCGCAGGCGTCTCGATCCAAACGACCGTCTGCAGGCCATCGAGTCCGACCGCAACCTCTTCGAGCTTGTGACGACAGGAAAAATCCTTGCTCGCGTAGCGGTAGCCATCCGCACTGATCAACACGCGAGGCTGGATCTGGGCGAAGCGCTTGAGCATGCCCTGAGTGCCAAAATCCGGCGAGCACGAAGACCAGATCGCACCCAGACTGGTCGTGGCCAACATTGCTACAACGGCCTCGGGAATATTCGGCAGAATACCCGCCACGCGATCACCCGGGCCAACACCCAGATCGATCAGAGATTTCTGCAACCGACGCACCTGATCAAACAGCTGATCGTGCGTCAGCGTCCGATCGTCGCCCCCCTCGCCCGCCCCGCCCCCCTCACTGAGGCCGTGGACCGCGGGCCGGTCGCCTCGGTGGCGAAGGAGATTCTCGGCAAAGTTCAGCTTGAGATTCGGAAAGAAATTCCCGCCAAGCGTCGACGGGTTATCGTGCTCGGTCGGCAAGGGACGGCCCTCATGGACCATCCCGGACTCCTCGAGCCAGAGACGCCAGAACTCGTCAGCATGCCCCACCGACCACGCATGCAATGACGCATAATCCACAATGCTGGCGTCCAGATCGCCAGCGCGACGCAGGAATCTTGCCATGGCGCTGTCGCGCAACAAGCCTTCCGATGGCTGCCAAAGAGTATCAGGCTGGGTCACAACCCTACCTCTACCTGCCGCGGTCCGAATTTCGAATCGGGCGACAATCCAGCTCCCGCCCGGCCGGCTTCTGTCAGGACTGGCAAACCTCACTCCCCTCAACTAGCGAGAGACAGAACCGAAGCCCCACAAAGGGAGAACATCCAATGCCAGCCTATTTTATTGCCCATGTCGATGTGAATGATCGCAAAGCCTTTCGGGCCTACGAAAAAGGTGTGGTCAAGACGATCAAACCCTTCAAGGGCCGCGTCATCGCCGCGGGCCCCATCGACCACCTCGAGGGCCGACCGGCTCGGAACCACAACGTCATCATCACCTTCCCCACGCGCGAGCAAGCTCAAGGCTGGTACGACTGCGCCGACTACAAGGCGGTGATCCCGATCCGAACCGAGCACGCGCCCGGCGCGGACGCGATGATTCTCGACGGGCTGCCAAGCCGGCCTGCGGTCCCGGCCCTTGAGCGCTACGGAAAGAAGTTTACCGAAGTCAAAGGTAAACGTATGGCCTACGTCGAAGTCGGCGAAGGCGATCCGATCGTTTTCCTGCACGGCAACCCGACATCTTCGTATCTATGGCGCAACATCATTCCGCATCTTGCCGACAGCGGCCGCTGTATTGCACCCGACCTGATCGGGATGGGAGACTCCGAGAAGTTGGAGAACAGCAACGAGGACTCCTACACTTTCGTGGAACACCGCGAATATCTCGATGCGCTGCTCGCGCAACTGGGCGTCGAGAAAAACGTCACTCTGGTCATCCACGATTGGGGCTCGGCTCTCGGATTTGATTGGGCCAACCGCCATCGGGGTGCCATCAAGGGGATTGCCTATATGGAAGCATTGGTTGCCCCCTTTCCCGACTGGTCGGACTGGAACCCGGCGATCACTCCTGTTTTTCAGGGATTCCGGTCCCCGGCAGGGGAAGAGATGGTGCTCGAGAACAACTTTTTTGTCGACAAGGTGCTGCCTTCCTCGGTCCTGCGTCGCATGGGGGACGCCGAGAAAAATGCCTACGGGCGTCCCTTCCTGGAAGCCGGTGAGGGGCGGCGGCCAACGCTGACCTGGCCCCGCCAGCTTCCGATCGCCGGCGAGCCGGCGGACGTGACCGCGATTGCCACCGACTATGCAGCCTGGCTTGCCCAGAGCGAGGTCCCCAAACTGCTGATCAATGCAGAACCCGGCGCCATCATGGTCGGCAAACAGTTGGAGCTATGCCGCAAATGGCCCAACCAGACCGAAGTTACGGTCCGGGGCTCGCATTTCATTCAGGAGGATTCGCCGGATGAGATTGGCCAGGCGATTGCCGAATGGCGCGGCAAATTGTCGTAAGGCCGATCCAAAAGACTCAGGAATGAGCCGGAACGCACGAGATCGCCCGACTTGCCCCGGGCGGCATGCTCGGTGTTTAATCGTGCCATGAATGATCTCGAAGCAGCAGGCCTTTCTCTGGCGGACCCGGCAGCTTTTGCCGACGACAAAACCCTTCAGGCCTCGCTGGCTCTGCTGCGTCGAGAGGCCCCCGTCCACCTGGTTTCTCCCGAAGGATTCAATCCCTTCTGGGCGATCACGCGCCATGCGGATATTCTGGAGATCGAGCGACAGAATCATCTTTTCACCAACTCGCCCCGCTCCGTTCTGGCCGATGCCAAAGTCGACGAGTTCTCGCAGTCACCTGAAGGCCAGATCCTGCGCACCCTCATCCATATGGATGACCCCGACCACGCCGACTACCGCAACCTGACCAAGGATTGGTGGCAACCCAAGAGCCTGCGGCGGCTCGAGGCTCGACTGGAGGAATTGGCGAAGACCTACGTCGATCGGATGCGCGCCCAAGGCGCCACCTGCGACTTTGTCACCGAAGTCGCCATGGGGTTTCCGCTGCAGGTCATCATGAGCATCCTCGGCGTTCCCGAACAAGACGAGCACCGGATGCTCAAACTCACTCAGGAACTCTTTGGCTCGACCGACCCGGATATGAAGCGCGACGACGGTGCCAACCCGATGGTCACCCTGATGGAGTTTGCGCAATATTTCAACCAACTCACCGAAGATCGCCGCCAGAAACCCACCGAAGATCTCGCAAGCGTGATCGCCAATGGCGAGATCGGCGGATGTCCTCTGGGCGGGGTCGAGACGGCCTCCTACTACACGATCATCGCGACAGCCGGTCACGATACAACCAGTTCGGCGATCAGCGGTGGCGTCCTGGCGCTGGTCGAAAATCCCGAGGCCCGCGAAGCGCTGCGCTCAGGCGACGCAAACCTGGATCATGCGGTCGACGAGATCATTCGCTGGACCACACCGGTCAAACATTTCATGCGGACCGCCCAGGAAGACTATGAGCTTCGCGGCGTGAAGATCCGCCAGGGCGAAGCCCTGCTGCTTAGCTATCCATCAGGCAATCGCGACGAAGAAGTGTTCGAAGATCCGTTTCGTTTCGACATCACCCGCCACCCCAACCCACATCTGGCTTTCGGGTTCGGCGCGCATTATTGTCTGGGCGCAAAACTGGCCCGCATGGAGATCCGAGCCATTCTCACCGAATTGCTCCCACGCATCCGCTCGGTCGAACTCAACGGAGAGCCCGCATTGGTCGAAGCGAACTTCGTCAGCGGCCTGAAAAGACTGCCTCTGCACGTGGAATGGGCGGACTGAACCACCCGCCCCGATACCAAAATCGATTTCCTCCAATCGCTGTAGATCCGGCCGAAATAGCGAGCGGCGGGTCGGACAGCATTCTGCGACATGGGCATTGTGCAGAGCGTGATTTGCGATGCCATTGCGACCGGCTTGCATTTGCCGACTCGGCTTTCAGAGCCGGCGCGCCGAAAATTTCGGCAGGCGGTTTTGCATCCAGATTAGGCACCCTGCAGAAGTCCTCAGCAGCCCCGGGTCATCCAATCCAAAAAAATGCAAATCAGGCCTGCCGAACACAGATTCTCAAACTGGCATGGAAGTTGGTTGTGAAGAGACCATGGCCTTCCGAAAGAACAGCTTGATGAAGCACGGGGAGCTAGCGCCCCGAGTCGAAACACCATTGCGCAGGGCGACAGAAAACACCGCGCCGGTGGCCGGAGAAATCCCCGGAGATCTGCTGCATAGCCTCAGCCGGCAAGCCGAGATTATCCCGCTGGCCGACGCCGACGCCTGGCATCAGGTGGAGGATATGGCTGACCGAATCTGCCAGCGACTGGACAGTCCGGCGCAGATCAAACGGCTCGACAGCCGGCTGCAGAGACCGACAGAATCGTGGCCGCTGGGAGCACGCATCGCCACTCGACTCGCCCACTCCCGCAAGGCACTCCAATGGCTGCGCAAGCCGGTACATCTCTCCGTCGTGATTCCTTTATTCTCGGAGCGCCGGCGTCTCTTGTCTCCGGCGGACCACCCGCTGGGGGAAGCGTGGCTGAGCCGCAAGATCGCTCAACTCGAATGGCTTTTCGGCAACCGGAAGGATCATTCCTGGGACATGGTACTGGTCGATGATGGATGCCCCGAAGGAAGTGGCCATCTGGTGCGTGAGGCACTCGAAACGCACCATCCCGAAGTCCGTGCTCGAGTGCTCTTCCTGGAGGAGGCTTTGCGCCACAAACATCCGGCCCTCAATGGTCTGAAAAGTGCCGCCGAGAGTCGAAAAGGGGGTGCTGTTCAACTGGGGCTCTGGGAGGCAGCGCGATTGAAGGCGCCCGGCCATGTCGTTCTCTACACCGACGCGGATCTCTCGACCCATCTCGGCCAGGCCGGCCTGTTGATCAAAAGCCTTCGCAAACCGGGCATTCTGATGGCCGCCGGTTCACGAAGATCGACGTCTTCCATCGTCGTGAAAGATGGCTATCGGCAAGACCGAGGCCGGCTATTCATCTACCTCTGGAAGCAACTCGTACCGCAGTTGGCCTACCTTGATGACACCCAATGCGGCTTCAAGGCGGTCCGTCCCGAAGTGATCTTCGACCTTGTGAGCCGGGCACAGGAACATGGGTTTGCGGCTGACTTCGAGCTTCTCGCTCATTGTGAAAATCGTTCGCCGCGGTCCATCGACGCCGTCCCGATTGCCTGGATCGACAGCCCGGCCGCATCGACAACCACCGCGGAAGACCCGTACCTGTCCATGCTTCGCAGTATCGAAAAGCTCTCGCGTACCTGTTTTCAACGGACTCAAGAGGCCGAAGCATTCGCCCGGCAGATCTCATCCCTGACGCAGGCAGGCTGGCAGACGGCGATCGAAACCGTCGGGACCCAATTACAGAATATTCCACCGGCCATGGATCTTTCCCATAAAGTACTGTCTCCTCGAGATCTGGAGTTCGCATCCAGCTGAGAGAAACGAGCAATCCGGAGGTCTCCCGCAGCTGAATATGCTATACCGGGCAGACCATGTCCGGGGATTTCAGAGTCATCGCGCATCGGGGCGCTTCGGAGCATGCTCCGGAAAACACCCTGCCTGCGTTCGAGAAAGCGGTTGCTCTGGGGGCTGACGAAATCGAGCTCGATATTCGTTTCTCCTCGGACGAGGAAATTGTGGTCTTCCACGACGATCGACTCGACAAGAAAACCCAGCTCCATGGCCGCGTGAGACACTACCCTGCCGAGGTCTTGTTCCGCACCGATATCGGGTCCTGGTTCGACCAAAGAAAATCCGCCGCAGGGACCCGTTATGCGGGCACCTGCATCGTCGGACTTCGGAGCGTGCTCCAACAGATGAAAGGCCGTGTCCACTTCCACATCGAATTGAAGGGTTTCGAGGATCTGCTCCCGCTGCGGTTGTTGCAGATGATCGATGAATTCGGCCTGCGGAGCGCTGTGACCGTGACCTCGTTCTCCATGCGCCCGCTCCTGCAGATGCGAGAACTGGCAACCGAAATACCCCTTTGCCTGCTGCTTCGCGACACCTTCGATGCC
This sequence comes from Binatia bacterium, assembly GCA_965658895.1. GTDB lineage: Bacteria > Desulfobacterota > Binatia > UBA12015 > UBA12015 > UBA12015. Next base: position 76,380 of record CBFHUR010000010.1, read on the forward strand.
GTCCGCAGCGCAGAGTTTCGCCCCGAATTGATCGGAGCCTCCCCGGAAAAGGTGCAACAGTACTGGTCCGATCAGGCCGCCAATGCCGGATTCCAGCAGATCGGCGTGCGAGCCGCCGACATGCTTCCCCAGACGGCCGCCCACGCCGCCGATCGAAGCCTTGCCGTTCGAGGCTGGGGCGTCCGCAGCGCAGAGGACCTCCTTCAACTCTACAATCTCGGCGCCATCGGAGCGACTGTCGACTGGCCGGGTCGCGCCTTGGAAGCCATTCATTCTCGTTTCGGGCGAGGCTGAGCCCCGGCGACCATCTCAAGGAACTGCTCGATCCTGCGGCGCCAGGCGATCAGGGAATAGGCGCCATACGCGACCGCCAGCGACCAGCAGGTCGCAAGCCACGGAAATCCTGCGGATTACGGTCCCCAATCGCCGCGGGACCCGGCACAGCAATTGCTTTTAGTTCTTCGGATGGCGGCACCTCAACCAGACAATACGGTCGGACGGGATGATCGTCATGATTATCGACCACTGCGGGGAGCCTATGACGGAATCTTTACCGAGGAGGGAAAACCGCAGGAATCCTGCGACGAGGTTTCGACCTTTCTGAAACAATCGGGCGGCCCCGGGCTGCAGGAAGTCCAACGAGACGCCGACCTCTCCCTTTTGAATCAGGGAATCACTTTTACCGTTTATTCCGATGATCGAGGGACGGAAAAGATTTTTCCGCTCGACGTGATTCCCCGGATCATTACCGGAGACCGGTGGGCGAGACTGGAAGCCGGATTGGAGCAGCGCCTGCACGCCCTGAACCTGTTTCTTGCCGACCTTTATGGAGACCAGAGGATCCTGAGCGAAAAGATCGTGCCAGACGATCTGGTCTTCAACTCACCTCATTTCGCGCGATCGATGCTGGGCATCAAGGTTCCTCAGGGCGTCTATGTGCATGTCGCGGGCACGGACCTGATCGAAAACGATCTCGGAGACTTCCTGGTCCTTGAGGATAACCTGCGTGTTCCATCCGGGGTTTCCTATGTCCTCGAAAATCGGATCGTCATGTCGCGGATTTTGCCGGATCTTCTGGGCCGACACCGCGTTCGCGGGGTGGACCATTACCCGCAAATGCTGCTCGACACGCTGCGTAGTGCCTCGCCGGTCGACAATCCCGTGGTCGTTGTTCTCACCCCGGGAATCTACAACTCGGCCTATTTCGAGCACTCCTATCTGGCCGCGCAGATGGGCATACAGCTCGTCGAAGGTCGTGATCTGGTTGTCGACGACGACCATCTCTACATGAAAACGACCTCCGGGTTGCGCAAAGTCGATGTGGTCTACCGGCGCGTTGACGATGATTTCCTGGACCCGCTAGCGTTCCGCTATGATTCAATCCTCGGCGTTCCGGGACTCGCAAATGCCTACAGAAACGGCAACGTGGTTCTTGCCAATGCCCCGGGAACCGGCGTTGCCGATGACAAGGCCATGTATTCCTTCGTCCCCGAATTCATCCGCTTCTACCTCTCCGAGGAGCCCATTTTGGGTCAGGTCCCGACCTACCTCTGCAGCCGGAAAAGCGATCTCGATTACGTGATCGACCACCTCGAAGATCTCGTGGTCAAGCCCACGGACGGCTCCGGTGGCTACGGCCTTCTGGTGGGTTCGGCTGCAACCAAAAGTCAGCTTGCCGAAATGCGGCACGCGCTCACTCGTCTGCCTGAGCGTTTCGTCGCCCAACCGATCCAGAAACTCTCGACCCTGCCCACTCTGGTCTCGGAAAACGAGCCCGAAATAGCACCACGACACGTCGACCTGCGCCCGTTTTCCGTCAGCCACCGCATCGATGAAGTGCGAACCCTCCCCGGGGGGCTCACCCGGGTCGCTCTGCCGCGAGGAAGTCTTGTGGTCAATTCCTCTCAGGGAGGCGGCTCCAAGGACACCTGGGTTCTCCACCGAGAGCAGGTGGGCCGATGCTGAGCCGAATTGCCCGCGGACTCTATGATCTGGGTCGACTGATCGAACGCTCGCGCAACGTCGCGCGGATTCTCGAGGTGAACCACAAGGTCAACCTCGAACGTTCCTCTCGCGACGAAACCGAGATTTGGTCCGCGGTCTCGAACGCCTTTGATTGTGATCTGTCCAGCCCGGATGAATCCAGCCTTTATGAAGCTCTGGTGCTCTCCCCGACCCATCCGCATTCCGTTCGACGCTGCATTGCCGAAGCCAGGGATGAGGGGCGGGCGATGCGCAACCATATCAGCGAGGAGATGTGGCTCCACTTGAACCGACAACATCTCGACTTCCAGAACCTGACATTTACCCATATCCGCGAAACCGGGCGGTCGGAGTTCAACCGACAAGTCGAGATCTTTGCCGATGGACTCCACGGATTGGCCGACGACACCATGATTCGGGATCACTCCTGGGCATTTCTGAAGCTGGGCAAACTGATGGAACGAAGCCTCATGGTTTGCCAGATCCTCGAGATCAAGCGGACTTCGATTACCGCCAATGAGGAGGGTCGCCCCGTGGACGTATATCAATGGCAAGCCTTGCTCCGCAGCCTTGCTGGCTATGAGCCCTATCGGCGCGCCTATGATGCGCGAGTCGTTCCCGAGCGCGTCCTCGAATTCGTCCTGAAACGGCCCGAATTCCCGCGCTCGTTGACATGGGCGCTAGGCGAAATCCAGAGCATCTTGTCTCTGGTATCCAATGGGAGTCCCATGCAGGTAAGCTTGGAGAGGCGCGCCATTCGACTGCAAGAAGACCTCCAAGCAGTGGAAATTTCCTCGCTTCTGTCAAAAGAAGCCCTTCAGGACGAGATCGACTTCCTGAAGAAATCGATCGAGAGAATCATCGAAGAAATCGAGTTGGCGTATTTCACCAGTCACCGACCGGCTTCGATTCCGATCAACGTGGCGCATGGTGCCGGATTGGTATCGCAACAATGAAGCCCTGGGATCCCAGCGGGAAAGCCCTTCTGATCGTCTCGCATCTGACGAGGCTCCGCTATACCGAAGCTGTCGTCGAGGCTCATAGCGAAGTTCGCAAGATGCCCGTCGACACCGGCCTGCAGAAAGTTGTGACAAAGTCCCTCAAGGTGACTCCGAATACCCGGGTCCGCGAGTACACCGACTATTTCGGGAGTCATGTGCAGTACTTCAACCTTCTGGAGCCTCATACGCTGGTGGAAATTCTCGCCAGTTCAGTGGTGGAGACAACCGATGCGATCTGTTGCGGGCCACAAGCAGGTGGCCAGCATCGAGCGGGAACGGAGTTTCTCTGTGAATACCAAAACTGGTCACCCGCAGTCCCCCGACTTCGAGAATATGAAGAGGTACCCAATCCGGTAAACACCGGTCTGGACCAGGAGGATTTTATCGCGGCCCTCCGAGAACTTGGATCCACCTTCAAGGAACTCTTCCGCTACGATCAGGAAGCCACCGACGTACATTCCAGCCCGAAGGTGCTTTTTCAAAAAGGGGGTGGTGTGTGTCAGGATCTGGCCCACGCCATGTTGGGCGTTCTCCGAACGAACCGGGTCCCCTGCCGCTATGTCAGCGGCTATCTCTACGACCCTCAGGACGGAAGCGCGGGCAGCGGCCTGCAGGGCACTTCTGCCAGCCATGCCTGGGTGCAGGTCTGGCATGACCAACTCGGATGGGTCGGGATCGACCCCACCAACGACAAGCTGGTCGACTGGCAATACGTCCGGATTGCCACCGGGAGGGACTATACAGACGTGCAGCCCCTGCGAGGCGTGTTTCTGGGCGCACCCGAACAGCATCTCGAAGTCGAAGTCGACGTTCAGAGAATTGGCTGAACACCACTGCGGGCAAAACGATTCCTCCGCGCTCCGACCTCGTCGTTCAAGATTCGGGGTGAAACCGCCGTCTTGAATGTTTAGCGACCGATCCCGTCAGAATTCTCCTCGGCGGACCAGCCGTGGTGGGCTCGCGAGCGCCAGCGAACAGGCTTGGCCTGACGGAGGAAGCGGTTATTGAAAATCACTCGGCCTCACCGATTGTCTCATCGATTGTTTCCCTTTCGCCTTGAAAGCGGGCGACGCCCTCTCTCTCTGGCCATGCCGGCATACCGGCGGGTGCGCGCCCGATTCTCCCGAATGCCTGCGCGCTCGCCATACGCTCCGGCGAAGCTCCTGCGGGGGCAAGCCGCCCATGGAGTGAGACCGGGTCGGCATTGGTTGACGCTCACCGGCCTCACCTTTCTGCTCCATGGCTGTCCCATCCCACCAGCTGCGGAGATCCCCGAGGCGCCAACTCCCGCGATGACTCCCGCGATGACACCGGCCAATGAAGAGAACCCGGATCTCTCCGTGCCGGTTTTCGGCATGGATGCCCGGGGGATGTTGTTTCATATCGACGAAGGCTGGAGCGCCAATTTCAGCTACCTCTGTGTCGATGGCGACTGCCGACCAGGGCGTCGCACCCAGAACCGATTCGAACGGAACGTCGCTGATCGCGTCGAGATCGGCGAGACCGTTTCGATCGCATTCAAGGTGGAGAACAACGGCGCCCAATGCCTGACGGGCGATCATCTCATTACGCGCGGTGCGGGGCTGGTCTTCATCGACAGCCCCTGCGCTGGCAGCCCCGGGCGGCCGCCGTCAGCTCCCGGCCCCATAGCCACGCCAGTCCCACCGCTCATTCCATCACCTGTTCCGCCCCTTGCTCCTCCCCTGATTCCGTCAGAGAGCCCGGTTCTCGATCCCACACCCTTGCCAACGCCGACTTCGATAAACCCGGGAGATCCCGATACCCCGGAATCTCCGGAAGCCCCCAGCGTCCCCCAAACGGAACCCGCTACCGTGCCACAGGCCGCCGGTCTCACGACGATTGACGGCGACACCATCACGACCAAAGTCGCCGAGAGGTTTCGGCAACGTCATGAAGGAGACCTCGAACATGACCGTTATATCGAGCGCTATGCGCAGGGGTCGACCTACGAGATCGTCCTGATAGATCGCCCCGAGTCGCTCGAGGTTCAACTCCACTCCCCCGATGCCGCTCTGCAGATGGTGAATTTCACCTATGATCACATCGTGCGCAGAGGCTTTGTGGATCCGCCGCAATACACCAGCGGAGGATTCATGGCGAAGGGAAGCCTTGATGGACCAGCCAACGATGACCCGCAAATCCTTGCGAACAGCCTCTACTTCGAGATGACGTCCATGCAGGGTCGCGCATGGAAGGATCTCCGTGAAGCCGAGGAGATCGTCACTCTGGAATTTACGCCCCGCATCGGCCGCGGCCGTGATTCTCCTCAATACTACTCTGATATTCTGCGGTACCGTGCAGGCCGGGGAGGCATCATCCTGGAACGCGATGACCAGCGCTACTTCTCGGGCGGGACAGCGACCAACTTCGCCCATGGCACGCCCGGCTTTGAGCTCTCGCAACCGTTTCTCGGCATCGACCAGCCGCTTCTGCACCGCTTCACTCTCGGCCGGGAACTCTTTCGGGCAAGTTTTTTGGGAGATCCCCTGCCCGGCAACGGCGGGCTTGCCACCGGAAGCCCACCCGACGCCCCAGCCCATGCCTGCGTGGATTGCCACTTTCAGCTCGCGAAAGCCGCACCGCCCGACCGCAGCGATCCGACACGCCAAGGTTTCATCCAACAGGGGGCCGAGCTTCGCGTAGCTCCCTCTCTGGTCGGGCTGGGCCTTCTCGAAGCGGTCGACCAAAGCACCATCGAGGGATTCGCCGCAGCAAGCGGGGGGAAACTTCCCACCGGACGCTTCGGTTGGAAGGCTGCCGAGCCGACCCTGCGAGACCAGATTCGAAAAGCATTCGCTCTGGACCTCGGCATGGAGCAGGTCGACCCGGTCCAGATCGAACGGATCGAGGACTATATTCGAGGCCTGGGCGTCCCCGTTCGGCGTCATCCCGAAGCCCAGGCCAACCAGCAATCCAATACGGACCTGAGAGTCCCCGAGAGCTTCACGATCACCGATCCCGATGTGCTCTCCGGGGAAGCAGCCTTTCAGGAAGCCGGGTGCCACACCTGTCATCTTCCCGAGATGCAGACAGGAAGTTCGCACCCGATCCCGCAGTTCCGTAATCTGACGATCCGTCCGTTTACGGATCTGCTGCTCTGGAACATGGGCGCCGAACTCTGCGCGAGTCATGACGAAGGCAACGCCGGTCCCTGCGAATGGCGGACCGCACCCCTCTGGGGCCTCCGCCTTCAGGAATGGGTCACAGGGCACGCCACATTTCTGCACGACGGGCGCGCCCGTTCCCTGGAGGAAGCCATCCTCCTCCACGGCGGTGATGCCGCCGCCGCGCGCGCGGCCTACGAGCAACTGTCACCCGACCGCCGCCTGCACCTCCTGCTCTATCTTTTATCACTCTGACGCTTTGCCACGCTGCGTCCCCGGGCAGCCCGCTGCGCGAGACCTGCACCCTCGATGCTTCAGGCCACCACCCAGGACAAGAGAGCCAGGCCAGCCAGAAGAGCCCCGATCCAAAGCAGCCCTCGGCCAGAAACCCGTTGCGGCGAAACTTCGTCCGCGGGCAGGACAACCCGCGTGCGCAGTCGTGAGAAAAGCTCGTTTGGTGCAGCGCCCGCGGATCGCTGCGGATCCCACGAGGACGCCAGCGGGTATCGCTCCCGGTAGGCCAGATAAATTTCGGCCAATTGCCCCTGAACGACGCGCGCATTCAAAGGGCGCTCTCCGCACTCCTTGGCCAACAATTGCTGCACGAGCTGGTCGAGTTCCTCGGGCGCATCTCCGATTTGGCTCTGCAGGGACTCGGGCACCTGATGGAGGTGCTGCTCGCAGAGCGCTGCGAAGTTCCTGCCGTCAAAAGGAGGCCGCCCCACCAGCATTCGATAGAGCACACAGCCCAGGGCATAAAGATCTGTCGGTGGCGAGGCGACTTCCCCACGAATCAGCTCGGGGGCCATGTAGCGGTGTGTGCCGACCGTCAGACCCACTTCGGTCAGATCGGACTCCCCTGTATCGAGAGCAATTCCGAAGTCACAAAGCTTGAGAAAACCGTCTTTTGAAAAGAAGATATTCGAGGGCTTCAGATCACGATGAATGATGCCCTGGTTATGGGCGTATTGGAGCGCGGAGCAAATATGCCAGCCACACTCAACGACATCGACCCAGGGCAGGCGACCGCCATCGGCCAGGACTTCCTCCATCGACTCGCCATCGAGATATTCCATGGCGAAAAAGAGTTGGTCGGCCTCTTCACCTCCGCCGTAGCATGCAACGATGTTGGGATGGCAAAGCTTCTGCAGCACCAGCATCTCGCGAATGAATCGGGCGCGGACGGTAGGATCGACAGACACCGACGGCAACAGGATCTTGATGGCAACGATCTGATCGGTCTCGCGGTCTCGCGCGCGGTAGACTGTACCTACCGTGCCCACGCCGCGAACTTCGAACAATTCGAACTCCTCAAGGCTTCTGATTTCCATAGCGGTCTCTCAGACTTAAATTCTCGACTCTGGTTTGCAATCGGTTCGATGAGAATTCCGAATCATGCAAAAGTGCCGGACCCCTTTGGGGCCCGGCACCTTGATACGCCGCTCTGTCTTTAACGATCAGGCCGGCTTTCCATAGGCAGGCATACCGTGCTCGGTAATATCGAGACCGATTGCCTCTTCTTCCTCAGAAACTCGAAGATTGCCGGTTACTTTCATCACACCGAATACCATTCCCATGGTAACAAACGCCCATAGCGGGATCACAACGCTGCCCAGAACCTGCACACCGAGGTCATAGTCCCCGAAGATTCCGGTCGCGATTCCACCCCAGACACCACACAATCCATGGACCGGCCACGCACCGACCGGGTCATCGATCTTCGCCTTGTCCAGAAGGATGATTCCCAGAACCACCAGGACGCCAGCAATACCTCCGATGAGCAAAGCCTCACCATTGGTGACCGAGTCACAGTTTGCGGTGATTCCGACAAGACCGGCCAATGCACCGTTGAGGGCCATGGTCAGATCAGGCTTGCCGAAAGCAGCCCACGCGGTGATCAATGCGATCACCACACCGGCAGCTGCCGCCAACGTTGTATTCGCGGCGATCAACACCGTTGCGTCGGTATTACCCGAGCCCGTGAAAGCCAACTGACTTCCGGGGTTGAAGCCATACCAACCAACCCAAAGGATGAGCACCCCGAGGGTAGCGAAGGTCATATTGTGTCCCGGAATCGGCTTGGACTGGCCCGATTCGGTGAACCGACCAATACGTGGGCCCAGCACCATCGCGCCCGCCAGTCCCGCAAACCCACCAACCGCATGGACAACGATTGAACCGGCGAAGTCATAAAAACCCATCGCATCCAGCCAACCGCCGCCCCACTTCCAGGAACCGCTGATCGGGTAAATCAATCCCGTTAGAATCGCGCTGTAGACCAGATACGAGGCAAACTTCATGCGACCCGCAACGGCACCTGAGACGATCGTTGCCGCGGTGGCAGCGAAGACCACCTGGAAGAGCCAATCGACCTGCGGATTCAGAGCGCCGGCTACCGGATCGGTTGTCGTGCTACCGATGCCGAACTGCCCAAAGCCCAGATAACCGTTGAAGTCTCCGGGGTACATCAAGCCGTATCCGATAAAGAAAAACAGCAGAACCCCGACCCCGAGGTCCATCACATTCTTGGTCAAGATATTGACGGCGTTTTTGGATTCGTTGAAACCCGCTTCCAAGAGCGCAAATCCGGCCTGCATGAAAAGCACCAGAACCGCGCACACAAAGAGGATCATGTTATCGAGAGCGTAGGATATCTCAGCAGTTGTAGGTCCGTCCTCCGCCAGCGCAGTTTCCGGCATGGCCAGCGCCAACGAAAAAGCGCCTCCAGCCAAAGCCGACCTCGTCATGATTTTCTTCCATTCTCCAAGCTTCATTCTCATGATTCTCGGTCCATGCTCCTTTCCTATCGGCGGAACGTTCATCGCCCCGAATTGGCCGTCTTGAGCCCGCCGGCAGTTTCCTGCATCGAGTCCATTGCAAGATGTGGACCACTTGCAGCAGCGCAAGCCATAGACTGCGAATCCGCGGAAAATCGGCCCCTCGACGAGAATCAGGAGCGCACGAAAAACAGCAGGTGCCCAAGATTGAGGCACCAAGCCAGCTGAAGTGGAGACCCTTTCAGCAACCCGCGCGCCCGAGATCTCCTGCACCGACAGGCCGTCCCCTTCCGGAGGGCGCTGGCAATCCTGCGAGTCGAGAAAACACTCGCGGTGCGCCATCACTCAAAAAAACAGGGAAGCGGTGACCTTATCCTTCCAGACAGGATGTGATCTCAGCCCAAGCTCTCAGGCCTCGGGGCGCCAACGCCAGAGAAGCACAACCAGCGCCGCGGTAATCACGGCCGGCGTGGGCAGCTCGCCGGCCATAATCTCGGCACCGATCGCCCCCACCATGAAGGCCAGCATCCCGGCGATTGCAGGAGCAAAGCCTTTGCCCTGGGGCGCCATCAGCAAAACCGCGCAGGCGACTTCACCGACCGCCGTCACATACACCAGCCACTCGGGCAGTCCCAAACTGGCAAAGTTGGCCACCGCGCTGTCGAGATTGATCAATTTCGAGATGCCTGCCGCAAAAAAGATGAAGGCAAGCAGTCCCCGCAAGATGGTGAATCGGTTCATGAACAATCTCCTCCCGTCGGATCCGGACGAACTTCCGGGAAAGCATCGCAGGCACGTCCCGCCATGCCAAGGGCACGGATCATCATACTACTGAAATATAAGCAATTTTCGATATTTTTTCGCTGTGGGCCGCCCTCCGGGAAGCCCATGGACATCTTTTGTTCACATTCCTGTAACATTTTGGTAACATTGGACCCCTATCCCGCCGCAAGGCGACTCAACGAAGGGAACACCAATGAAAAAGACGATGATGCTTGCCGTACTAGGTTTTTCTCTCCCGATCGCTACCGCCGCGAGTGCCGCTAGCTGGTGCATGCGATCCGAACCAATCACCGCGATCGAAGAATACGACCAAAAAGTCGACCCCATTTTGGCCGCGACCGCCACGCCAAAGCAACTGCGCCAGCTGGAAAGAGACGCCAAAAGTAACCGCGAAGCGTGTGACTGCGAGACCTGTATCGAGATAACGGTCAACTGACTCCTCTCGATAAAAAAACGGGTAGGGGCTGATCGCCCCTACCCGCCAAACCGGGAGGCCCTCGCATCTGCAGGGGATAGCTGCAGATGCGAGGGCTAAAGAGTCCGGATCGAATCCCGGGTCCGACCACGGACTCCCCTCAGCACGCGATCAATCGACCGCGTACTGAACCCAAGGCGCCTCAGCCCAGGAAGGTGCTCCCGGAGCAAAGGCGCCCATATAATTATTGTCCTCGAACTGAGGATCGATCTCGGAACAGTTGAAGTCGGATGCAACAGCTGCTGCATTCGCCGGAACCGGGTCACAATTGAAACCCGCCAACTGACAATTCGCATCGATACCCGGGTCGGCCATCGTGTCCGAAGTGGTCACTCCGGCCACAACAACCTCGCCAGCAACCTGGCCCCAGACCAGACCGAGGTCCGCGACCATCGAACTACCAAACTGGTCGATGGTGCAATTTGGGGCCTCGGGACTGCGGTCGGACCACAGATCATCGCCAATCAGCCAGAAACCGGAGGCGGCGATGTAGGAATCACCGGTCAGCTCTGCGTAAGGCGCACTTGCCGGCGTTGCATTACAAGCCGTGTTGATCGTCTCATCGTCGCGAATCTGAAATCCATCATCATTCCAGTTGTACGCGAGCGTCTGAGCAATCTTGAAGGCTGTGCCGCGTCGGAGAACCATGGCACGGTTATCGGTATCGCCCGCCTGCCCTTGCGTACCCATCAGAGTGACGTTGCAGAATTTGGCATCGGAACGAGGCTGGAAGTCATAGCCGTTCTCGTTATTATCGCCCTCGAAGCCGCGACTACCATCGCTATCGATGTTGCCGTCGAACTGACGTCCGTAGCCGTATTGCAGGGCTCCGGTGTAACCGATCTGCCAATCAAAAAGGTCATCCGCGGCGCCTGTCGAGATCATATGGTGCGTCACGATGGTTACACCGAACCACTCGATCCCATCATCCAGGCCCATATGGGCATGGATATGGTCGATCTGGGTACCAGCACCCACACCGTTGAGGGTAAACACGTTGAGTTCGTTATCAGGCGCCAACTCGTCACCCGCGAACTCGATGCGGAGATAGCGTGCGGTGCCTGACGAATCCATCGGATCATTTCCGCCGAACACGGTATTCTCGAGACCTTCCGCGATACACTCGCCGGAAGGACAGTTCACCGGTGCACGACCGTTGATCGCAAGACCCGCCCAGTCACCCGGAGCACGGGAACCCGCAGGCTGATCGCTCGAGAAGACAATCGGTTGCTGAGGAGTACCAATCGCATTGATCTGAGAATCGCGACGGAAGACCAACGCCGAAGGCGGAGGGTTCGTCGGGTTCTTCATCCCGTAGATCGTGGCACCTGCCTGAATCGAAAGGGTAACTCCCGGGTTCACGAAGATCGTTCCATTCAGGAAGATATCGCAATTCGCGGGCCATGTCTGATTCGAGCTGACGTTTTCCGAAACCATCACGGAACCGGAATCGCAGTTCACCAGGTTCGAGTCGCCGCCACCGGTCGGGATCGCGGGGACCGACACCAGTCGTTGACCGGCGGAGTAAGTCTGGAGTGACTGATTATAAAGTCCGAAAACGTTTCCCCCAAGGGAATCGACATCGAAGAATACCTTGCCCGAACTCGTCAGTGCTGCCCCGGCCGTGCCTTCGAGGTCACCGAGATAGACGCCATCAACACCGAACTCGGAAACCGCGACTTCGACTCCCTGGTTGTTGAAAAACGCGGTAATCGGGGTCAGCGAGCGGCTCGTGATCGAAAACCCGCCTTCGTACGAATCGTCAAAAGCGACCAGAATAATGGCATTCCCCGAACCCTCACCACCACTGTTCGGGTTGTAGTACACGGGAATGCTCAGGACATCAGGGGAAATCGTCTGATACGAATAGCTGGCACCGTCGACAGCCGCACCCACAGGGGCAAGTTCGCCAGTGCTGTCCACGGCCATACGCCCCATCGGGTTCTGACCAAAACCGGACTCGAGCGAAAGATTAGCCAGAGTAAAGGTACCGGTCAGAGGCGCTGGTGGAACAACAGCCGCGCCACCTGCAACCGGCGTTACCAGAGCGACGCCATAGTTGCCGGATGTGGCCGAAGTCGCAGAGGGGTCAATAATCACGTTCCCCGCCGCGACCAATGTATTGGACTGGCTGCCCAGAGACTCCATCGAAGAGCCGTAGAAATCGATCTGGATATCCACAGCTTCGCTCGACGGGTTTGCGACCGAAATAAATGTCTGGCGGTTTTCCCGCGCATCGAAAAAGAAGATCAACTGATCACCCGTCACCAGTGGAACGTCGATCGAGGTCTGGGCCATCGCCGAAGCCGGCATCATCAATGCCAGCGCGGCCAGCGCGCCAAAAAACTTCCGGGCCATACCGGCCAGAAAGACGGTCTCGGATTTCGTCTCAAGAGATTTCTTCACTTTTTATTTTCTCCAAAACAGGCCCAACCCCCTGGGCCCTTAGGGTGCTCGAGTTTTCCCGGACAATCGATGACCGAGAGCTCGACAAGACGGATCGAGCCAATAACGACGCGACCCAACAACGATTCAAATTCAGTATTCCCAGGACACTCCCAGCTTGAAGGTGACGCCGTTGTTGAAACGCTTCTGGGTGAAATCTCCCTGCGTCCAGACATAGGGCGTGTCCATGAGGTTCTCGACGGTGAACTTCATCGAGAAGAACTCCTCGAAGGCTTCGAACGTCTGCAAATAGACGAAGTCCAGCTGATCGCGTCGCTCAAGATAGATATCCGGCAATTCGTTGAAGCCGATATCCGAGATCTCGCGGCCCGAGGTATTATAAAGCAGGCGAACCATGCCCCACTCGTCGTCAAACCACTCGACACTGGCATTGACGACGAAGGGTGCTTGTCCCTGCAGTGCCCGAGTCCCCTTGTTTTGCACGCCAGCGGCATCCTGCTCCTGGCGAACTGAGGAGGTGACCCAGGCAAAATTGACCGTCAGGCTGAGCGGATCGAGGACTTCGGAAAGAAATCCGAAATTCTTCCGAATCTCTCCTTCGATGCCGGTCAGATCGGCATCCTTTGCATTCGCAAACGAGTTGGCAATATTGGACGCCTGCGAAATCAGGATCTTTTCGATCGGTTTCTCCAACTGCTTATGGAAAAAGCCCAACGAGACCATCTCCGTGGACTCGAAGAACCACTCCCAGCGAATGTCGAAGCTGTCGATGTGAGACTCAACCAGAAAGGGGTTGCCAATCGTGGTTCGCAGGCCATCAGGCTCGGGAAACTCCACCGGACTCAACTCGCGAAACTCGGGCCGAGACACCGTCTTCGCCCAACTGGCGCGCACATTCATATCCTCAATCGGGTTCCAAACGGCGCTCACCGCAGGCAGCGGATCGAGGTTGTTCAAGCGGGGACGCACGGGATCCCCGGTAATCGTGGTCGCCTCGACCTTGATGTACGAGTACTCCGTTCGAACGCCGGCGTTCAGCCTGAGGATATCCGAGTAGAGAGGAACCTCGAAGTTCACGTATCCTCCGATGATCTCTTCGGAAGCCTCGAAAGAATCCCGAAGCTGGGTCTTCTCCTGAAAGGTCACTTTACGATCCAGAATCTGCTCGGGGGTCAGCAGATCTTCCGCGGGCAGCGTCCGGTCCTGAACGCCGCGCAGAAGATAAAGGAACCTTCGTAGATTCGAATCCCTCTCTCGATAGGTGTAGGCAGGCCCCATCGAGAACTCCAGAGGCATGGTCATATCGTCTCCCATGACCGGGATCTCGAACGGGAGTCGAATATCGAAAGCTGTATCCGTCATCCATTCGTCGAGCTTGTAATAGACCCGTGTGCCGCCCTGGGAGTTGTCCGTAAATCTGGCGGGATCTTCGCAATCGACCGGAAAGTTGTTGGTATCGGTTTCCTCTGCGTCGCACTGGTAAGTCGTGGTCCGCGTATCCGGCGTATTCTGCGAAGAATTCGAGTAGGCTGTTCGCCAATCAAACTCACCCTCACCGAAAATCTGGTGCTTACCGGCCAGCTGGCCGTAGGCGAGGCTTTCTTCGGTGTACTGGAATCGGGTGACCCGAGTGAGCGACTCGTAGTTCTGCTCGTTACGTCCGGTCCCGACTTCGACAGAATCCGTCGAGGTCCGGTTATAAAGAGCCCGAACGCCGATCTCGTCCGTTTCGCTGATCTCGTAGCCTCCGGTGAACAGGGCACTGAGTTGTGTCTCGAAGGCGCTAATGTCGTAGAGGAAGTTGTCCTGCTCGACCATGATCACCTTGCCGTCTGCATCCACGCCGCCCCGTGTAAACTGGCGCTGCAGGCGATCCGGAACGAAATCGTAGCCGTTCTTCCAGTTAACCGAGAGATTGGCCCCGAAATCCCCCCAGGAGTTTCCGATGGCAAACTTCAAATCGGTGTCCACAGGTGCCGTGGAGTTCCGAGGGCTCCAGACATCCGGCATCGTTGAGGAATAGTAGGCAGACTCCGCTGGATCCGGGGATCCGATACTCTTGCGCCCGAAGGCACCCGGGAGATCACGACATCCGCCGAAACCAAAGTAGTCAGCCGCGCCACACCCCTGATAGACCTCAAAATTCTGAAAAGTCGTCTGCGTATTGCCGCCCAGCGAAACTCCCAGCTTCATCGACAAATCAGAGGGGTAGGATTTCAAATCGATATCCACCAAGCCACCCGAGAAATCTCCAGGGAGATCCGGCGCATAGGACTTGATAATCGAGATTGACTGGATGAATTCAGCAGGAAAAAGGTCCAGAGGCGCGACACGCTTGTTGGGGTCCGTACTCGGCAATCGGCTTTTCCCGAGAAGTGCCGAGCTGTATCGCTCGCCGAGACCGCGGACATAAATGAACTTGCTGTCCTTGACCGTCACCGAAGGAATACGCAGGACAATCTCGGCCGCATCCGAATCGGGGGACCGCGCAATTGCCTCCGCACCGATTGTATCCTGCAGGGTGTCTCCGAATTGACGTTCGAGAAGCTGGCTCGAATCCGAAGATTTGGATCTCTGACCTGTGATCTGGATCACTTCGACTTCGGGAGAAGCTTCGACTTCTCCGATATCGTCCTCGATCTGGGCATCCGCCGCCCGGATTCCCAAAAAAAGCGTTCCCACCAACAAAGCTCCGGCCGTAATCCCGCCGTGCCATCCGCAAATCCCCAAAGGACGCATCGATTTCCCTCCCAGAATGAATCGACCGTCGCCGCTCCCTTTGATTCCCTTCGACGACGGACAAGTACAGAGAGGCCTACCAGCCCAATATTTCAGCTTGATGACTGATTTGTTTCTCCTCGATGTGAAACCTGCGACGTTTTGGTTTCCTGATTGTTACGAAATCATGACACCGCCCGATTACGCCGATGCGGAGCAATTTTTCAGTGCAGCGGCCCGAGGCCTTCGCTATCGGTCAGGTCGAGACAAGGAGCTCGTGATGGAAACTCGGAGATTGCTGAAAATCGCCATGGTCGTTGGGCTGGGAATGATCCCGCTGCTAGGCTGCACCAAGGTCGGCGAAACGCCCGCCGAAACCGCCGAAACCGGACTGCCCAAGATGAGTGGTGGGGCTTCCTCTCTGGACGAATTGGTAGACGAATTCCTCGCGGCGCTTCTCGCCAAGGACCGCGATGCCTTGCTCGAGCTTCGGGTAACGGGCGACGAATACATGAACATCATGATTCCGGGTAATGTCGGACCCGACGAAGACTTCCGATTCATGCCCGAGGAGAAGAGTCTCTATTACTGGCAGTCGCTCGCCACAAAAAGCGGTTACTATCGCGAAGGGCTCCTGGAGAATCACAGCGGCATCCCCTACCAGCGCAGGGACATCAAGTTCGAAAAAGGAATCAAGGAATACCGCGGATTCAAAGCCTACAAACGCATGCGGCTGGAGGTTGAAGACCCGCAGGGACGGATCATCGAGCTTGCGGCCGGGTCGATCGTCGAAGCTAACGGACGCTTCAAATTCACTTCGTTCATCCGAGACTAGAATCGGCAACTTATCGCCCGACATCGTCGGCCAAACGCCAGCCCCTCAAGTCCTGCTTGACAGTCTGTCGGCGACTGATCCATGCTGCCTCAACCCTGAACGCATCGGAGGCAATGATGGAGATTTCGCCAGAGACCAAACGCGTACGCGCTGTGTGCCGAACCTGCATGATTTCCTGTGGTGTCTTCATGGACATCGAAAACGGCCGCGTGACCAATCTGATCGGCGACTCCAGTGACCCCGCCTCCCATGGATACTCGTGTCGCCGGGGCCGCGACATCGTGGGACATCTCTATGGCCCCAACCGAATCCTCCGTCCTTTGGCAAAAGACGCCAGCGGCGAATTTCAATCCGTTTCGCCCGAAGCGGCCGTCTCCGGTATCGCGGAAAAGCTGACCGAAATCGTCGAGAAATATGGACCATCGTCCGTGGCCCTCTACTCCGGCACGTATGCTCTGGCACCTCCGGGGGGCATGGTGTCCGGCGCTTTCATGGACGCGTTGGGATCCCCGATGTCCTTCAGCTGCGGCTCGATCGACCAGCCGGGAAAACTCCTGGCCCGCGCGTTGCACGGGAAATGGCACGCAGGTGGCACCGCCTTTGCCGATGCCGAAACATGGTTGTTCATCGGGACGAACCCGGCGGTCTCGGGCTTGGGCGGGGTTCCCACCATCAACCCGAACTGGCACCTGCACCGGGCGGTGAAGCGCGGCATCAAACTGATTGTCATCGACCCACGGCGAAGCGAAACCGCACAGAAGGCACGCGTTCACCTGCAGCCTGTACCCGGGGAAGACGCAACGATTCTTGCCGGAATGATCCGTCTGGTCCTGTCCGAAGGCCTCGAAGACAAGGCGTTTGTTGCCGAAAACGCAAAGAACCTCGAAGAACTGCGCCAACATGTCGAGCCGTTTACGCCCGAATTTGTGGAGAAGCGCGCCGACATTCCGGCCGACCAGCTGCGGGAGGCCACGCGCATTTTCGCCAATGCCGAAACCGGTGGCGCCAGCGCCGGCACCGGCTCGAACATGTCGCCCCGAGGAACGCTGGCCGAATATCTTCTGGCTTGCCTGATTACGCTCTGTGGCTTTCGTGCCAAAGAAGGAGACCGTGTCCCGAACCCCGGAGTGCTGGTGCCCAAGGGACCGCGCCGCGCGCAACCGATGGAGCCGATGCCGGTTGCCTGGGGCTTTCCCCCGGCCCTGCGGGTTCGCGGGCTGTCCAATACCGCCTGCGGCCTGCCTACAGGTGCCCTTGCCGACGAGATCCTGCTTGAAGGTGACGGCCAGATCCGTGCGCTCTTCTGCCTGGGCGGCAATCCATTGACCGCCTGGCCCGATCAGATCAAGACGCGCGCCGCTCTGGAAAAACTCGACCTGCTGGTCGTGCTCGATCCGAAGATGAACCAGACAGCTCGCTACGCGGACTACGTGATTCCGCCCAAGCTGGTGCCGGAAATCCCGGCCCTGAGCTACGACTTCGAAGAGCTAGAAACCCATTCGCCGGGCTGGGGCTATCCC
>CBFHUR010000011.1:0-79164 GCA_965658895.1 Binatia bacterium
GAGCAAAGCACCGACCGGCCCCGCGGCCGGGACGAGGCCCGAGACGATATGAGGTTTGACCGGGGAAGTATCGCGCTCGTGCTCGACGCACACACGCCCTTTGTCTCGTCAGCCGGAGCAGAGAGTCCGTCGTCGCTGGAGAACTTTTTTACCGAGATCACCCAGACCTACCTGCCGCTATTGAACTGCCTCGACGAACTCGCCCGGCAGGAGGTACGCTACCGCCTCACGATCAGCTTCTCCCCCACCCTGCTGCAAATGATCGGAGACCCCGGCTATCAAGTCGCCTACGAGCGATACCTTGACGACCAGTTGGCGCTCGAGCAGCCTCTGGCCCGAAAGATTCAGATCGAGGAGGCGGCCCGGCTTTGGCGAGAAGTCTATCAGGGACGGATCGCGGGCGGGTTTGCCGCTCTGCAGCGATCCGGACATCTGGAACTCCTGGCCACCAGCGCAACGCGAGCCTGCCTCCCCCTGCTGGCGGCAACTCCCGGTGCCCTCGAGGCGCAGATCCGCAATGGGGTGATCGAGCACCAGCGCGTGTTCCGTTCCAGGCCCTCGGGTTTCTGGCTGCCGGAAACCGCGTACGCACCGGGCCTCGACGATCTCCTGATCGCAGAGGGCCTCCAATACACCTTTGTGCAACAAGAGACGTTAAGCGCAGCTGGCGAACCCACGCCCTTGAGCGTGCGATGCCCTTCCGGCCTGCGGGTATACGGCCTCAATCAGGCCCTTGCCGGGCGGATCGCACACCGCAGCAGGGGCTACCCCGCAACTCCGGTGTTTTTCAATGCGACCGGACGCACGACACCGTACGACGGGGATCGCGCGCGCTGGGTCGCTGGCGAACAAGCGCGTGAATTTGCCGAGGCTCTGCAGACGGAAGTCGTTAAGCACGGCCATCTATCGCGGGAGCCTGTGATCTGTTGCGCCCTGCCGGCTGCGATTTTCGGAACAGCCTGGCTGGAGGGCATCGATTGGCTGGCATCCTTGCTCCGAGCGACCTCCAGCTCCGCGTCGGATATCCGCTCGGCGACTCTCTCCGAGCCGCCGCCGGCAAGCCCGGGGGAAAAAATCGCTTATCCCGAAACCGGGGCCCGATCGGCCGACGGAACGCTCACTGACTGGATTCATCCCGAGAATGATTGGATTTATCCCGAGCTCCACAACGCGGCTGAGCATCTGGCCAGGGGGTTCGCTGCCGACACCGATCACCGCGGGCTCGCACGCAGAGCACTTGTGCAGGCTGCACGCGAATTGTTTCTCGCCCAACAACTGTACCTGGCAGCAGCGATCGCTGACGAAACCCTTCCCGCCAGCCAACGATTCCTGGCGCATCTAACCGCCTGCCACCGACTGATCGAACAAGCCGAAAACGGGACGGTCGACAGCGCGGAACTGAGCGCTCTCGAGACAACCGATCGCATCCTGCCAGCCCTGCGTCCGCGCGACCTCCAGCCCAGACGAGACCCGAGTCCTGCCGGCCACGCGCGATCTCCTGCGTCCGGGGCGCGTTGATAACTGCCTCCGCCGAGATCGATAAAAAAAGGGGCGCTCACCCGAGCGCCCCTTTTCTTTCCCTAATTCATGAACACGGACTAGACGTCGAGGAAGGACTCCAGACCAGCTGTCCCACAAAGATCACGAAGGCGCGTCAGGGCCTTCGCCTCGAGCTGACGAATCCTCTCGCGGCTGACACCATAGCGGACACCGATCTCTTCGAGCGTTTCCACCTGATCGTCATCGAGCCCGAAGCGGAGACGAATAATCGCCTGCTCCCGGTTGGGGAGTTCAGTCAGAACCGTTTCGAGATGACGCGACAAATCGCCATCAACGCTTCGCTGCTCGGGGCGCTCTCCGACTTCGTCGGGGATCACCTCGGACAAGGTCCGGTCATCGTCGTGGCCCAGCTCCATATCGAGAGAGAGCACGTGAGCCGGCTCGGCCATCATCTCCAGCTGATTCTCGTCAAGCCCGCCAGCCTCGATGATTTCGTCCTTGGTCGGCGCCCTGTGCAGCTTGCTCTCGAGAGCCTGCGACAAACGACCAACCTTGCGACGCAATTCGTGCCAATGCACCGGAGTTCGAACGACCGAACGGTCATTATCGATGGAGCGAGCGATATACTGCCAGATCCACCACACGGCGTATGTCGAGAACTTGATGTCCTTTGCTGGGTCAAATTTCTCCACAGCACGAAGCAGGCCGAGGGTGCCTTCCTGGATCAGATCCGGAAGCGGCAAACCGCGGCGCGCGTGCTTGCGGGCAATCGCCGCCACCAGGCGGAGATTGGCGCGCAGCATCGAATCTCGGGCCGATCGGTATGTCTCGAGCCGAATGTCCAGCTCCTTGGCAAACTTCGCCACGCGCTCGCGCTGCAGCTTCAACTCGCGCAACTTGGCCGGACTGCGGGCCAGCCGACGCGCACGGTCGGCCACCAGCAGAATTTCGCGCTCGCGAAACTCCTCGGTGGGCCGGATCACGCCGCGGCCACGCTCGGTGAGCGTCACGTTGACGATGCGCGGATTTCGACGCAGCCAGCGAACGACCGAATCGCGGGCCTTGCTGATCTCGGTGGTAAGTGTTCGTTCCTCTTCACGGTCCAGCAGAGGCGTCTTGGCCAGATCGGCATAAAACCGACCCAGAACGTCCAGATCCCCCACCAGGGGATCGGAAGCAGCCCCCTTGGCCGGTGTTTTGGCCGCCGCTGGTGCGGAATCGGCCTCCAGATCTCCGGGTTCAGGAGAACCCTCGGTTGCGGCATCGGCTGTCTGAGCTGGTCCGTCCCCGATGGGCTCGTTCCACTCCGTGTCAGTCGTTTGGACGTCAATCGACGTTGTCGCGGTTCGCATGTTTCTTCATTCCCTCATTGGTCTTTGGCCTCGGCACGTACCGACTCGCGGCTCAACCGGGCGCTCATGTGCCAACGCATTGCTGCGTCCCCCGGCACATCATAGAGTTTAGAACATACGCGAAAGTCGCGGCCTGGGCTTTTTGCCCCCGATCGAACGGGACCCCGAAAGGGCCTCTGTGTTCGCATCCTAGCGCCGCGTCACTCCCGCAAGGAAGCCAGACCTTAGCATGATTGGGAACGCTTGAAAACAGCAGGATAATAAAATTTGTATTACCGCGGCTCCAAATGAAAGGCCAGCTGATGTTCAAGGGTGGTAAAATAGCCGCTTCGAGCACCCCAAGTGCTTGGATTTACTATGTTATTTGGAAAATAAACGCAAAATCTCGGGCGATCGACACTTTGCTTGCACGCCAACACCCCGATCGGTAACCAGAAGCATCGGCCCAGTGGCCGTAGGGGAGAACCGCAGATTATGGCTGATTCAACACTGAGTAAAACCGCACGAGCCTCTACCCGAGGCAAGGTAACCAAGCGCGCCTGGCACGTTTCGCGCGAAACAGGTGCCGAGGTCAGCCGGGTCAAGTTGGTCAATCATCTCATCTCCGGCAAGCGAACAACCCGCATGGGATGGATGACCGAAGACGGTCAAGTCCTGCTCGACAACCAGGTCGAATACCGCACCCACGTCGAATAGACCGGCCCCTAATCTATCCGCCCTCAGTCCCGGACGAATTCCGAGACATCGATTCGCACCAGGGTCTGCTCCTCGCGAACCTCGATCCGGTCCGAGAATACGCGCCGCCCGCCCACCCGCTCGACCTCCTTGTAGAAATCGGTGGTATCAATTCGATGCGCGTCCACAACCGTGAGGCGTCCCCCTGACGACACTCGTTCGAAGAGGTCGTCGGCCAGCGCGGGAAAACCCTCGCGCTCATAGAGCAGCTCCGCTGCAATGACGTGATCAAATCGACGCTCGGCCGACAAATCGGCCAGATCCATCCGGCAAGTCTCGACTGTCAATTGATTCCGCTCGATGCTCCGGGAAACGAACCCCAGGGCAGGCTCGGCGCGGTCCAGCGCCGTGACCTTTGCCCCCGCCGCCGCCAGGACGAGCGATACGACGCCCAGACCGCATCCGACATCGAGGATCCGTGAACCAGCGACATCGTGCCTTTCGAGAAATGCCGGCAGGAAGAGCCTCGCACCGCTCCAGACAAGCGCCCAATACGGGGGTTCATAGGCCGAATCGCCGAGCAAGCGATCCCGATCCAGATGCGCTTCCAGATTATCCACCGTCGCCAGCTCAACAACATGGCCGGCAATGCGGACCTCTGAAAACGAAACCGGGAAGCCACCGATGCGCTGCTCCCCACTCATGGCCTGCCAGCCGCCAGGCCCAATCGAGCCCGTAGCCAGTCAATCATCTCGCGACTCTCCACAAGCCCGAGAGCCGCGCTGACAAGAGCGAAGCCGACTGCGGAAGCCGGAACGGCGAGGGCCACCACCACAAGCCGTGTGACGAACGTACCATCCGGGAGCCAGACACCGGCGCCGAAGCGGACAAGGCTTGCGATCGCCAACACAACCATCGTCCCGCCCAGAATCGGCAGCAGGCTCGAGCCAAGCCCCTCGAGCGCACCAATGCGGCGGTTGAGAATCATGTAGAGGATCGCAAAATTCGTAACCGCCACCACCGAGGTCGCCAGAGCCAACGCCACGTGTCCGAAGCCGAAGACATGAATGGCGGTCCAACCCAGGGCTGCATTTACCAGAATGGAAAAACAGCTGATCAGCGCCGGCGTTCGCGCATCCCCCAGGGCGTAGAATGCCGGAACCAGAACCTTGATATTCGCATACCCTGCCAGCCCGATCGCGTAGGCAACCAGCGCATGGGAAGCCATCAGGGTATCGCGCTGGTCAAATTTGCCATGCTGATAGACCACACCGATCATGTCCGGCGCCAGTACAGCCAGGCCCACCGAGGCCGGCACACAAAGACTCAGCACCAGCCGTAGCGCCCGGACCACCATCGAACGCATGCCGGCCAGATCCGCATTCGCCACCCGTCGGGACACGGCCGGCAGAGCAACCACACCCACCGCCACACCGAAAACACCCAGCGGGAGCTGCATGAAGCGAAACGCCACGTTCAGCCAGCTTACCGCGCCGTCCCCCAGCCCCGATGCCAGGTTGTTGTTGACCAGAACATTGACCTGGACGGCCGCAGCACCCAGCGTCGCGGGTCCCATGAGGCGCAGCACATCCCGGACTCCGGGGTCCGAAAATGAAAGCATCGGACGATAGCGGAACCCCAACTTGTAGACAGACGGCACCTGCACCAGAAACTGAAGGGCCCCTCCCAAAAGCGTCCCCACCGCCATTCCGGTCATGGCATTCGCAGCCCCGGGACCGGTCGCGACCCACTCTCCGTCGATAACCGACTCGATATACGCCGGAGCCATCCACCACGCTCCGATCAACCCGATGACAATCGACCCCAGATTGAAGAAAATCGAGGCCGAAGCCGCCACACCGAATTGATTGCGGGAATTCAGGACCCCCATGGCCAGAGCAGCCATCGCAATAAACAGCAGGAACGGAAACAGCACCCGGGTCAAATCCACGGTCAACTCGGTCTTGCCCGGCACCTCGGAGAACCCCGGTGCGATCAGATCCACCAGCGTCGGCGTGAAGATCATACCCGCCGCCACCACCAACCCGGCGACCAGAAGCAAGGCGTGCAGGACCAGATTCACCAGTCTCCAGGCCGCCGCCTCGCCATCGGTTTCCCGCTTTTTGGCAAATGTCGTCACAAAGGCCGCGCTCAACGCCCCCTCGGCAAAGAGATCCCGGAAAAGATTCGGAATTCGAAATGCCGTCACAAAGGCATCCAACTCGCGCCCGGCCCCGAAGAGGCCTGCAAACAGCTGTTCCCGGACGACGCCCAGTACCCGGCTGCCCATCACGGCCAGCCCGACGATCCCCGTAGAGCGAGCGAGCTTCTCAGAAGCCACGGCGTGCCCCCTTGACACTCCGGCCTCGGGACGGTGGTATCGTACCTATGTTCGGACTCGGTGTACCGGAACTCATCGTCATACTCGTGGTGGTTCTACTTATCTTCGGCCCCAGGAAACTACCTGAATTGGGCACTTTCGTCGGTCGATCGCTCAAGGACTTCCGGGAAGCACTCGACCAGAAGACCGACAGCGACGAACCCGGCCCCGACCCGGCTCCCCTGGAGCCCGAGCCTACGGCATCCGATACCGTAACGCCCGAGGAGTCAACGGTCCAAGAAAACAGCGAGAAAAAACAGCCATGAGCACGCTTGCCTTGCGCTCGCTCGGCGAGATGGGCCACTACGCACTGAATCTCAATTGGGAGGATGGACACGAATCCATTCTGCCTCTGCGCCACCTCCGCGCCCATTGTCCGTGCGAGGACTGCGAGGCGATCCGCGCCGAGGATCGCCCACCGGGTTCGGCAGAGATCGCGGTGGCGCACATGGAATTGGTGGGTGATCAGAATCTCCACCTTCGGTGGTCGGACGACCATGAAACCTGGTACCTTCTCACCGAATTGCGCTCGCTTTGTCGATGCGCGTTCTGCGTGGGGGAACCGGAAAGACCCCTGACAGGCTGATCCACCCAAGTCTGACCAACGGCAGCGATGCCCCCCCTTTCGGAAAGGTAGACCAAATTGCCCCGACTCGTTTTACTTCGCCATGGACAGTCTCAATGGAATCTCGAGAATCGATTCACGGGCTGGGAAGACGTGCCCTTGACCGATCTGGGGCGTGAGGAGGCAACGGCTGCCGGGAGTCGCATGTTGGCCGAGAACATCGCCATCGATCGCTGCTTCACCTCCAATCTCCAACGAGCTCAGGATACCCTGGGTTTGGCTCTGGCCGCGATGGGCAAGTCCGACCTGCCCGTATCTCGACACGAAGACCTCAACGAGCGCCATTACGGCGACCTCCAGGGACTCGACAAGGGAGAGACGGCCGAAAAGTATGGCGACGAGCAGGTCCATATCTGGCGTCGGAGCTTTGATATCCCGCCGCCCAATGGAGAGAGCCTCAAGGATACCGCGGCCCGCACACTGCCCTGGTTCCGCGAAACAGTTTTGGGATCCATTCGCGGCGGCGAGAACGTCCTGGTCGCGGCGCACGGCAACAGCTTGCGGGCGATCGTGATGGACCTCGAGTCGCTGAGCCCGGAAGAAATCCTCGAGGTCAATATCGATACCGGAGTCCCGCTGGTCTACCAGATGAGCGGGAACGCCGAAATCCAGAGCAAGAAGATCCTGGATTAGTCACACGCGAGCAAGGCGTCGAGCATCGACGGCGCGTCACCCACCACCCCCAGATCGGCGGCTGAAAAGATATCGGCCTCGGGGTCGTGGTTCACACCGATGACGGTTCCCGCGCGACGAATCCCTACCGTGTGGTTGAAAGAACCACGCACGCCAAGCCCCAGATAGACCTCCGGGCCGATATACTTGCCGGACAAGCCGATCTGCGCCTGCCGTGGCAGCCAGCCCAAATCACAGACCCGACGCGTCCCGCAAACGACACCTCCGAGCTTGTTGGCAAGCCTGGCCAGCTTCTCGATCTGTTCCGGCCCGCCCAACCCGAACCCCGCGCATACCACCACAGCAGCCTGATCGAGTTCGCCCGAACCCAACTCGTTCTCCGGGACAAAATCGCGCCAATGCGGCTCCATCAGGGTCTCGCGGTCGCCGAATTCCAGAATTGCCGCCGGCGCCCGTTCCGGAGCCGGCATTGCTGCCTCCAGAACGCCGGCGCGCAAAGTGGCAAAGGCCGGCTCGGTCCGCGAGACGATTGGCGCGACGAGTTGTCCGCCAAAGGCAGGCTTCAACGCGAGGAGCTGATCGGCATCGTCCAGCTCTACGCCGATGGCATCTCCCGTCAGACCCAACCCCAGGCGTGCGGCAAGATGCGGCAGCTGATCCCTTCCCAGGCTTGTGGCCGGCCCCAGCACGACCGCCGGAGCCAGATGTTCGATGGCGTCCTCGAGGACACCGATCGCGCCCAGTCCGCCAGGACCATCGATCTCCGGGCAAATCCAATGATCCGCCCCGTGGGCGCCCAACGTCGCCTGCATCTTTCGGCGCAACGTTTGGTCCCGACGCCAATTGGGCTCCTGGCCCCAGGCCGGCCCCAGCAAGAAAACCGATACCGAGACCCCGTGATGGCTGGCGAGCCGATCGGCGGCCCCCAGCAGCTCGTAGGTCACGGGTCGAATGCTTCCGCCCGGGTCCAATTCCCCCACCACGAAAATTCCGTCGGGCCCCGCAGGCCCCGGGCCGTGGGTGAGCGAGCGGGAAGAACCCGACCCGGTCGCTGCCGCGAGCTTGTCCTGAACAAGCTTGATGACCTCCCGTGCATTGGCAGCAACATCGCCCTCGATCCGGCGCAGTGCTCTCTCCAACGGCACCATCCGCACCTTTTCCACCCAAGTGGGCGATCCCGCCGAACCATAGACGGTATTCGGGCCCGGAAGGTCCGCGAGTGCGAGTCTGGTCACAGGTGCCGTTTTTTCCCGTTCCTCATCAGGCAATCGGCGTGGAATTCGTGTCTTCCAGCGGTCGGTGCAGGTGACCACCACCGGACAGATCGCCTCGCCCGTGATCGCGCCATCGTCGCCTTCGCATTCTGCAACCGCCAAATATCCCTGTTCGCTCTCGGGATCCTCCTGCAGCTCGAGACGGCGCGCCCCCGGAAGGTGCGCTGCCCCCAAAAATGCGGCGACTTCGGCAGGCACCTGACCCGTTTCCGCGTCAATACTGTAGCGGCCCGCCAACACCAGATCAGGACGCAAGGGTTCGAGAGCGTCCGAGAGGGCGCGGGCGGTGGCCAGAGTATCGGCACCGCCAAACCCCGGATCGCAGAGGTGGAAAGCCTCATCGAAGCCCAGGGCAAGACACTCGCGCAGAACCGATTCGGCCTGAGGTGGCCCCATGGTCATCGCGGCCACCCACCCGCCACCAGCATCCTCACGAAGCCGACAGGCCTCGAGCGCAGCGCGCCGATCAAAGGGATTCATCAGCAATTCGACACCGTCTCGACGAAGCCGACCTGTGGCCGGATCGAGACTCTGCTCGGTGACTTCGGGGACCTGCTTGACGAGGACAACGATGCGAGGCCCGCTTCCCGAATTCGTCATGAGCGCACAGCCTCGAGGCGGCTTTCGCCACCCAGATACGGACGAAGCACCTCAGGCACCACGACACTGCCGTCTTCCTGCTGGTAGGTCTCAAGCACCGCGATCATGATCCGTGGCAGCGCCAACCCCGACCCGTTCAGGGTATGGAGAAACTCCGGCTTGCCGCCGCCTTGCGGCCGATACCGCAAATTCGCGCGGCGAGCCTGAAAATCTCCGAAGTTGGCGCAGGAACTGACCTCGAGCCACTCCTCGCATCCCGGCGCCCAGACGTCGATATCGAACTTGATCCGCGCCACGAAACTGAGATCGCCGGTGCACATCTGGATGACACGATAGGTCAGGCCGAGTTTACGACAAATATCCTCAGCATCGCCCAAAAGAGTTTCCAGCTCCGCGTCGGATCGGTCGGGATGGACAAATTTCACCATCTCCACCTTGTCGAATTGGTGGCCGCGCTTGATGCCTCGGACGTCTCGCCCGGCAGACATCTTCTCGCGCCGAAAACATGGGGAGTACGCGACATGGCGCACCGGCAGCGTATCCTCCGCAAGCACCTCGTCCCGGTAGAGGTTGGTCACCGGGACCTCGGCTGTGGGAACAAACCAGTGTTCCCCTTCAATGTCCCGATAAAGGTTCTCCGAGAATTTCGGCAAATTACCCGTCCCGACAAGGCAGTGCTCCTTGACCATCGCCGGCGGGTAGATCTCGACGTAGCCATGCTCGCGCGTATGGACATCGAGCATGAAGCTGATCAAGGCTCGCTGCAGTCGAGCGCCGGGACCAGTGAGCACGTAGAATCGCGAACCCGAAATCTTGACGCCGCGGTCAAAATCAATGGCGCCCAATGCGGGACCGATCTCCCAATGCGGCTTGGCCGGAAAGGAGAACTCGGCCGGAGCGCCCTCGGTGCGCAGCACCACATTTTCGGAATCGTGGGCCCCTTCGGGCACCTCCGGATGCGGCAGGTTGGGGATCTCCAGCATCAAGTCACGAAACGCCTGATTGCTCTTCTCGACAACGGCTTCGAGATCCGAGATCTCCTGGGCCAGGCTACTCACGGACGCACCGGCAGCCTTGCGCTCCTCGGGCGGAAGCTTCCCGATTTCCTTGGAGCGGCGCGTTCGCTCGGCGCGACGCGATTCCAACCCATGCAGGGCTTCACGTCTTCGGCTGTCGAGATCGAGAACCTGATCAATCAGAGCCGGATCGGCCTGCACCTTGATCAGCCCCTCACGGCATAGGTCCGGGTTGTCGCGAATCATTCGAATATCGAGCATTTGCCTACTGTCGTAGAACCCGAAGAGCGTTCCCGCAAATCCGGGTCAGAAGGGGCTTTGAAACGCATCCGGAAAATGGCGGCAGGACAATCCGGAACCAGCCCCGATGACCTCGATGACATCGAAGCGGATCGTATGCCAAAACCCTCGCTGTCCCCGCAACCAGAGATGCGCGGCATTGGCCACGTGGCGCTGTTTACGGAGATCGACGGTTTCGGAAGGAAAGCCCAGGCCGGCATGCGCTCGCGAACGCACCTCGACAAAAGCCAGAAGTTCGTCATTCGTGGCGATCAGGTCGATCTCCCATCGTCCCTGCCGCACGTTGGTAGCCAGAATTCGGTAGCCGCGTGACTCGAGAAACGCCGCCGCTGCCTGTTCTCCGTCGCGGCCTCGTCTTTGCTTCTTGCGCTGCTGCTCGCTCGGCTCTGCTCTCTGCTTCCGACCAGGCTTCTCGCTCGGTATCTGACGTGGCTTCTGGTTCAGCTTCCTGCGGCGCTTCCGCCCATTTTCACCCTGCGGCGATTCGTCGACCATTTGCCGAGCATGGCAACCTGCAGCCTGCCCCGCGACTCACGACAGATTGTTCGGCCCCCCAATTCGAAGGCCATCGGGCAGCGAATCAGCAACGATCCGTGCCCGCAGCTGATCGCTGGTCTCCTGCACCGACCGCACCAGAGCCGCCAGTTCGCTGAAGCCCTCACCCTCCTCGAGTCGAAGCGCACAGGCGCTCCGCAGTTTCTCGGGTAGATCCCGCGCACGGTCACCCGACATGCGTGCCATCTGGGCTAAAGCTAGCGCTCGGGCGGCCGACACGGGCCCGGGCATCGCCGCCATCGCCTCGACGGTGGCGGCGATCCGACCGGGTTCCAGAACGGTATCGGCGGGTCCGTAGACGGGGCATCGCGAGCCGAGTCGTCCCAGGGCCCAAAGCTCGGCATCCGACAAGCCCGCCAGGCCGCCTGCATCACCCCCCAGGGCGTCAAACACCTCGCCTTTGTCGCGGCTTCCCACTCGCTCCAACGAGCCGACCACCTGCCACATCTCGCGCAACTGCTGCGCAACGGCTTTCTTTCGATTCTTCTTGCGGCGATTGCCCGGAAGAAGCAAGGGCCGCATCTGCTGCAGAAGTGCTGTTTGTTGCGGGCGACTCAAACCGCCCGCAACGCGCTTCCATAAAACCCACCACTCAGCGCCACATTGACTTGATTTCGGGAAGCAGAGGCCATCATTGAACAGGCGCCACACCTTCTCCGCTCGTAATTCGTCCCCGACCACACCGTAGCCCGGGCGAACCAGGAAGCCGCATAGGTTGAGCCAGCGCGCCTCATGTTCTGCAGACCGACGCCGAGCCTCACGCTCGGGCCAGAGAGCCTCCCACAACGCCCGGAGCACGTCAGCTGGCCAGTCGCCGCGCAACAGCCCGAGAGCCTCCTCGAGTGCCCCCATGATGCGGACGGGATCCCGAGAGCCCGTAAAGGCCTCCCGAACCAACTCGCTTGCCGCCTCCAGGCGCTGCGGCTCGACAACCACCTCGACCCCGGTGCGCTGCGCATCTCCCTCCTGCTCCCACGCTTCCGAAGAGGCTTGCGTGCGCAGATCGAACGACAGCTTCCATCGATGCGGCGTATCGCGGGCCTCGCACCAGATCTCGAGCGTTCCCGTTTCCGTCAACAGGGATCTCAATCGAACAGGAACCGTGCGCGATTCAAGAGACTTGCCGAACTGCAGCCGGCTCCCGAGCGGCGCAAGCGCAACCGAATGCTCGGGATCACGGCCGTGAACCGTGCCGGGAACGTCACCGACTCGGGTGGTCGATACATAAAGCGGAAATTGAACATGCTGGTTTGCCGCCAGCTCCAGGACCGGCTCGGACAAGGCCAGCTCTTCCCCCTCCACCATGCCCCGCCCAGCGATGCAGATCATCGATGGGCCGTCGGGGCCCTCGATTCCCAGAAAATAGGCCCGAGCGGACCCACCGGAAATTCGATCCCCGTGGCCCCGCAGCGCACTTCCGTAGGCTACGGCTCCCTGGGCGACGGCCAGATCATGGTCGGCGTCGTCGAGCTCGACCGGCACCTTTCCGGTCCAATCGGCGAGCTGCTCGCGCAATCGATCTCGAATCCGGCCTGGCTTCAACGCGCCGCCATTGAAAAGGATCGCATCGGGACAGATCGGCTTCGCGGCACCCCGGCCAGCGATCTGCAGGAATGATGCGAGATGTCGCGTGATCGCGGGATCCGCAGCAAACGGCAATCCGAACTCTTGCAGGCCTGCATCGCCTCGGGCGGGAACCGCGTCAGCAGCGACCCGGGGGAAAAACCCCTCGACCAATGTTTCGGCAGCCGTATCCGCCGAGAGGCTGGCCCGTAGCGTATTGCCCAGAAGCCGGCGCCCGGCTCCGGCCACCGCGATCTCGACGTCGCCGACAGGACCCGACCCACTCGCGCTCAAAAGACGCTCCTTGGCCAGGCGCACCTGAAGGGTCAGCTGTTGCCAGCGGGCCGCATCCAGCGAGGCGCGCCGGTCCCCGGCGACCACGTGTGCCAGGGCGAGATCCATATTATCTCCGCCGACCAGCAGATGCTCGCCCACGAAAGTCCTCTCCAGGCCGGGGCCTGCCGGAGTCTCGCGAACGGCTACCAGAGAAAAATCGGTCGTTCCGCCACCGACATCGATGACCAGAATCTGTTCGACATTCGCGAGGTGGTCGCGCCAATCCGGATGCGCGGCCGTCCAGGCATAAAGTGCGGCCTGCGGCTCCTCGAGCAGTCGAACCCGGGAGATTCCTGCCCGTGCTGCCGCAGCGACCGTCAGTTCTCGAGCGACCTCGTCAAAAGAAGCGGGGACAGCGAGGACGACATCCTGATCGCCCAGCGGGTGGTCCGGATTCTGTTCGTCCCAGCTCGCCACCATATGGCTCAGATAGCGAGCGGAAACGTCCACCGGGGAAAGCTTCCCTACCGACAGATCGCTGCCCCAGGGCAAAATCGCGGCCTCGCGGTCCACGCCACCATGGCAGAGCCAGGACTTTGCCGAGGAGATCAGCCGTCCGGCCTGGCGAGCACCAAGAGTGTTGGCCAGCACCCCGACCACCTCATCGGGCGCCTTCTGCCCCGAGCCCTGCCAGGGAAGATCGAGCGCCCCGGCCGGCAGGTCCTGCGCTACCGCCAGATAGAGCGCCGAAGGCAGTGTCGGCCTCGGTGCCACCTCTCCCTCGGCGATCAGCTGCCGAATCCCGAACGAGGTGGGCCCGACCGGCCCTCCCAGGCGCGCGTAGGAAAGCGCCGAATTGGTCGTACCGAGATCAATGCCGACAAGAAATTCAGGCATCAGACGAACCTCCCTGCGTGCGGACCCCGAACGTCAGCTGCCACCGTCGGTCCTGATCGGCAACGCAGAAAATCTCGAGGGTACCGATTTCGGTCAAATGGGATTCAAGGTGGACCTGAACCCGCTGACCGGCCTCCCCGTCCAATTCGACATACAAGGGCGCCAACTCCTCCAGGTCGTCGGTCTCGAACTCGTCGAGCACCGTGCCGGCGGGATCGTCGTTGCGCGTCGTTGAGGCATACAGCCGAAAGGAACCTCGTGCACCCAGAAGCAGGCCCAATTCGACCTCGGGAATGCCTGTTGTGGTGCCCTCCTCCAAACCGAAGGGAACCACACAAACACTTCGCTGCTGGGGCGGCTGACCCGGCACCGCAGGCATCGAACCCGCCATGCCGATATAGTAGGAACGCGCCGCACCACTGCGGATGCGCATCCCCCGGCCGCGCTGAGCCGCTCCGAAGATCGCGGCACCCCGAGCCACGCCCTCGGCAAGGTTCGCACCGTGGAGCACCCGCGGCGGACCACCCGAAGCTTCGGGAGCCCAGCTGCCGAGCACCGCCTCGAGGCGTTCCACGAGAAGAGCGGCGCCGAAGACGCCACCATTGAGCAGAACGCAACTCGGAGAGGCGCCCTCGGCCAACTGGTGTTGGTGGTCACGGAGAAAGGTCGCGAGATGGGCTGTCACCGACGGATCACTCGCATAGGGCAAACCCAACTCGGCCAAACCCGACTGATCTGCCACCCGCAGCGCCTGGTCCGCCGTCACGTGCGGGAAGAAGCCCTCCACCAGAACGGTCTGCAGATCGGCCCGCGACAGACTCGCGCGGATCGTGCCGCCGAGAAGTTTGCGCGAACGCGCCAGCACGACCAAGGGGAACGCCTCGAGTTCGTGGTCGGCCAACAACTTCTCCTTGCCCTCCCGGCAGGAGGCCACCAGCGATCGAAACTGCTGCGGATCAAGCCGGGTCCCCGCGCCGGCTAGCTGCTGGCGTACGTGAAAGGCCAGTGCCAGATCCATATTGTCGCCGCCCAAAAGCAGGTGCTCCCCCACCGCCACGCGCTCGAGATGGAGTTCACCTTCTTCTTCAGCAACCACCAGAAGACTGAAATCCGTGGTGCCGCCACCGACGTCACATACGAGCATCGAGTCTCCCAGAGAGAGATGCTCGCGCAACCGGGCCCCATCCAGACCGGCCCAATGATAGACGGCCGCCTGTGGCTCTTCGAGGAGTTGCGGGTTTTCGATCCCGGCCTCGCGCGCTGCACGGATCGTGAGATCTCTGGCCGCCGCGTCAAAGGACGCCGGCACCGTAAGCACGACATGCTGGTTTTCAAGCCGACGCGACGGATCTTCCGAAGCCATCTGCCAGTCCCAGGCCTCGCGCAAATGTGCCAGATAGGCGGTCGTCGCGGCCCGCGGGGAGACCTGACGATCCGCCGTTCCGCCTTCGGGGAGCAGCAGTTCCCCCGAGTCCGCCGATGGATGCCCCAGCCAGGATTTCGCGGAATGCACGACCTGGTCAGGATTCGCACCCAGCCTTTGCAAGGCAAAGCTGCCGACCGGACCCGGGTCGCGCGGCCCCCACGGCGCCTCGAGTGCGCCTGGCTCCTCCTCGGCCCGTGGCAGGTAGAGAAATGAGGGCAACGCCGTCAGGCTCTCCACTGTTCCGGGCGCGGTCACCTGAGCTATCGGCAGCATGGAATCACTCCCCTCGGGAGCTTCCAGATCGATCCATGCCACGGCCGAATTTGTGGTGCCGAGATCGATTCCGACGACGTAACGGCTACCGTCGGGGGCGCGATTCATCTCGACTCGACCTCGATCTCCGCAGGCGCCAGAATACGGGAATCGCCGCCGCGGGTCGGCTGCGGCAAGGCCACGTGGGTCGCCACCCAACCTGGATGCACGAGGGTTCCCTTCCACGGAGACTCACCGGACGGACTCCCTACCAATCGGACCGAAGCCGGCGAATAGCCCTCCTCCAGAATCACCGCATCCCCCTCTTCCTCGCTTCGCAGGGGGGCGAATGCGACCCGTTCCTGCAGGGCCCGCACCAAGCCGGCATGAACCCCACGCGCGGCCGCACCCACCTGATCATCACTGTAGCTGGCAACGTCCTCGGCGATGAAGTCCAGCAAGCGCGCCTCCTCCTGCAAGGTCGCCAGCAAACGCAACGCGACACCATCGGGGTCCACGATGGCGGGACTCTCCTCGGCGGCATTTTCGGCAGATGCGCTCTCCTGCGGTTGCCCGGCCGCCAGTTCCGTGAGCTCCACCCGGCGGCTGGCCCGGCCCGCCAAAAAGGCAGCCAACGGACTCAGCAGGAGCAATACGAAAGCCGGCAATCGCGGATCGGCCTGACCCGCCGCCGCAATCCGGTTCCAATCCCCTCGGGCGAGAGCAGCTTGAAACCCTTCGGCCACGCCCGGCTCAGGCCACAAGATCACGGTCAAAGCGGGCACCAGCAGTGCCCATGCCGCCAACAGCCCGAGGATCCCCAAAAAATAAGACTTACCGCTACCAGAACCTATCGCCATAGTTCGATAGCCTCGCGGACGGACGCTCGCGGCGCAAATTGCTGCCTGCCGCGTCGCCATGTAAAGACCCCCAATGGCGGTTACAATCGAGGATGTGGAGAAAATGGCTCGGCTCGCGAGGCTCGGCCTGCGGGACGAGGAGAAACATTCGCTGCGAGGCGAGCTGGAATCAATCCTGGCCTACGTCGAAAAACTCCAGGAACTCGACACCGACGGCGTCGTCCCGACGCTGGGGTCGGGCAACGAACGCCCGGTTTTGCGCGAGGATGCCGTCACCAACGAGGAACGTGCTCATGAAATGGTTGCCGGGGCCCCCGATCCCGACGACACCTTCCTGCGCGTCCCCAAGATCATCGAGTAGGCGCAGGGATCGATGAACATGAATTTGCACGATCCCAGCACCTTCACCGTCGCCGGTGCCCGACGCAGCCTAGATGCCCACGAGTTCTCGGCCACGGAACTGACACGCGCCCTGCTCGACAGGATCAGCCGCGTGGAGGGAAACCTCCACGCCCTGCTCGCCGTCACCGGCGAGCGCGCGCTCGCCGACGCGAATCGAGCCGACGAAAGAATTGCCCGGGGCGACTCCGCACCGCTGCTCGGAATTCCGATCGTCCTCAAGGATATTTTTGCGACCCGCGGGATCCGGACGACATGCGCGTCCCGGATTCTCGAGAATTTTTCGCCGCCTTACGACGCGGATGCAACCCAACGCCTTGCAGAGGCTGGAGCGGTCCTCATCGGGAAGGCGAATATGGACGAATTCGCAATGGGTTCGTCGAACGAGAACTCGGCCTACGGTGCCTGCCGAAACCCCTGGGACGTGGAGCGAGTACCGGGCGGGTCGTCGGGAGGATCGGCCGTCGCCGT
Organism: Binatia bacterium; assembly: GCA_965658895.1. GTDB lineage: Bacteria > Desulfobacterota > Binatia > UBA12015 > UBA12015 > UBA12015. Next base: position 17,055 of record CBFHUR010000011.1, read on the forward strand.
CGCCGCGGGCGAGGCCCTCGCCTCTCTCGGCACTGATACCGGAGGATCTATCCGCCTCCCGGCAGCCTTCACCGGCGTCTGCGGACTGAAGCCCACTTACGGCCGGGTATCGAGATACGGTGTGATTGCCTACGCTTCCTCCCTCGACCAGGTCGGGCCCTTTGCGCGCACGGTGGAGGATTTGGCAATGGTGCTCGGCATCATCGCAGGCCACGACCCAAAAGATTCCACATCGGCTGCCATCGATGTGCCGGACTACCAGGCGTCGCTGACCGGAGATATCCGAGGCCTCAAGCTCGGACTGCCCCGGCAATATTTCGAAGGCGGGCTCTCCGAGGACGTCGAGCGCGCTGTCCGCGAAGCACTCGAAGTTTTACGCGCCCGTGGTGCCGAGCTCGTTGATATCGACCTGCCGCATACGCCCTATGCCGTGGCGACCTACTACCTGATCGCCACCGCCGAGGCTTCCTCGAACCTCGGCCGCTATGATGGCGTCCGCTACGGTCATCGAACCGATAAAGTCACCAATCTGCTCGAGATGTACCGCGAGACCCGCGTCGAGGGATTCGGCCCCGAGGTCAAAAGAAGGATTATTCTGGGAACCTACGCTCTCTCGGCAGGCTACTACGACGCCTATTACCGCAAGGCGCTTCAGGCCCGCACTCTAATCCGACAGGATTTTGAGGAAGCCTACAAACTCTGTGACGCCATCGTGACACCGACCGCGCCGCAGACCGCCTTCCGTCTGGGAGAAAAAGCCTCCGATCCTCTCTCGATGTACCTGTCGGATGTCTTTACCAACTCGGCGAACCTGGCCGGGATCCCTGGCCTCGTGATCCCCTGTGGTTTCGACACCAAAAAACTGCCGATCGGGCTGCAAATCCTTGCCCCTTCCTTTGCCGAGGCCACCGCGCTGCGCGCCGGCGATGCCTACCAGAAGGACACCGACTGGCATCTGGAGGCTCCCGACCTCTCGGGAGGTCAGAAGTGATGAACGGAGAACGCCAAATGCCCCCTCAGGACGACGAGCTCGAGAGTCGCTACGGTGATTGGGAACCGGTCATCGGACTCGAGGTCCATGCCCAGCTCTTGACGGTTTCCAAACTCTTCTGCGGCTGTTCGACTTCGTTTGGCGCTGAACCAAATGCTCATACCTGCCCTGTATGCCTCGGCATGCCGGGAGTCCTGCCCGTGCTGAACCGCCGTGCGGTCGAGCTTTCCGTGCGAACAGCTCTGGCGACCGATTGCTCGCTGCCGGAGACCGCGATCTGGTCCCGAAAAAACTACTTCTACCCGGATCTGCCCAAAGGTTATCAGGTCAGCATGTATGAGGAACCGCTGGCCGTCGGCGGGCACCTCGACGTCCCTCTCGAGGACAAGACGACCCGGGTAAGGATCACCCGCATTCATATGGAGGAGGATGCCGGCAAGAGCATTCATGATGCACGCGAACCCTACTCGCGCGTGGACCTGAACCGTGCCGGAGTCCCCTTGATGGAGATCGTGAGCGAACCTGATATCCGCTCCCCCGCCGAGGCCGCCGCCTACATGCGTACCCTGCGGACCCTTCTCCAGCATATTGGTTCCTGTGACGGCAATATGGAAGAGGGCAGCATGCGTTGCGATGCGAATGTTTCGGTCCGCAAGCGAGGGAGCGAAAAGCTCGAGACGCGCGCCGAGATCAAGAACATGAACTCCTTCCGGTCGATCGAACGCGCGGTCGACTGGGAGATTCTCCGCCAGATCGATCTGCGCGAGAGCGGCGGAACCGTGGTGCAGGAAACCCGCCTTTGGGACGCCGATCGCGAGCGAACCGAATCGATGCGATCCAAGGAAGACGCGCACGACTACCGATATTTCCCCGAACCCGACCTGCCCCCGCTGCGCGTGACCCCCACGGAGATCGAGGCGATCCGCGCAGAGCTTCCCGAGTTGCCGGCAGAGCGCCGCACCCGCTTCGAGGCAGACTATGGGCTGTCGGCCTACGATGCCTCGGTGCTGACGAGTCGGCGCGATATCGGCGACTATTTCGAGGCGGCCGTCGCCAGCCACGCCAACCCCAAATCCATTGCCAACTGGGTGATGGGAGACGTTCTGCGAATCGTCCGCGACCGTCGGCTGGATGACGCGTTGGTGATCGAGCAATGGCCGATTCCCGCCACCGAGCTCGGCGCCCTCGTGGCGCGGATCGACGACGAGACCATCAGTGGTAAAATCGCGAAAACGGTCTTCGACGAGATGGTGAGCTCGGGCAGCAGTCCCGATCAGGTGATCGAGAAAAAGGGCCTCCGACAGCTCACGGATCCAGGCGCGATCGCCGAAGTGGTGGCACGCGTTCTGGCAGCACACCCTGATAAAGTTGAGGAGTTTCGAGCGGGCAAGGAAAAGCTTCTCGGCTTTTTTGTGGGCCTCGTGATGAAGGAAACCCAAGGGAAGGCAAACCCCAAGGCGGTCAATGAAACGCTCCGGGCGCAGCTCGCTGGAGGAGCCTGACCCCGCCCGCGCTCAGAAATTGTCTTTCCTCGCGGCCGATAATCTGCTCAAATCATGAAGGTCCGAACCCCTACGGAAGTAACTCTGATGTCCAGATTTCGAAAAACAGCGACCCTCGCGGTCCTGATCATCCTTGCCTGCGCCACATCCGCGACAGCGGCCGACCGTCTGCCCAGTATCTTCACCCTGCCGAACCAGACCGCTTTTGTGCCGACCGATTCGAGCACGCAGCGAAACCTGGCATCCGCGTCCAAGGAACTCGCGCGCCTCTCGACGACATTCGAGAAATGCTACACCAAGGGTGTTCGGAATATCTCGAAAGGCAAACCTCACAATCTCGAGGTCTGCCTGGGGCGGGCACAGGCCCGCTTTGAGGCAAAACTCGCAGCCATCGAAAACAAGGGTGCGGGGATTCCCGGCTGTGCAGATTTCCGCCAGATGGCACTCGCGATTGGCCTTGGTCGCCAAAACCTGAACAGTTTGCAGTATTGCGCCTCGCCTGCCGGCGCCATGGTCGACGGGCCGATTCTCTACTAGCCCGATCAACCCGCATGGAACGCCTCCGCCCGGGAGCGGCGGACCGCTTCAGTCCGACGTTTCCGGCTGCCGGCCTCCAGGGACAAGACCTGGATGGGAGGCGTCGGTCTCCAGATCCGAACCATCCTCTGGTTGGCCCTGCTCCAGGACCCAGGCCCGCAACTGCCGCGCCGAGATCGCGCCGGCGCCCCTCGGTTCGTTCACCGAAAGGTCCACATAGTCCTGATCCAGCTCGCCGCGCGCGTCAATCACAACGACGCTGGCGCGAAAGCTGCCCGGGATGCGATAGGTGTGGGTCGGATTCGGCTCATCACTGAACCGCGTACCGTCGCCAAAATCCCAATGATAGCGATAAGGCGGCAGTCCGGTTCCCGGCAGAACCTCCACCTCCAGGCTGACCGTCAGCGGGAACACGCCGATAGACTCATCCGCATCCGCAAATACCGTCAACGCCCCGATCGAAGCCACGTCTCGAGCGCCAGATGCCTCGACAGCCCCCGGCGTATGGCTGGCCCCGACCGGCGACGACACCGGCGTCGGGCCTGGCAAAGAGAGCGATCCAGCATCGGGTTCTTCTGCCAGCGTCCAGCCCGAGGTCGCCGCCAAGAACGTCATCAAGATCAACAGACTCCTCGAAAACATGCCTCAAGGTGTTGCAGTCCGTCCGTCTGCCAGTCAAGTAGGAGAAATGCTGACGCAAAAACGCTCCCCATGGCTCGATCGCATTGGTTCTCTTCTGACGGCACTCTTGGTGTCCGGGCTGCTGCTCGGCTGGCTCCGGGCAATCTCGGCCCTGAATGGCTTTTACTTATTTGCACTCGGAGGCATTGGCGCTGCACTGGTCTCATTGGTTTTTCTTTTTCGCCGCCTGCGAGGGCAAGCCCTGGGGGCCTCCGGGATCCTCACCTGCAGCGCCGGACTGATCTTCGTGCTCGCCGTTGGCACCTCGTCAGGGGACGGTCCTCCGATCAACGATTTCACCACCGACCTCGACAATCCACCCGCGTTCGCCCATGCCCGCACACTGCCCGCGAACCTCGGCCGCGACATGGGCTATCCCGCCGACTTCGCAGCCCAGCAGCGCGAATGCTGCGCCTTCCTGGCAGCACAAACATTCAACGCGGCGCCGCAGGAAACACTGACCGCGATCGCGATTGTAGCGGAAGCCGAACCACAATGGACCGTGACCGCCGTCAATCCAGAAATGGGGACGCTCGAGGCCGTAGCCACGTCCTTTGTCTTCGGTTTCCAGGACGACGTGCTGATCCGAGTCATACCTGAGGGCACGGGAAGCCGGGTCGATATCCGATCCAAGTCGCGTGACGGCAAGAGCGACCTTGGCGCGAACGCCGCGCGCATTCGCGGTTTTCAGAACCAGCTATCCAGCCAGATTCGCTGAGGAGCCCAGTCATGAAAGTCCTTGGGGCACAGGGACTTTTTTAATCCGAAGGTGATCGGTTTCCTTGACACTACCTTCACATTCGCGTACTCAGGTCCTCGCTAAAGACAGAAACTTAGTTCAACCAGTTTGGGAGGAGGTGCAAGAATGACGAAGACGGAATTGCTGACGGTACTTGCAGAGTCTGCGGATATTACGAAGAAGCAGGCAGATCAGGTGTTGACGGAACTGGTCACCACGGCCGCAAAGGCTGTCAAAAAGGGAGATCCGGTGAAAATTCCCGGGTTGGGAATCCTGCGACTGCGCAAGATGAAAGCCCGTATGGGTCGGAACCCGCAGACAGGTGAAGCGATCAAGATCCCGGCCCGCAAGAAGGTTGGTTTCACGGTGGCCAAGGCCTTCAAGGACGGCGTTCTCGGCGTCAAAAAGAAGAAATAATCCTCTATCCCGACGACGGGGCTTCGCGGCACCGTCGAGAGAGTTTTCGAAAAAGCCCTGAGAAATCAGGGCTTTTTCTCGTTTCGGCGCAAGACGTGGCGCCAGGCCCAGGGTCTATTTACCGTGGCAGCGTTTGTACTTCTTGCCGCTACCGCACGGGCAAGGATCGTTGCGCCCGACCTTGTCTGCAGCGCGTACCGGTTCCTTGGGAATGTCGCTGACGGCCCCGTGACTCAGGGTCATCGGTGCCGGCTTTCGTTCCTCTTCGAGTCGCTCGACGTCCTCATCGCGAACCAGTTGCACCGTAAAGAGCTTGCGGATCGACTCGGATTCAATCCGGTCAATCATCTCGCCGAAAAGACCGAATCCTTCCTTCTGGTAAGCCTGAAGGGGATTCTGCTGCGCGTAGCCGCGCAACCCCACGCCCTCTTTGAGGCGATCCATCGATAGCAGATGATCCTTCCACTGCTGGTCGATCGTCTGCAACATCACGACTTTCTCAAGATGGCGGATGACCTCGGGGCCGTATTGGTCTTCCCGAGCCGCATAATAGTCGCGCGCCTTGCCCGCCAGAACCTCGGCAAAGTCGTCGATGCTCAGCTCGGAGCGCTCCTGATCCGAGAACTCCAGGGCCAGACCGAAACGTTCCTGCATCCCGCGCTCGATCTCGGACCAATCCCAGGCGTCAGGCTGTAGATCATCATCGACGAACTCGGCCACCACGCTCTCGGCCAGATCGTCGACCATTTCGTCGATCCCGTCACGAGCAGCGGATTCTCCGAGAGCTTCACGGCGCCGGTGATATACCACCTCGCGCTGCTTGTTCATCACATCATCGTATTCGATGAGGTGTTTACGGATATCGAAGTTATGCCCCTCGACCTTGGCCTGCGCATTGGCGACCGCCTTGGTGATCATGCGGTGTTCGATCGGCTCACCTTCCTCGATGCCGAGGCGGCTCATCACACCCTGGATACGCTCGGCGCCGAAGATACGCATCAGGTCGTCTTCAAGACAGAGGAAAAACCGTGAGGATCCCGGGTCTCCCTGCCGGCCGGACCGACCCCGAAGCTGGTTGTCGATCCGACGCGACTCGTGGCGCTCGGTCCCGATAATATGAAGTCCGCCGGACTCCATCACCTTGGCTCGCTCCTCTTCGCATCCCGCCGAGAAACGATCACGAGCCGCCACAAACGCCTCGTCATTCGGATCATTGGTCCCGACTTCTGCCTGCGCCAACGCCTCGGGGTTCCCCCCCAGGACGATATCCGTTCCACGGCCTGCCATATTGGTCGAGATCGTCACCGCCCCCAAACGACCCGCCTGCGAGACCACGCTGGCCTCCCCGCCATGGTTCTTCGCGTTCAAAACGTGGTGACGAACGCCGCGCTTTTTCAGAAGCTTGGAAAGCGACTCGGATTTCTCGATCGAGATGGTACCGACAAGCACGGGCTGCCCGGTCTCGCGACAGGCCTGCACCTCTTCAATCACGGCATCGAATTTCTCGCGTTCGGTCTGATAGACCACGTCGGGTCGATCGTCACGAACCATCGGCCGATGGGTCGGTGCGACTACGACATCGAGATCATAGATCTTCTTGAATTCGATCGATTCGGTATCCGCGGTGCCCGTCATTCCGGACAATTTATCGTACATGCGGAAATAATTCTGGAAGGTGATGGTTGCGAGAGTCTGATTCTCGCGCTCGACCGTGACGCCCTCTTTAGCCTCGACGGCTTGATGGAGACCGTCGGACCAGCGCCGCCCCGGCATCATACGACCGGTGAACTCGTCCACGATCACGATCTCGCCATCGTTCACCACATAATCGACGTCCTTCTGGAACAATGCATGCGCGCGCAACCCCTGATTGACGTGATGAAGGGTATCGATATTGGCCGCATCATAGAGATTGTCGACCGAGAGTAATTTCTCGCACTTCTCGATGCCCTGCTCTGTCAGGATTACGGATTTATGCTTTTCGTCGACCGAGAAGTCGCCCTCTTCAGGCTCGCCCTTCTCGACTTTGCGCCCGGCTTCCAGACGCGGAATGATCTGGTTGATTTCCTGATACTTACCGGTCGAGTCGTCAGCCGGCCCCGAGATGATCAGCGGTGTCCTGGCTTCGTCGACGAGGATCGAGTCCACTTCATCGACGATCGCAAAATGCAGATCCCGCTGGACATAATCCGCGAGATTGAACTTCATATTGTCGCGAAGGTAATCGAATCCGAATTCGTTGTTCTGCCCGTAGGTAATATCGGCCTGATAGGCAGCGATTCGCTCCTCTTCACTGATCCCGTGGAGAACCACGCCCACCGACAGACCCATGAATTTATAGATACGGCCCATCCACTCCGCATCGCGACGCGCAAGATAGTCGTTCACCGTGACCACGTGCACACCTTTGCCGGTGAGCGCGTTTAGATAGGCAGGCAAAGTCGCGACCAGCGTCTTGCCCTCTCCGGTCTTCATCTCCGAGATCCGACCACTGTGGAGGATCATGCCACCCAGCAACTGGACATCGAAGGGCCGCATGCCCACCGCACGCCAGGCAGCCTCACGGGCCACCGCGAAAGCAGGCACCAGAATATCGTCGGTGGTCTCGCCTTCGGCGAGTCGTTGCCGCAGAATCCCTGTCTGGCTGCGGAGTTCCTCATCGGACAGCGACTTGACGCTTTCCTCAAGCTGGTTGATCTCATCCACCAGCGGAAGCAGCTTTTTCAGCTCCCGATCGTTTCTGCTTCCGAATACCTTCCTGACGAGTCCACCGAGCATGTTCAGGCAAGCCTAACCGCTGGTGTGGTTCGCTGCAAAACCCGCAGACGGGCGCAGCTCGATCCGACGGGCCGCCTCTACGCTATTGCCGTAGAACCTCGAGCCCAGCTGAATGAAGCGATCCGGTACATCCGTCACACAAAACGTCGCTTTCCCCGCAGGGGAAAGGCCCAGAAGGCCCTCGGCCTCGAGCGCCTGGTGCAAGGCGTGGGCGGTGGCCTCAGCCGAGTCGACTACCGTGACCTGTGGACCCAGAAAGTCCCGAATCATCGGCGCCAGCAGGGGATAATGGGTACATCCGAGCAGAAGCGTATCGATCTCCTGATCGCGCAGAGGGGCCAGATAGCGGGCCACCACAGCCCGAGTGATCTCGTTGTCGACCCACCCCTCCTCGGCAAGTGGCACAAACAAGGGACAGGCCCGGGTAAAGATCTCGATTGCTCCGTCGACCGCCGCAATGGCATCCGGATACGCCCCGCTCGCCAGAGTGGCCTCGGTTCCTATAACCCCCACCCGACCATTTCGCGTCGCTCGGACAGCCGCACCAGCCCCCGGGCTCACCACTCCCACCATCGGGACTGAAAAACTTTCCCGGAGGTGCGGCAGCGCCATTGCCGAGGCCGTGTTGCAGGCAACCACGATCGCCTTGACCTCACGCTCCATGAAAAATCGAGCGATCTCCAACGAGTAGGCAGTCACCGTCGCCGCCGATTTGGTCCCGTACGGCACGCGAGCCGTGTCGCCGAGATAAAGCAGGTTCTCCCGCGGGAGAAGCTCCGCAATCGAGGCAAGAACCGTCAGGCCGCCCACACCGGAGTCAAAAACACCAATTGGTCGCTCGCTCGGATCCCCCATGAATCAGCCCACCGCCGCGCGACCGTAGCTTTCAAGGCGTTTCCGGATCTCGACAATGCCCTCCTTCGAGAGAGCCGAAAAGGGAAAGACTTCGGCCACGTCGGCACGCAGCGCCGACAAGGCCTTCCGCCGCGCCTCGCGTTTCAATTTATCCACCTTGCTTGCCACTACCAGGATATCCTTACCATGGTCTTCGGCGAAGGTGATCATCACGCGATCCCCCTCAGTGAGACCGCGTCGCGAGTCGACAACCACAACGATCGCTCGTAGCGCTTCGCGACCCGAGATATAGCGCTCCACCATCGGACGCCACTGCGCCCGGACATGGGCGGGCGCCCGGGCGAACCCGTACCCAGGCAGGTCAGCCAGCGAGATGGGGCTGGGACCGACAAAAAAATTTACCTCCTGGGTCCGACCCGGCGTCTTGCTGGTTCGAGCCAGACCGCCATGCCGAGTGAAGCAATTGATCAGAGACGACTTGCCGACATTGGAACGGCCCGCAAAAGCGACCTCGGGCATTGCCAGTTCCGGTGGCTCCCCGGTGACACCGATCGCGCCAGCAAAGCGCCAGGCTCCGCCCGTGATTCGCTTTTCGCGCGGGGCGCGTTTCTCAGTTCCAGCCTGAGCCGCCACCCTGGTCTTCGTATCGCGGTGCCGGCGTACCATAGCCAGAATCTCCAGTCTCTGTATCTTGGGCGGGCGCGGGCGCATCGAACTCGCGGAGCGAACTTTCCATGGGCCGAGGCGGTGCATTGAAATGGATCTTCTCGGTGCCCTCCAACATCGCCGGGGTCAAAACCCAGGTGCCATTGATCGAGGCGTTCCAGATCTCATTGGCGACCTCGACATCTCCACCCGTCACGCAATAGGCAATACCACCCGTTGCAGCCCCAAGAGCGGCATATACAGCCTTGGCAGGCACATAGAATACGGTCGACAGACCGGCCCCTGCGCCAAGACCGGCCTCACGCCAAAACGACTCCTCGGCACGTGCCGTTCGCACCGAGCCGAGCAGAAAAACTCCACAGAGTCCGATTAAAAGCCACCGCTTCATCCGCCAATCCTCATTTCCGACCACATACACCTCCACAATCAAAACCAGTTACTCTGTACCAAAAATCGCCTCTTCCGGCAGCATTCCCATCAGGAGATCGAAAGCCTCCTGCACCACAGACTCATCCTTGCACTCGATGGTCAGCTTGACGCTGAAATCCGAGGTGTCCATTTTGGGATAACTCCCGATGGCGACCGTCGGCAAACGCGCCGTGACTTCATTGAGAAATCCCGCGATCTGGCTCTCATGATGGCGGCTGTAAATCACCCGCAAATGGTAGGGCTGACTGGAAAAGCGGTCGGCGAGAGCAAAGAACTTCTTACGCAGAATCTCGGGAACACCGGGCAGGATGTAAACGTTCTCGATCGAAACCGTGGGAAAGCCGAGCTGCGGATCCTCCAGCAAGGCAGCGCCTTGCGGCGCTTCGGCCATCTTCAAATGATGTTCATTCACCCGGTCGCCGAGGTAGCCGCGTATCGAAGCGACCAATTTTTCGTCCTTGATCACAGGACGCCCGAACGCGGCGGCCACGCCCGCAATCGTCACGTCGTCGTGCGTGGGCCCGATACCACCCGAGGTGAAGACATGGTCATACGCCTGATGAAACTCACGGACCGTATCGGCAATCAGATCGATCTCGTCCGGAATGGTCAGGACCCGACGCAGCTCGACGCCAAGCTTACGCAACTCGACGGCGAGAAAGTTCGAATTCGCATCGAGGACCTTGCCCGACAAGATCTCGTTTCCGATAACAATGATGCCTGCTGTGGGTGTCGACATAAGTTGACCGCGGTAGCGCCTTTCCCGATGACCTTGAATTTCCGGAGGCGCCCGGGACGATTCCTGACGAATTCCCCCGACACGCCTGCTCGCCTTCACCATACACGTCGGAACGTGACCCCGGCAAGCTCCGGGCTTGGACATCACGGTTCCGATCGGCGAAACTACTTCCATGAACCGTGTCCAGCAAATCGAAACCCTCCTTGTTCGCGGCCTCGGAGCCACAACCGTCGAAGTGGAGGACGATAGCGCCCGGCATGCCGGCCACGCCGGTGCTCGCAGCGGCGGTGGACATTTCAACGTCGTGGTTGTCGCCGATCGTTTCCGAGGCATGACGACCATCGAACGTCATCGGGCGGTCTATGATGCCGTCGACGAGATGATGCCGGCCGAGATCCACGCCCTGGCGATTCGCGCCCTGAGCCCCGACGAGGCCGGTTGATCCGCTTGCACCCCGGGCTTTTTCCCGACAATTAACCCTCAGCGTGTCCATCCAGTACAGCATCGAACTGGCGGTATTCCTCTTCTGCGCCGTGGTCATCCTATCCGTGGTGGCTCGGAAGATGGCGTTTCCCTTCCCCATCCTGCTGGTTCTGGCCGGTGTAGGCCTGGGCCTGGTGCCACGCTTCCCGTCGCTCACGATCGACCCCGACATGATTTTCCTCGGCTGCCTGCCGCCACTACTGTTCTCGGCGGCTATCCGGATGCCCTGGCATCAGTTTCGCGAGAACCTTGCACCCATCAGCGGCCTGGCTCTCGGTCTGGTCCTGGTCACGGCGGGCGTCGTGGGGTTCGCTGCCCACGCCCTCATCCCCGGCATGACCCTTGCGGCCGGCCTGGCTCTCGGAGCGATCGTCGCGCCTACCGACGCCGTAGCGGCAGCCGCCATCGCCCGACGCCTCCGGATTCCCGACCGCGTCACCACCATTCTCGAGGGCGAGAGTCTGGTCAATGACGCCAGCGGCCTGGTGGCTTACCAATTCGCTGTCCTGGCCGTCATTGCCGGGACACTGAGCTGGGGCGAGATGGGACTTCGATTTGTTCTCGAGGTTGGTGGAGGCATTGGTCTGGGCCTGCTCGTGGGCATGCTGGCGATCCTGGTCTTTCGCCGCATGGATGATCCCGTAGCGGAGATCACCTTTACCCTGACCTTGCCCTACCTGACCTTCCTCGGGGCACAACAGCTTGAACTTTCGGGCGTGCTGGCCGTAGTCGTCGCCGGCCTTTCCATCAGCCGCCGCGGCGAGGAAGTCTTCAGCGCCAATTCACGGATGGATACACATGCGGTTCTGGCCACGGTCGACTACCTGATCAACGGCGCGATCTTCCTGCTGATCGGCGTGCAATTGCAGAGCATTCTGTCGGGACTGACCGGCTGGAGTAATTTTGAACTCCTCGGGTTTGCCGCCATGACGTCTGCGTTGGTCTTCGGCGTGCGCCTATTATGGGCATACCCGGTGGCCCGGCTGGTAGGTTACCTGACCACCAACCTGCCTCGTGGCTCCTATCCGGACCTTCACTGGAAAGATCAGGTCCTGGTGGGTTGGGCGGGGATGCGCGGTGTCGTTTCTCTCGCGGCGGCTCTCGCATTACCACTGACGACCCATACGGGGGATGCCTTCCCCGACCGCAGCCTGATTATCTTCCTCACCGCCTCGGTGGTTCTGGTCACATTGGTGATCAATGGACTCACCCTCCCCCTGATCGCCGGTGCCTTTGGACGACAGGGCGCTATCGACGAAGAAGAAAAGGAGAGAGCCGCGCGGATCTCGATCCTCAAGGCTCCGATCGCCGAATTTGACCGCCGGATGGCCGAGGAGAGTCTGCCACTCGACCCCACGGAAGTCATGTGGGTCCGGCAGAGCCTGGCCGGACGGCTCGACTTTATCGATGGAGGCGAGGACCCGGCCAGAAAGCGGATCATCCAGAACCGCGGACTGGACCTCTACCTGCAGCTGCTGCGGGTGGAAAGACGCGAACTGCACCGGCTTTTCCGAAACCACAAGCTCAGCCAGGATAGTTTCACGAAGATCGAACGCGAAATCGACCTGGAAGAGCGAGGGGCGCGCAGTCAAATCATCGACAAGACTGCAGCACCCCGCCGCAAGTTCAGGCGGACAAAAGACTCCGACCGATAACCTTGAGACCAAGGATCGGCTTCACGCCCTCGAAGATCGGCAAGACCAACGCATCGACCACGAGACGCGAGATCTCGTATTCCTCCGCGTAGCCCCAACCCCCATGCAGAATCTGCGCTTCCTGCGTCGTCCGCACGGCAACATCACAGGTGAAGAGCTTCGACATTGCAGCAACCGGCGAGCGATAGTCGCCCGAGTCCATGATCCGCGCCGCTCGATAGGTCAACTGGCGACCCGCGGCCGCCTCGACGGCCATTTTGCCGAGCTTGTGCTGGGTCAGCTGATACGACCCCAGAGTCTTTCCGAATTGAGAGCGCTCGTTGGCGTAAGCCGCCGCCGCTTCGATCGCTGCCTGCGACACACCCGTCGCGCGACCGCCGGTCTGCAAGCGCCCGGCTGCGAATCCGCCCATCTGGAGGACGAAACCACGGCCCTCACCACCGACCAGGTTGGTCGCCGGGACGAAATAGTTATCGATGCCAAGAGTATAGGAGTGCATGCCCCGATAACCCGGAGTGCGGTCCGCGTTACCCGTGATCGAGCCGCCATGAGGCTGCTTCATTTCGAAGGCATGCCCCTCAAAGGAATCCTTGGGCACAATGAACAGCGAGAGGCCCTTGGCCCCGAGAGACGCATCAGGATCGGTGCGAGTCAGCATCGCAATCACGTTGGCGCGACCGGCGAAGGTGCACCACGCCTTGGCGCCATTGATAAAGTAGCCCTCGACCCCGTCGAGCTCGCCCTTCTCGGCGCGGATCTTCACGCTCGCGACATCGGAGCCGGTATCCGGCTCGGTCACCGAGATCGCGGCCATCACCTCGCCGCTGGCGAGTCGCGGCAGCCACTCGGCCTTCTGCTCCTCGGTGCCGCCGGTGATCAATGCCTTCGACAGGATCTCGGGACGGGTAATCAAACTTCCCGCCGCCGCCAGAGACGCGACCGATAATTCCTCGGTGGTCACGATCATCGCGACATTGCTCATACCCTGCCCGCCATACTCCTCGGGGATCGCCATGCCGAAATAACCCTGTTCCGCCATCTTCGAAATGAAGCTCTCGGGCACAAGATCGTCATTCATGTGGATCTCTTGGGCATGGGGGGCAATTTCGGCCCTGGCAAAGGCACGGACGGTGTCTCGGGTCATTCGTTCGAGATCGTCTTCCCACCAGACGTCCGGCGTTGTTCCCAATTCCACAACACGCTGGCCGAGCGCCTCGATCCGACGATCGTCCATGCCCGAGCGAATAAATTCGTTGATTTCTTCACTGCCCAGCGTGGCTTCGATCTGCTCGGAAGAAACGCCGAACACTTCCCCCTGCTCCATCGCCGAGGTGCGCGCGCGCGAAGCAACCATCGCCGCGAAAATGGCCGCAGTTTCGACGGCGAAGTCGTCGTGATCGCAAGCTTTCTCAGCGTACTCCAGCAGAGATTCGGCGGCCTCGACCTCGGTCGCGAGATTGGCCAACCTCTCGGTATGAACCTGATGGCTGTCGATATCCCGGCCTCCGTTGGTGCGCTCGCGCCCCGAGGCCAATGCCGCGTCCACGATTTCGCGAAGGGATTTAGCCACACGGGTGACGCCCGCCAGAACTTCCCTGCGGCTCTCGTTGATATCAATTGCTTCGTTTATCGCTACCATCCAATACTCCTGCTTTTTTTGCGAATTAGCTTGTTTTTCGGTTTGTGATGACGCTCGCATGCGCAGCTCAGCTCGCCGCCGCTGCAACCTCCACCATGTCGTCAATAATCGCGAGCAAATCGTAATTTTTCGGTGTGTAGATCCGAGCGACGCCACGCTTGCGAAGCTTTTCGGCATCCTCGTCCGGCACAATCCCGCCCAGAACCAGAGGAATATCGCCACCGCCGCCGGCCTCGAGCCCGTCGAGAATCTGCGGGACCAGAGTCAGGTGAGAACCGGACAGGATACTCAAGCCCACGAGATCCACCGATTCGTCACAGGCCGTGGCCACGATCTCCTCCGGAGAAAGTCGAATACCACCATAGATCACCTCGAGCCCGGCGTCAGCACAGGCCACGGCGATCTGCTCGGCTCCGTTGGAATGGCCGTCCAGTCCAGGCTTCCCGATCAGTACCTTGGGCCGATGCCCGAGCTTTTCGGAAACCGCATCGACATGCTCGCGCAGACTCAGCAAACGCGGATTGGCATCACTTGCGCCTGCTCCGGTCGCCGAAATCCCGGTTGGCGCGCGGTAATTCCCGAACAATTTCCGCAAGGCGCCAGCCCATTCACCGGTCGTAACGCCTGCGTGAGCGCACCGAATCGAGGGCAGCATGATATTGGTCCCATCTTCCGCGGCCGCGACCAACGCCGCGAGCGCTGACTCGACCTCCGCTGCATCCCGGGACTCCCGAAAGGCGACCAGGGACGCAATTTGCTCCTCTTCCGCAGCTTCGTCCACCTGGAGGATGGCCTCGGCACCGCCCCCTCCAAGTGGGGACTCGGCGGTCTCCTGAAAGCGGTTGACGCCCACAACCGTCTGTTCGCCCTCTTCGATGCGCCGGAGACGATCAAACTGCGAGCGCACGAGTCGTTGCTTCACCCATCCAGAATCGACGGCCGCCACAATACCGCCCTGCTCGAGAACCTCGTCGAGTTCGGCGCGAGCCGCCGTGGCGATCTCCTCGACCTTTCCCTCGATGACGGTCGAGCCCTCGAAGATATCGCCGTATTCCAGAATATCGGTCTCGAAAGCCAAAATCTGCTGGATCCGCAAACTCCATTGCTGGTCCCAGGGACGAGGCAATCCCAGCGCCTCATTCCAGGCGGGAAGTTGCAGGGCCCGACAGCGTGCGTCCTTGGACAAAGTCACCCCAAGCGACTCCAGGACAATCCGGGTGATATTATTCTCTGGCTGCGCTTCGGTCAGACCAAGAGAATTCACCTGAACCCCGTAGCGAAACCGCCGCATGGCGGGGTCCTCGACCTTGTAGCGTTCTCGAGTAATCTGGTCCCAGAGGCGCCCGAAGGCGCGGAGCTTGCAAATCTCCTCGACAAAACGAATGCCCGAGTTCACAAAAAAGCTGATCCGTCCCACGACCTTGGCAATCGCGTCGGCGTCAAACTCCCCGGACGACTTCACCTCATCGAGAACAGCGATGGCCGCAGCCAGGGCGTAGGCGACCTCCTGGACCGGCGTCGCTCCTGCCTCCTGCAAATGATAACTGCAGACATTCGTCGGGTTCCATTTCGGAACCTCCTTGACGGTGTACCGCACGATATCACCCTTGAGCCGCATGCTGGCGGCTGGCGGGAAGATATAGGTCCCCCGAGAAAGGTATTCCTTGATAATATCGTTTTGAGTGGTGCCTTTGAGAGCCGACGTCTCGACACCCTGCTTTTCTGCCACCGCGATGTAGAGGGCGAGCAGCCAGGCGGCGGTCCCGTTGATCGTCATCGAGGTGTTCATCGCCTCAAGCGGGATCTGATCGAAGAGCCGTTCCATGTCTCCGATATGACTGATCGGCACCCCGACCTTGCCGACCTCGCCGCGCGCCAGAGGATCGTCACTATCGTATCCCGTCTGTGTTGGCAGATCGAAGGCGACAGATAATCCAGTCTGGCCCTTGCTCAGATTCAATCGATAGAGTTCGTTGGAAGCCCGGGCACTACTATGGCCCGAATACGTCCGCATTACCCAAGGTTTGGCTCGACTCACAGGCATGACCCTAGCAATCCGTTACGCTTTGCGGGAGGCATTATTGCGCACCGCCCGGGGCCGAGACTTTCTGAATGCTGGCAATCCAGGCGTGGTTGCCCTGAACCAGCATTCGGAATTCGACACGGTCTCCCTTGCCGATCCCGTCCAAAATGGACGAATCTCGAACCTCAAAAGGCATCGTCATCGCCTCCATGAACCCCGGTATCGCCTCATGGTCGATCACAACCGACCTCCGCGCCGCCTCCACACGAACCACGGTACCGCGAACCTCATAGGCTACGCGATCTTCGCCTCGCTCGCTGCTGCAGCCAGCCGACAGAACAACGGCCAGGAGCGGCAGGAAAAGAATAAAACCGAACCTTCGCACCATCATAAGTATGATCTCCTAACAGAAACGATCAAGTGGCACCTCAGTTGCCGAAAGAACCCGCTTGACGTAAGAGTTTGGCGTATGAGCACAGCGGATATCAAGAAGGTAGGCGTACTCGGGGCTGGACAGATGGGGCTGGGAATCGCCCAGGTAGCGGCCCAATCCGGGTATGAGACAATTTTGGTCAAGGCGACGCCCGGTGATACGGCCAAATTGCTCGAGAAAATCCTCGGCGGCTGGGATAAATTGGTCTCCAAGGGCCGCATGGAGCAGGCCGATCGCGATGCTGCCGCCAGCCGTCTCTCGGTGACAACCGAGTTCGAGGCTCTGGCCCCGTGCGATCTGGTCATCGAATCCATCATCGAGGATCTGGCGATCAAGCATCAAGCCTTTGACCGACTCGACGGCATCTGCTCGGAGTCGGCGATCTTTGGCAGCAACACCTCGTCGCTCGGATTGACCGAGATTGCCGTGAAGACAAAACACCCCGAGCGGGTTGTCGGCCTTCATTTCTTCAATCCCGCGCCAGCGATGAAACTCGTCGAAGTCGCCGCCACCCTGCAGACCCGCGCCGACGTCACCGAAACCGCGCGTGCCTTTGCCGAAAGCTGCGGCAAGACACCGATTGTCCTCAAGGACTCGACGGGATTCGTGGTGAACCGCTTGCTGGTGCCTTATATGATCGACGCCATGCTGGAATGGCAACGCGGAAACGGCTCTGTTCAGGACATCGATACCGCGATGTGTAATGGCGCAGCCCATCCGATGGGACCGTTTACCCTCGCGGACTTCATCGGCCTCGACGTGGTCAACGAGATGGCGACCAACCTCTACGAGGAATACGGCGAAGCTCGCTTTGCACCGCCCCCGATCCTCCGACGTCTGCTTCTGGCCGGTCAACTCGGCCGAAAGACAAAACTTGGATTCTACGATTATTCCGAGCGTCCGGCCAAGGCGAACCCTGCCCTCTAGGCCCTGAAATATCGAATAGGCGAGCCTCCGGGTTGCGCGGAAGCCTTGCGGCAGCCGTTCATCGACCCGGAGGCTTTTCTTTATGGCCGGGAGTCAGGCCGGAGCCAGCGGCATGACCAATTCGAAGAAAGCCCCTTCTTTTTCATCGAGAAGGCGGAGCTCGCCGCCACAGGCCCTGGCGAGTTGTCGGCCGACAAACAACCCCACGCCCATCCCGCCTTTTCGGGTAGAATAGAAGGGATCGAAAATCTTCTCGGTCGCATCATCGGCAACCCCCGGCCCGTCATCGTGGACGCGAAAACTCAACGCCTCGCCCCCCGCCTGCGCCAAACCGGAAATCTGGAACTCGACGCGGCCACCTTGCGCCCCAAACGCGCACGCGTTGTCCAGCAGCACAATCATGATCTGCTTGACCACCTCGCGCGATTGGGTGAGCGTCGCGTCAGGAGAGTCAACCTGCACGTCCAGGGATATTTCTCGTTCGGCGGCCCTCCCCAGCGCATATAACCGCAATTCCGCAGCGAGAACCTGAACCTTCCACGGGTCGGCGACCTCGAGCTCGGGGGTGACAGCGATACGTGTGAGGCTCTCGATCTGCTCCTGCACACGGGCCACATCCTGCAGCACGCGCGGGTAGTCCTGCTCACGAAATCTCTCGTTTGTGGACCATTGCTTCGGGAGCATGGCCAGGAAGCTGCCGATCGCCGTCAGGGGATTAGCCAGATTGTGCGCAATCCCGCCGAGCAAAATATTCAGCGCGGCGAGATTTTCGGCCTGACGCAACCGGACCTTCTCGGTTGCGGCCTCGCGTTCTTGCGTTTGGGGGAGGCGCGCACGCCCGGGTGCAGCACTCATCCAACCAACCCCGCCAAGCTAGCCCCATCTTCGGCTTCCACGTCCACAACCAACCTCACAAATCCGCAACGCCGGACTTTCCAAAGTCCCGACAGTGGGGACCCTTTCTCTGCTATGCCTGATTGCGAGCGCAGGAGCAAAGGCTCAGCGATTGACCAGTTGCTTGAGTCGAGCGCGATACGGTTTTCGGGCCACACCGTTCTCGGTGATAATCCCGGTCACGTAACGACTCGGCGTCACATCAAATGCCGGATTGGCCACCGCGACACCCTTGGGCAAAATCGTGGTATTCCCGATGCGCGCAATCTCGGAGGCGTCCCTTTCCTCGATTGGAATATCGGCACCCGTCTTGCATTTGAGATCAATCGAACTGGTGGGAGCGGCCACATAGAAAGGAATCTTGTGACGGGCCGCCATCGCCGCAACGGTATAGGTGCCGATCTTGTTGGCCACGTCGCCATTGGCGGCCGTTCGATCGGTACCCACCACGACCGCGTCGATCCGCCCCTCTTTCATGAAGTGGCCAGCCATGCCGTCGGTGATCACCGTGACCGGGCACTTCGCTCGCTTCAATTCCCAAGCGGTCAATCGTGCCCCCTGGAGGATCGGTCGCGTCTCGTCGGCAAAGACCTCAATGTCTTTCCCCATATCTCTTGCCGCCAGGATGACACCCAGAGCAGTACCAATTCCGGCAGTCGCGAGGCCACCGGCATTGCAATGCGTTAAAACCGTACCCTTTTTCGGCAACAAGGCGCCCCCGAATTCGGCCAGCCTGCGATTGGCCTCGAGATCCTCGCGATAGACTGCGAGCGCCTCACGCTTCAAAATCAGCCGAAGGGAATCCACAGATTTGTGCGCGTTTTCCTGCAACACGCTCCTCATCCTCTCGATCGCCCAGAACAGGTTCACCGCGGTGGGTCGTGCTGCCGCAAACTGGCGGCACAGCTTTTCGAAATCTTGCGGGAAGCGCTTCGGCCCGATCCGCTGCGCCCCGAGAGCCAGACCCATTGCGGCGGCCACCCCGATGGCCGGAGCTCCGCGAATCACCAACTCACGTATGGCGCGGACCACGTCCAGCGGATCCTTGTAGATCCGGTAGACCTCCCGATTGGGCAGGAGAGTCTGGTCCAGCATGACAACGCGATCTTTCTTCCACTCAACAGTGCGCACTTTCTTCATCGGCTCTTTTGTACCCACACTCCCTGTTTCGAACAACCGACAGAATCCGCTGTCGCCATCCTTGTGGAGCGGGGATTGACCCGGACCCCGAAAACAATCAACTGATAGATCATGGCCGCCATCCTTCGCAGCGAAACCATTCACATTCCCCGTCCCCGGGCAGATGTCATTCGGGTACTGACCGATTTCGAGGCCTATCCCGAGTGGTCGGCCGCGTTCTCCGAGGCGACAATATTGGACCGTGGCCCCGATGAATTCGGCACCCGCGTCGCCTTCGCCATAGACATGACGATCCGCACAGTCCGATACACTCTCGAATACGCCTACGAGCTTCCCGCCAAATTCTCCTGGCGGATGATCGAAGGCGACCTGACTTCCATCGAAGGTTTCTATGAGCTGCAGGAAAAGGAGAGCGGCACCAGTTGCACCTGCCATCAGGCAGTCGAGACGGGGTTCTGGATCCCCGGACCCCTCCGCCGACTCGCGGAGGGGTCCGCGTTGCGCAATTCACTCGAGGAGCTTTCGACCGAGGTCCAGCGGCGGACTGCTGGATAGGCCTGCCCTTGACCGAGAACCGGCGAGGTGGCTTCCCTCCGGAATGCCGGTGCGGGAATCCGATTCCGGGAGCTTCCCGGCAGGGCACCCGACTACTTCCTGACGGGATCGGGCTCGGGACTCACCTCAATCCGATCACGCAACCCCGCATAAATGCTTGGGCCAATTCCCGGCACACCCAACAGTTCCTCGGGCCGAGCAAAGCGCAGCTCGGCCCGCCGCCGGGCAATTGCCTGCGCACGCACCTTGCCGATTCCCGGGAGGGCTGCCAATTCGGTTTCGGTTGCCCGATTGAGGTCCAGCGGTGGCGCGTCAACCGCCCAACTCGAGCCGACGGATGCCAGCAAGCATACGACAATCAAGCCCAGCCATCGTCGTGCGATCTGCCCGGATCTACTCGATTGCCTCAATCGACGGCATTCGCCGGTGCCGCTCGTGCCGAGGGTGCCGAGGGTGCCAATGGCGCCGATCGTGCCCCCGGCTCCCTGTTTCCCGGCCTCGATTGCATGGCTGTCCACCGTGCAGGTGTTCGGGCCGTCGGGGGCCACCGGGATTACGGCTCCCGCACTCCACTCGACTGGGCCAGACTGTGTCCGGATTTGCTCTCTCTCTCTTCTCATGGCGATCTCTCCTTCTTGCTTTCTTGCATCCGCAGAATGGTTCGGCTTCCTTGTGACCGAGCAGCCCACCTGGTTTCGAGGTCACCCGCCCGGCCCAGCGAAGAGAGAAAACGATCTGCCAGCCATGAACAATGACAGCCAAGACAATTCCGCCGCGGGACTCGACCACAATGATGGAATCGCAATCGAGTTTCCGGGAGCCGATACGCAACTTCGGGGTACCTTGTTCCGGGGAGGCCGGGCAGACGCACCGGGCGTGGTGCTGATTCCGGATGTCCACGGGATCTCGCGGCTTTATGAAGAACTCGGGGCAGCGCTGGCCAATGCTGGTCTGCGCACCCTCGTGCTGGACCTCTACACGCGTGAAGGCACCCCCCAACTCGGCGATATGCCCGCCGTATTCGAATGGATCGCAAACCTGCCCGATGCTCGAATTCTCGGCGATATAGACGCGGCGCTCGACCACTTGGACAGGACCGGCAGCCCAAAGGTGGGCGTGGTCGGATTTTGCCTCGGCGGTCAATATTCCATCATGACGGCCTGCCGTAACGCAGAGGTCTCGGCCGCGGTGAGCTTCTACGGCATGCTTGCAACTCCCGAAAAGACAACGAACCGGCCAGCGGCGCCCCTCGACCTGATCGACAACCTTGGCTGCCCCTTGCTCGGCCTGTACGGAACCGAGGACGCGCTTGTACCCGGTGAGGACCTCGACCAACTGACGAGTGCCTGCAAAGAAGCCGGCCACCGTCTGTCATTGCACCGCTATCCCGGGGCAGGCCACGCTTTCCTGAACCGATTCCGTCCCGAGGCCTACCGCGAGCAAGCCGCTCGCGACGCATGGCAACGAGCGCTGGATTTCCTGACAGCCGAGTTAGGCTGAAGGACCACGAACAAAGCTGGCGTCCGCTCGCTCGGGAAGCGCGGGCCGGGACGGCTCGGAGCGAACGCCTCCGCGCCTCCGGTATTCGAGGAACTCGTCGAGCAAATCAAAAAGCGCCTCCGCCGTGCGCGATTTCCCCACCCGATCCCTAAGAATCGCGCTTCCCGGGAATGCTTTCAACGTTCGACATCCCATGCCTCGCAGCCGAGGTGCTGCGGTCTTCTCGGGATAGGTCTCGAGAAGCAACTCGTAATACCGACGCAATGCCGCAAAGCGGTCCTCGAGGGTAGGCATCGCCACCGAGCGACCCTCGAGGTCGGCAGCCAGCTGCGAGAAAATCCAGGGGTTCTCCATGGCGCCCCGGCCTACCATCAGACCGTCAACACCCCCGATCTCCCATCGCTTTCGCGCGGTCGCGACCGAAACCACGTCTCCGCTGCCCAGAACCGGGATATCGACGGATTCCTTTACCCGCCGAATGATTTCCCAGTCCGCGGCCCCCTTGTAGAGCTGCACGCGCGTCCGGCCATGGACCCCCATCATTTGCACGCCGCTGGCTTCTGCCATCTGGGCGATCTCGGGCGCATTCAGGGTGTTCTCGTCCCACCCCGCGCGAACCTTCAATGTCAGCGGTATCGAGAGTTCACGTTTCACGGCGATCAGCATCTTCTCGAGCCTTTCGACCTGCCGCATCAGATCGGCGCCACCGCCACGACGCACAACCTTGGGGACCGGACAGCCGCAATTGATGTCGACAATATCGGCACCTTTTTCCTGCACCATCACGGCCGCTTCGGCCATGCGATCGGCGTCGGCCCCGAAAATCTGGATCGAGATCGGATGTTCATCTGGATGATATGTCAGCATCCGCTGGCTGCGTGCATCGTTCCGGGTCAGCCCCTCAATCGAGATGAATTCGCTGACGACCAATCCAACAGCACCCGGATTCAGCTCGCGAATCAGGCGACGAAAGGCCATATCGGTCACGCCGGACATCGGCGCGAGGATCAAACCCGGGTCGACCTTGAGGTCGTTGCCCACAGTGAAGGAAGCCGCCATGCCTACCAAGGTAGCGATCCGCAAGATCGGTCGCTACTCCCCTAGGTGCATGCGTGATTACCGCGAACGGTTCTTCCGAAGTGGCCCCCTCAGGATTCATTTCCGCGACTGGGGCGAACCTGACAACCCCCCCGTCGTGATCGTCCATGGACTAAGGGATCATAGCCACTCCTTCGATGAGCTCTCCCGCGAACTGAGCCGGGACTATCGCGTCTATGCAATCGATCTTCGCGGACACGGCGACAGCGAATCCACCCCCTATTACGCCTTCGGTCACTTCGTCGGGGATATTCGCAATATGATCCGAGCGCTCAGATTGGAGAATCCCGTAGTGATCGGACACTCGCTGGGGGGTGAAATCGTCGGTCAGTGGGCCGGCACCTTCCCGGACATCGCTCGAGCAATTGTCCTCATCGAAGCACTCGGGCCGCCGCACCATTCGATCCCCTGGCGCCTGAAGCGCCAACGCCATAGCTGGAAGGCGATCGACCGTGCCCAAGCCGGGCTACCCGGACTACCCGATCTCGAGGCCGCCTATGCGCGCATGCGCAAACGCAACCCGCGGCTCACCGAGGCGCGTGCAAGAGAGCTGACCGAGTTGGGCACCCGCGCACGCGAAGACGGGACGCTCGAATGGAAATTCGATCCGATGCTGGTCACGCTGAGCGTCGCTGGAGGGTTTCGGCTCGAATGGATGCTCCACTGTTGGTCGCAGATCACGGCGCCGACACTCCTGCTGCTCGGTTCCGAATGCGGTGCGTTCTGGCACGACAGCCCCGGCGCCGCCTACCTTCCGCCCGAGGACCTCGAGACGCGCGTCAGCGCCTTCCCCAACGCACGTTTCGTCGAGGTGCCCGACGCCGGGCATATGATCCACTTCGATCAGCCCGAGCGACTGCTTGCCGAAATCCGAGGCTTCCTGGAACAACTCCCCGACGAAGCCGACAGCAAGCCCGATGCCGGCGCGCCGGCCTGAGCGGACCCGGAACCTAGTTCGCTCGCAGCAGAAATGACTTCTCGGCAAATTCGATCTCGATCATCTCCCGATAGATCGTCTTGATCGACAGGGGCCCGACAACGGTGCCCTCGCCCACCCTGGTAGCCCGTCCGCCGTCCACGCTGATGAAGGCAAAGCGACGCGCATCATCTCGAGACCACTGCAGGATTTGAATGCGCACGGGAGGGGCACCGGCCGGCACCCAACGTCGGACCTCCAGACCATGCCCCTCGGGCGGGGTCGCAGGCGCCGCCGCCACCAGAGACGCCTCGATCGGCGCTGTCGGCTGAACTGCGGGCGCCACCCCGGCGAACTCCGTCGCTTCCGGCACCACTGCGCCGCGCAGAGGCTCGCTGGGCTCGCCGATCCCCTCAGGCCTCGGCACCGCACCGCCCTGACCCTGTGCGGCAACCTCGCCGGCGCCCTGCGTTGCCTCGGGTAAAAATGGGTCCCGTGCCACCGCAGCCCCGGTGTTCGCCTGGCGATCGGCGGTCCGAGCCGCCCGGCGCGCCTGAAGGTCGAGCCTGCGAGCGATCTGAGCCTCGCGCCGATCCTGCTGTTTCCCCTCTCGTTCGATCCGCGCCTGCGCCCGCAGCGCACGACGTTCCTCCCGATACTCATCCCGCGAGATTTCGCCCGTGGCCGCCCGGGCTCGGGCCTCCCGGGCCTTGTCTCGAGCAGCCATCCTGCTTTCCCGCCAACGGGAACGTTCGGCTTTTTCGGCTGGATCCCGTGGCTCCCGGACTCCCGCGGATTCTCCCGCCACAGCCTGATCATTGCTGTTCGGCAGGTTCGCCGCCTCTGCGTCGACACTTTCGGGACGGGTTCTGTCGGCCTTCCCGGGGGCGACGTCCGTCAGCGGCGCCAGAGCGACACGCGGTCCGCCATCCGGCCTGGAACCGGCCAGGGGAGCCGGCTTGATCGGAGCCGCCGCGCTGCCCGCATTCGGGCCCGGCGAGCTAACCGCTAGCTCCGCGGGAGCAGGATCCTCTTCGTCATCCGAAAACAGGCCGATGAAGAATCCCGACACTATCAGCACCACCAGACCCAGAATCCGCCAGAACCGCGAACGCGAAGGTGGTGGCGGGCCACCTGCGGGCGGCGAGCTGCTTCCACCTGTCTCCGGCTTTTTCCCATCGGCCTTGGCGAGGGCATCGAGAACGGTACTCATCGTGCCCACCCACCGGCATTGGTATCCGCGGCCGACATCGCCGCCGGCCGGATCACTGCCGTGTCCAACAAGCGCGGCATCGCCCCGGGAAGTCCCGCTCGGTACAACGCAATAATCGTGAGAGGTCCTACCTTGCCATCGGCCAACAATCCCATTTCCTCCTGAAAAGACGCGACAACAGCCGCGGTATTCGCATCAAAGACCTCCCCCACGCCTGCTCCCGACCGACCCGCGTCGCGCAACAAGAGATGCAGGCGCTCGACCTCGGGCCCCGCGGCGCCTTCGGCCAGCAGCGGTCCGAGACCGTCCACATCATTCCAGAAGAGATGCGCCCGACCGTTCCAATAGGAATCCAGAATATCCGGAGGAAGCACGAAACTCTGGCCATCGAAGCGGAAGGAAACCATCCCTTCGGCTGCCGAATCGAGGAGACCGAAGCGAGCGCCTGCCCCGTCCGTTCCTGCGCTCACCTCCAGAATCACGGGAAGATCCAGAGTTCGCAGAAGACCGACGTCCCCCTCGACAAGCTGGTAGGAAAGACCTCGCTGCGCGGCAATGGCTCCGAGATCGAACTCATCTGCCGAGGACTCCCCGGGGGAAAGCGGTGCCGCCGGCCAGACAGAAAGAAGGGCCTCGATGGCCTCATACGCCGAATGCCCCGGCGAGCTCTGTCGAAAGGCACCTTCGAGCAAGTCCACCGAAGCGCGCAGCTCCGAGAGGTTCTCGTTTCGGGTCGAGTCCTCGACCCTCGCTATCGGGGCGAGATCGGCCTCGGAAACCTCCGCGAGTTCCACCGGGCTGACCTGGATCACATCTTCAGCAGAAAGCCCGCCCATCTCCGACACCCAACTCGGAGCCGCATCCATCCACGAACTGAACCACGTCGCCATGCCCCCCTCGGACCGCAACCCCATGGCCACCCCGCCGCCGATCAGGGTCAGCAAGAGGCCCGCTGCCGCGATCCCGAAAGGGATCCGGTAGCGCGGTTTCGGTCTTGACCGCCGCACACCGAGCGAATCGCCGAGCTCCAGCGCGGCCTGATCCACGAGGCGACGGGTCACCCGGGACCGATCGGCGGCGAAAGCGACCAGAAGGGCGCGATGGCATAGCTGGTTGATCAGTCGAGGAAGCCCGCGCGCATGCTGGTGGATGCGCTTTAGAGCGCCGGCGGTGAAGATCTCGCGCACCGGGCCACCGGACGCGACCGCAAGCCGGTGGCGCACATACTCAGCTGTCTCCGCACGATCCAATGCCGTGAGATGGAACCGCACGGTAATGCGCTGGTTGAGCTGCACAAGCTCGGGGCGAGCGAGTAATTCACGAAGCTCCGGCTGACCCACGAGAACTATCTGCAACAGCTTCGAGGTCTCGGTCTCGAAATTGGAGAGCATTCGGAGCTGCTCGAGAATCCCGCCATCGAGAGCCTGAGCTTCGTCCACCACGATCACGACTTTTTGGTCCGCGGCCTTTTGCGCCAGAAGATACTCGTTGAGAGCTCCGAGCAATTCACGCCGGCCGCCCTTTTCGCGAATCCCGAGTTCGTGGTTGATCTCCTCGAGCAGCTCCACCCCGGTGAGCACCGGATTCATGACATAGGCATATTGCGTGCCCGGATCCGCCTCGCGCAGAATCGAGCGCAGCAAGGTGGTCTTGCCAGCGCCAATCTCCCCGGTGATTGCGACAAAACCGGCCCCGTCGCGAATCCCGAACGCCAGATGTCCCAGAGCCTCGCGATGTCGCCGGGACAGGAACAAATAGCGAGGGTCGGGCGTCAGCCGAAAAGGTGGTTCATCCAGACCAAAAAAAGTCTCGTACATCGTCGCAAAAGTTCCCGGAGCCGAGTTTGCCCGGTTCTACCCTGTTCAGCAAATGGCGCCCCCGCAGGCCGGACGCCAGCTAGGACTCTTCGCCATCGAGGCGCAATTGGAGCAGGGCTTCGGGCGGTACATCGGCCAAAAATTGGGAGGGACTGGCCGATACAAATCCACCCATCGCGCGATCCTGCACCTCCATGGGATAGCAAAGATAGAGGTTTTCCTCGGCACGCGTACAGGCCACGTAGAGCAGCCGGCGCTCCTCCTCGAGATCCCCAGCCTCAAGTGCGTAGATCGAAGGGAGCCGGCCCTCGAGCACCGAAAGGACGAAGACGGTATGCCACTCGAGCCCCTTGGCCGAGTGGATCGTGGACAGAACCAGCTGCCCGGTTTCACGAGGATCCACGTCGAGTCGCCCGCCAACGGCATCCACCGGAGGCTCAAGCGCCAACTCCGAAAGCAACTGGCCCAGATCGGAAAACCGCTCGGCAAGCGTTTCGAACTGCTCGAGATCACGTTCGCGCTTGGGCGCATCCTCGCGGTACTCGCGCTCGAGGATGGGCTGATAGAACCGCACAACCTGATCCACCAGAACCGACGGCTCCATACTCGCGGGATCCAGACGTTCGATAAAGACCCCGAGCGCGCGGATCGAGGCAATCGCCGCCTTGCGCATGCCCGCTCCACCTTCGTAGGAAGACAGAGGCGCATCGGCGGGGCCTTCGGAGCCAAGCCAGCTCAAGGCATGCCCGGCAGCCTTCGCACCAACGCCATCCAGCAACAATAGGATCCGCCCCCAGGCAACGGAATCCTCCGGGTTTTCGAGAACCCTTAGAAACGCAAGGACGTCCTTGACGTGAGCGCTTTCAAGAAACCGAAAGCCTCCGCGTTTGACGTATTCGATCCCCGCCCGCGTCAATTCCAGCTCGAGGTCGAACGAATGCATCGAAGAGCGAAACAAGACGGCGATCCGCTCCAGGGGCACGCCCTCATCGACCAGCTCGAGAATTCGCTGTCGAACAAAGAGACTCTGCCAACGCTCATCGGGTGCGGGCACCACCCATGGGATTTCACCCTCTTTGCGGTCACTGAAGAGCGTTTTCTCGTGTCGCTGCCGCGAGGCCGAAATGATCGAGTTGGTCACATCCAGAATGGGTTGGGTCGAGCGATAGTTCTCCTCGAGGCGGATGACCTGGGTCGCATCATGTTCGGCCGGAAAACGCAGAATATTCTCGACTTCCGCGCCCCGGAAGCCATAGATCGATTGCGCATCATCCCCGACAATCATGAGGTTACCGTTCCTTCCGGCCAGCAAAGCCACGATCTCGGCCTGCAGCTGATTGGTATCCTGATACTCATCCACCATGATGTAGCGATAGAGCTTTCGAAGCCGACTGCGGAACTCTTCATTTTCGCGCAGGTGGCGAGCCAGATGGACCAGGAGATCGTCGTAGTCGAGCAGGTTCCTCTTGACCTTGTACTCCTCGAAAGCCGCCCGGCAGGCCGCGAGATCCTGGAGGTCATCGAGCAGCTGTGGATACTCCGACTCAAGGATCTCCTCGAGCGAAAGCTCACGATTCACCATGGCGCTATAGATCTTCGCGAGAGTCTTCTTGCGGGGGAAACGACGTTCCCGAGAATCCAACCCCAACCGCACGCGCATCAGTTGAAGAGTGTCTTCCGAATCACTTCGATCCAGAATTGTGAAACGCGCAGGCCACCCGTAGAGCTCCCCATAGCGGCGCAAAACCAGATTGGCGAAGGAATGAAAGGTGCCGCCGGTCACGCTGTCGAGGCCATCGCCTCCCAGCAGCGCCTCGGCACGACGCAGCATCTCCTGGGCCGCCCGGCGCGTGAAGGTCAATAGTAGAATCGACTTGGCATCCACCCCCGACTCCACCAGACGCGCCACGCGGTAGATCAGGGTGCGCGTCTTCCCGCTACCTGCTCCTGCGACAACCAGCACCGGGCCGTCGACGGTTGTCGCGGCTCGATATTGGGCCTCATTCAACTCGCCCCGATAGTCGATACGGTAGAGAGACTCGCCGCTGGTCGAGCGACGAATGGTATAGGAACGGGCCATCTCCTCCCGTCCTTACTATGCGCCCGCGGTTTGCACCATCGGCCACCCCTCGGATGACTCGCCGAGCGAAGCATGGCATGCTCTTGCCATGTCCGATGGATCGCGCAAGAACTCGAAGCCCATGAATGTCCAGACCGACCCCAAGACCGCCACAGGGGTCTACGCCAACATGATGATGGTCACCCACCGCCCCGAGGAGTTTGTCCTTGATTACTTGTTTGCACCTCCGCAGACACCCGACGCCGAGGAATCGGTGGCTCTCCTGCGCTCGCGGGTAATCGTGGCTCCCGCACATGCCAAACGGATTCTCCGCGCGCTCGAGGACAATGTCCGGCGCTACGAGGCTAATTTCGGCCCGATCCACGAGGCGAAAGCACCGCAACAAACCCTCCAATAGAGCACTTCATGGCCCAAACCTCCTCAAATCCGCAGACGGAGCGCCTCGACCTTCGCGGAATCCGTTGTCCCGTGAACTGGGCTCGCGCCAAGGTTCACCTCGAGGGACTCGCCCCGCGTACGCGCCTCACGGTCTGGGTGGATGACCCACGTGCGGTCGAGACACTTCCGCGCGCGGCCGAAGCCTGCGGGCACGCTGTCCTGCTGGTCACCGAACAGACAGATGGCTGGACCATCGAGTTGGAGAGGTGATGCCATGGCACAATCCAACGACAATATCGCCGGACGGGTATTCACCACCCGCGAGATAGCCAAGCTTGCCAAGTTGACCCCCGCTCGTGTCCGGAAATGCGTGCACGCGGGCTTCCTCCACCCAAGCCGCGGCATCCGCAAGCGTTTCGAGTACACTCTGCAGGATGTTCTGGTCTTGCGCGCCACGCGCACCCTGCTGGAGGCCAATTTACCGCCGCGAAGGATTGCCGAACTGGTCCGGGAGATTCGGGGCCGGTTGCCTGAGGGGCGCGATATTTCGAGCGTGAACCTCAGGCTCGACGGAGAACGGGTCGTGATCACCTACGAGGGCCGCCATTGGCTCGATGACGGGCAACTCCTTCTGGGCTTCCAGCCTCGCGATCAGCAATCCCGCATCGAGAATCTCACCCCCGTGGAAGATGACCGGGCCGCCTATCGGGCTTTTACCCGCGGACTGGAATTGGAAAAGACCTCCCTTCCCGATGCCAAGCAGGCCTACCAGGAGGCGATCTCTCTGGACGGGTCCGCGATACCCGCCTACGTAAACCTTGGGCGTCTGGAGCATGAATCCGGAGCCTTTGACCGGGCCGAGGATCTCTACCAACGAGCACTCCGACTCGATGGCGAGGAACGCACCGCGTTGTTCAATCTGGCAGTCCTCAGCGAGGACAAGGGTGAACCCACAAAGGCCTTGCGGCGCTACACGCAGCTTTTGTTAGCCGACCCCGACAACGTCGACGGCCACCATTGCCTGGCGCGACTTCACGCACGTTTGGGAAATCAGGCGGAGTCTCGGCGATACACTCGCCTCTGCCGCGAAATCCTGCGCAACCGCTAGAGACCTGATCCGCCCGAGAATGGCGCGCCAGTACATTCCGCGAAGAGTGTTGCCTCTCGCCTCATACCGCCAACGTGCGGGTAATGATTCAGTCCTCATTGCTGGCCGGGATGGCGCCGCGTGCGGTGCAGATCGAGGTGGAACTCACCCGCGGCTTGCCGCGCACTCAACTTCTGGGCCTTCCGGGTGCCGCGGTACGCGAGGCAGCCGATCGAGCCCTCGTTGCTCTCGCGGCAAGCGGGTTTGAACTCGCGCCACGGCGCACCACCATCAACCTGCACCCGGCCGACGAGAAAAAATTGGGAGCCGGACTCGATCTGGCAATCGCCCTCGCACTTCTCGAGGCCCATAAAATCCTCGATCCCTGCGTGAAAACACCTATCCTGGTGACAGCCGGCCTCTCTCTCGACGGAAGGCTGACTGGATTGCGGGGCTGCCTGGCGACCCTTCTCGGACTGGCCAAAGCCGGGTTCCGACATGTGGTCGTCGCGCCCGCCAACCTTGCCGAGGCGCGTCTGGTTCCCGGACTCACCATCCATGCGCCCACGTCACTCCGGGAATCGCTGGCGATCATGCAAGATCCCAGCGCAGATTCCGCCACCTTCTCGGCAGACGATCCCACGCAACCGAGCGGGACCGTGGCCACGGGAAAATACGTCCCCCCGTCCGTCTCAGGCCTCAATCCACCTGTGCCAGAGCCGGGCCTGGCGGGCTTTCTCGCTGCCGCTACAACCGACACAGCCCACGCAAAGCTCCCCCAGCAGGACCGAGCGCCGGATCTTGCCGACGTTCAGGGTCAGGACCTGGCCAAGCGGGCGCTCGAGATCGCCGCCGCCGGCAGCCACAACCTGCTTCTCTGCGGGCCCCCCGGCTCCGGCAAGACAATGCTCGCGCAACGCCTCCCGGGAATTCTTCCGCCCATGTCCGCAAACGAGCAACTGACAGCGATGGCCGTTCACGGAATTGCCGGTTTGCCGCTGGCGCGGCTTGCCGGCCGCCAAAGACCCTTCCGACAGCCGCACCATAGCATCACGCGCGTGGGACTCGTGGGGGGCGGCAGGCCGATCGCGCCCGGCGAAGTCGCTCTGGCAAACCATGGAGTTCTCTTCCTCGATGAGTTTCCGGAGTTCCACGGCCAGACCCTCGAGGCGCTGCGCGAGCCTCTAGAGGACCGACAAATCCTCCTCCAGCGAATGGGCGAGGAGGCTCAGTTTCCTACTGATTTTCTCCTCGTTGCAGCCATGAACCCCTGCCCCTGCGGACGATTCGGATTGCCCAACCAGAACTGCACCTGCAGCAACGATGTGCGGCGACGCTACCAGAGCCGACTTTCCGGACCGCTCCTTGACCGGATCGACCTTCATATACGACTCCCTCCGACGCGCCCCCAAGCGTTGAGAACCACGGTTGCCTCCGAGAATAGCGCCACGGTCCGGGACCGGGTTCTTCGTGCACGAGACCTGCAAAAGGAGCGCAACGGCGAGGGCCGCACCAACGCGGGCCTCTCGGCTCGGAGCCTGAAGCAGGTGGCCAGCCTGCAAGACCACGTGCGCGACCTGCTGGAACAAAGCATCGAGCGGCTCGCGCTTACCGCGCGCGCTTACCACCGAATTCTGCGGGTAGCCCTCACGCTGGCGGACCTCGAAGGGACACCGCGCGTCGGGGAGCACCATATTGCCGAAGCCGTCCAATACCGAGACGCCCCGTCCACCTTCTGAACGCCCTGCGAGCGCGGTCGGACAATGCGCGCGACAATCGGACCGCAAAAACCGACCGTAACGCCGCCTCTGACGGCGCCAGACGACTCAGTCGGGCAGTTCAGCCAGGCAGATCCGCCAGAAACTCATCCCTTGCCGTGGGGCACGGCCGACGATTCGTTTGCCGCCGAGGTCTCCCGACCAGGCACGAGGAAGTTGCCCATAATCGACTGGTAGGCCTCGCAAGGTGTCCAGCACTGCGGGCAATCCGCCCGCCAGATCTCCTGCTGCGTGGTTTCGGCCAGTGGCGTTGACCAGATCTTGCGGAGGTCATAGTCCACGTCCCGTAAGCTGCCGAGCTTCCGGTCGTAAATCGTGCACGGAAAGACATTTCCCCAGGAGTCCACAAAGCAGGACGCGGACAGCGCGTGGCAGCGCATCGGCGTTTTCCCGGTCATCAGATATTTCTCGACGCGCTCGAGGTATTGGCGTTCCAGATAGCCGACCGGCCCGCGCGGCAAACCACGCAAGCGGGAGACCTCCTTCACCGAGTCCAGCAACATGGTCGGGGCCACGTGGTCACGCAGACCCAGATCCGTATTCCCGAGGTAATGAGCGGACTCGTGGATAATGTTGACATGGAAATCCTGGTAGGTGAGCCCGGGAATCATTTTCTCGGCCGCCGCGAATGCCGCCGGGAAATGGTCAACATTGGTCTTCGAAAGAGTCATCCCGAGGACCACTTCCACACCCGGAATCTCGCGCAGCCTTCGGAACGTCTCCATCTGTCGCTGCCAGCCACCGTCAATCCCGCGAATCTCGTCGTTGGTCGCCTCATCGCCATCGGTCGATACCGTTATAATCAACTTCTCGGGACGCCGTTCCATGATGCGTCGAGTATTCTCGACAATCTTGTCGCAGAGATAGCCGTTGGTGGGGAAATGAAGAAGCAGAAGGTTGGGACTTTCATCGATCACCGCATGTGCGATCTCGACAAAATCCTTCCGCAGCGTAACTTCGCCGCCGGTGAGGTCGACCCAGAGGAAATCTCTCGATTTGCGAAAAAATTCCCGGATCTCTTCAACTCGGAGTTCGTTGCGCGGCTTCATCTGCCAGATGTTGCAAGTCTGGCATTTGTAGTTGCACCAATAGGTGATCGCAAAGGTCAATTTGAAGGGATGCGAAAGTCGTTTGAAATTCGCATCGAAAGCCTTCTTGGCCAAAGCGGCGTATGTCCGCAGCTTCAAGTCACCGCCTCCAGAATGCGTAGGGGGAGATTCGGTTTCGGTGCGACTCTCTCCCAGTTTTCAAGGTACCAATCATAAGCATCACAGGTGATCTTGATATTGTCTCCCGACGGCTCCCACCCAAGATTCTCTCTTGCGCGGGTGATGTCCAGAACGAAATTCACATCGGCCAGCTTGTAGTGCTCGGGAACGATGGGCGAAATCCCGAAAACATTCAACACCCGCGCCGCATTCCGCAACAAAACCGCGGGAAATGCGAAAATGCTGGAAGACGCGTCCGCGTAGCGAATCAAGGCCTCGCATTGTGCCCGAACCGAAGGAACCGACTCGGGAGGCGAACCTACGTTCACCACCAGACCGCATGCATTTTCGGACGTCGCGGCGAGAACCGCGCAGCGCGAGACATCCTCTGCCGCCACCATCTGAACCCGATTCTCGCCACTCCCCAGCAAAAAGACTCGACGGTTACGCCGGACCCAATCGAAGAGCAGCACGAAGACACCGGTCATGCCGTCACCAAACAAGCTCATCGGCCGCAGCATCGCGACATCCTGTCCGTCGTCGATGGCTCGTTGGCAGAGCTTTTCTGCTTCGAGCTTGGAGTGGCCGTACGCCCCCAGCGGTTCCTTGGGATGGGATTGTTCATCCACGAGCGGGGTCCGCGGGATTCCATAGACCGCCGAACTCGAGATGAAGACCACACGTCGCGCCCGAGTTTCCTTGGCAGCGTCCAGAACGTTCTGCACGCCGCTGAGATTCATGTCGAAAATATCCTGCTCCGACAAGGAAGCGAATTGCGGCTTCATCCGCTGCCCGGCAGCCAGATGGTGCACCACCTCGACATCGCGGCAGGCATCCCGGAGCGCAGCCTTGTCGCGCATATCTCCGGTGATCGATTCGATCTTCGCCTCACGGCCAACCGACTGCACAACCTGATGCAGGGAGTCCGGCGTCGGCACCATGTCGAACAGCCGAATGTCGTAGCCCTGCTCCACCAATTGCGGAACCAACGTATGGCCGAGTACACCCGAGGAGCCGGTCACCAGGACTTTCATGAATGCACCTCATCACCAACGTCGATCGCGGCCTTCTGCAGGCGGGGGAAAAATTCTCTCTCCATGGTTTCAATCACTCGCGGGACGTCGATTCTCTTCATACAGACCGGGTTCACACACCAGCTGATTTTCAGATTGTAGTTCGACAGGCATGGACTGCAAAATAGCTGTTCATAGAAGACCAGATCCAGTGGGCCACGCGGACCATAGAGTCTTGGTTCCGTCGGACCGAAAAATGTAACGGCCGGTGCGTGCATCAACCCGGCCAGATGCAGGATGGAAGTATCATTGGTGACCACACAGAGCGAATGAGCCAGCAATGCGGTGAGTTCACCCACAGTCAGCGAATCGCAGGCATTGGTTGCGCTATCCGACTCCTCCATCATGCCGACCACCCGGTCGACCAAGCCCGACTCTTCTTCCCCCACGCCGGTAAAGACGACGCGAAAATTTCTCTCCCGAACGAGGTAGTCCGCTAGATGGGCAAAGTTCGAGGCCGACCAACGTTTGATGGCGACACGATCGAAGTTGGGGCCCGTCCCTACATGCATCACCACCAGGGGACGGTCCTCATCCGCCGGAAAGCGCGACTTTACCGCTTCCCGATCCGCTGGTTCCGTGGGCAGCAGGATCAGGGGTGCGGGAAGGGTTTCCCGACCCAGAGGAACCGCCAATCGCATGAAGATATCCGCCATATGATCCGTGTCGGCATAGGCGACACGGTGAGTATAGAGCCAGCCGCGGGACTGACCGTCGGTATTGAAACCTATCAGGGCAGGCGCCTTGGTGAACGAAGCGAGGATACTCGAGAGCTTCATGAACTGCTCGAAATCCAGAACCGCATCATAGCCCTGTCGCAATTGCCCCAGAAGCCGGACCACCGCCCAAAGGAATCCGCGAAAAGAATCCACCTCAATGGTCAGCACCCGGCTCACCAGACCGCTTTGCTCCAACAGGCTTCGATTCCCCGGCAGCGTCAGAAAATCGACCTCGACCTCACCTTCGCCGCGCACCGAGGCCACGGTAGGCAAAATCATGGCAATATTCCCGAGACCGTAAAACTTGATCCCCAGAACGCGGCGCGGTCGGGCAATTGGCTCCTCACCAGGCGGCGTGGTTGCCGCCCGCGATGGCAGCCGACCAAGAGCATGGTGGACCGCCCAAAGCGCAAAGCAGATAAACCAGCCAAGCCAGCGATCTATATATCGTGCGAAGCGCAAATTCATGAGGGATGTTCAACACCATTCCGGTTCGCTGGGCACGAGGCCTGACGCGGCCCGTCGACCGCCGGTCGTCGCGAATCCCGGACCAATCGACATATGCCACCGGGTACCACTGTGGCAGGAAACCGGTCAATCCAGTTCCTGCGTACCCCTGCGGCAGGTCCGATCAATTGTCGCCCACAAGAGCACGCGCCCACCGATAGTCAGCCTTGCCGCTGGGGCTTCTCTGGATAGCATCGGAGAAGACGAAATCCTTGGGAAGCTTATAGCGAGCGATGTGGCGGCTGCATTCCTCGAGCAAGCTCTCGGTTGAAGCCTCGGCGCCCTTTTTCAACTGCACCACGGCAACCACCTCCTGGCCCCACCGCAAACTCTTTCGCCCGGCGACCACTGCATCATAGACTGCGGGATGAGCCAGCAGCGCTTGCTCGACTTCCTCGGCGAAGATCTTCTCGCCACCAGAATTGATCGTTACCGAGTCGCGCCCCAGAACCTCAACGGTCCCGTCGGCCAAATGCCGAGCGCGATCGCCCGGAACCGCATAACGCCTCCCCGCGATTTCCGGGAAGGTCTTGCGAGTCTTCGCCTCATCGTCCAGATAACCCAGCGGGACGTGTCCCGCCTTCGCAAACCATCCTACCTCATCGCTGCCCGGCTTGAGCAGCACCTCGAGATCTTCGTCGACCACGCAAGTGTCCTCTACGGGCGTAAACTGACCTGTAGCCGCGCCACCATCGCGCGAACTGGTATGCATGCCCTGCTGGCCCGTCTCGGACGACCCGATTCCGTCCATGATCAAAGCATGCGGCAGTTCCTCCAGAAGAGCTTCCTTGACCGTGACACTCAATGGCGCCCCGCCATTGGCTACCGCAAAGAGGCTGGAAAGATCGTAGTCCCCTTCCCGAATCGCATCCAGCAGGGGTCGGCCGAAAGCATCTCCCACAATCACGATCAAATTCACTTTCTCGCGTTCGATGGTCGCCAGAAGGTCGTGCGGATCCAGCCGGTCGACGACGTTCTGAATCAGCAAGGTGCCTCCGCCATGGAGAGTAATGAACGCGAGCCAATGGCCCGCACCATGCATGAAAGGGGGCGCCGCCAGAACCCGCATCCCTTCATTCTCGGCGGTCTCGAGAAGTTCTCGGTGGTCCGCGACAAATCCGCTTCCATCGCGGCGCCGACCACCCATCGCCGCCATGAAAATATCGTGCTGACGCCACAAAACACCCTTGGGCATCCCCGTCGTCCCACCAGTGTAGAGCGCATAGAGATCGTCGGCTTGGGGCTCGTCGGACAGAGGTGCCGGCGAGCCGGCCTCGAGAGCCTTGTCGTACCAGATCGCACCCGGAAGCAGATCGGCGCCGGTCTCGTCGGCTACCTGGATCAATACCTCCAGGTCTGGTGTTTCCGGCAATACCTTGGCCAAACTTTCCGCAAACCGGCTGTGGTAGATGACCGCGCGGGCCCGTGCGTCGCGCAAGAGGTAGATCAGCTCCTCTTCGACATATCGATAATTGACATTGATCGGAACGGTTCGGGACTTGAACGAACCCAGCATTCCTTCGATATACTCGTTCCCGTTCATCAGATAGAGCGCCACATGATCCTGCCCGGAACTCCATCCCGGCAACTGACTGCGATCACCTGTCTTGCCCAGACCGCGCTGGCGCAGATAATCGGCCAGCCGGCGAGAGCGTTCCGCCACCGCGGCATAGGACAGTCGGAGGTCTCCAAACACCAGACATTCGCGCTCGGGAATCCTCTCTGCGAGCCGCTCGTTCAAAATAGCAAGATTGAAATTATCCATCGATCCCTCTCCCAAACCAACAGTTCTCAGTCGGGCTTGCGCGCGTAGATCTCTACCCGCCCTTCCAGACCCGTCCATTTTCCAATTGCGAAAAGAATCGCCAGGCCCGCTCGAATGGGAAAGGAAAATGTATAGCGACCGAGATACGGCGTATCGCCACGAACCTCGCTCACCTCAAACCCCACGTCTTCTACCAGTCGACGCAGGGTGGCCGGGGTGAAATACCAATAATGGTTCGGCACATAGAGCCGCTCGGCGAGACTGCCCACCACCGGCAGACGAGCGAGAATATCAGCCATGCCAAAAAGCGTCGAACGATGGTTGGGCACCGCGACGAACAGGGCACCCCCGGGATCCAATGAGGCCAGAGCGTGTTCGAGAAAAACCCTCGGATCCCGCGTATGCTCGAGAACGTCAGCCATGGTAATCGCCCGCGGCGCAACCGGGAACTCGGCTTCCAGAAAGTCACCCACCTTGACGTCGACGCCAAATTCCTCGTGTGCCTTCGCTGCGGCCCCGGGCGAGATCTCGCAACCCTGCGGGTCAAAACCGGCTTCCCCGGCCAAATGCAGCAAAAGCCCGGTTCCGATCCCGACATCCACAAGTCGGCCGCCACCGGTCAACCGATGCAATCGTGCCAGAGTGGCCCGGAAGCCCTCCACCACAGGATCCTCCGGGTAGTCGCGGTAGTAGGCCGTGAACATCTCAGCGGTCTCGTCGATCAAGCCGCCCTCGAAGGCCTCATCCTCGCGTTGCGCAATTTCTTCTTCCGACGGAATCGGGTCGACAAATACCTGTCCGCAGGAACAGCGAACCAGAGTACTGCCCGCACCATGCAAGGGCTTCGCTCCCGACTTGCCGCAAATCAGGCATGGTCTGGGCACCGACCGATTCTTCTGCTCTGCAACGCTCATGCCTCGGGTTGTACACGATCTAGGGGCCAGGATCATCCCGTTGGGCACGCGGGCCCAAAACTGGTACCCCGAGGACGTGCAAAGCCGACCGATTCACGAGGGCCTTTTCTCCTCGCCGGGCGATCCGGGCGGACTGGGCCTCTATGCCGGCTATTGCTGGTCCTGCAAGGCCCTGCACTTTCCCGCCACAGACGATTGCCCCTACTGTGGCGCCACGGGATGCGAAACGCGCATTGTCGGCAAGACAGCGAGCCTCTATCTCGGCACAGTCGTGACGGCAGCCCCTCCGGGCTACCATGGAGAGGTCCCTTATGGCTTCGGACTTGTGGACCTGCCCGAAGGCCTGCGCGTCATATCAGTCATCGCCGAAACCGACGTCAAACAACTCCGACCGGGATTGCCCCTGCGACTCGGCCTCCGAACCTTGCCTTGCCCGGAACCCGAACAGGCGGAAGGTGAAGGGCTGACGCTCGCGAGCTGGCATTACGAGCCCGCCGCCGAATCCCCATGAGCGCCAATCCAGTATATATCCGGGGCGTCGGCCTTCATCCCTTTGGGCGTTTCCCCGAGCAGAGCGTCACAGAGTTGGGACTGCATGCCGTTCGAGCCGCGATCGCCGACGCCGCTGCTGGCAGTGATCCTGCAGGATCTCGCGCTCCCGGGAACACCCTGGACGCCGCCTTCTGTGCGAGCGTCTACTCCGGGGTTGCTGCCGGGCACAAAGTCCTCTCGCGCATTGGCTGCACGGGACCTCCGATCATGAACATCGAGGCCGGATGTGCCAGCGGCGGTGCGGCGCTCTCGCTTGGCGCCGACCTGATCCGCTCGGGACGATATCGAAACGTCCTCGTCTTCGGCATGGAGAAGATGCCGCGGGGCATGATTCGATCGAGCTTCTTCCCACCCTGGTGCGAGCAGGCTGGCTTGACGCCCGCACCCGCCTATTTTGCTCTCCGCGCCCAGCGCCTGATCCAGGAATCCGGGGTCACCCGCGAGGACCTTGCCGACGTCGTGGTCCATAATCGGCGCAAGGGCGTCGACAACCCCTTTGCTATGTTCCGCAAGGAAGTCAGTCAGGAAGAAGTCCTGCAGTCGCGCCTGGTCTGCGACCCGCTGCACCTCTGGATGCTCTGCTCGCCGAATGAAGGCGCTGCGGCTGTGCTGCTTTCCAGCGAGACCGCATCCGGCCACACCCCCGTCGAGCTCGCCGCAAGCGTACTGCGATCCCACCAACCCGGCAGCGCGCTCGGCGAGCATACGCCTCTATCGGGCCGCATCGGAGACGACCCCGAGAGCCCGACAACGACCGCCGCGCGCGAAGCGCTCGCACAGGGCAAGCTTTCGCTCGGCGACATCGACCTTGTCGAGCTGCAGGACACCGACGCCGGACGCCAGATCCTCTCGATCGAAGAATTGGGGCTCTGCGCTGCCGGCGATGGTGGCGCCTACGTCCGTGCAGAGCAGCAGAAATCAAAGCAAACAGTCGCGATCAATCCATCGGGCGGATTACTTTCCAAAGGCGAGCCGTTGGGCGCCTCGGCACTTGCCCAGATCGTCGAACTGGTCTGGCAACTGCGAGCCTCTGCTGGCGCGAGACAAGTGCCCGGTGCGAAAGCCGGCCTCGCCCATACGGTGGGGCGCGGCGCGAACGCCTCGGTCAGCATCCTGGTGCGCCACTGACGTCAAACTACTGATACATCTCCAACAATTCGATCAGTCCCTGCTCACGCAGCGAATCAAACACCACGCGCTTGATGTCCCGAGAGGTCCGGAGCGAGAGGACCTCTTCAGCAAGTGCGGTCGCCGACTCTTGAGAGACCGATCGAATCAACTTCTTGATCACCGGAATAAAGAACGGCTCCATGCTGAGTTCATCAATCCCCATACCCAGCAGCGGCAAGGTACACATCGGGTCTGCGGCCATCTCCCCACACATGGACACGGGGATCCCGGCAGCCCGGGCCGACTCCACGACAAAACTCACGGTGCCGAGAACCGCGGGATGCAACGGCTGGTACAAGGGCGCGACCTTCCGGTTGTTGCGGTCAACAGCCAGCAGGTACTGGATCAGATCATTGGTACCAATGGACAGGAAGTCGGCGTATTTCACCAATTGCGGCGCCAGGTAGACGGCAGACGGCACCTCAACCATGATCCCCAGCGGGAGATCCGGCACGCTGGGAACACCTTCGCGCAGGAGATCCGCACGCGTATTCTCGATGATTTCGCGAGCCTGCAGGACTTCGTCGACAGACGAAATCATCGGGAGCAGAATGCGCGTGGGCCCCTCGAGTCCCGCCCGCATGATCGCGCGCAATTGCTGCCCGAAAAACTCCGGCATTTCGAGAGAAACCCGAATCGATCGCCAGCCCAGAAATGGGTTCTCTTCCTGCGGCGTATGCAGGAACGCGGGGTATTTATCGGCACCGATATCAAGGGTCCGCACGGTTACCGATCGGCCCTCCATTCCGCGGATCACCTTGCAGTAAATATCGTATTGTTCCTGTTCGGTCGGAAAATCGCGGAACGAAATAAAAGGAAATTCCGTACGATACAGCCCCACGCCCTCGGCCCCGTGCCGATTGGCGAGCACCACGTCACCGACCAGGCCCACGTTCGCATTGAGAGTAACGGTCCGTCCGTCCGTGGTCGTCGCAGGTAGATCGTGCAAGGCCCCGAGATTTTCATTGAACGCCTTGTAGTCGCGATCCATTCGCTCGTATTCCCGAACGACGTCCGGGCCCGGCAGACGGTAGACGACGCCCGCATTCCCGTCGACAATGACGTGATCCCCCTCCGACACCCCGTCGAGAACCTGCTCCATACCCACGACTGTCGGGATCTCCAGCGACTTCGCCAGAATTGTGGCGTGCGAGGTCTCTCCCCCGGTGGCCAAGGCGATCCCGCGGACTTCCAGAAGGTCGATCTCGGAGAGATCGGTGAGGGTGAGTTCGCGCGCCACGAGCACGCTGCCCTTGCCCGGAACCCGCAGACTGGCATCGATTCCGAGCAGAATTCGGAGCAGTCGTTGCCCCACGTCGCGGATATCCAGTGCTCTTTCTCGAAGATACGGGTCATCAACCTGATCAAAGACCTCGAGGAACTCCTCGATCGCCAGACGGATCGAGTATTCAGCCGAGGATCCCTCGGCGACAAACTCCCGCACCCGACTGGCGAGAGTATCGTCCTGCAACATCAGGAGATACGCCTCGAAGATCTTGCCCGTAGCCTCGGGGAGGATCTCCTCCATTTTCTCACGCTGAATCTGTACGTCTTCGATGGCCTGACTTACAGCCGACTCGAAGCGCTGCAGCTCTTCATCCGTACCCTCCACGGGCTCATCGGTAATCTCGGAGAGCACAACTTCCGGATGCAGAATATGAGCATTCCCGATCCCGAAACCCGGAGCGGCTCCGATCCCGCGCAATCGCTCGCCCGGGTCGCGATTCTCGGCGCGCTGCAATGCCGAGGTTTCGCCTTGACGCTCCACAGCTTGCAGTCGGCGCAGTGCATCGACCATACGCCGCCGCGAGTCGGCTTGTTCGCGCTCCTTGAGCTTCAGACTGTCGAGCAACCGCGCCTTGACCAGCACCGAAGCAATCTGTCCGGCAATGGTACGCAAAAGGCTGACTTCATCCGGCGTGAACGAACGACGACGCAGGGTCTGGACCACCAGGACCCCCAGCGGCGCATGACGCTCGAGGACGGGAACACCGAGAAAGGAATGGTAGCGCTCCTCACCCAGCTCCGGGAAAAATTTGAAGCGCGGGTGTATTGGCGCGTCTTCGGCGACCACTTTCTGCATGGTCTCGATCACCAAGCCGGTCAAGCCTTCATCGGTTCTCATCTCGACCTTGCCGATGGCATCGCGATCCAGGCCGGTTGTTGCCCAGAGCTTCAGTTCCTCCTGCTGATCGTTAAGCAGGTACAAAGAGCAGACCTCGGTCCGCATCCGATCAGCAACAACCCCGACCACACTCTCCAGAGTCTCCTTGAGATCCTCGGACTCGAGGATCAGCGCACCCACCCGTTCCAGAAGACGCAACTCGCGCATCGAACCGTCTCCGGGGCGCGCCTTGGATCCGCTCCGGCCGCCACCTGTTCGCTTGGAATCAACCACACCATCACCATAGCATGCAGACCGCCATTTGTGATCAATCCCGAAATCATGGTGCCGCTTTCCGATTTCGGCTAAAAAAGATCCCGTGGGGCGGAGGAAGAAAGCGGCAGTAGCACAATCGAGGGACCCATTTCGCGCCTTGTTCACGGGGATGATCAGCGTTCTGGCGGTGGTCCTTCTCGCATCGGTGATTTTTGTCTACCGCGAGTTTTCGACCGGGCTGCCCCCGGTCGAAAAACTTCTCGACTACAACCCCCCGGTGGCCACCCGTGTTCTGGCGGCTGACGGGACCACCATCGGCGAGTTTTTCATAGAAAAACGCTACCTGACCCCGATCTACAAGATTCCGAAGTCCGTGCAGCTCGCTTTCCTCGCGGCAGAGGATGCCACCTTCTACAGTCACTTCGGGCTCGATCCGGTAGGTATCCTGCGCGCGCTCGTCGAAAACCTGCGCGCACAGAAAACCACCCAGGGTGGGAGCACCATTACCCAACAGGTGGTGAAACAACTTCTGCTCACGCCCGAGCGAAGCTACGAGCGGAAAATCCGCGAGGCGGTCCTCGCCCTGCGGCTTGAGACCGAGCTGACAAAATCCCAGATTCTTTCGCTCTACCTCAACCAGATCTACCTGGGCTCCGGCGCCTACGGCGTCCAGGCAGCCGCCCGGGAATATTTCAACAAGGACGTCGGCGACCTCTCGCTTGCGCAAGCAGCATTGCTCGCAGGTCTGCCCCAGGCGCCCAGCCGCTACTCGCCCGTGCGCAACCTGCCGCAGGCGCGTGCCCGCCAGGCCTATGTCCTGCGCCGGATGGTCGAGGAAGGGTTCATCTCGCAGGCCCGGGCCGATCAGGCCCGGGAGGCCAGCCTGGAACTGCAGGAGGGCCAGGAGAGCATCGCGCCACAAGGTCCGGCCCCCTGGTACGTCGAACATGTGCGCCGACTCCTGCTGGCCCGCTACGGCACCAGCG
Source organism: Binatia bacterium (assembly GCA_965658895.1). Taxonomy (GTDB): domain Bacteria; phylum Desulfobacterota; class Binatia; order UBA12015; family UBA12015; genus UBA12015. The sequence continues at coordinate 60,279 of CBFHUR010000011.1, forward strand.
GAACCTATCGGCTCGGATTAACCGTCCAGACGCCTCTCGATCTGGGGCTACAACGCGAGGCCCAACGTGCCCTGGCCCGCGGCATCAACGCTGCAGATCTGCGCCAGGGGTATCGTGGACCGCTTCGCAAACTCTCCCGCAAGCAATGGGCTGAATTACTCCCCGAACCCGGGACACGCAGAAGCTCCGAGCCCCTGCCTCCGCCCGAGTCCCGCGTGGAAGCGGTGGTCATCACCGGCCCCGGGCGACGCGATCGGCCTCGCGGCGGGGGTCATTATATCCGTTGGGCGGGCGGATACTCCATCGTGCCGCCTCGAGGACTCGAGTGGGCACGACGATCCGGGCGCAAGCCCGAGCTAGGCGATGTCCTCGAGCTACGGGTCGTTCGCGGGGACGACGGCGAGAGCTTTTTCGCCATTGCACCGGAAAATGGAACGCAAGGAGCGATGGTGGCGATATCACCGCAAACCGGCGACGTATTGGCGCTCGTCGGCGGCAACGATAATGGCGACAGCGAATTCGACCGCGCCCTGCAAGCTCACCGCCAACCCGGGTCGGCTTTCAAGCCATTGATCTTCGCGGCAGCTCTCGACCGCGGCTATACACCCGCAACACTTCTGGACGACGCTCCGGTGACGTTTCCGGACCAACCGGGCAAGCCCTGGTCCCCGAAAAATTTCACCAAACGCTATTACGGCCCCACCACGGTCCGCGAAGCATTGACCAAATCCCGCAACGTACCGACCGTAAAACTGGTCGATGCCATCGGCCTGCCCTACCTTCTGGACTACTTGCCTCGATTCGGATTCCGCAAGCGCTTCGCGCCCAACCTCTCCCTCTCGCTTGGCACGGGCGAGACAACCTTGCTGGAACTTGTCCGCGCCTATAGCGTTTTCAGTTCTGCGGGCCGCCTCCATGAGCCTCGGTTCATCACCCGAATCACCGACCAGCACGGTAATATCCTGGAGGAGCGACCACCCCGATCCGAGCAGGTTCTGACGCCGACAACCGCCTACCAGATGACGACGATGCTGCAGGGCGTGGTCAATCGGGGCACAGGCCGACGTGCGCGCTTGAACCGTCCCGCGGCTGGAAAGACCGGCACCACCAACGATCAACGCGATGCCTGGTTTGTCGGCTTCACGCCCGAGATCGCCGCTGGGGTCTGGGTGGGCTATGACCGCGGCAAGACGCTGGGCGACAAGGAAACCGGCGGGCGTGTCGCGGCACCGATCTGGAAGGGATTCATGCAGGCGGCGCTGGCCGATACCCCGGTAAGCGATTTTCCGGTACCGGAGGACGTCATTCTGGTACCTGTCAATGCCCACACCGGGCTTCGAGCCCGACTTGGCGAGCAGGGCTCCGTTCTCGAGGCCTTCCGCCGGGGCACCGAACCCGGCCGTGCGGAGTGGTCCTCGTGAGCCTCGTTCCGACCGCAGTGCTGAGCGACTCGCGGTTTCGCCACCACCGACCGGGTGGCGCTCATCCCGAAAGCCCGGAACGCTCCGCCGTGATCGAAGCAGCCGTGCGCGAATGGAGCGGTCCCGCCCTCCAGCAAATCGCGCCACGGATCGCGACGCCCCGGGAAATCCTGCGCGCACACGACGCGCAGCACCTTGCACAGATCGAAGCCACAAGGCTCCAGGCGGTGACCAGACTCGATGCCGACACCGTCGCAAGCGAGAGTTCCTACCAGACGGCTCTCGAGGCCGTCGGGGGCCTGATCGAGGTCGTTGATGCAGTTGACAATGGCGCTGCCCGCAACGGGTTCGCTTTCGTTCGCCCTCCCGGGCACCATGCGAACCGCTCGTTGTCTCAGGGGTTTTGCCTCTTCAACAATGTCGCGATCGCAGCCCTTCACCTGCGTCGGAAATATGACCGAATCGCGATCATCGACTTCGATGTCCATCATGGAAACGGCACCGAAGAGATCTTCTATGACGACCCGCACGTGCTCTACGCCTCCGTCCATGAATCTCCCTGGTATCCCGGCACCGGCGCGGCAAACGACATCGGGCACGGGAAAGGCCGGGGCTATAACATCAATCTACCGCTAGTGGCCGGCGCCGGAGACGCCGAGGCCGCGCTGCTCTTCAACGACCTCCTGCTGCCCGCACTTCGGGCCTTTTCGCCGGAATTCGTCCTGGTCTCCGCAGGTTTCGATGGGCACCAGCGGGATCCGCTCGCCAATCTGCAGTTTACCGAGACCGGGTACATGAACCTGATGAGCCAGCTGCAATTAGTGGCGCAAGACACCGCAGATGGCAGGATTGCCGCCGTCCTCGAGGGCGGATATGACCTGCCGGCGCTGCGCTCGTCGGCCGAAGCGTGCCTGACGGCATTTACTTCCACAATTGCAGCCAAACCGTGGCAGGCGCCGGCGCAGGAGGTCACCGGCCCTCTCCGCGCCCTGCATCGGAATGCCGGGCCATTGGCTTCGGCAAAACCCGCGGAATGAGAAAATTGAATCCATGAGACCTGTCGGGTAGCGTAGGGCCATGTTTGGAATCGGGATGCCCGAGCTCGCCGTCATCATCGTGGTGGCGCTCGTTGTGCTCGGCCCCAAGCGACTCCCGGAGGTCGCCAGATCTCTCGGGAAAGGCCTGGCGGAGTTTCGCCGCCTCACAGGCGACGTCAACAAGGAACTGGATGCCGCGCGTCACATGATCGAAAGTGAAGCCCGCGAGCATGAAAACGAACGGCGACGAGCGGACCGCGAAGCCCGCTCCAGCACACCTGAGATCCAGCCCACTGAGATCCAGCCCACTGACGATGCCGACGTGCCGGCGCCCAACCCCGAGCCCACGGTGGCCGATGCAGACCAGTCCCGCCAGGTCGAAAGCCCGGTCTCGGCAAAGACCGGCTCAACCCCCGGGAATCCACCCTCGACTCCCACCGACAAGGAAACCGAAGGCTAGCCCGCCTCGAACAGGACTACTCCATGTCGGAAATGGAAATGCCGCTCACCGATCACCTCGAGGAGCTTCGCTGGCGGGTCGCGAAGGCGATTCTCGCCGTGCTCGTCGGCTTTGGTGTTGCCTACCTCTACTCGGACCGCATCTTCGGCATCCTGACCGCGCCGATCGAGTCCGTGGGTGCCGACAGCGGACTCTCGATGATCGGAACGGGTGTGGCGGAAGCCTTCTTCACCAAACTGAAGGTTTCGTTCATTTCGGGAGTCTTTCTCGCCTCACCGATCCTGTTCTACCAAGCCTGGCAATTCGTGTCTCCGGGCCTCCACGGGCACGAAAAGATTTATGTCGTTCCGTTTGTGGTCTTCGCGACCTTCTTCTTTTTTGCGGGCGCCATCTTTTGCTACTTCACGGTCTTCTACGTGGGCTACGCCTTTTTCATGCAGCAATACGATACGATCGGCATCGAGCCCGCCCTGCGAATCAGCGAATACCTTTCCTTCAGCTCTCGCCTCCTGCTCGCATTTGGAATCACATTCGAACTACCCGTGATCGCCTTTTTCCTGGCGCGCGTCGGCGTGATCGATCACCAGACCCTGATCCGCCCCTGGCGGTATGCGATCATCGGCATCATCATTCTTGCAGCAATCCTGACTCCGGGACCCGACGTTGCCTCGCAAATGCTTCTCGCCGCGCCGCTGATGGTTCTCTATTGTGTCAGCATCGGAGTCGCATGGGCCTTTCATCGCAAGGGCGAGGACGTGACGGACATCGAAGACAGCGGCGACGAGGGGAACTAGTCCCACTCCGTGCAAAACCAGCTCTCATGACAAATGGCTGGCAGCTCCCGCGGAACCAGACGATAACCGGCCCGACCACGAAGCGACAAAAGCAGCTCCTCGAGAGGCGCGCGCGACGAGGCGGGCCCCATCACCGCGACAACCGCATCGGATTCGCCCTCGGAAGCGACCATACGCGTGAAGCCCAGGCCCTCGTAGGACTCGACGACATGTTTCAGAAACGCGATCTCCGAACGCCGAATCAGGACCCCGGTACCCCAGAGCCCGGCCTGCTCGAGGCAAGCCCACGGGAAAGACTCCAAATCCTCGCTCAAGGCGCCAACGCCTCACGGAGTTGTTGACCGATATTCTCTCCAAGGGAGCGTCCTCCCCGCCGGGCGCGCCTTGAAAGCTCGCCGAGAAAAGACGGCTCGGGGAGAACGGTCAGATCGGGGTAGACGCCCTCGACCGTGATGGGAAAGACGATCGGCCCTGTCTTCCCCAAAACCGCGCCAAATCTGGGGTCGCCCTTGCGCAACTCATCAGCGGTGCGCCCCCGCACCACAAGATCCCCGGTCAGATCGAGAGTTCCGGACGAAGCAAACTCCCCGCTGCCCGAGAAATCATAGAGGGCCCCCGACAGATTCAGACGATCGAGACGATGCCGCCCCTCGCTCCACGGACCGTCAGCCACCAGGGTCAGTGAATCACTTCCCGAAACCTCCATCTGTCGGCCGGCGCGGGTCAATCGACGCTTCAGCCGCCCTCCCACCAGGGGGACCCGGCCCAGCGCGCCCCCCGCCAGCCGGAGCGGGTCCATCTCCACAAAGCGCGCCTGATCGATCCGCAAGGACAGCGGCCCGGTCAGATTCCCCAGCAATTCATCCATATCCGCACCGGAGCCGGCGAGCTGCGTCGACCCCGAGAGCGCACCCTGTAGCGAAAGATCGCGACCGAGCACCGCGGCCAAGTCGGGAATATCGAGATCCGACCAATCCAAATCCAGCGTCGCACGCCACCCCGGGTCCACCCTCTGCAGGGAAACGGAGCCCGAACCCTCTCCGCCGAAGCTGCGCAGGGCGACACGCCCCGTCAACTGGGAAGCGTCGGCCAGCTCCCCCTTCAACCAGAAGTCATCCATCCTTGCCGCGTCGCGCACCAGGCCCTGGCCGTGAAAATCCAGCAAGGGCACGACGCCCGATCGAGCCAGATAGCCTATAGCCAGATTATCCAACGCAAAGCTCTGTCCCTGAACCTCCTGCGCTCGGGCCACAAGCAGATAATCGCCATCGCCGCGCAAGCCCAACGAGATGGAGAATTGGCCGACCGTCCACCTCTCCTCCTCTGGCAACAGGGTGAGTTCCTCTCCGCTGACCTCGACCCGGAGACGGCGCCCCTCGTCAACTTCCTCGACCTTACCCTGCAGACGAAACTTGCCTCGCGGACGAATCCCGCTGAGTAAAGGCAAGACATTCTCCAACCCTCGACCGTTCAGATCAGAACCATCGAGAACCAACCCGCCGGCGTTCGCTTCTCGTCGGGCTCGGATCTTCAATCCCGCGGTCTCGGTCTCGAATAGATCGAGCCGAAGAGCCTCGCCGATGCCCGAACCCTCCATATGGACCTGCGAGGCCAAACCGCGTGGCTTGAGCACCAGGCCCTCGCGTGTGCGCAGCTCGGCATCGGCAAGGTCCAGATCGGCCACCAAACTCGATTCCCCGCCATCCGAGCCAGCTCCGACCATGGCCACCAGACGACCCGACAAGCGCCCGCCTAACTGAGTGCCAAATGGCATGTCGCTTCCGATCAATTGCGCCAACTCACCGACCCGCGCCCCATCCAGGCTCTCGAGCGAACCTTCGATGCGCAGATACGCTTCGTCGCGAGCCGGAGTTTCCAGCCGCATCTTCATGGAACCCGGAGGTGCGTCGGGCGGGCCCATCACCTCGGTTGCCCCCGAGACCTCGACCGACCATCCCTCATGCAATCCCTTGCGAACAGCCCTCAGCACCCCCTGTCGCACCTCGAATTCGGCCACTCCGGGACGTGTGCGATCCCGATACACAAGGCGCAACCCGGTTGCGGTCACCCGTTGTACGTCGAACGCCTCCGGCGTTTCCAGATACTGCTCGCTGGCACCCAGATTCCAGCCCTCGGGGCCCAGGACGACCCGCAAGGTCGGCTTTTCGAGCACCACCTCTTCGATCCGCACCTCGCCGCGGACCAGCGAAGCGATCCCCGCCTGCAGCCAGATCGCGTCGACATGAGCGAGTTCCCCGGAGCCATATTTGGACTGATCGGCCAGCTCGACGCCCCGAAGTACATAACCCGGCGGCCAAAACGCAACATCAAAGGAATCCGAGGTCAGACCTCGTCCCAAACCCACCGAAAACCCCCGCGCCAGCGTGCCGGGATCGGCCAGAAGCCTGTGGGCTCGCAATAGTACACCGCCCGCAACCACAAGCGGAGTCAAGACCAGCACGAACAGCAACCCGATCCATCGGGAGCGCCTCAACGAAGCTCCTCGAAGTTGGCGACTTTCCAGTCGTTGGCACCATCACCCTGCAAGGTCACCAGAGCCATCCGGACCACCTGCGCATCCGAGAACGAGATTGTGAGCTCGAAAAGGTAGCTTCGCTGCGAGGGCATCGATTCGGGACTTTTCTCGACCAGACGGTAATGGACGGATGGCTTGCCGGCCGAAGCTGGCGCGTCGATTCCAGCCAGCAGTTCCTCTTCACGCGTCAACTTCGCCAGCGCCAGACCGGTTGCGTAAGGCCGGGCAGCCTTCAGGTCGAGTTCGACATAATAACGATCGACAAACCGTCTGGCAGCGGCTTCGGCCGGATCCTGAGCCTCGCAGCCGGCACCAGCCAAGCCCACGATCGTCACCAACGCCACAACTGCATATCTCCCGGCGCGGGCCCTCCATCTCGAGGGACTCGTCGGCTCCAAGGCGGGTGGCACTGGCATCAGGGAAGATGCTATCATAGGGCGCCGGGGGCGTATAGGTGGAGGTGGATGTGGCTGGATCCGATGATCAAAAACTGCACGATTTTCTCGTGCATCTCGACACCGAGAGGCGGAGTTCCAGCCACACCGTGCGTGCCTACCGCATGGAAATCGAGCGCCTGATTGCGGCAATCGGGGCCGATGGAGGGACCGATTGGGTTGCGGTCAGCACCGATGATCTCCGCCGATTCCTTGCCGACCGATCCGAACATGTCGGCCGGCGCACCATGGGACGGACGGTAAGCGTGCTGAAGAGTTTTTTCAGCTACCTGCGACGCATGGGGACGATCGAGCACAACCCGGCCGAACCGCTCAAGCTCCCGAAGTACCCGAAAGCCCTGCCCCGTGCCTTGCCCGAGGACACCCTCGGTGCGGCGTTCAAACCGCGCATCACCGGAGATGGGCTGCGCGACCTGCGGAACCTGGCCTTGCTCGAGGTGCTTTATGGAAGCGGCTTGCGCGCCAGCGAGAGTGTCGGTCTCGATTGGTGCGATCTCGAGCCGCGTCGCTCCACCCTGCATATCCGCAGCGGCAAGGGCGGAAAGGACCGCATCGTGCCGACCACGCGGGCCGCCGTGGAAACTCTCCAGGCGCTTCGGAGCGCCCAGCAAACCTCCGGTGCCACCGATGGACGCACGCCAATTTTTCGCAATCAACGAGGCTCCCGGCTGCACGTCCGCAGTGTCGGACGCATCGTGGGCGATTTTCTGGATCAGGCAGGCCTGCCCCATGTCACACCCCACGCCCTGCGCCATAGCTGTGCCACCCATTTGCTCGATTCGGGCGCCGATCTCCGATCCATTCAGGACCTTCTCGGCCACGCCAGCCTCGCGACCACCCAGAAATATACCCACGTCAGCCTTGGAAAATTGCGCCTTGTCTACGAGGATTGTCATCCAAGAGCGCGATAAAGCCTAGACAAGTACCCCGGGCATGCTTAACGAACTCGCGTGAGCCAACAAGATTCCAGAATCGTGCCCCATGCGACAACGATTCTCGCCGTTCGCCGCGGGCAAATGACCTGTATCGCGGGTGACGGCCAGGTCAGCCTCGGGGATACCATCATGAAGCGCGGAGCCCGGAAAGTCCGCCGTCTGTATCAGGACCGCATCCTGGCCGGCTTTGCCGGGGCCTCGGCCGACGCCTTTACGCTTTTTGAACGGTTCGAACAAAAACTCGAGGAACATCGAGGCCAACTCCGCCGCTCCGCGGTGGAACTCGCCAAGGACTGGCGCTCGGATCGAGCGCTTCGTCGCCTCGAGGCGATGTTGATCGTTGCCGACCATGAAGACATGCTGTTGGTCTCGGGGACTGGTGATGTGATTGAGCCCGACGCACTGCCGGAGGGTGCCAGCACCATCGCCACGGGCAGCGGAGGCACTTACGCGCTTGCCGCATCCCGTGCGATGCTGCAGCACAGCGACCTCAATGCCGAACAGATTGCGCGCGGCGCGATGCAGATTGCCTCTGATATTTGTGTCTATACCAACGACCAATTGGTCGTTGAGCAATTGGGAGACGACAGCGAATGAACGCCGATCTACCGACCATGGCAACAACGGCCGCCAACCGCGACGACGACCGCTCGGCGGCGCCGACCATGACACCTCGGGAAACAGTCTCGGAACTCGATCGTTATATCGTGGGGCAAAACGCGGCCAAACGCTCGGTCGCGATTGCGCTCAGGAACCGCTGGCGACGCCAGCAGGTCCCGGAAGAAATGCGCGACGAAATCACGCCCAAGAACATCATCTTGATCGGACCGACCGGCGTGGGCAAAACCGAGATCTCCCGGCGACTGGCGAAGCTCGCGCAAGCGCCCTTTCTGAAAGTCGAAGCCTCGAAGTTCACCGAGGTCGGCTATGTCGGTCGCGATGTGGAGTCCCTGATTCGAGATCTGGTGGAATTGGCGATCGTGATGGTCCGTGAAGAAGAGCAGGAAAAGGTCGCCTTGCGGGCCCGCGAAGCCGCTGAGGAACGCGTCCTCGATGCCCTCCTGCCCTCGGGGACTGCGGGCTTCTCCAGCGGCGCCGAATCGGGTGGCAACTCCACCCGCGACAAGCTGCGTCGGCAATTGCGCGAGGGCGTACTCGACGACCGGGAGATCGAGATCGAGGTCGCCGAACAATCCTCTCCTACCATCGAGGTCATGACACCCCAGGGCATGGAAGAGGTGGGCTTTAACTTGAAGGAGATGTTTTCCGGTCTCGGCAAAAAGGCCACCCGCCCCCGCAAGCTTTTGATTCCTCAGGCACTGGATCTGCTCGAGCAGGAGGAATCCCTCGGACTGGTCGACGCCGATACCGTCAAGACCGAGGCCGTCGCGCGTGTCGAGAGCTCGGGCATTGTCTTCCTCGACGAGATCGACAAGATCGCCGGCAAGGCCCAAGCCGGAAACGCCGACGTGTCTCGAGAAGGAGTCCAGAGAGACCTCCTGCCCATCGTCGAGGGGTCGACCGTGACGACCAAACATGGGCCAGTCCGCACCGACCACATCCTCTTCATCGCATCAGGCGCCTTCCATATTGCCAAGCCGTCGGATCTGATCCCCGAGTTTCAAGGCCGCTTTCCGATCCGCGTCGAACTCGAGGCTTTGACCGAAGAAGATTTTGTCCGGATCCTGACCGAACCGCAGAACGCACTCACGCGCCAATATGAGGCCCTGCTGGCTACCGAAGGCGTTCAATTATCGTTTACGACCGACGCGATCGCCGCCCTGGCCAAAGTCGCGGCCGAGGTGAATCAACGGACCGAGAATATCGGGGCGCGGCGCCTGCACACGATCCTCGAAAGGCTTCTGGATCGCCTGATGTTCGAGGCCCCGGATCGCCGCGGCGAGGCGTTCGAGGTCACCGGGGAGCTTGTCCGGCAGGAATTGGACCCGATTCTGGGGAACGAGGACCTTTCCCGCTTCATTCTCTAAGACCCGACGTGGTTCGTCCCCAGAGTCAGGTTCGACGGGCGTATAATCGAAGTCGAGGCGGATTCGTTGCGTTTCCGAGGCGCTTTCCGTAATTCCGAGTCGTGGACCACGCCACCAGAATCAAGAACGCCGAGATGCTCCTCGAGGCTTTGCCTTATATCAAGCGCTTCGCGGGCAAGACGGTCGTCATCAAATATGGCGGCAATGCCATGATTGCCGACGACCTGCAGGAGGCCTTTGCCGAGGACCTCGTACTACTGAAATACGTGGGCATCCACCCGGTGGTCGTCCATGGTGGCGGCCCCCAGATCAACAGCATGCTCGAAGAGCTCTCGATCGAGTCCCGTTTCGTCGGCGGCATGCGTGTCACGGACGATGCCACGATGCGGGTCGTCGAGATGGTGCTCGCAGGAGAAATCAACGCGCAGATCGTGACCAACATCCAGAAGGCCGGAGGTCGCGCGGCGGGATTCTCCGGCAAGGACGGCGGGCTGCTGCGGGCCAAGAAGCTCGCCCACGAAGCCGGTGACCTGGGCCACGTTGGAGAGATCCTTTCGGTCGACCCCGGACTTATTCGGGCAATGGAAAGTGATGATTTCATTCCGGTGATCGCACCCGTAGGGAGCGGCGAAGACGGGCAGAGCTTCAATATCAATGCTGATACCGCGGCGGGTCGGATCGCCGAGGCCCTCGGTGCCGAGAAGTTCCTTCTCCTCACCGATGTGGAGGGCATTCTCGACCGCGACAAGAAGCTGATCAATTCGCTCGATGCCAGGCAAGCCGCCGCGTTGATTGCAGACGGAACGATCGAGGGGGGCATGCTTCCCAAGATCGACTGCTGTCTGCAGGCGCTGCGGGGCGGCGTCTCTCAGGTCCACGTGATCGACGGGCGGATCAAACACGCGCTACTCCTGGAGCTCTTCACCGACTCCGGCGTCGGAACAGCCGTGCATCTCCCGCCCACGTCTGGAGCCGGAGCGTGAACTCGAGTCCGACAGGCAAGACCTTGTCTACCCCCGAGGTCATCGCGGAGAATCGGAATCACCTTCTTCAGGTGTATGGACGCGAGGAGATTGTCTTTGTCTCCGGCAAAGGGGCTGAACTCACGACCGCCGAAGGCAACCGCGTGCTGGACTTTTTCTCGAGCATCCTCTGCACCAATCTCGGCCATTGTCACCCGGCTGTGACCGCCGCCATCCAACAGCAGGCCGCCACACTGGTCCATATCTCCAACCTGCACCACAGCCTGCCCCAGACCGCCCTTGCCCGCCTGCTGGTCGAGAACTCTTTCGGAGAACGGGTATTTCTCTGCAACAGCGGCGCAGAAGCCAACGAGGCGGCGATCAAGCTGGCACGTCGCTACGGGCAAGCCCATGGCGGGCGCTACGAGATCCTGACAGCGCTGGGCTCCTTCCACGGCCGCACCATGGCCACCATCGCCGCCACCGGCCAGGAAAAGGTTCGGGTGGGTTACGAACCGAACCTCGAGGGATTCCGGTACGCGCCCTTCGGGGACCTCGAAGCGATCCGGCAACTCGTCTCGCCAGCAACAACCGCCATCATGGTCGAGCCCATTCAGGGCGAAGGCGGCATTATCGTCCCGCCGCCGGACTACCTGCAGGGACTCCGTGACCTATGCGATGCGGCCGACCTGCTGTTGATCTTTGACGAGGTACAGACAGGATGCGGACGGACCGGCACACTGTTTGCCTATGAAGATTCCGGCGTGGAACCCGACCTGATGACGCTCGCCAAGGGGATCGCCAACGGAATGCCTGCCGGAGCACTTTGCGCCGGCCCTCGCGCGGCCGATGCCTTCGATCTCGGAGCACATGGGTCGACGTTCGGCGGCAATTGCGTCACCAACGCCGCAGCCGTTGCCACGTTGCAAACGCTGATCGACGGCCACACGCTGCCGCGCTGTCGCGAGGCCGGGACCAGGCTCGAAGAAGGCCTGCGCGAACTGGCACGGGAATTCCCGGACCTCGCCCGCGAGGTGCGTGGCCGCGGCCTCATGCTGGGAATGCAAATCCGGGACGCCGAGGCGGCACGAAAAATTGCGACCGCATGCCTGAACGACGGATTGTTGATCAATGTGACCGGAAACGGGGTCCTCCGGATTGCACCACCGTTGATCGTAACCGATCATGAGATCGAGGAGGGCCTGGCCATCCTGAAAGGAGCATTCAGGCAATGAAGAGGGATTTGGTATCGCTTGCCGACCTGAGCCGTGAGGAGATCCAGAATCTCCTCGATCACGCCGCTCGCCTGAAGGCGCGGCTGGCAGAGGGAATTTACGACGCGCCACTCGCGAGCCGCACGCTCGCCATGATTTTCGAGAAACCCAGCCTGCGCACGCGGGTCACCTTCGAGACCGGCATCCAGCAACTGGGGGGCACCGCGGTCTATCTGGCGCCGGCCGACATTCAGCTCGGCGCGCGCGAGACCGTCGGCGACATCGCCCGCAACCTCTCGCGTTGGGTGGACTTGATCATGGCCCGGACCTATTCCCATGCGGTTTTGGAAGAGCTCGCCGAGGCCTCCAGCGTTCCGGTCATCAATGGGCTGAGCGACCTCTTGCACCCCTGCCAGGTGCTGGCCGACGCGCAGACCCTCATGGAGCGGTTCCAACGGCTCGACGGCCTGAAGGTCGCCTTCATCGGTGACGGCAATAATGTGGTCAATTCCTGGCTGAATCTTGCCGGTAAATATGACCTGGACTTCCGGCTCGCCTGCCCCGTCGGGTACGAGCCCACTTCCGAGATCCTCGAGCAGGCACGATCCGCGGGCAGCGGCAGAATCGAGATCACCAACGACCCCTTGGCTGCCTGCGACGGCGTGGATGCGGTCTATACCGACGTCTGGACCAGCATGGGGCAGGAAGAAGAGACTCAGCTACGCCGGGCTGCCTTCGCCGGCTATCAGGTCAATCAGGAGCTGATGAACCGCGCCGAGAAACATGCGCTGGTGATGCATTGCCTGCCCGCCCATCGCGGCGAGGAGATCTCGGCCGAAGTTCTCGACGGCCCCAATTCGGTGGTATTCGATCAGGCCGAGAATCGGCTGCATGCACAGAAAGCCGTAATGTGCTGGCTTGAACAAACCCGCGGCGGAAACCGCTGAGAGACGGATGGAATGAAGAAGAAAATCGACAAAATCGTGCTGGCCTACTCCGGCGGCCTCGACACCTCTGTCATTCTCGGTTGGCTCCGCGAGGAGTACGGCGCCGAGGTGGTCGCCTATTGCGCCGACGTCGGACAGGGGGAAGAACTCGATCCCGTCCGTGAGAAAGCCGTGGCTGCCGGCGCCTGCGATGTCTTCATCGAGGACCTTACCGAGCAATTCGTTGCCGATTACGTGTTCCCCATGCTCCGAGCCAATGCGAGCTACGAGGACGGCTACCTTCTCGGAACCTCCATCGCGCGTCCGATCATTGCGAAGCGGCATGCAGAGATTGCCCGGGAAACCGGAGCCCAGGCCGTATCCCACGGCGCCACGGGCAAAGGAAACGATCAGGTGCGATTCGAGCTGACCTTCGCGGCCCTGGCGCCGGAGCTCGAAATTATCGCACCCTGGCGCGACTGGGCGTTTGAAGGCCGCGAGGACCTGATCCAGTACGCCGAGGAACGTTCGATCCCGATTCCGGTGAGTCGGGAAAAACCCTACTCCTGCGACCGGAATCTTCTGCATCTCAGCTTCGAGGGCGGCGTTCTCGAGGACCCCTGGCAGGAGCCCTATGAGGATATGTTCATCCTCACCCGAAATCCGGAAGAAGCCCCCGACCAGCCGGATTACGTCGAGATCGATTTCGAGTCCGGCGATGCGGTCGCCGTGAACGGCGAGCGCCTTGCTCCGGCAGCGCTCCTGCGCCGACTCAATGACCTCGGAGGCGCCCACGGTGTGGGTCGCATCGATATTGTCGAGAACCGCTATGTCGGGATGAAAAGCCGGGGCGTCTACGAAACCCCGGGGGGGACCATCCTGGTTGCCGCACACAAAGCCGTGGAATCCCTCACCCTGGATCGGGAAGCCATGCATGTACGAGACTCGCTGATCCCCCGCTACGCCCGCATGATCTATGACGGCTATTGGTTTGCTCCTGAACGCGAGATGCTTCAGGCCGCGATCGACGAGTCCCAGAAGCCGGTGAATGGCAAAGCCCGGATGAAGCTCTACAAGGGCCATGTCTCGACCGTCGGACGCAAGGCCGATCGCTCTCTCTACGACCCGGACATTGCCAGCTTTGACGAGGCAGGCGGATACCGACAAGCGGACGCCACCGGATTCATTTCGCTCGCAGGCCTGCGACTGCGGACCAGGGCGCGCAGCGGATGGAAACCCGAATGACCCAAAAGAAACGACCCGGCAAAGCCTGGGCGGGCCGCTTCGAGGAGGGTACCGACCCTCTCGTCGAGGCCTTCACCGTCAGCCTGGAGTCGGATCTCCGGATGGCCGACCAGGACATTCGCGGCTCCATCGCCCATACCAACGCATTGGAGAGAGCCCGCATTCTCACCGCTCGCGAGGCCGGCACGCTGCGGTCGGGGCTGCGCAAGGTGGCCCGCGAAATCCGCGACGGGAAATTTCGCGCCAAACCATCGGACGAAGATGTCCATATGGCAGTCGAGCGAAGACTCACCGAGATCGTGGGCCCGGTCGGCGGCAAGGTACATACCGGCCGGAGTCGGAACGATCAGGTGGCCACGGATTTCCGGCTTTGGCTCCGGGACGAAATTGATGCGACACTTGCTTCCATCGATTCCCTGATCGGCGCGCTCGCCCACCGGGCGCGCCAGGATCTGGAGATCGTCCTCCCGGGCTATACTCACCTGCAGCGCGCACAACCGGTTCTCCTCTCGCACCATTGGCTTGCCTATGTGGAGATGCTTCTACGAGACCGCGAGCGCCTTGAGGATTGTCGCAAGCGCACGAACGTCTTGCCTTTGGGTGCGGGTGCACTGGCCGGCGCTGGATTCCCGATCAATCGAGAGTTGGTAGCGCGAGAATTGGGCTTCGATGCCGTCTCCCGGAACTCTCTCGATGCTGTCTCCGACCGCGATTTCGCGGCCGAGTTTTTGGCGACCGCGTCGCTGATCGCGATCCATCTCTCACGACTAAGCGAAGAACTCGTTCTGTGGTCTTCCGAAGAATTCGGCTTCATCCAACTTCCCGATGCCTTCGCCACCGGAAGCTCCATGATGCCGCAGAAGAAAAACCCCGACGTCGCGGAGTTGATTCGCGGGCGCAGTGGCCGAGTGATCGGAGCATTGCAATCGCTTCTGGTCACCCTCAAGGGATTGCCCCTGGCCTACAACCGTGACCTTCAGGAAGACAAACCACCGGTGTTCGATACCGCAGACCTGCTGCGCCCGGCTCTGGACATTCTCGCCCGGATGCTGCCGCGACTGCGCGCCAACCAAAGCCGCATGGGGCAAGCCGCGGGAGGCTTCTCGCTGGCGACAGAGCTGGCCGACTACCTGGTCGAAAAGGGCCAGCCCTTCCGGGAAGCCCATGAAGTCGTCGGCCGCATTGTAGGTTTCTGCGTCCTCGAGGATCGCACATTGGAAAGCCTCAGCGCCGCCGAACTGGCCGGGTTCTCGCCCCTGCTCGGCGCACCCGCCCGCAAACGGCTGCGGGTAGAGAGCGCGTTATCACGTCGCAAGTTGACGGGCGGCACGGCACGCTCGAATGTGGAACGACGCCTACGGGAACTGGAAGCCGAGGGTTTTCTGGCCGCGAAACGCCGCTAGGGCCTCGAGGGGATTCCGATGTTCACTTCTCGCCGCAGAGCCTCTCGATTCGCTTTTTGTGCATCTTTGGTGATGCTCGCGGGATGCGGGAGGGTGGGACCGATCCGTCCGCCACAGGCGGTCTCTCCGAAACCCGCCTCCGAACTCTCGGTCACCAATACCGCGACCGGGATGAACATTCGGTTCCGTCGCCCCACCGAAACCGTTGACGGCATGGACATGGGCGACCTCGGCCACCTCGAGGTCTGGCGGTCGTGCCTACCGAAGATCCCCCGCCAAAGAATTGCACGTATTCCCGTGATCGACCGCGGCACGATGCGCAAGCCGAGTTGGATCGAGCTCACAGACTTCCAACCGCAACCAGGCGATACGTGCAGCTACAGTATCATCGCCGAAACTGTCGATGGCTACAGAAGCGCCGAGATCGCGAGCGAGGCCATTGACCGGGAACTACCCGACGTCACCTCCAAGTCCCGCGCCGAAGCCGACGCGAACCCCGAAGCCCGCTAGGCCGAGGCCGCGAGACTAGAGAGACTCGTCGCATTCCAGCGCGAGGATATCCTCGAGCGTCTCACGTCGCTGGGCAAGACGCGGGCCCTCTTCATCCAGCCATACCTGTGGGGCCTTCCCCAAGGAGTTGTAGTTCGAGGACATCGAAGCGCCGTAGGCCCCGGCATCATGAAGCACGAGGAAGTCTCCGCGCGTCGGGACCGGCAGCATTCGCGTCTCGATCAATTCGTCTGCATCACGGGTAAAGAGGTCCCCCGATTCGCAAAGCGGTCCGGCGACGGCCAGAGGCGCCTCGGGGCCGAGATCGCGTCCGACAACCGAAATACGGTGGTAGGATCCATACATCGCCGGCCGGACGAGATCACAGAACCCTGCATCCACCATCAGGAAGTCATAGCCCTCTCCCTTGTCGTTCGTCCGCGTTTGCTTGCGATCCGTCACCCGGGAAACCAGTCCGCCGCAGGCCGCTGCCAAAAACCTTCCCGGTTCCACCTCGACTCGAATGGGTCGGCCCGCCAACGCGCAGAATCTCTCACGGGCAGCCCGCAGGAGCGTCCCCAACCCGGTGAGGTCGGCGACCGCCGCGGCATCGCGATAGTCGTGAGGGAAGCCGCCGCCCAGATTGACAGCCTCGAGATCCGGGAAGAGCGACAACATATCGGCAAAAAACGAACTCAATTTCTCGAGGTTGGCTTCCAATTCCTCGATCTGGGGCCCGCTCCCCACATGCGCATGGAGAAGTACCAGAGACACGTCGGTCCCGTCGGCCATCTCGGCCAGAGATGCGAGCTCATCAGGCCAGACCCCATGCTTCGAACTCGGTCCACCCGTATCACAGGCCTGAACGTGCCCATGGCCGAAACCCGGATTCACCCGAATTCCCGCCGGACCCCGATACCCGCCCTCAATCAATTCTCCGAGCTGCCCGGGCGAACCGAGATTGGGCAGGACGGCTTCGGCTTGCAGAACCTCACGGGCATTATCCCGGAAGGCGTCTGCGGTAAGCAGAACCTCGGGAGGCTGATTACCCATCGGGTAGCCCGAGGCCTTGGCCCGCAGCACCTCATTGCCCGAAACCGCATCGATCCAGAGACCCGCCTTCTTCATCTCTCGCAGAACGGGTGCCACCGAAAGAGCCTTCATCGCGTATCGGGCCTGGAGACCCTCGCTGGAGGTCAGTTCCACGATACGCTCGATTCGATCCCGCAGGATCTGGGCATCGTAGAGAAAAAATGGGGTTCCCACCTGCCCGGCAATCCGCTCAAGCAAGGTCTGATCAGTAAATCGTGACTCGGCCATATTCTCTTCCTAGCCCCCGCACGCGCATTGCTTCAAGTGCAGGCGGGTCGACAATCGTGGGAAAGGGCGGGCCACCGCGGTATGTCCCTCGAGTCGGCATATGCTACAAACTACCCGGGAAGCTCTTCATGGAACTCAATTTCACCAAAATGCACGGAATCGGGAACGATTACGTATACGTCAATGCCTTCGACACCACGCTGGAGGACCCCGGGGCTGTGGCACGTGCCGTCGCGCCGCGGCACACGGGAATCGGCTCGGACGGCCTGATCCTCATTGCCCCTTCCGCCACCGCCGATCTGCGAATGGAAATGTACAACGCGGATGGAAGCCGCGGCGAGATGTGCGGCAACGGGATTCGCTGTGTGGGCAAATACGGCTACGACCACGGCCTCGTTGACAGCCGGGAACTCACCGTGGAGACGGATGCCGGGATCAAGACCCTCAGTCTCTCCTCCAGCAATGGCAGGGGCATCGATATGGTCACCGTGGATATGGGAGAACCCTCTTTGGAACCCGCGGACCTGCCCATGAATTCCGAAAATCCCCTGATAGACGGCACGATTGAGGCAGACGGCCGCTCCTACGAGGGAACCTGCGTGTCGATGGGCAACCCCCATCTGATCCTTTTTGTTCCTTCGACCGAGACCGCGCCCGTTCACGAACTGGGACCCGTCCTGGAATCTCACCCCATGTTCCCCAATCGCATCAATGTCGAATTTGTCGAAGTGGTCGGGAACGCCCCCACAAACCATCTCCGCTTCCGCGTCTGGGAGCGTGGGAGTGGCGAAACCCACGCCTGCGGCACAGGCGCCTGCGCGGCCGCGGTAGCGGCGGTCCTGACCGATCGCGGTCAACGAGAGGTCCGGATCGATCTTCTCGGCGGATCCCTCGACATCCAATGGCGCGCCGAGGATAACCATGTCCTGATGACGGGGGGAGCCACCGAGGTCTACTCCGGAAAGATAATCTTATGAGCCAAACAAAATGTCCCTTTACCGGATCCATGGTCGCTGTGGTCACGCCGTTCCGCGACGGCCAGGTCGACTACCCGGCCCTCGATACTCTCGTCGAGCGCCAGATTGCCGGCGGCCAGCAGGCGATCGTCCCCTGCGGCTCCACCGGCGAGTCTGCCACGCTCACCCATGACGAGCACGCCGAAGTGATCAAGGCAGTGGTCGCCAAAGCCGCGGGCCGCGTTCCCGTGATCGCAGGTACCGGATCCAATGCCACCGCCGAAGCGATCGACCTCACACGAGCGGCCGAAGCCGCAGGCGCTGATGGCGCCCTGCTGATTTCGCCCTACTACAACAAGCCTACTCAGGACGGCATCTACGAGCATTACCGGGCGGTAGCCGAAGCCGTAGGGATTCCGTTGATCACCTACAACATCCCGGGCAGGACCGGCTCCACGATCGAGACCAACACCCTTTTGCGGCTTTCGGAGATCGAGAACATTGTGGCGGTCAAGGACGCCACCGGCTCACTGGATCGTGTCATGGATATCGTCGCGGCCTGCGGCGAGAATCTCGCCGTACTTTCGGGCGATGACCCCCTGACCCTGCCGATGATCTCGTTGGGCGCCGTCGGGCTCATTTCAACCACGGCCAATGTCGCCCCGCGCGAGATCGCCGAACTCACGGAACTGGCGCTTGCCGGCAAAACCAATGAGGCGAGCGCCCTGCATTATCGGCTCCTCCC